>CAXHCA010000001.1:0-165532 GCA_964015035.1 uncultured Saprospiraceae bacterium
ATACGGTCCCGCCTGGGTATGGGCAGTAGGAGCAAGCTCCAAACAAGCACTAAATCAAAAGTGCCTTTAGAAGCGTTGGTTTATATTTTTGATTGACTTTGAATCACGGAATTTGTCAAAGAACCAAAATAGAAAAGATTGTCTTATCCTTACACAAGGTTACTAATCCCAACGGCACCCAATGAATCTGTAAATAACAAAGGGGCAAATGCGAGTGGGAACTATCTAAGAAGAGGAAAGGGTGGGTGATATTGGATTCGAACCAACGACCTCTGCCCTGTCAAGGCAGCGCTCTAGCCAACTGAGCTAATCACCCAAAAAAGAGGAATGCAAAACTACTATATTTATCTTCATTAACCTAGAAATGGAAGTTGATTTTTTCTTCTATGTGACTAAAAATATGGGGAGCAGGGCTTCCCGTTTTGTACGTCAGGCCACTTTAGGACGGGTATTAGCGTAAGTAATAGAGGATGCCGCGGAAAATTGATTAGTGGGCAACTGTACCTGTTTGTAAATGTTTGTTCTTAAGTGCATGTTTGTGGGTAGTCCCTGAAGTATATTCGGGCAAGTTATTCAGTCCCGGTAAAAACGGGATTTTGGAACCTCTTTTCGGCTGTTTTTTCGTCCGTCTCGGCTCAGCCGAGACGGACGAAAAAATGAGCCTGGCGAGAACCCCAAACCTGCAATTTTCGCTGCTAAAGCCCCACCTCCAAATATGCACTAAGGTGATGCAAATCATCCCTTATTTTGACAAGGATCAGGTTTCCTTATCAATAATCAGGGCAGTTTTGTAATTATTATTAATTAGCATTTTCTGATAAAATGTGATTCTATTTGAAATCATTTGTTGAAAATCAAAAAATAATACTAATGAAAAATTATCCAAAGCAATACGAACAGTTAAAACAACTCATGGGGCAAATGGGCAAATCAATTCCTGACACCATGACTGCCTTTGGGAAATTGCATCACACCAATGCAATTGACGGAGCATTGTCAGCAAAAACAAAAGAGCTGATTGCCTTGGGAATTGCAATAACAGTTCGTTGCGACGGTTGTATCGCCTTCCACATTCATGATGCCTTGCGAGTTGGAGCTACAAAAGAAGAAATCATGGATACCATTGGTGTGGCTATTTTAATGGGTGGCGGACCTTCCGTGATGTATGGATGTGAAGCTTTAGAAGCTTTGCAACAGTTTGAAAAAAAATGACGGTTTAATCTACCCCCAGGAAATTGAATTACTGGAATTTGCAGCCTGAATGACTACCTAAAAGATTGAAAATAATTTCATAACAGGAGCTAATCAAATTTTTCAATAAAACAATCAAGATGTAACGAATTCCATTCTTTCATGATGTTGTTGATAAACTTAAAGATTCAAAATCACAAACCCGACCAATCCCGCAAGAAAAATAAGTCCGTAGCCAATCAATATATACTTTCGTAAATGCCTACTGCCTGCCCAAAGTGCAATACCGATTTTCACAATAGTATTACATAAGGTCGCTAGCAAAATGGCGTTTTGAGCGGTAAGTACCGGGATGGAATCTCCTGCTAATTTAGACATAGAAATCGTAATGGCATCAATATCCGTTAAGCCAGCAATGGCACTTGATACAAAAATTCCTTTTGTTCCGAATTGGTTGTTTGCATAACTCACCAACAACAAAATTCCCGTGTAAAGAAGACCGAAAAATACAGCTTCCCGTAAATTGAGCGGTTCTCCAAGTGGGAAGTCTGTTTTGACCTCTGAAAGAGATTGTTTTTTGTGAAAATATAACGCCACACCCAATCCAGCCAGAAAAACCAAAACCATGGGGAGTATCAATTTGGGTAACAGAGCTTGATTAAAAACAATCACCCACACAAAAATCCGAATAACCATTATCGTCGAAGCAGCAAGTATTGCTACCGCACAATTTCTGGATAGCTCCGGGGCTTGTTTGCTTTTTTGGGAAAACACCCAAGTAATAGCTGTACTGGAAACTAAGCCACCAACTATACCGGTGAGTAGAATACCCCGGTCGCTGCCAAGGAATTTTATCAATAAATACCCGACAAAACCAAGCCCTGAAGTAAGCAGGATTATCCAGCCTAATTCCCTGGGGTTGAAGACATCAAAAGGACCAAATGTGTTGTCCGGCAAAAAGGGAAAAATCAAAAGTGCAAGAACTACAAATTTGACAAAGGCATACATTTCCTCCTGTGTAATCCGTCCAATGATATTTTGTAGTTTCACTTTTAATGACAGTAATACTAATACCACAACAGTAATGGCAAGGCTCGCCTCCACAAAGCCTAAAAAGGTGATACATCCTAAAAGAAAAGCAAGGAGTGTAGCGAACTCTGTAGTCCCCCCGATTTCGCCTTTATTGGCACTTACCCAATACGAAACGGCAACAATGGCAATCGTTCCCAACAACCCGATCATTACAATCCAATGTGTGAAATAGAAGCTCAAAAAAGCACTTGAAAACCCGAAAAGAACCACCAACACATAGGTTCTTGCGCCTGCAAATATTTCTTCTTTTCTCGATAATGAAGCGAATTCCCGCTCCAACCCAATAACAAATCCAATACCTGTTGCTACCAGCATTCGGACAAAAAAATCAAATTGGGTGAGTTGAAAATCTGCCGTTTGGATGATAAAAGTTTCCTCCATTATTTGTTATTTCCTAATTCTTTGCTTCTCATTTAATATACCAGTCTCCAAATGTACAATTTCCTACAAGCAACCTAATTTACTAATACGGTTCCTTTTGGGTGGGAGTGGGAACTAAAACCGGTGTAGTGTTTTGAAAATACGCCCCCGCTCATTGATATGCCAGTAGCCACCTGTATGCCCGGCAACAATGATCTCAAACTGAGTGGGAGTCACCGCAAAGTTCGGAGAGAAGCCTGCTGGGGTGTCTGGAATGGTAAAATGATCCTGGTCAGCCGAGTAGTGTCCGTATTCCTGCCAATGCTGTTTTTGCTGAAAATACAATTGCCATAAAGCCCACTTGATGACTTCATCTGGATTTTTGTTGAATGCCACCGGGGATTGGCCAGCCTGATTTTGAGAAAACTGGACATATCCCCAGGTTTCCGGTTGGTGCATCTCCACCCGTCCGGAGGGTGACCAAACCCAGTTCTCTTCAGGCCATCTTTGCGCTTTTCCGGTATTGGGATCTATTTTTTTTTGATAAAGGCCGTCTACGATATCCAAGTGCCAATCAACACGGGAGAAATTGACGCGCCACTGTTCACCATCCTCAGGCATCCTGGTCTGTGGGGCCAGCTCTCTAAGAGCACTCCAAGGCATGGCAACCTCCACTGTCCACATACTGTCTGTATCGGAAGGGTTATTAATGGTGCCGTACAACTGAACACCGGTACGAATCCCTTTGATGTCCCAATTGTTGATATAATTAGGGGGGCTTTTGACGCGGTAAGGAAAGAGCATGAGCAAGTCCCAAATAGCGTTATTGGCATTCATTTCAAATTCATAATAGTGTTGCCCATCTCCATCCGGGTCGATGAAAATTTCAAAATCATCATTTTGGTACATCACGGCATCCCTTTCTGTCAGGGTTGCCCACAGGTGGGGGTCTTCAATCTCTGCGGCGAAGTAAAAATATTGGTCATCCCAAAGCATTTTGGCTCGGGTACGGTGAGGAGGGGGCGGTTTTAGCTCTCCCTCAATGTCGACAAAATCTTCGGTCCAAGGAGCGTCTTTCCAAGCAGCTTCAATCAAACCGTCAATGACAGGAGGCGTGGGCGCTCGATAACAGATATACTCCCTTGGCGCATAGGCAATGGGGTGCTCATATTTCATTTTTACCACTGTACCGGGCTGCGATTCACAGCCTACGAATGACAAAACTAAAATCAAGACCCAACTAGCATACTGCTTCATTTCTTCACACTTGAATATTTACCAGACAACTTATTCTTCGCTGAGCCCTTTGCTGCACTACGGGCTCAAAAATGAGCCTCGCGAGAACCCAAAACCTGCTTCGCTGCTAAAACACCATCTCCAAACCTGCACTAATGGCCAGGCTATCGCTTGATCAGTCGCCAGGTCAGGGCCTCATTATTATTCACTAGATTTAGTACATAAAAACCTCCCGGCAGATCATTGGTATTAATTAATTCATTACTTAGCGCGGCCACTTGCCCGCGTGAGACCACCATGCCATTGGCATTACTGAGAGTATATTGAAAGGTCTCCTCTTGATTGTTCACTTGCAGATAGGTGCCGAATGGATTGGGATAAACATCAACGTTGGCCAATGACTCAGGGATTTCTACCCCAACGGTACCATGGATGACTTCGTCTATAGTTGTTAATAGAGAATATTCATTAAAGGCATCTTGTCCCAACTCCCAGATCATGATGCCACTAACTTCTTGCAGTGCCAAAGCTGTTTTGGCCTGGATAGTGGGTATGCCATTGTAATAAATCTGATCGACCTGATCCTGATGGGCGTAATCTGGATTTTGGTTGACCATACTGCCAAATGTGACCGAGGTGACACTCCCTGGGGCATTGTTGAAATTCCAGCCGTAAAAGGGAACGCCAAGTGTCAGCTTATCAGCAGGCATGCCTTGATTGGTCCAATAGTTGATGGCGCTTACCGCAAAACTATAAGGCGAATGTTGCCCTGGGTTATCGGGAGCCCACGGACCGGTCAGGTCGTATACCATCATATTGATAAAATCATAGGAAAGCATTGCTGCTGCACTGATTTCGGGATAGCGGTAGGTTCCGGGTAAAGCTGCTGTCATCAACCAGCCATACTGGTCGATGGAGTCCCGTAATTCTAGGACAAAGCCAGAGTAATCGCTATTGACATGACTCCATTCCAGGTCTACGTCTACGCCATCCAAGTCATGATCACGTACGTAGTTCATGATTTTATGAATAAAGGCGGGTCTATTGGCAGGCATGGTCAAATGTTCCCATGCTGCGGCCCATTCGGCAGTTAGTGCGCCACCAGCCAGTGAAATGCAGACGGCCACATTCTCTTGCTTGGCCATCTGTACAATGGGATCGATATCTTGACCGCCAATAGAAAGATTGCCTTCCATATCAGGATTGGCAAAGGATAGATTCAAATGCGTCAATTTGCTGTAATCAATCTGCTCACTTAAAGCAAAGCGGTAGTATGGCAAGTAGCCGATGACTTTGAAATCTTGAGCCAGCAGTTGAAAAGTTACTAAAGCTAAAAGTAGGGTAAATTTGTATTTCATAAGCCTTGATAATTTTTTTTAAAACCTCGTTCAAACATGCACTAAGATCTTTCAGAGTGAGCTATTCCCTTAATCCGAATCTTTCACTCCACTAAAATTTCATCTACAAAAATCCAGCAGGGTTCCCCGGGAGCAGGGTGCCAATCTGGATTTACCAGATTGCTTTCCACTTTTACTTTTACAAATCTAGCCATTGTTGAGGCAAAGTTCAGGGGAAAATTCTTTATAGCGGGATCAGAAGCTGCCAATGGAGCTCCCAAAGAGGTGCTAGCTGCCGATTGGTAATTCTTGCCATCTTGAGAGGTCCAGACTTTTATTCCTTTCGGGAAAAAAATCCAGGAACCGGCATTTTCTAAAGCACTAACCGTCACTCTGGATACTTCAACGGGCTTACCGAGGTCAAGTAGCGCCTCTAAATGTTTCTTTTGGTAACCCAACCAGGAGCCATCCTGAAAAGACATGGTGCCCTTCGTGAAGTCTGTCAAAGTCTTGGCCCCATTGCCTGAATAACGCTCATTGGGAGTGGTTAAGTTAACGACCTTAGGCCGGTATTTCACCTTTATCAATCGTTTCTCGCTCATTTCGCTTATGTCCCAACCTGGTTTGTGCGCAATGGCTTTTATAGTAGTAGTTTGGTTGAGTGTCAATGGGGCGGTATACAAAAGAGCGTTGGTGTCAGGGGCTGTGCCATCAAGCGTATAGTAGAGGTTGGCACCGGTGAAGTTGAATTTCAATTCTACCTGAACCGTGTCGTTAAACATTTCTTTTTCCGCTAAAATTTGTGGCGGTTTCATGGTTGCTTTGGCAAAGGCGGGGTCATCTTCTCGACCATCGTCAATCATCAGATGTGGATGTAATTGTTGAAGCTGGTTAATACCGGCCTCCGTCACTTGGGTATTCCACAAATACAGGCGTTGCAAGTTAGGCAATTGCTCCAGATGTACTAGTGCGGAATCATTAATACTGGTGCCAAAAAGGTTTAGATATTCGAGATACTCGAGCCCTTCGAGGTGACGCAATCCCGCATTGCTGATTTTTGTTTTGCTCAGATTCAAATGGGTCAAATGGGGAAGCTTGGTAACAATTTGCAACAGCTCATCATTACAATTACTGCGACTAAAATCGAGCTTAGTCAATTGTTGACTGGATTTTTTTAGCTGGCTTAATTGCCGGGCATTGAGGTCGTCTTGTCCTGAAAAATCGGCTTCTATAAAGGGACTTTCTCGGGATAAGGCAAACAAGGGCATGCCTTGCTCCTGCAGCGCAGTCAGCTTTCGATCACTCAATGGGGCAATATCGAGTGCATAGATGCCATTGGGGGGCGTTACCAGGGCCTCCAGGATGGTTCGGATATTATCGGGCTGTTGGTATTGTCCCACCTTTTTTTCAAAATCACCACCTTCGGCAATCCACCACTCCAATAAGGCCAGTTCATCTTCGGTAATCTGTTTTTTTCCATCGGGGGGCATGTGTTCTTCCTCCTCTTTCGGCAATTTGATGCGTTGCACCAGTGGACTGTTTTCCACTTGGCGGGCAACCAAAACGGCACCATTTTCTCCGCCTTTTTTGATGCCTTCAATGGAGTGCAACATGAGTTCGCCTTTGAGCTTGCCGGCATTGTGACAAGAGGTACATTTGGCTTTGAGAATGGGTTGGATAAATTGGGTGAAAACGACTGCACTATCCAGTTGGGAAAGATCCATTTGTGGTGTTTCTGCATCCGTTGCACCCAGGAGGTTTTCCAATGGTTCGGTGAGGTAGTTTGTTCCATGCGTCAACATACCACCGTAGTGCCCGGCAGCAGACATGAGTAGAAAGGAGAAGCCCAAAAAGGGAAGAAAGAAAGATGGTCGTTTCGGGTTTTTAATTCGTCTTTTCTGGAGCCAATACAGTACGGCCGAACTCAAGGCAAAGCCAATGCCCAGCCATTTGTGTTGATCCAATAATTCGCCTGCATAGCCATCTTCCAATGAAAGAAGATAACCCAAGGCTGCTGCCAAAATTGCGGAAATCATGGTGCCCAACAAAGCGATACTGGTTGCTTGTTGCAGCGATTGTTGCTCCGAGCGGCGCTGCAAAAACTCGAATAACGCGGCCATTACCAGAAAGCCGATGGGCAGGTGCAAAACGAGTGGGTGAAAACGACCGAGTAAATGTATTAATTCCATAACAGCTATCTCAATATAATCTCGTCAATAAATAACCAGGCAGGAGTTCCCGCACCGGGATGCCAGGCCGGAATCTCCCCTTGATTCAGGGCTTTAATTTTGAGAAAACGGGTCTTTACAGGGCGAAATACTAAGGTTTTAAAAATCTGTGCAGCAGGGAAAGGCGTGTCTCCCTCGGCGTATTCCTCACTTTGGATCAAAGTATAGGCCTGACCATCATCTGAACTGTAAATTTCTATTTTTCTGATTGGAAAAATCCAAGAGGATTGATTTTTTAAATTACTGATTGTCAGGCTACTGAACGAAGTTGCTTCTTTTAGTTCTAAATCGACTTCCAAATCATTTCCATTAAAACCCAGCCAATGGCCATCGTGAAAATCGAGGCTTCCTTTTTGTAGATCAAAAAGAGATTGGCCCCCTTGACCTGAATACTGCTTGGCCGGTTGATTGGTTAAAACGCATTTTTTAACATCCAGAGGCCTTTTTACTTGTAAAAATTGTTGGGAAACCACTTCACTACTTCGACAATCGGGATGAAAGGCCCGAACCTTTACTACTGCGCTTTCTGTAAGTACAATTGGATGCTGGTATAACGTAGAACCGATGGTTGGATCTTCACCATTAAGCGTATAGAAAATACTCGTGTTTTCTAATGCTGCATCAAGCGTAATCATAGCGGATTCCTGAAACAAAATACGATCAAATTGCACGATAGGATCAGCCAATTGAAAGGTCCCAGTTTGCGCAAAATGAAGATCTTGAGCGCATATTACCATTGGCAATAGCCCTATAGATAACAAGATCACTAGCCTTTTATTGCTCATACCCGTATCAGTTTGATGGGATAAGTTTTTCCTGAATTCCACTGTGCGACGTACAGGTTTTCATCATCATCCACACAGACATCATGCGGGTGTTGAAATACCTTCACCGTTTGTTGCAGTTGTTGCAATTGGTTCTGGTGATAAACAGGTTCACTTCCGCCTGGTACCGAAATAACTTGGTCTTTTTCATTGAGGATACACACAAAACCCGATTGGGAGTTCCAGGGTAGTTTGGAAACTAGTGTGGCCAAATAAACTTCCTTCCCGTGAATGACCGGCCGACATATAAAAGCCCCGGGAAGGTCAATAATGCTCATCAGTCGCCCGTCCAAAGAAAATCGCTTGAGCTTGTTCTGTTGTCGCGCCGTAATTAATAGGGAAGGGGCTTGTGGTACTCGGAGGTCGAGACAAATTCCATGGGCATTATCGAAGTGTTCTTCTCCTGGTCCACGTCCACCAAAGACATTTTGCAATTCTCCCCGGGCATTGTAATGCATGATGTATTGCAATCCATAGCCATCCGCTACATAGATATCTCCATTGGGGGCAATGGCCGTCTCCGTTGGAATATATTGTTCCGCTTTTTCATAATGACCAGATTCTTTTGGCCAGGGAAGGGTCATCACGACCTGGCCGTCGATGGTGGTTTTGATCACTTCATGGCGGTTGTTATCGCAGATGTATAAAAAGTCCTCTCCATTTTCAATGTTCAGGGTTAGGCCGTGGGCACCGGGATAATCCGTTCCCCATACTTCAATCAGTTTGCCGGATTTGTCGTAGATGATCACATTATTTTTGGTATCGTTAGTCAGTAAGATAATCCGCCCTCTGGTATCTTGCACCATTTCGTGGCAGTCATTGACCGGATAAAAATTGGCATTTAGAGCACCCCAATTTAAATCGATCTTGTAGCGGTGAGATCCATGACCAATGATAAAATCTTTATAGTCCAAAAGTAAATGTCTTTTTTTTGAAAAATGGGCTGCTCCTAGTGAAGTGCCCACCAGCGTGCCTAAAGTCGCACCGATAAATTGCCGTCTTCTCATACCAGCAAATCATTAACGACCTGACCAGCAACATCCGTCAAGCGGAAGCGACGGCCCTGATATTTATAGGTTAGTTTTTCGTGGTCAATACCCAATAGATGCAATAAGGTCGCTTGAAAATCATGGACATGCACCGGGTTTTCGGTGATATTGTAGCCAAAATCATCCGTCTGACCATAGACCATTCCAGGCTTGATGCCTCCACCAGCCATCCAAAGGCTAAAACAACGTGGATGGTGGTCACGCCCAAAAGTAGTATCGGTTAGAATACCTTGGGAATAATTGGTGCGTCCAAATTCGCCGCCCCAGATGACGAGCGTATCTTCCAACATTCCTCTTTGCTTCAAATCGATGATTAAGGCCGCTGAAGCCTGATCCACATCGCTGGCTTGCTTGGCTACAGCATTGGGTAGATTGTCGTGTTGATCCCACCCCATGTGATAGAGTTGAATAAAACGAACATCGCGTTCTGCCAGGCGACGAGCCAGGAGGCAATTGGCGGCAAAAGTACCTGGCTGGGTTGCTTCGGGGCCGTATAATCGATAGATGTATTCCGGTTCGTCGGCGATATCAAGCACCTCTGGTACGGAAGTTTGCATACGATAGGCCATTTCATATTGAGCAATACGAGTCACAATTTCCGGATCGCCAAATTCAAGGAGCTGCTTGTGATTAAGTTGCGCCACCTTATCCAGCATCCGCCTTCTGCTTAGACTGTCCATGCCGTCCGGATTATTGAGGTACAAAACAGGGTCTTTACCCGATCTAAATTGGACACCTTGGTGGAGAGAATGTAAAAAACCATTGCCCCAAAGCCGGGAGTACAAAGGTTGTCCCATCGGTCTTCCAGTGCCTCTGGAGAGTAGCACGGTGAAGGTTGGCAGGTTCTTGTTCTCACTCCCGAGACCATAACTCAACCAGGAACCTATGCTCGGTCGACCAGGTTGCTGGGAGCCGGTTTGAAAAAAGGTAATTGCCGGATCATGGTTGATGGCCTCTGTATACATGGATTTGACAATACAGATGTCATCAACGATCTTGGAGGTATACGGTAGGAGGTTGCTGATCCATGCTCCACTTTCTCCGTATTGATTAAATTCGAATGGAGATCCAACTAAAGGGAAAGAGGTTTGATTGGAGGTCATCCCGGTCAACCGCTGACCATTGCGCACCGACTCCGGCAATTCTTCACCTCGCATTTTTTGCAAGAGCGGTTTGTAGTCAAACAACTCCAATTGAGAAGGGCCTCCACTTTGAAACAGATAAATAACTCGTTTCGCTTTTGGCGCAAAATGTAGATTCCCCAGGATGCCACTCAAAAGATCTGCATTGGCGTCCATCGGATTGCTCGAAGTAGAAGGCCCACAACCGAGCAATGAGGAAAGTGCTGCTACACCCAAGCCTAGACTGGATTTGGAGAGGAAGTTTCTCCGGTTCATGGTATAGGCGTTTTGTTTGATAAGCTTTTCCATTGGACTTAGTTTTTGGTGATGGTTTCATCGAGGTTAAAAATAGCATTGGCAACCAGCGCATAAGCCGCCATTTCGGGTATGGGCAGTAAATCTTCTTGTGGTGCTTGACCAACTTTCAAAAATTCAGCGGCCGATTTTACATCAAGGTTATAGTGTTCTTTTTCAGCTTGAAAATAGTCTTTTAAAGTGGCCAATTCGTCCATTTCCGGCTGTCGGCTAGTCGCTAATCGAAACATATAAGCCAATCGGGAAATAGGATCTGCTTCGGCTTGCTTAATGGCGCGATAAGCCAGTACACGCGCCGCTTCCACTATTTGAGGATCATTCATTTGCACCAGTGCTTGTAGTGGGGTAGAGGTGCGCTGTCGACGTACCACGCAGAAGTCGCGAGAAGCCGCATCATAGGTCATCATACTGGGAGGTGGAACCGTTCTTTTCCAAAAAGTGTAAATACTTCGGCGGTACAAGTCTTGACCTGTATCGGGTTCATATTTGGCCGTAGAGCCACCACCACCGCCAGTTGTTTCAGCCCAAAGGCCCGCTGGTTGATAGGGTTTTACGCTGGGGCCACCGATTTCTTCAACCAATAAGCCACTAATGGCCAATGCTTGGTCGCGGATCATTTCAGCCGTAAGACGCAACCTTGGTCCACGGGCGAGTAAACTGTTTTCAGGGTCAATCTCTACTAATTCTGGACGTCGTTTCAAGGATTGACGGTAGGTCGCAGAGCAAACAATGTATTTCAGCATTGCCTTCACATCCCAGCCATCTTCCATAAATTTGATGGCCAAAAAATCCAATAATTCCGGATGGGTGGGCAGTGCCCCCTGGGCTCCGAAATCTTCGGTTGTAGTCACGATACCGTTACCAAATAATTGCTGCCAAAAGCGATTGACGGTGACCCGAGACATCAAGGGGTGGTCTTTTTGAAATAACCATTCTGCCAACCCCAAACGATTGGCGGGAAGATTTTCCGGTAGAGGCCCCAAAGATGAAGGGGTATTTGGATCAACGGGGTCCCCGTGTTGATCGTATTGGCCTCGTGTTAGGATATAGGCCTGCCGCGGTTCCGGCATTTCTTCCATCACCATGAGTGGAATCTTTTCCAGCGTATCCAAATTATTGACAAAATGTAAAGTTTGATCAATTTCCTCTTTGGTCAAAAAGATATAGGGTTCCGGAATGGCGCCATAGGTTTCAATCAATCCCTTTTCTGGTACATTATTGAAGAAGCCAAACAATTGGTAATAATCCTTTTGGGAAATGGGATCGTATTTATGGTCATGGCAGCGGGCACATTCCATAGTAAGGCCTAGAAAGGCGGTGGCAAAGGTTTGCGTACGATCCGCTACGTATTCGACCCGGAATTCTTCGGGGATGACCCCACCTTCCTGAGTGATTTTATGATTGCGGTTGAAGGCTGTGGCAATGATTTGTTCCCGGGTTGGATCAGGGAGCAAATCACCAGCCAATTGCCACTTGACAAACTGGTCAAAAGGCATGTTTTTCCGATATGCATGAATGACCCAATCGCGCCAGGGCCACATGACCCGCTCCAGGTCATCCTGGTAGCCGTGAGTATCCGCATAGCGCGCCAGATCGAGCCAGGAAGCGGCCATACGTTCGGCATACGCGGGTGTACTGAGCAATTGATCAACGGCATTTTCATAAGCCATTTCACTTGAATCGGCCAAGAAGGCATCGATTAGTTCCAATGTGGGAGGCAAACCGGTGAGGTCGAAACTGAGTCGGCGAATTAATCTTTCTTTATCGGCTTCTGGACTGGGTTTGATGTTTTCCTTTTCCAACCGACTTAAAATGAAATAATCGATCTCGTTTTTTGGCCAGTCTTTTTGCACGACTTCTGGTATATCTGATTGCTTCGGAGGTGTAAAAGACCAGTGTTGCTGCCATTCAGCGCCTTGCTGTATCCATTTCTTTAAGATCTGTTTTTCATATTCGTCGAGTGTTAAATTCGATTCCAGGCTGGGCATCACTTCTTCCGGATCATCGCTAAATATGCGTTGGACCAAGGTGCTATTCTCCACATCTCCGGGAATGATGGCATAGTGGTCCTTTGCTTTGCCAAGAGCAGCAAATGCACCCTCTTTGGTGTCCAGTCGAAGCCCTGCTTCTCGGGTATTCTCATCCGGGCCATGACATTTGAAGCACCGATCCGATAAAATGGGCTTGACATGGAAGTTAAAGCTAATTTTATCGGGAATGGTTTTTCCCCGAGCCAGGCTATGGCTCTCTCGGGAACAACTGCCACTCCACACCCCAAGTGAAAGGATGATTGCAAAAATTAAAGCGGAGAGTTTGATTTTAGTATGCTTCATAATAAGCCTTTTTTAAGCCAAATTTTGGTACACTTAGAGGTCAGTCCTTACGCGAGGCAGGAGGGAAAGCCTCCTGGTCTGACCACAATTTTTTGTTGGGTGTGCTCCCCATTGTTAATTGTAAAGTTCCTCCCTGCAAAATTTCATCATGGGTGAGATAGGCATGCTCCAATGGCTGGCCATTCAATTTGGCAGATTGAATGTAAAATGCTTCTTGGCTTAAATTTTCAGCCTGGATGGTGAAGATTCTGCCATTACCCAATTGAATTTTAGTTTCTGGAAATGCCGGAGTCCCAATGACATAGATACCCGATGCTGGGTTGACGGGATAAAAGCCAAGGGCACTAAAAACATACCAAGCTGACATTTGCCCGCAATCCTCATTACCACAGAGGCCAGCCGCTGTGGTGTTGTATTGGCTCTGCATGATTTTGTGCACCATTTTCTGTGTTTTCCAGGGCATCCCGGCATAATTGTAAAGGTACGCAATATGGTGACTAGGTTCATTGCCGTGGGCATATTGGCCAATCAAACCAGAAATATCATTGGAGATATAATCTCCCCGGATTTCAGAATCGATGGTGAACAAGGAATCCAGCTTTTTAATAAAAGCGTCTGGGCCGCCGTGCAATTCTATTAATGCCGGAACATCATGGGGGACAAACCAGGAGTGTTGCCAGGCATTTCCTTCGGTATATTCCGCGACATCAAAATTGTGATCGGAATATTGTGGATCGAAGGGCGTTTTCCAACTTCCATCGGATAACTTGGCACGCATAAAACCGGTTGAGGTATCAAAGAGTGGACGGAAGCTTTGGGCGCGCTGCATATAGTATTCATAATCAGATGTTTTTCCCAGTGCTTTCGCCATCTGTGCAATACACCAATCATCATAGGCGTATTCCAGTGTTTTAGTGACCGACTCGCCGTCTTTATCGTAGGGGATATAGCCATATTTCCGATAGAAATTACTGCCGCGAATGTCTTGCTGCGCACTTTTTTTCATGGCTTGAAAGGCCAATCCTGCATCGAAACCACGGAACCCCTTCAAATAAGCATCTGTGATGATGGGAATGGCATGGTAGCCCGTCATCGTATTGGTTTCATTACCTAGCAAAGACCAAACAGGTAATAACCCGGTTTGCTCATAGTGATCCAACATTGATTTAATCATTTCATCCACTCGCTCAGGTTGCAACAAGGTAAACAAGGGATGAGCAGCCCGAAAGGTATCCCACAGTGAAAAGATGTCGTAGCGGGTATAATCAACCTGGTGGATCGCATTATCCGCTCCCTTGTAGTTGCCTAAGGCATCGGAAAAGACCACTGGAGCCAGATTGGTGCGGTACAATGCAGTGTAAAAAATTGTCTTTTTTGCCTTATCAGTTGAGGTGACCTGGATCTTGTTCAGTTGGAGATTCCAGGATTCTTGAGCAGCTTTTTTAGCTTTTTCAAAGTTCCAATGTGGAATTTCTGCTAATGCTTCGATGGCTCCTTGGCGGCTAATCGAGGAGATGCCCACTTTGGTCTTTAAGGTATCAATGGTGCCAAAATTAAGCGCCAAGCGGCCTTTTTGTCCCACCAATAAGTCGCCCTTTTGCAGGAGGGTACTGTCTGCCAATTGGTGGCTTTGAAAAGGGTGGGAGAGGGTCATCGCAAAAAAGACCCGCTGATCCTTTGCCCAACCAGTGGAAAAGCGATAGCCGGTGATCATGGTATCACTTTCCAGGTGGATACGAGTATCGATTGGGCGGTCCCAGTTGAGTGCAAACCCCAGGTCGAGTAGGAGCGTTGCACTATCTATACTGGGAAAATGGTACTGATGAAACCCCGCATGTAGAGAAGCCGTTAATTGTACTTCGATACCATTGTCTAGGTGCACTGCATAATATCCGGGAGAAGCCCGTTCCCGATCGTGGCTAAAAGCCGCCGCGTAGGGTGCCTCCCGAGGAGATTTGTATTTTTGGGTCAGGTCGATGGGGTTTTGAGATGGCATGACGGAGATGTCGTAAAGATCACCGATACCCGTTCCGCTCAAATGGGTATGACTAAAGCCTACGATGATGCTATCGGCCCAGTGGTAACCGGCACACCAATCCCAACCATGCGTGCCATTATCAGGACTTAATTGAACTGCGCCAAAGGGTACGGTAGCACCGGGATAAACGTGTCCGTGCTCGGCGGTACCGATGAAAGGATCAACCCAAGGAGTTAGATTTTGATCGGTGATAATCTGTTGATAATCAGTTTTTTCTGTTGTGGTTTTTCGACAAGCAGCGAGTAAAAGCACTAAAAAAAGAATGGCGAACGGATACTTCTGCATAAAGCGGTAAATTTACTCAATTGGTGCCGACCTCGATCGTTGCGGTCCACTGCCCGGATTGGTTGATTTTAAACATCACTTCTCCACTTTCATAGGTTAAATTTCCGCCTCCTGCTTCGTCACGAACAACTGCGGCTTCAAAGGAGATTGTACCCTGGAAGGGAAATTTGTAAACGGCTACCGTTTGCTCGTAGTCCGTACCGCGGGTGACTTCTCCAAAATTGTCTACTACCTTAAAATTTTGCACCTTGGTTGGCTTTCCCAGTCTGGTGAATTCAAACGTGATTTCATCCGGCTCTGATCCCAAACGGTTAAAGCCCATTCTGGTGACAGAAATGGTTTTATTGAGCACTTTATAGGGATCTTTCTCGGTGCCGATATATTCATCATCGATCCAATAGCCTTTTAAGGTCAGGTTATCTTTTTTTACGTACCAGAGACCGGCCCCCTCTTTTTTACCCTTTTTCCATGCCCCTTCGTACCAATCACCGCTAGCCCAGATATATTTGCCCTGTCCATGTGGTGCTCCTTTCCGAAAGTTTCCTTCATAAGTATCGGTACCTACGGCTTTGCCTTCGCCGTGAGCTTTTCCTTTTTTACAATCCCCTTCGTAGCTACCTTGTAGGGCTTCCACCTCCACTTCACAAGTGGATTGAGACAATATAAAAATGGGCATCGAACAAAGGGCCAGAATGAAGAGTAGTTGTTTCATAATAATGGGAAAGGTTAAAATAACTTGATGCAGGACAGCTAGTTGCCATCCTACATCAAATTTAAAGATTATCAAACCAAATTTATTGGTTTTAAACGTATCTGTTATTACTTATTGTACGTCCCACCAAACACGGCCGGTGAGGTCGTTCACACCACCAAATTGACGGTCCACGGCAATGTCAAAATTAGGATTTATGCCTTTTTCACTAGGAGGATAGTACAAACGGCGTGGGATGGTTCCATTCGTTGTTCCAATCGGGTGATTGACCGGAGTCAACTCCGGATATCCGGTTCTACGCCAGTTGGAGAAAGCTTCCATGGCATTTTGGTAAAACTGTACCCACTGTTCGGTTGCAATGTGTTTCAGGCTTGCTTCATCCGAACTTACGTCCAAAGGGTTTGCGGCCACAAATGCATCAATATCAGCATCATCAATATCAGCATTTGGATACCAACGTACGTGCTCACAACCGGCACGCAATCCTCTTTCAAAGTGCTCAGCAGCAGTTAATGGCGCTCCCCATCCACGTACTGCAGCTTCTGCCAGCAAGAGCTCAACTTCTGAGTAAGTCATGTGGAAGGAAGGGGATTCGGGACTCTTGATGGTAGTACGGTTATGACGCACAAAAGTCTCGTATACTTCACTTTCCGGACTATTACTATCAGTACCATTGGGCAATCCTTTCCAGGTGGCTACATCCGGCTGTTCGTTGCCATCAGCGTCATAGGTCATCCCCCAAATCGGCAAACGTGGGTCACCGGTGGCTTTTAGGTAATTAACCATGACTTCGGACATACGGAAGGCATCATCCGCAGCCATTACATCACTGTTTCCGTTGGTTTCGACCTGGGTGTGCTGTAGGTAAACGATATCCTCATTACTTTGCATTACTCCACCGGCGATGGCCGCTTCGACTTGCTGCTGTGCTAAGGTTGGGTTGACTTCAGTTAAGCGCATCCCCAGGCGCAATCGCAAAGAATTAGCAAAACGTTTCCACTTATCAGTATCACTGCCCAAGAACACATCACCAGATAGTGGAAGTACACTGGCATCACTGGTAAACAACTTTTGAGCATTTTCGAGTTCCGCAAAGAAGTCCATATAGATGTCTTCCTGACGATCGTATTCTGGGAAATAGACCCCCTCAGTAAAACCCTTACCTGCCTGGAAATATGGACTATCTCCATACAGATCTGTGATACGAGACATGATGTAGACCCGCAGAATTCTCGCGGCGGCATGGAAGTTAACATAAATAGGGTCATCAGCAGTTCTGGCTACTAAATCTGTTACATTCTTTACTTCCCGTGGATAAGAAGAATCCCACCAAGCAGAAGAATAGGAGTCAATCATATTGTATTTATCACCCGCCCAGTAGCTTTGGTTACTGGCGTTGTGCTGGATGATCGTAGAACAGTAAATGTATTGGGCCCGCCAATATTCATAGCGGTTATTTGACATCGAGACCTGAATTCTGGCCAACTGAAAAGCTGGGTCCAATTCATTAGCCTGCGTTGGATTGATGTTGATCTCTTCGAAGTCCTTATCACAACTATTGAAGGTGAAAAGGGCCAGGCAGGCGACTAATAATATTCTAAAATTATATCGTTTCATTATTGACTTTGTTTTGGATTAAAATTTAACATTTAAGTTAAAGCCAAAGCTTCTTACAGTTGGAATAGTTGCGTACTCCAGTCCTTGAGCATTACCGCTACTATAATTAGATTCGGGATCCACGTTTGGCACATCCTTGTAGAGAAAGAATAGATTTCTAGCTACGAATGACAAGGTCAGTCCTTGAAATGGGGTTTTCTCCATCAAACTCCGAGGGAAATTATAGCTCAAAGTGGCCTGACGTAGTTTGATCATATTGGCGGAGTAGACGAAGGCTTCAGAAATGTTGGTAGCTACGTGTGGGAAATAAATTTCTGGATCTACATAGCGAGAGATTGCCTCACCATCTTCGTTTACGCCTTCTACAAGGTATCCACCGGTTGGGTCCCAATCTTCAGGATCTACTCCGGCTGCTTCACGAGCAGCTTCTGATGCAGCCCAGCCATCACGACCTTCGACCGTATCAATATGCTTTCCTGTACTGTATAATGTCAGGTTGGTCATGGAGTGGATATCTGCACCCCATTTGAAGTCAAGCAGAACTCCCAGAGAAAAACCTTTATAGCTGAGAGAGTTGCTAATCCCACCAAAGAAATCAGGAACACCAGAACCCAAGATCATTAGATCTTCTGATGCAAGAGGTAAACCACTATCATTGTAAACAATTCGGCCCTGATTATCACGGCGAAAGCCATAACCCACAATGGCACCATAAGGGCTACCCAATCGGGCTTCCACAAACGTGTTACGCTGTCTGGATTCATCAATTCTAATGGCTTCTAATTTACCCTCGTCATCAAGTGCGCCAACATTACTCTTGTTTTTGGCAAAATTAATATCCAGGTTCCAGATGAAATCTTTCGTTTTTACAGGAACCGTATTTAAGAGTACTTCAACTCCGGAATTGCTAAGCTCCCCAGCGTTTACTTTGACCCCGCTGTAACCTGACGTTTGCGAAATATCAACGTCGATAATATGATCCGTAGTTACCTGGCTATACCAAGCAAGGTCCAAACCGATTCTATTACTAAAGAAGCGTAGATCCAAACCTGCTTCTATAGAAGAGGTGTTGGTCGGTTTTAGCGTTGAATTCGGAATAATCGTTTGTGCAATTTCTCCTTGAGGACTTTCCTGGTGTGGCTCTCCCACTACTTTGTAGGTCAAGGCTAGGTTGTAAGGATCTGTATCGCCCCCTACCTGAGCATAAGAAATGCGAGCTTTTCCAAAGGAAAGGATCTTATTTGAAATGTTCAATCCCTCGGAGAATACATAACTCAAACTTGCAGATGGGTAGAAATAGGAGTTGTTTTCAACGGGTAATGTCGATGACCAGTCATTTCTAGCAGTAAGGTCTAGGTAAAGGTTGTTGTCGAATCCAATTTGGAGAAATCCGTAAATGGAGTTGACTTTCTTTTCCCGGTAAATATAGTCTCTTGAAGGAAACTTTGTATTCAATAGACTACGCAAACCATAGATCACAAATTCTTCACCTGATGCCAAAATCTCCTCCTTGTTGCTACTCATTTGATTGCCACCAATGGAGAAATCAATGGAGATTTTTTCGGAAATATCCCGATTTGCTCTAAGCAAAAAGTCCACATTGGTTTCTCTCACGCGCCGTTCATTCTCAGAAATACGGCCAGGTCTTGATAGGTGAGGAGTCATCTCTCCGTCCCAAGTAGTTTGCCGGAAAGTATACCAATCTGTCCCCCCTCTGACTTGGAGTGATAACCAGTCTGTGAAATTATATCGAGCGGAAACCAATCCCATGATCCGGTCACGAGTATCTCCATTGTACTGCTGATATACACCAAAATAGGGATTAACGCGATAGATCGAACTGCTATACAAGGGGTAATATTCGCCAGTAAGCGGATCTGTTTTTTTCAAAATATCCAGATCAATACTTGACGCTACCTCATTCAGATGACCAGGATTATGCGGGCTATCTGAAAGCGCGGGGCGGTTATTGGCCTTTTCATTGATGTAACTAACCTTGGCATCAATAACGACCTTATCTCTCAAGTTTGTGGTCCCTCTGGCGGTAAAGGAATTACGCTCGTATCCCGTGTTCTCAAATAGGCCATCGTTTGTAAGATTTGATCCAGATAAACGGAACGTGGTGTTTTCTCCACCACCACTGAAAGCTAGGGTGTTGGTAAACGTTTTTCCGTTATTGTAAATCTTATCTACATTATCTTTGTGTGCGACATAAGGCGCTGTAGATCCATCAAAAAGCGTAGCGGTCTGACCGTTATATTTCGCTCCCCAACTACTTCTGGAAGTGCTTGCTGCTTCTTCCATATCATCGGGTACCTGCCCCTTGGAACCAGCCCCATAATCAAATTGAACATCATTGTAAAAGTCCAGTGCATCTTCCACTACGAAGTTCGAATTAAAATCAACGCCCAAGGCTTTGCTCTTCCTGCCTTTTTTGGTCGTAATCAGAATAACCCCATTCTGTCCCCGGCTGCCATAAAGGGCCGTAGCTGAAGCTCCTTTCAAGATTGAGATATTTTCAATGTCATCAGGGTTGATACTCGACAATCCATCACCTAAGTCAATACCTCCCCACATTCCGGCGGAACCGAGATTTTGATTGTCCATAGGAATACCATCGATCACGTAGAGTGGCTGGTTGTTCGCATCCTTTTGTAGGTTAGTTGTCCCACGAATGATTACACGGGTAGAGGAAGCAGGCCCTCCCGCGGTGGAGGATACATTCATTCCAGCTACCTTTCCCGATAGGCCATTAATTACATTGATTTCTCTGGCTTGAGTGAGCTCATCACCCTGAACCTCCGTTACGGAGTATCCTAAAGCCTTCTTCTCTCTAGAAATCCCCAAAGCTGTGACGACCACTTCGTTCAGGGCAACCCCTTCCGAAAGTTGTACATCGATTTGGCTTTGATTGCCTACCTCAATTTCTTTGGATTCGTAACCGATAATGGATACGATTAAGGTAGCGCCTTCTTTTACTGTGAGTGTGTAGGCTCCGTCAATGTCGGAAATCGTACCATTGGTGGTGCCCAATTCAGTAATGTTTACACCGATGAGGGGCTCCCCATCGGGTGTTGTAATAGTCCCCGATACCGTTTGCTGTGCCCAGGAGGCTGCCGCAAACAGTAGCATAAGGGTGGTTAAGAGTACTAGTTTTTTGCTCATAATGAACCTTAATTTAGATTTAAAATGACGTTGGAAAGTTGAATACTTTAGCAATAATACAAAAACTGTGCGCGCACACAAAGAATATTTGTGAATTTGTGTGCGGACACAGAAAAAATTATCTTTAACTTTTAATTATCGTGAACATAGTCAAATCTTGAAAAGTCGATGAACTTGTGTTGATGAAAGGCGGACAGTGGGTGGAGTTAATAAAACCAAAGGCTAGCCCTAAATTAGAAAAAAACTTTGAGTTTTCAAAGCCTTTATTTCATGTTCTTATTGATGGATTTTAGCACCTGCCAATAATCTGCCGTCAGGTTTTCATAAGCGAATAGCGCATAACCTTTTGCTCCACCGGCAGTTGCTGCGTCTACGGCCACCGGTAATTTTTCTATATTCAAATGAGGGAGAAATAAGCCGCTGTAGATGGGTTTGCTGTGGTGCAAACGCTCCAAAGCATTGGCCGTTTGAGTTTTTATCCAATCAATATCGGCATTGTAGAAACCTTGGTACAGCATCGGTAAAAAGCCGTCCAAATCCCATTCATGCCAGGCTTGACGCACACTTTCCCAATTTGGAAAAACCGCCGCTGTGATCTTTTTGTCGTATTGTCGGGCAATGGGGACTAAATGGTCATTGACGAGATTGGTAATGCCGGCTTGCCGAAACTTTCGCCACGCTTCATCCTGCGATGGATCTTCTAAGGCCATTGGATCAGCACCTCCTTCTGCCTGAAATTGCTCGCGACAAATGTCATTGTAGCAATAGTCAAATTGTGGATATTCTCGATCTTGTACCAGATCGTATTTGGGTTGCAGTCCCTCTGCCAGGATCACATCGGGAAGTCGAATATAATCGAGATGGATACCGTCCAGCTCCGATATTTTGGCCAGTGATTCGACCCGGGTTTTTAGAAATTCAATGACCTCCGGATGGCGGGGACACAGAAATTTATAGTAGTCTACATAAGCAGGGTGGGTGTGTGCCGGTTGCCCCAGGCCATTGACGGCAAACCAATCGGGATGTTTTTCAATGATCTCCGGCGCATTGCAGGGCATGGTCCACATCCAGGCGTGTATTTGCAAACCTGCCTCGTGAGCCAATGGAATGAGGCGCTCCAATAGCCGTTCCTTCACCGGAAATCCGGGAAGGTCAAATAGGGCATGGTGGCTGTTGAAAATTTGTGGCAGCACGGCTTCAATGCCATTTTCTGCCATTTTATCAAAGGTACTTCTCCAATAGTCATCTGTTTGCTCCAGTTTTGGCCTTAGCCAGACCCAACGGCTGGGCATGCCCTCAACCATTTTAGTTGTACTGCTTGCTGCTGGTTGATTGCAGGCATTCCAAAGCGGAATGCTAAGTGTGGAAAGTGCTCCCTTTCCAAGCGTTTTGATAAAGACTCGTTTATTCATTAGAAAGTATTTAGGTGTGCGGTGGCCCTTGGGTGCCATTTAAAAAATTGAGGACGATCATTATTGTTGGCCCCAATGATGTATTGTTGGCCGCCAATGGTGAGCATTCCAAGTTTTTTTAAATCTTTTCTCAATAGAAGACCGCTTTGCTCGGGACTTACCGGATGAAAGGTACCTTTGCCAGTCCCCAACAATACCATACCCGTCCCGGCATCGTTTCGCGTGGTTTCAATTTCCGAAGTAAAAAGGTTACCCGCCAGTAAGATATCTAAATGCCGGTCTTCATTAAAATCTTTGATGATTAGGTCATTCGTTGAAGAAAGCTGTGCCTCGTTGGGCAATGGGACTACCCTAAAATGGCCATCACCCAAATTCTCAAGGTAGCTACTGGCAAAAGTCGTTGCTTTATAATGCAGAGCCTTGGCCAGGTTATCTTCCCCATAAACCTCCGTTAAATTGGCATCGGCGAATAGGTTATAGGTCTCAAACTTCTCCTTGATCACAGGTACTTGTTCTGAAGAACAAGACCGTCCCCTCAAGGGATAATGCTCCCCGAAATTGTAATAGCTCAGTACAATATCCTTGGCGTTGTTGTTGTCAAAATCATAGTAATGGACCTCAAAAGGTTCTTTTGTTGTGGCTTTGTATTTGTAGTTTAGTCCGAGATTACCGGCGACCAGATCTTGATCACCATCTCCATCCATGTCGGCAGCCTCAATGCTGTACCACCAACCGGTGGTTTGATTTAGGGCTTGGCTGTCGGTTACCTTGGTTAGCTGGCCTTCCTGAAATTTGAATAAGGTAATGGGCATCCATTCGCCACATACGATGAGTTCGATTTGATGATCATTGTCCAGATCAGTCCATACGGCATCGGTCACCAGGCCTAGATAAATCAATTCGGGAGCCAAGGTTTTAGTGACATCGGTAAATGAGCCGTTGTCATTGCGCAATAAGCGACTGATTGCAGGTGAGGGATAATCCCAGGGGGTATGTCGTCCGCCAACAAATAAATCAAGGTCGCCATCCTGGTCGAAATCGAAAGGGCGAACGCACCCGCCGCTGTCGCGAAACTTAGGGAGCACATCCGCATTGTACTGGAAATTGCCCTTGCCATCATTGAGGTAAATTCGATCTTGATATTGCTTGGATTGCTGGGGAAAGGCATTGCCCCCGCTGACCACATAGAGATCGAGATCACCGTCGTTTTCTACATCAAAAAATACGGCATCCAAATCTTCAGAAAGGAAATGCTCTTGCCAGGTCTGCTCGCTGGTTTCCCGAAAGGAACCGTTGGTCATCTGTATAAATAAAACACCAGGCTTTCCAGTCGCCCCACCAAAATAGACATCTTCGAGCTGATCACCATTGACATCTCCGGTGGCCATAGCTGGACCAAATTGAGACATTTTATGCGGGAGCAACACTTGCTGATCGAAATCATTGAAGTCATTTTCTCGATGAACAAAGGAGAGTCCGGTAGGGGAGTGCTCGGTCGAAAACAGGGTCTCTTCCTCTTTTGGGAAATTGGGAAGCTTGGTTCTGGTCACTCGATGATAATCGACCGATATCTGCCCGGCTTTGACATCATTCATCAGGGTTTGAGTGCCATCGGGCCAGAAAATTTCTAACGTTTGAACTTCATCAAATTTGCCCAACCCAAAATGAGCGATCGGTTCGGAGGTAGAATACATACCCCGCACATTGGTAAGTTCGTAAAATTGCTGGCCGGCCGGAGTAGTTATCCGGAAACGAGTACCCCAAAGTGACCGATGCTGGTTTTGATCGCTGACCGAAACCCGTAAAAAATGGTGATCAGGTCGCTCATTGATATGGTTCTCATAGAGG
The DNA here is from genome assembly GCA_964015035.1 of uncultured Saprospiraceae bacterium. Classification (GTDB taxonomy): domain Bacteria; phylum Bacteroidota; class Bacteroidia; order Chitinophagales; family Saprospiraceae; genus BQJU01. The sequence continues at coordinate 24,164 of CAXHCA010000001.1, forward strand.
CTAGCCGGGGCATTGATGTTGTTTTCAATCAAATCCAAATCCCCATCATTGTCTAAATCCGCATAAGCGCTGCCATTGGAAAAGGTCTCCCGGTCAAGTCCCCATTCCTTAGTAACTTTAGTAAATGTCAAATCTCCGTTATTGCGAAAAGCATAGTTGGAAAGGGGGACTGAGGGAAGTAGCCCCAGAGCTTCATCCAAATCCAATATATCCCAAATGCTAACTTCTCCGGCGTTGGGGTTATTTTTTACAAAATCGTCGATCACGTGCTGCACGTATTTGGGAAATTCTTTGGAGGCATCACTATTGCGAATATCCCGTAGCAGACCGTTGGTGACGTGAATGTCTTTCCATCCGTCATTGTCAAAATCGGCAATTAGGTTGGACCAACTCCAATCCGTACTGGGCACACCGGCTAATTGGGCAATATCGCTGAAATTGAGTTGGTCATCAATTACGCCATTGTTTAGCTGTAGCATATTGTACATATACTGATAGTGCCCTCCATCTGCCACCACTTTCCAGAAAGCCGCCGGGTTCATGCCGCTCATATTCGACTTAAGTCGGAAGTTGTCTTCTGCCACCATATCCAACACCATCAAATCCAACCAACCATCATTATTGAGGTCCCCCGCATCGACGCCCATGCTATAATAAGAGGTATGTCCCATTGCCTCCTGTAGGATATCGGTAAAGGTCCCGTCTCCATTATTTAAGTAAAATTTATCCGGAGCATCATAGTCATTGGCTATATAGATGTCAATCCAGCCATCGCGGTTAAAGTCGGCTGTAGTAACGCTATTGGGATACCCCGGAACCAGAATGCCTGCTTTCGCAGAAACGTCCTCAAAATGCCCTTGTCCATTGTTGTGCAGCAATCTAGGCGCCCATTGCTCTTGTTGTAGATTGACTCCAAAATAACTGGAATAATTGCCGGGGTTAGGCGGTTGGTTTAGCAATATAAGATCCAACCAACCATCTCGATCATAATCAAAAAATGAAGCATGGCGAGTACGTTCGGAATTGTCGACACCGTAATCTGCCGCCATTTCTTTAAATGTACCATCTTGTTGGTTGATGTATAGAAGATTTTTTCTTAGGTCTGGATATTCATCGTACAATTCACGGGTAACGTAAATATCGGGCCACCCATCGTTATTGACATCGGCCACGACAACTCCAGATGACCAGCCGCCATTGTCATTAATACCGGCCTGAGTGGTGACATCCTCAAACTCCCAATTGCCATGATTTAGATACAAGCGATCCGGCACCAAATTACCTGCAAAAAACAGGTCCATCAGGCCATCCTGATTGAAGTCGCCAACCCCAACGCCTGCACCGCCGTAGTAATTGGAGTAGATCAGGATATTGTGTTCCTTTTCATCTGTAATGGTATTCTCAAAATTGATATGGGTTTCTTGTGGTGTGCGGAGTGAGAATAAGGGTTGGGCACCTATCAAGCCGGGCAACAGGGCAAGCATTAGGAGGTATAAACATTTCATAACAGGCTTCTTTTGGACGGATTATCGGAATTCAGGTCAATTTTAATTATTCTTTTTCAATTAATAAACATTCATCAATTATTTTCTGATTTTGCAAAATAGGAATTTGTGTACGCACACAGTTTTGTAAAACAAAAAAAACATCCTAAGTGCTTGTTTGGAGGTAGTCCCTGAAGTATATTCGGGCAAGCTATTCAGTCCCGGTAAAACCTGTAATTTTTGCTACTAAAGCACCACCTCCAAATATGCACTAAATGCCTCCTGGGGTTCGTCGGGATGAAATATAGTTTGCATAGGCCTGGGGCGACTTTGGAAATAAGCAGAAAGCGCTAGTGAAACGAGGACTATTTGAACTTAAGCTTGAAAAAATGGCCGTTCGTCTTAATTTTTCGCAAATTCGGCCAGATGAGGCAACCTTTGCACCAGAGCAACACTCCTTAAAGTGTGCTCTTCGCATAGAGTTTTTTCATACTAGTTCAATTTTGATGGTCGCACTTTGTAGTGTGACCTTTTTTATTGCCAGAAGATAGGAAGATTCACCAGAACGTTTTTACTTTGTGTCATGCATGTGTACGAGAATTTTTCCCTCAGCGCCTACAATTCTTTTGGTCTGGATGTCAAAACTTCCCATTTCACGCATTTGCGGCAAGCGGAAGAATTGTCTCCACTTTTATTGCATAATTATGCGCCCATATTTATCCTGGGCGGGGGAAGTAATGTGCTATTTGTCCATGATTTTCAGGGGTTGGTCATTCACAATCAGATCGAAGGTATTTCGGTAGTAAAAGATAAAAACGGAAAGGCCGTTGTAGAAGCGGGAGGCGGCGTGAATTGGCATCGATTGGTCTTATGGTGTTTGGATCGTAATTTGGGGGGCATCGAAAATTTATCACTGATTCCCGGTACAGCGGGGGCAGCACCCATTCAAAATATAGGGGCATACGGCGTTGAATTGAAGGATGTATTCTATGAATTGGAGGCGATGGAGTTGGCAACGGGAAAATTACACCGGTTCAAACATTCGGAGTGTCAATTTGCTTACCGCAATAGTATTTTTAAACAGGAATTGAAAGGCAAATTACTGATTACCAGGGTTTGGCTAGAACTTACCTCAAGTCATCATCAACTCAATACGAGTTACGGTGCGATTAGTTCCACCCTTGCAGAACAAGGCATTAACAAACCGGATATTCGTGCGGTGAGCAATGCAGTGATACAAATCCGCACGGAGAAACTGCCTGACCCCAAGGAAATTGGTAATGCCGGGTCCTTCTTTAAAAACCCGGAAATTCCTAAAGAGCACTTCGATGACTTACAAAAAAAGTTTCCGGCAGTAGTCCATTACCCGGGATCAAATGGGCAGATCAAGGTGCCTGCTGGTTGGTTGATTGAGCAATGTGGTTGGAAAGGCAAACGAGTGGGCAATGTAGGGTGTTATCAACATCAAGCCCTGGTCTTAGTCAATTACGGCGGTGCCCAAGGACAAGAAATCTGGGATTTGGCTCAACGGATTATTCAATCAGTAGATGAAAAATTTGGTATTAAGCTTACCCCGGAAGTCAATATTTTAGTCTAATCAATCTTGGGCGCCTTTGGGCTTTAAACTCAGCATTAGCGAGATCACGTGCGAAGTGCGGTTATTGGCATCTCCCAAGTCCGTATAGGCATAATCCAAATTCAGGCTGCCCAGCACCAATCCCACTCCAAGGCTAGGGCGCATGGTAAGCATTTCTGTTTGATCAAAATCAGTCTCCTTTTGAAACTGATTAACTCCGGCGCGCAGGTAGATAAATTGTTTGTAATCCGCTTCAATACCAAAGGCGGGATCAATGCTAAAGGGATCTGCGGAAAGCAGAGTATTTCTTTGCCCGTCGGTTGTTATGATGAAATCCAGTTCCGGGCGGAGGCCCACATTTTTCACTTGAAATTTATAGGCTGCGCCCAGGATCGCTTGTGGCTTGGTAATTTCCACGCTACTGATCGGCACCTCATTATTGGTCAATTCCAAGGTTTGTTTTTCCTCTTCGGTAAAATCAAACGCCCAAGCATTGAAGGTTGTTGTGATGTCTCTCAGGTTGGCACCAAGCTGGAGTTTGCCCAGTTTATATTGCAATCCTAAATCAATGCCAAACCCCCAAGAAGTGGCAAAAGGTCCGATTCTTCGATGTACGACTTTGACGTTTCCCCCCACCAATAGTTCTCCTTTCTTGGCTTTTAATTTGCGGGCATAGCTGACCAAAAAAGCATAGTCTGCCGCGGAAAACTCCTTAATGTTATCGAAGTTGACGGTACCATCGCTATTGTACAGTGAGAGGGTATTGGGAATGCCATCAATGCCAAAGCGAATCAACGATAGTGCCATGCGCCGATTGGCATTATTAGTGGGTAACGCCACGCCGAGATAGTCAAATTTGCCTATGCCGGCAAACCACTCCGTGTGCATTGCCCCCACCTGAATGCCGATATCGGAAGAAATGCCGGTTAGCCCAGCAGGATTCCAATACCCCGCTTCCACATTGGCAATATCTGCTACCACTGCATTGCCTAAGGCTTGAGCGCGAGCGCCAATGCCAAGGGATAAAAACTCATTACTATATTTTTGTCCATGAATCGTTGCACTGACCAAAAGAAGGAATAACAGGACTGGAGCGTATCGTTTCTTCATTATTGAGAGTTAGAGTATGTATTTGAAATAGTAACGCAAGTTTAAAATTTAAAGTGTAAACCATTCGAGCTTTAAACGGGAAAATGTCTGCGGCGCATACTGGGCGACAACTAGCTTTGTTAAGCCAAAAGTTCTTCTTCTTCTCTTTGTTTCTTGATATCCCGATTCACGGCAATGCTGGCATTGAGCTCAAACCCAATCAGCAGAATGAGTGAATTGATCTGTATCCAAAGCATCAAAATGATGATGGTGGCAATTGAACCGTAGAACTTTTGGTAGGTGCTCATCCGTCCAAAATCATCGATATAGGCTGAAAAGGCGAGGGAAGAAGCAATAGACAACACGGTAGCGAGGGTTGTTCCCGGAGAGAAATAATCGAAGCGAATCTTGGTTGCAGCACCGTAGCGATAGAGTAGGGCGATGCCAAAATAAAAAACCAGTAAAATGGACACCCATCGGATGGCTTCGAGGCTCACTACGGTAAAGTTGTCGAGGTGGATATATTGTTCCAACCAGAAAATAAGGGTGTTGCCCAATATGATCACGATAAACGAAAACAACAATAGCATACCAACTAGCAGCGTCAAACTTATTGCCACCATCCGCTTTTTCAGTGCATTGCGTCGCCGGAAAGTCGTCTTATAGGATTTTTCAAATCCTTGCATCATTGCCAGCATTCCATTGGAGGAAAAGAAAATGGCCAGTAAAAAACCGAAGGACAGAAGTCCCACTTTGGGCTCTGTAGCCTCCCGGATAAAGCCAAATAGTTCCTCGCCGGCCGCACCAGGCATGATTTGTAGGATTTCACTGTAAAGAAATTCATCGAGTTGTTCCCCTTCCGGCAAATACCGTAGGAAGTATTTTTGGAAAAAGGGTAAAAAAGTGAATAAGGTCAACAGTGAAGGAAATATTGACAGGAAAAAACTGAAGGCTATGGCGTTGGCTCGGGTGAAAAGGTCAAAACGTCGAATCTCATTAAAGACGAAAACCACCACATCATAGATGGGCACATGAAAAAAACCCGGTAACGAGTGATTTTTCGACCAGGTAATGATGTTGGTGATAATCGGCAGATTAAACAACAACTCCTGAAGCTCCTTAAGCGTCGGAATTTTTATTTTTCTCTTCAAAATACGGTATCAGTTTATCCAGTAGGTATTGGGGCGCAGGTAAGGTTTTGTTGCTTTTGGCATCTACAAAACACAGTTTGACACTGCCCCCATTTACTAATTTCCCCTTTTCATTGAATATTTCAACATGAAAAACGATAAATTGATCAGGCAATTTTTTCAAAACGGTGCGAATATTGAGCAACTCGTCGTAGCGAGCCGGCCGTACAAAGCGCATTTGCAAAGACATTACTGGCATCAAAATGCCTTGTTCTTCCTCCATTGCCTTATAGGTTAGCCCCAACGATCGGAGCATCTCTACCCGACCAATTTCGTAGTATTGAGCATAATGACCATAGTAAAGATACCCCATTTGGTCGGTTTCTCCATATCTCACACGTTTTTGAAAATCGTGACTATACATGCTTATAATTTAATCTCGTTGAATCGGGCAAGTCATACAATGTGATCCACCTCTTGCCCTGGATAGTTCATTGGACGGCAGGGTGATGATGGTATTTTCAATATTTTCAGGTTGCATTGTGCCATCCGCAAAGGCTTTTAGCAAATCGGTGGCATGAATGACTTGGTAACCGGCTTTTTTAAAAGCAATTTCTGTCTTTGGGTTGCGATCATAGGTCAGGGCTACACCTGGACGTATGGCCACTAAATTGCAGCCATCAGTCCATTGCTCTCTTTCCTGGTAGGGCGTTTCCCCGTCTCCACTCAGGATAAAGCGCGTATTGGGATTGATTTCCGCTTTTAAAAAGTCTTTGACAGACGAGTAGGATACTTGCTCTCCTGACCGGCGATAGACTTCCACTTTTGAGCTCAATCCATTGATAATGATTGGTTTGAAGGCCACATAATCATTGGTGTTGATTTGGGTAAAAATGGTGTCTATGTGCATATAAGAACGGTCATTAGGGATGTTGACCTGAACCACATTGTTAATCACACCTCTTTCAAAAAGCGCTTTAGCAACCGATTTAATGGCGTATTCACTGGTTCGTTCACTCCGACCAATGAGCAGGTAATCTTTATTCAGAACCATCACGTCGCCACCTTCCATCGACACACTCTCCCCTCGTTTTGACGGTGGAAAAAGGTCCACCTTGTTAAGGTTGATGATGCGATTGGCCTTTCTTACTTCACTGAAAATAGGATGCACCCACATGATGTAGCGGGTCAGGAAATTTTCGCGAAAGCGCGCTTCTTTTGCTGCTTTGGTGATGATAATGTGGTCATTGATGGTGACCGCAATATCTCGGGTGAAGATAAAGTTGGGAATCGGGTCAAAGAGAATGTGGTCGTCCTTTTCGTAGTAACCGCTGATGAGGACTTCCGTCAGTTCATTAGGCGGTAAATTCATCAATAAATCTTTATAGCTGGAAGGCAGTTCCTCGTAATCGACAATGAGGTCAATCACTTCCTCTTTACTACCATCGTCGACGGTCAGGGCTTCAAAGAGCAATTGTTGTACCTCAAAAACATTTTCTGTGCCGAGAAAATGGCCGAGCACTTGAGTAAAGATGTCATGCTCTTCCTGCATCTTGGGCAGGTACACGATGTCGTCGAATAGTAGTTCTTCTGCGCGTTTGGGAGTAATCCTTGAGATGCCTTCTTCCGGGCGGTGCACGATCACCCGTCGAAGTGGACCGATTTCATTAGATACATTCACATGTGGTGTCATAATTGGTTAAGGCTTTTAAAAAGTAATGGTTTTTTCGATTTCGTAAATGGAATTAATCTTTCCCGCAAATATGCAATAAAATCGCGGATTTTCGCGCAGCATATTGATCTCTGTTGGTCGGCCATCGTCAATGTAATTGGCCTTTAATTTGGATTTAATGGTAAATAAGGAGGTGAAATAATTGAGGTCTACATCATCCCGGAAATAGTGTTTGATCTGTTGAATCATTTTGCGCTGATTGGATCGGGGGCGGGCCGGACACGCATTGCAATTGCTGGTGAAATATGGTTTACAATCGGTATTGATCGCCTGGCAGTTGAAGGTAGGCAGGTTGTCGTAAGAAACCTTGTGGTGGGTATAGGCCACGGAGGACAAGGAGAGCAAGCCAGACAATCCATAAGGCATAATGGAGCCAAATTGTCCATCCATCACGGTGAGGCCAATTTTTTCCAACTGTGGCGAGGTCACAAAAACCATCTCTGATATTTCGTGCATCAGGTTGATGTCTCGTACCCCAAATAGTCGATTAATAGCATTACTGCCCGAGTAGGTTGCATTGATAACTTGTGGGGCGATCAGCTGTTTAGTGGTTCCATCTGCCAGAAACTCCAGGTTAATGTGCCACTGTTGACCATCCTCTTCCGCTTCTTGAATTTTGCAGTATAAAAAGACATCAATGAGTGGCTCTGCTGCCAGCTTTTCGCGGTAATGATTGGCAATCAGAAATGGATCGAAGGTGTATTCTGTGGTGCGATAAAGGGCCTCAATTCGATTGTAATTGAACAGTGGATGCTTTTTTACTTTTTCACAACGGATATTAATGTAACTACAAAATCGCTCAAACTGTGCCCCATCGGTAAAAGAGCCAAAGCGGTCGATAGCATAGAATTTTTCGAAAGAAAAATTGATAAAGGCTTCATGGTCCTTGGTAAATCGAGCCTTGTTATCGTCCGACATTAAGGCTGTAGCTACACTGCGAGGGTAGTGGTAGCCACTGTGCAGCCTAGCTTGATTGACAACGGATGCTTTTTTGAGTAACTCTTTTTCCTTTTCTAAAATACAGACTCTCAGCCCCTTGCCCGCCAGGTACAAGGCTGCATAAGCACCAAAAATACCCCCACCCACTACTACAAAATCATATTTCTCAACTCCCTGCATTTGTTCCCGCGATTTGTTGCAATTTTTGATAAAAGGATGAAAAGTCGTGCTGTTTTATTGTTTCCATAAAGGCAAGGGTCTCCTGCAATTGAGATACTCGAGAGGTACCGATGAGCACTCCTTTGATATCTGGATGGCAACAAGCATAAATCAAGCCACATTGGTTAAAGGAGGAGAGTTTAATGATTGGGGAGTGTTCATTAAATGTTTGCAAAGCTTGGTTTAATGGCTCAACAATGGCAGGCTGGTCGTTCGTATTACCTCCCCTGGCCCTGAGTGAACTGTTTGCATGATAGGCTGTAGCATCGAGTTTGATGCCACCGGCGTTGATGCCGTAGCACAAAAAATCAGCTCGTTGGTGAAAGGATGTATATCTTTGATAATCAGAATGTAGCAAATTGTGTTTGATCTGAATCCGTAGGGGTAATTGTATTTCCTCATTGACCAATGCATAGATGTCGGGGTACTTAATGCCGGATATTCCTGCCTTGATGCCCTCTTTTGTAGCAATTTGTAAGGCCTCCATCGTCGACTGAATATCCACTTTTTGAGAGCGATTATCCCAATGGATCATGAAAGTATCCAGGTTTTTACCCAATAAGTGCCGATATTCATCTAACACCATCAGTAAGAAACTCTTGCTGAGGTTATTTTCCGGCCCGCGCATATTATTGATACTGCCGACTTTCATCATGACTTTCAAATCAGCTACTCCATGGGTATCGATCCATTCTTTGAGAATGCTTTCTGACTTTCTAAAATCCGATGGAATTTTGTTGATTGGGTAGTTGGTGGCAGCATCGACTTCACGGAATCCTTTTTGATAAAAGGCATCCAATAAGTCAAAACAAGTTCTTTTTTCTATCGTCCATCCCCACATAGCAGTGCCAAGGATGGGGAATGGGGCATTGGTATCAGACATTTTTTGGTTTTAGTTTTTTTAGTTCGCGCATGGCCTGCAGGTAACGTTTGGCCAACGGAATAATTTTTACTTTACTGCTGCTGACGTCATCAGTCCAAGTGACGGGAAGTTCATAAATTTTGAGATTTTGCCACTCGGCAACAGTCAACAGTTCAGTGGAGAAAAACCAGCCGTTATTCTGTGCGCCTCCTTGAAATAACTGTTTGTAGCGGTCCCGCCGCAAAAATTTGAAACCACACATGCCATCGGAAAACTTTACCCCGAGATAGGCTTGCAACAAGAAATTGAACACCCGTGAAGAGACTTCCCGTTTAAAGGGGCGGTTGATCACTTTGGACTTTGGGTGCAAACGAGAACCGTACACGATATCGTAGCCTTCCTCTGCAATGGCACGATAAACCTCCAGAAAATGGGAGAGATCTGTGGCTAGATCGAGGTCCATATAGCCAATGATGTCAGCTTCTGACTGGCTCCAGGATGTCTTCAAGGCTAGTCCTACCCCCTTTTCGGGAACCCGCACAAAAGTGACCTCATCAAACTCCTCGGTAAGTTCTTTGGCAATTTCCAGAGTATGATCGGTTGATCCATTATCGGCAATCACAATCTTCCATTGGCCGCCCTCCAGAAAATGCTGTTGTAGGAATTGATGAAGGATTCTTACTTGTTGTTCCAGTGTGGCCTCCTCGTTGAGTACCGGAATCGTAATGTCAAAGGTCATCATTAACGCATCGTTTAGAAGTGCGAAGATAAAAGTTTTTTATGCTCCATAACGAAAAGGTTTCTATTGGAGAATTAAGTGTTTTTTTCTTACTTTGTAGAATATTTGTACCTGTTCATCTAATCTATAAAACCAAAAGGCAAGGAATTCTATTCTTTTGACTAAAGTACATTAATTAAATGTTCAAAAATATTAAGTCGTTATTTATCATTGAAGAGGAAGAATCTTCAAAACCGACGGCCGAGGAGAAAGATAAAGTGTCGGAGAAGACAGTCAAACAAAGTAGCTCCGCATCTGTTCACCCCACCTCTAAATCTAAGACGCATACCCACAAGGCTCCAACCGGACAAGTAAGGACTCAGTTTACTGAGATTTTGTTTAAAGCAATGGAGCAACAAAATCTTGATGGTTTTGACTACTTGGAGTATAAACAATCGCTCAGATCTTTGGAAAAAATGCCGATGGATGAGAAGACCCGTTTCCAGTCGGCATTTGCGATGGCGCAAACCATGGGCGCTTCTCCAGAAAAATTAATTCAAACGGCCCAGCATTATCTGGATGTATTGAAAAATGAGGAAAATAAGTTTGAAAAAGCATTAGCTTCGCAAAAACAAAAACAAATTGGTTCTAAGGAAAGCCAGCTGAAAAAGCTCCAGCAGGTTATCCAGGAAAAAAATGAGAGAATCAAGGAATTGACGCTTGAAATTCAAGGACATCAAAAGGAGATCACGGTCTTGAAGGATAAAATTGGAGATGCTGTGGTTAAGGTGGAAACCACAAAAAATGACTTTTTGGCATCCTATGAAGCTTTGGTCAAACAAATCGTCAATGACATGGCGAATATGAAGAATTATCTTAAATAATCAGTTTAATTGAAAAAATAGAGAATGGAAGATCTGAAACCTAAATCATTTTGGCAACGGCCAGAGGGAGTGACTGGGATGATTTTTTTGGCAGCCTTGTTGATCGGCGGTGGATTTTTGCTTTACACCGGGCTACCTATCATTTTGGAATTGGCTAAAAATACACTATATCTGGCATTAATGCTGGTGGCACTAGGTGCTATTGTTTATATGGTCCTGGATCCTAAAATGAGGAATTTGGTGAGCTATATGTATAAAAGTGTGATGCGTTGGGTAACAGGTTTGTTTGTGCAAATTGATCCTATTGGGATTTTAAAATCTTATGTGGAGGATTTGAAGGACAACTTGCGTAAAATGAACAAGCAGATCAGCCAGTTGCGTGGTCAGATGCACAAATTGCAGGAGGTCATTCACAACAATAAAAAAGAAATCCAAAGCAACCTTTCTTTAGCCAGCAAGGCCAAGGAAACCAATAAGCAGGCCATTATGATCCTCAAATCCCGGAAAGCGGGGCGCTTGAAGGAATCCAACCTTCGCTTGGAGGACTTGTATCGGAAGATGGAGGTTTTGTATCGGGTATTGACAAAAATGTACGAAAATTCTCAAATCCTGATGGAGGACATCAAGGATCAGGTAGAAGTTAAAGAACAAGAACGAAAGGCCATTCACGCCAGTAATAATGCCATGAAGTCTGCAATGAGTGTCATATCCGGTGATCCTGATAAACGCGCTATGTTTGATATGGCTATGGAAGCCATTACTGAAGATGTGAGTCAAAAAGTGGGAGAGATGGAACGCTTTATGGAAATGTCCGCTAATTTCATGCAATCGGTTGATCTTCAGAATGGTATTTTTGAGGAAGAGGGGTTGAAGATGTTGGAGAAATGGGAGCAGGAAGGCGTTTCCTTGATCCTTGGTGAAGAAAAACAGACCTTACTTTCTCAGGCCAATAGTGATAATGATGTACTGGATTTAAATGCTCCGATTAAAGAGCCCATTCGGGAACCCGGACATCGGAACCAATACGATAACTTTTTCGAGTAGGGAGGTCAGTCCAAAAAACAAAACAACAAAAATATATCATGGCAGGACGTTTAACCACTTTTTCAAAATTCCTGATTACCTTAATCATTGTAGCAGCTGTATTTTTTGGGTTTCAATACTTGAGAAATAGTGGCATGTTAGAAAGTGCAGGCATTGATGGGACCGAATCTAGTGATGATTCCTCAAATTTTACCGGCGATGATGATGTCATCAAAGTTGGTGTGGTCACTTGGGGCGGTTATGCCGGCGGGCAATATTTCAATGAAGGATTCAAAGCCAGTACTCAATCTCGCTTTTACAAGGACTACGGCCTCAAAGTAGAGTTTGTAGTCAACGATGATGTAGATGCCTCTTTAAATGCCTGGAAAAGTGGTGACATCGATGTGCACTGGTATACTATTGATGCTTTTCCAACGATTCTGAAAGGATTGGAAGCCTATAATCCGGTAGTGCTCTGGCAAGCCGACTGGTCGCGTGGCGGTGATGCAATTGTTGCTCGTCGTGGCATCAACAGTGTAGGCGACTTGAAAGGAAAAAAGATTGCGGTGGCTGAATTGACACCTTCTCATTCTTTTCTACTTTGGTTGCTCGATGCCGGTGGATTAAGTGCCTCAGACGTACAGATTATTAATTCAGGAAATGCCATTGACGCGGCCGCGGCCTTCAAAAGTCAGGAAGTGGATGCGGCTGTAGTCTGGAGCCCGGATGATGAAGCTTGTATTCGTGCTGTCTCCGGATCGAAGGTGCTGGAAAGTACCCGTTCGGCATCCAATATTATTGCCGATATTTTCTTTGCTAAGCGCGAATTTGTGGACAAAAACCAAGATAAACTCCAGAAGCTTTACGAAGGCTGGATGAAGGGCGCCGCCGAAATTAATGGTTCGGCTGCAGCCAGACAAAAAGCCGTGAAGATTCTATCCGATGGTTTGGGGATCCCAGAAACTGATGCAGATATTGCCATCAATAATGTACGCTTGGTGACCCATGGTGACAACCTCAATTTCTTTGGGTTGAATACCGATTATAAAGGTGTTAATGGAAATGGCTTATTCTTAAGAATGGCCAATGAGTATAAAAAATTAGGATTTTTGGAAGGTAGTGTGCCGAACTGGCGAAGCGTTTCTTACCCTGGTTTTGCTCAGCGATCCAGCTTGAGTGGACCGGAAAACCAGGCTGAAGGTCAAAAAGAATTTACGAAAGTTACCGAGGATGAGGCTAAAAGCAAGGAGGCTATTGCTACAAAGCAGGTGAGTATCACCTTCCGAACGGGTGAACATACCCTGGATGAAAACGCGAAATACATCATTGATAAGGAATTTGTAGATATTGCCAAGGCTTTTGGCAATGCCCGGATCCGAATCGAAGGCAATACCGACAATCGAGGTAGCCGTGCTACCAATGTGAAATTGTCTAAAATGCGTGCGCAGGCTGTAGCCAATTACCTGACTCGGGAACACAATATGTCTCCTAACCGATTTATTGTGGTTGGTAACGGCCCAGATAAGCCGGTTGCCTCTAATGATTCCGAAGAAGGGCGTGCCAAAAATCGCCGTACCGACTTCCAATTGGTGCGTGATTAAACCTATTGATTGACAAGCTCACAACAGATGCCCGGCGTACTAATAACGTTGGGCATCTGTCGTTTGCAACAGCAGCGGTTTTTCTCTTTCTGATCAATTATTCTTTTTCGTGATATGTAATAAGTTACAACTGGTTTTCGTTCTGCCTGTATGAAAAAATTACTACTGATTTTACCTGCGATACTGTTACTGAATTTTTTGAATGCCCAATCGTACAATACCACCTTAGGCATGCGGATGGGTACGGATTGGGGAGTTAGTGTACAACACCGCATACTGAAAAAAACGACTATTGAAGCTATCATACAATCCAGCTTTTCGAGGGAGGAAGCCATTGTTACCCTACTTGCAGAGCAACACAACCCGGTGATCAGCCGCCGCTTTAACCTTTATGTAGGCGGAGGTATCCACAAAGGATGGCTGACCCCGGAAGAAGGAGTAGAGGTAAAAGATCCCTTTGGCATTACTGCCATTTTTGGACTGGAATTTACCCTGGCACGCCTCAATCTTTCCTATGATTTTAAACCTGCTGTCAATCTAATAGGCGGAGAAAAGCGCATCTATTCGCAAACGGCCTTTTCGCTGCGCTACGTGCTTTTTAAGAAAAAGAAATATGCTTATGAGAAGAACAAGAAGAAGAGCTGGCAGTTTTGGAAGAAGGAGTAGGAGATACCCCGTTGGAGAACTGCGAGTACATACGTCAAATAAACTTTTGATTTTAATAAACTCTTTTGACTAAACTATTTTGCTTTTTTAGGAACTTTTTTAACTTTGCATCGCTTTAAAATAAAGCATTAACTTGGTGATTGTAGCTCAGTTGGTTAGAGCGCTGGATTGTGGTTCCAGAGGTCGCCGGTTCAAATCCGGTCAGTCACCCAAAAGTAAAGCCGGATTGTTGATTCATCAACGATCCGGCTTCTTTTTTACCCATCTCGGCTTTTCTGATTTTACCAGCTGGTAAATGCCTTATTAAAGATATCCTCCATCATTTGATCAATGATCGCCTCTTGGGCCTCATCTTCAACGCTGGCAAAGGTGGTGTTGCTGGGAAAGTCAAAGAAGAAGGAGAAATTACTTTTCCAACTTTTATCTTCGTATTTATTGTTGATGTATTCAATCGCTGTCACAATCGTCAGGCGTGAAATAGCGGTGGTTTCGTTGGGTTGGGGGGCTTCTGACGTTACCCGATAATCCACTATCTTTCCAATAAATTCTATATCGGGATTGGTCTCTGACCAAGTCAGCTTGGATTCTGTTCTGATTTTTTCCCTGAGGGCTTCCCTAATCGTTTGATTGAGAATCGGAGGCGCATTATCCGCGTTATTGTCAAATTGTGAGACATAGTAGGTATTGGTATCACTTGGAATGTCGATACCTCGGAAGGAATAACAACTGGAAGTCATTAAGAATATAACCAGACAAACAAACAGTAATAATCTTTGATACATGGTACAGCGCATAAATGGTGATGATGGTAAATTGAATCAAAAGATAACGCTAAACAGAAGAAGTAACTTATAAGAACTGGAGTCATTAACGGTTTATTGACCTTTATTCCAAGTCAAACTCCTTGATTTTCCGGTAGAGCGTCCGTTCTGAAATGCCCAAATCCTGGGCGGCTTCCTTGCGTCGTCCACTGTGTTTTTTAAGGGCTTTTTTGATCAATTCCCTGGTATTTTCCTCAAGTGACAGGTTCTCCTCTACCACTTCCATGTCGTCATAATGCGATTGATCATTGTTGTCGAGAATAATGGGTTTGTACTGGCTGGAAGAGGCTTCCTCTTCCTCAGGTTTTTCATGGTGGTTGAGGATTTCCTGTAGATTTTGTTCCGAGCTATGAGTCGCGGTTGGTGTAGAGGATGTGCCGGTAGAAATTTGTAAGGACCGGATGCTTCTCAAATCTGATACCCGCAAATCATTACTTTTGATGAGCTCAAATACCAACGATTTTAAGTCATTTAAGTCGCCCTTCATGTCAAAGAGCAGTTTGTAAAGAATTTCCCGCTCTTGGAAGTTACCCCCATCATTGCCATTGGTTTCAGGGATCATGGGCAAGTTCCGTTGTGTAATATTGGGCAGTAATTGCATGAGGCGCTCACCGCCGATGATGCGTTCTTCAGAAAGTACGGAAACCTGTTCAGCTACATTTTTCAACTCCCGAATATTGCCGGGCCAAACGTAGTTTTCCAATAATCGCTGGGCTCTTTCGTCCAATTGTATCGGAGTAGTCCGATATTTTTCAGCAAAGTCTATGGCAAACTTTCGAAAAAGCAAATAGATATCTTCCCGACGTTCCCGAAGTGGAGGCAACTCAATCGGTACAATATTTAACCGATAGAACAGATCTTCTCGAAATTTATTTGATTTGATCTTTTCCGCAAGTTCCACATTGGTAGCGGCGATAATTCGGACATCCGTTTGTTGCACCTTGGAAGACCCCACTCTTATGAATTCCCCGGACTCTAAAACCCTCAACAAAAAAGCTTGGGTGTCTAGCGGCATTTCGCCAATTTCATCCAAGAAGATGGTTCCACCATCATAGGTTTCAAAATAGCCCTTTCGCTCACCCGTTGCACCGGTAAAAGCACCTTTTTCGTGACCAAACAACTCTGAATTGATAGTCCCTTCGGGGATAGCACCGCAGTTGATGGCGATAAACTTATTGTGCTTTCGGGCGCTATTGTCGTGAATGATCCGTGAGAAAATTTCCTTACCAACACCACTTTCACCGGTAATCAGAACAGACAGATCGGTATTTGCTACACGTAGGGCGGTATTCAATGCCCGATCAAGAGCACCGGATCGGCCGATAATGCCGTAGCGTTGTTTGATGCTTTGTAGGTTAGTACTCATGTATACTTTTCAGTGTCCTGTATGCAAATTGCACAGCAAATTATTGGATGGCCTCCAATGTTGGTTCAGTGATCAGCCCCCGCAGGGTAGCACTGGAAGCTTCAGTAATATTCACATGAATGTAATCGCCCGGTTTAAGGCCTGCTTGTTTGGGAAAAACAACCATCTTATTTTGAGAATTTCTTCCCTTAAACTCTTGATCAGACTTCTTTGAATCTCCTTCGATCAATACTTTAAATGTTTTACCGATATCACCTTGATTGTGGCGGAAAGACACTTGGTTTTGCAGACGGATAACCTCGGAAAGGCGCCGTTTTTTTACCTCTAAGGGGATGTCGTCTTCGTATTTTTTAGCCGCTAGAGTGCCCGGACGTTCGGAGTAGAAAAACATGTATGACATACTGTAGTTGGCAAATTCAATCATACTCAGTGTATCCTGGTGTTCTTCCTCTGTTTCTGTACAAAAACCTGTAATGATATCAGATGAAATGGCGCAATCGGGAATAATGCGGTAGATACTTCGAATTTTTTCCATATACCAATCTCGGTCGTACGTGCGATTCATTAAATCTAATATCCGACTATTGCCTGACTGTACGGGAAGATGGATGTAATTGCAAATATTTTCATAGCGAGCCATGGTATGCAATACATCATCGGTAATGTCCTTGGGGTGGGATGTCGAAAAGCGTACTCGGAGGTCGGGATGTACCTGTGCCACCATTGCCAATAGATTGGCAAAATTGACTTTTTCTTCCGTTTCCGGATTGGCCCATTTGAAAGAATCAACGTTTTGCCCCAACAAGGTCACTTCTCGGTAACCCCTGTTATATAGGTCCGTGGCTTCTGCAACAATGCTGAATGGATCACGACTGCGCTCACGACCTCGGGTAAACGGGACTACGCAAAAGGAACACATATTGTCACAGCCTCGCATAATAGAGATAAACGCGGTTACGCCATTACTATTGAGCCGCAATGGACTGATATCGGCGTAAGTTTCTTCCCGGGAAAGAAATACATTGATTCCCTTATCGCCTTCCTCCGCGGTCGAGAGCAATTTGGGCAGATCGCGGTAGGCATCGGGGCCAATGACCAAATCAACCAGCTTTTCTTGGTCCAGCAGCTTGGTTTTCAGACGTTCAGCCATACAACCCAATACACCCACCAAGGTTCCGGGTTTCTCCGCCTTGACTTTGTCAAAAATGCGCAGGCGTTTCCGAACGGTTTCCTCTGCCTTTTCACGGATAGAACAAGTGTTGATCAAAATCAAATCCGATTCTTCCATATTGCGGGTCGGCTGATAACCAATTTCTGAAAGGACAGAAGCCACAATTTCACTATCACTAAAATTCATTTGACAACCGTAGCTCTCAATATAGAAGCGCTTGCTACTATCTGTTGAAGCTTCCTTAAAGAATACTTCTCCTTGCCGTTCGGTCTCAATCTTCCTGTTCAGTCCCTCCAAAGTGGGATTGTCATTGTACATTGCCTAGAATTTTATCCGGAATTAAATTTGAAGCGCAAAGATAGAACTTTTAGCGCACAATTGTGACAAAATGTCAGTTAAATTCGCTTCTATTAGAACCACTGACAAACAATTAAGTTGAGAAGGGCTTCCCAATTTTTTTCTTACCAGAAGGGGGAAAAGAAATGATTATTTACCTTTGCTGGCATGGAACAACAAAAGTCAAAAATCAGCCTTTTTTTTAAAGGCATGGCCATGGGCATTGCAGAAGTCATTCCCGGTGTTTCGGGGGGCACCATTGCCTTTATTACTGGTATTTACGAACGCCTGATTGATGCGATCAAAAATATACTCGGTCCGAATGTCATCAATGCTTTGCGCAAAGAAGGGGTCAGAGCGGCCTGGAATGCAGCAGATGGTAATTTCTTGATCTTCTTGCTGGCGGGCATGGCCACTGGGTTGATTTCAGGTATTTTTGGCGTCACTCATCTTTTGGAAGCCTATCCACCTCTACTGTGGGCCTTCTTCTTTGGTTTAATCATTGCCTCTTGTATTTATATTGGTAAAAAAGTAAAAAAATGGGGCCCAGCGGAAGTCATCTGCCTTATTGCTGGCACGGCATTAGCTTATTGGATCACGGTAGCCAACCCAGGGCAGGGGAGTCATTCACTCCTCGCAGTCTTTATAGCAGGTATGATTGCCATTTCGGCCTTGATCCTGCCAGGTATTTCGGGAAGTTTCATGCTGTTGCTAATGGGGATGTATACCTTTATTATACCTACGGTGAAAACCGCTTTGAAAACGCTTGACACCCAAAGTTTGATGGTTGTTGCTGTTTTTGCAGTGGGGTGTTTGGTGGGATTGGCATTGTTTTCCCGGATTTTGTCTTGGACTTTTAAAAAGTTTCACGATCCCACCTTAGCAATATTGACGGGGTTTATGGTGGGGTCGCTCAATAAAATCTGGCCTTGGCGCAATGTGCTGGAGTATCGCACCAATAGTAAGGGAGAGCAGGTTCCTTTTATTGAAGAAAACGTATTGCCAGCCCATTATGATGGCGAAGCTTATTTTATCTGGGCCATTATATTAACGATCGTTGGTTTTATATTGGTATTTTTGTTGGATGGATTCGGAAAGAAGGCTGACTTTGAATAACTATGATAGTAGATAATCTTTTTGGGCTGATCGGATTTCCTTTGTCGCATTCTTTTTCCAAAAAATATTTCAACGAAAAATTTGCACGGAAAGGATTGCAACAAACACATTATTACGATCTATTTCCTTTGGAAAATATTGAGGCTTTTCCTCAGCTGTTGAGCCAACATCCCAATCTGGTTGGTTTAAATGTGACTATCCCATACAAGGAGCTAGTGATTCCTTTTTTAGATGACATTTCTCCCGAAGGTCAGGCAATGGGAGCGGTAAATACGATTGTGATCCAAAGAGGCCGAACCACCGGATACAATACGGATGTCTACGGCTTTGAAATTTCTCTTTTCAATAAAATTGAAGAAGCGGGGATTGACCCAAAGGCGGCATTGATTTTGGGTACAGGTGGCGCTGCTAAGGCAATAGCCTTCGTCTTGACCAAAAGAAATATCGCCTTTCAATATGTCTCGAGAAGTTCAGGCAATGGCGATTTTTTGACATATGAGATGCTTACCAGAGAAATAATTCAGCGTCATCCTTTGATTATTAATACAACACCTTTGGGGATGTATCCAAAAATTGATACTTTGCCCAAGATTCCCTACGAATACTTAGGCAAAGAGCACTTACTCTTTGACCTTGTTTATAACCCTGAAGAAACTGCGTTTTTGAAAAAGGGAAAAGAAAACAACAGCTCAACTCTCAACGGGTTGGAAATGTTGCATTTACAGGCAGAGAAGGCCTGGTCAATTTGGAACACGTAAATACCAGATTATTATGCAAGATTCAGGAAAACCTGTCATTACGAAAAAAGTGGAAAAGTACAAAGATATGGCTAATGCAATCGTAAATGGTCCAGCCAATGCACCTGTAGATTTCTCAAATACAGAAGTCGCGTTTGCGAATAAAACAGACAGGGAATTGAAAAAAGCAGCTTGGTTGTTTGGTTTGATGAACAACCATTGGTTAGTAGGATTGGGAGCTACCTTGGGAATTGCTGCCATCAAGCTGCGTTTACCATTTGTTGAATCTGTGGTGAAGAGTACCATCTTTGGGCAATTTTGTGGTGGTACCACTTTACTAGATTGTCAGAAAACCATCGAAAGTCTGTACCAGTTACAGACGTTGACTATTCTGGATTACGGCGTAGAGGCTAAGGTCACGGAAGATGACTTCAATCAAACGATGAATGAAAATATGCGGGCTATCGAGTTTGCCTCTAAGCATCAAGCGATTCCAGTTGTCGTATCTAAGATTACCGGGTTAGGGCGCTTTGGGTTGTTGGAGTCCATTCAAAGAGGGGATGAATTTACTGCAGAAACAAAAGTGGAATATAAGAATATCCTCAAACGAATGGATGCAATCTGTCATTTGGCTGACCAGCGTGGGGTGTCGATTTATTTCGACGCCGAGGAAAGCTGGATTCAACAGACCATCGATCATTTGGTGGGCATCATGATGAAACGGTATAATAGAGGTAAAGTGGTGGTATTCAATACCTTCCAATTATACAGGGTAGATCGCTTGCAGTTTTTGATAAATTCTTTCAACAAGGCCAAGGCTGAAGGATACCTGCTTGGAGCTAAACTGGTTCGCGGTGCTTACATGGATAAAGAAAGAGAACGCGCTGAAAGAATGGGGTATGCCTCTCCCATACACCCCAATAAAGCAGCGACCGATGATGCTTACAATACGGCCCTCCGTTTTTGTATAGACAATTATGAAGAAATGGCTTCTTGCAATGCTTCCCACAATGCCGCAAGTAATTTGCTACAGGCTGAAATCATTGCCGAAAGAAATATTCCCAAAGATCACCCTCATCTTAATTTTTGCCAACTTTTTGGCATGAGTGACAACCTTACCTTCAATTTGGCGAAAGCCGGCTACAATGTCGCTAAGTACGTTCCCTACGGAAAAGTAAAGGAAGTCGTCCCTTATTTGATCAGGCGTGCACAAGAAAATACCTCTGTCACTGGCGATATGAGTCGGGAATATCAATTGGTGCTTACGGAAATGAAAAGAAGGGGGCTTTCGTAATCAAAATAATTTAATAAGAAAAAAAACTATGTTATTCAATAGGCATTATTTATATTTGTAGCGCCTAATTACAATTCTTGCCCGAGTTATAACCTCTGTAAAGGTCCAATCGCAACTTGCCTAAGACGAGCTTGATTCGTACGCAATCTCAGCTTCTGCCCATTTTATCCCTGAACGCTGTCCAAAGTTCCCAATTATTCATTTATCTGGGGTAGTTGAGCTATGCCCAGATATCATATGCAAAAACCGGTTGGCATGTTGCGTAAAACAGCTTTTGTGATTTTTGGAGTAATGGCTTGTTCCCTGGGATACCACCTAGGTGCTCAGGTCTCAGATTGTGTAGGAGCCATTGTGATTTGTTCTGACGATACCGTCGAATTTGCTCCACTGGACAATGGGAATTCAGATTTTGCGAATCCCAATAATGATCCAGGTTGTTTAGAAGATGACGAAAATGGGACCGTTTGGTACTATTTCGAATTTAATCCTACCATGCCTCCCAATAGCGAATTAGAGTTTACACTCGATCCGTTTGGAGGATTTTTGGAGGATTATGATTTTGCCATTTATGGCCCGAACCTCGCTTGTGATAGCCTAGGTTCTCCAGTGCGTTGCTCTTTTGCCAACGGCTTCTGTGACCTTTGTCCACTAACGGGAATGGGAATGGGGGCAACGGATACGTCCGAGGGTTGGGACCAGGAAGATGGCTTCATCGCACCTTTGGTGGTGCAGCCTGGGGAAGGTTTCTATTTGGTGATCGACTACTTTGCGGGCAATGGATTTGGTTTTCAACTCTCATGGGGAGGGTCGGCAGCACCTTATTTAAACTGCCTGGCCGATCCTGCCTGTAACCAGTACACCGTTGATGCAGGGGCGGATATTATCCTCTGTGATGGGATTGATACATTGCTCTTGCAACCCTCCTTTTCGGACACCACAGCCTTGGTCGATGTGGTATGGACAGACACTTCAGGTGCAACGACCTTTTTGGACAACGACTCTATTGCTAACCCACAACTGATGCTTCCTGATACCTTTACTGGTCAAGTGGTTTATCAAATGGCGGCAGACTTTGGAGGCTGCATCAAATACGATTATCTGACCATTAGTGTTCAGGCAAGTCCTACTCCGCAGATTATAGGCGACAATTTAATTTGTCCAGGTACGAGTACCAACCTCAGTGTCGGAAATTACAGCGAATACCATTGGTCTACCGATAGTACTTCTCAGCAGATATCAGTTACTGCCGAGGGGCAATATATGGTGACCGTTACCAATGAATATGGCTGCTCTGGTGCCGATACAGCGACAATTTCCTTTTTTCCAACAATGAGCACTCAAATAGTAGGAGCCAGTGGAATCTGTGCTGGTGATACCATTGAACTATCTGTAAATGACGATTTTCAGATTTATGATTGGTCTACGAATGATCAAAATGATACCATCGCGGTGACGGCACCTGGTATATATTTTGTTACAGTGACAGATGCCAATAATTGTACGCAAATAGATTCCATAGAGATACAGGAACTGACCACTCCGAATCCGGTGATTATCGGGCAGGATACCATCTGTATGGGAACAGAGGGATTGCTGGATGCGGGTAATGGCTTCATCGAATACTTATGGTCTACGAATGAAATCACATCATCAATCACTCCCTCGCAGGCGGGGAATTACGGATTGACAGTCACCAATGAAGATGGATGTACTGCCAGTACCAGCTTTGATTTGGCAGTTGTAGACAATCCGGTGGCCTCCATTTCAGGAGATCTAGCTTATTGTGAAGGCCAATCGACTATTTTGTCGGGAGGAATGGGCCCCAATGTACAATACGATTGGACCGGTGGAGCCGATACCGATCAGATAATCGTTGATATGCCAGGAAACTATGGGCTCACCGTCACCAATGAATTTGGGTGTAAAGATTCAACCGAAGTAGAGGTGGATGTTCTGGCGCTTCCTGATTTTGCATTACCTGATCAACTTGGATTATGTGAAGGTTTGGCCATCACCGTAAATGGTGCCGGCGATACGTTGAGCTATTTGTGGACTGGGGGGAGTATTGCGGATTCGCTGGTGGTTACAGCAGCTGGCATTTATAGCGTCACCGTCACAGGAGGGAATGGGTGTGCTGTCATTGAACCCTTTGAAGTCCTTGAAAATCCTGCACCTGAACCCGAAATAACGGGAGATGAAGGGTTTTGCATGGGGGGAAATGCCCAATTAGAGGTCGGTCCCTGGGCCAGTTACGAGTGGTCAACCGGAGATGCTACTGCCACTGTATCAGTTGATCAGCCGGGGCTGGTCTCCGTTACCGTTACTGATGCTCTAGGTTGTGTGGGAGCGGGGACTTTTCTAGTACAAGAATGGAGTCTTCCACAACCTGAAATAATCGGAGATACCATTTTTTGTCCGGGGGGGGAAACGACTCTTGGCAGTGCACTAAATTACCTAAATTATCAATGGTCAACAGGAGACGACACTCCGCAGATCATTACCAATGATACCACAGTTATTGGCCTCACTGTTACTGATGTGAATGGCTGTATCGGCACTACTTCAATTGATATCAATACATACGCTGTGGACCATCCTGCACCGCCTGGAGACACTACTTTTTGTGCAGGTGATACGGTCCAATTAGATGCGGGGATCGGTTATCAGTCATACCTCTGGTCTGATAACTCTGATTCCCGCTTTTTGACCACTTCTATGCCGGGAGATTACAGTTTGATTGTGATTGATCAGAATGGTTGTTCCGATACCACCAACTTTACCCTGCAAATGACGGCTTTACCAGAACCAGATATTACCCCTGATTTTTCCGTCTGCCCCGGCAGTGAAACAGAAATAATTGTAAGCGGCGTCTACTTGGCCTACGAATGGTCAACGGGTGACCAAGATACCAGTATTCTGGTGCAAGAGCCTGGTACCTATTCCGTTACAGTTGAAGATGCCAACCATTGCTTGGGAACAGCCAGTATGAATTTGGCCAACTTTATACCGCCACAGCCTGAAATTTTGGGCACACAAACTTTCTGTGAAAACACACAAACGGTTTTAGCAGCGGATGCTCCTTATGAAACGTATTTATGGTCTACCGGTGACGAAATTTCGGGGATTACTGTTTCGGAGGAGGGGACTGTTGGACTAACCGTAACGGACAGCAATGGATGTACGGGCATGACAGAAGTTGAGATCACGGCATTACCATTACCACAGGTAGAAATTGATGGGCCAGAACATATTTGTGAGGGGAGCTCAACCACACTCCAGGTTTCGCAGGGATTCGTCACTTATTTGTGGTCGAATGGAACGGATTCCAATCAGATCGAAGTAGCAGTAGCCGATACTTTTTCGGTAACGGTAACGGACTCAAACGGATGTACGGCAAGTGCCATTCAATCAATAGAAGAGATCGAATTGCCTCCAGTGGATGCAGGCGAGGGAGATACCATTAACTGCCACAATGGATCTGTACAGATCGGTACTGTCATTGATGGGCCTTATAGCTATCAATGGGTGGGCCCGGGCATTACAGACAATGCCTTCGATCCAATGCCAACGGTGGATGAAGGTGGGCTGTATTTTCTGGTGATGAAAGACACGGTTTATGGTTGTGAATCAGCTGTTGATACTGCACTTGTAGAGGATATCCGGTATGAACCAGAGGTTGTGCTTGAGCTGGAAAACATTCTGGACTGTGCTCATCAAACAACGGAAATTGACGGCTCTGCTTCTACCAACGGATCCAATATGATTTATCGTTGGTTTGATGCTTCCGGGGCGCTTTTACAGGAGGGAATTAATTCTAATTTGGAGGTAGCCACTGGAGGTATGTATAGCCTGCAAGTACACGATGTGGTGACTGGCTGTGAAGCTTCTGCCTCCATTGATGTGCCAGCAAATTTTAGCTATCTGGAAGTTACAGCGGGAACGGATACAGAGCTAACCTGCTATGAAAATGTGGTGAGTCTTTCTGGCGAAGTGACGGCGCTACAGAATGAGTACACCGTTGATTGGCAAACTATTGACGGTCATATTGTTAGTGACGGAAACACTTTGACTCCAGTCATTGATGAACCGGGAACCTATATTCTCCATGTATATAATATGGAAAATGGTTGCATCAGTCAGGATACAGTAACAGTTGAGGATCAAACCATTCCTCCAGTCGCTGTCGCAGGGGCCAGCAATGCATTGGATTGCGTGTTTCGCACGGCCAGTTTGTCTGCCGATGGATCAAGTACAGGGCCCCACATTACGTATAAGTGGGAGAATGAAACGGGAGTACCACTGAATGGAGCCAATCCAGAGATAGAGACCCCGGGGGCGTATTGGCTGATCGTGGCCGATCAAAATACAGGTTGTACCGATACCGCGCAGGTGGAAGTCCTGGATGTTTCAGATCCCCCCCTTGCCTTAAACTTGGAAATTGTACAACCAAAGTGCTACCAAGAAGCCACTGGAGTACTCACCGTTGCCAGCGTAGAAGGAGGAACAGAACCTTATTTGTATCGATTACAGGATGACAATGGATTCAGGGTGGCAAATGTTTTTGATCAGCTGGCCAGTGGTGAATATCAAGTAGTGGTTCAGGATGCGGAGGGCTGTGAAATTGTAGCTGATTTCGAAATAGAGCAAAGCAGTCAGGTCTTATTGGATATTGGACCGGATCAATACATTAAATTGGGTGAAGAGGTGAATTTGGATGCTCTCACTAATCTACAATCGGAAGAGATCGCCGAATTATTGTGGCTCAGTTCGGCGGGGGACAGTTGCAATGTTTGCAACACTACTTGGTCTTTGCGTCCAAACGAATCCATGAATGTGTTGGCAGAAATCACAGATATTAATGGCTGTAAAGCGCTGGACGAATTAATGATTTTTGTAAATAAAGACAGAAGTGTTTATATCCCTAATGCCATTTCTCCAAATTTGGATGGAATAAATGACTACTTCACTGTTTACGCCGATAAAAGTGTACAGGAAATCAAAACCATGAAGATTTTTGATCGATGGGGGGGCAAGGTATATGAAGATTTTGATTTCGCTCCCAATAACCCCGCCTTGGGTTGGAATGGTCGTTATGGAAGCTCCCTTGCGAATGGTAATGTTTTTGTCTATTTCATTGTCATTGAATTTGTCGATGGAGAACAAGTTGAATTTTCCGGTGATGTGACGATCATCTATTAATAAAGAGTAGGGTAGGGTATTAGATTGGCTTAAAAGAAATAATGAGGGGGAAACGTGACTGGCACGTTTCCCCCCTTCTCTTTATTCCAAAGTTTTGGTAATATCGATTAGTGGATTACAGCCACTTTAACGGTTGCGATTCCTTGCTCCGTTCTGGCGCGTAGGAAGTAGTTGCCGTTTGGCAATTCGGTTACGTTAATGCGGTAATCTTGTTGCTGTACGTTGGTCAACTTATCAGAAAAAACAACCTTTCCGTTCACATCTACCAGTTTTAGATCCATGCTGGTTGCTGCTTCTTCCAGGTTGATTTTGATGTTAGCTTCCTGGCTGGTTGGATTAGGAAATACCGTCAAGCTACCGGCAGGTAGTAGGGTTTCCAGTGTATTGGTGCTTTCTACGATACTCATAGAAATAGCCGGAACCACATCAAAACCGAAATTGAACAGGTTAAACTCACCCGTATTTCCGATGTCCAATGCACCGGCATAGCGAGGCATTTCTAAAGAATCGGTATAGAAGTTCATCGCCGTAAAGTCGTTCTCCTCAGAGACCAAGGTGAAAGTTGTCTCGTCTGTATCGGTAGTAAACTGAACGACTGCAAGATAGTAGAATCCACCCTCTAATGGATAGGTACCTGCATCAAGATCGATAGGGATGGTAACTTCTTGTCCGTCATCGGCATCAGAAAACGAGTAGCTGTTAAAAGCAACGGGAGCTTCTCCTTCCATCTCAACGACATTGGCGAAAAAGTCTTCATTAATATCTCCGCTCCATTTGTAGAGATAAGTAGTCGCTGTTCTTCCTTCAAGACTTTCACCCGCACTAGCAAGAGCCCCAAATGTGATGCTTTGCGCCAAGATATTGTCACCATTGGGTACGTAAAAGACATTGCCGTAGCTATAATTGTTGTCATCTATAGGTGCAATGGCATTATTAATGGTTTGGTGCTTAGCAAATAGACCATCAGAAATGGCAAAAGTGTACGATTTGGTATTATTACTTGGGTTGCCATCTGCTTCAGTAGTCAAAATCTCGTACGTTACCGTATAAACGTCCACTTCTGCCGGAGGAGTAAACTGATTCTCAAAAAAGCGATTTTGATCTGTCGAATCAGATTGGATCATCCCGTAATCCATCGTTTCTGTGAATACTTCAGTACCCTGGCCATTGGTTACAGTAACTTTAAGGGTCGAGCTCGCCTGATCTTCGCGGCCTCTATTAGTAATATCAGCAATAAATCCGATTGGTTCAATCTGAGAAATTGGCGTCGCGATATTTGGAGATACCGCAAAAAATGGATCTACTTGTAGATCTACTGCCGGACGCGGGTCGGTGTCGAATAGCATGATGTCATCTAGACTCCAGATGTACTCATAATTGGCCGTCCAACTCCACTGAATCAATACATTTGCCTGATTGGCGGCAACTGATGAAATATCAATGCTTACTATTTCCGGGTTATTTGACCAAGCTTCACTGGTGGTTAAGCCAGGAAAGATAGGGAACTCCGACCAGCTGTCTCCATCATCATTACTGACTCTCAAGATGGCATTTTGATCGGCATCAAGGGTATAAACCCCGATATGGGTTTCAAAAATAATAAATACAGCATCTTGATCTGCACAGTCGATTGGACTTGTGGTCAATTCAGAGATGTGGGTAACTTCACCTGCTTCGTCCGAATCTACGGTTACGAAACCGTTGGCTGCAGTTGTTGCTGAAAACGCCTCCTGGCCTTGGAAAATAGAGGAACATCCAGGACTGTTTGGATTTTCCGGATCAGCACACCATGTCCAAAGTACGTCGTTGCCAGAAGCATCCTCATTGGTCCAATCGATGGGCAATCCCTCTGCAAAGTCTTCTGACCAGAATGGGGTTTGGCCAAAAGCAGAAAGGGAAAGGCATAGAAAGGCGAATAGTGTAATTTGTCTAATTGTCATAATGAGTATAAATTGATTTTAAAATAAATAGCTGCGAAAACCTGAAATTGGGCGCAAAGGTAGTTTAAAAAATGAAAGCTTCCCTTTGTCACCCTGGTTTCTATGCAAATGTTTAGTTCTTCTGATTGATGGCTAATCCTGCTGAGATCAACAGTATACTGTCAAAAAGTGGATGAGCTATGAGCGTAGGGGTTGTAGATGAAATAATGAGTGGTGATAAATGCGGCAAAACAAAATTAGGACATTCTAGGTGTACTCGGGATGAAAAGGAAAATGAAGTCGGTTCCCTTGCAAAAAATCCTATTCGGTCGATGCGGAATCAAGCAATTCCCGATGCAATAATGCTTCATATTCCTCTTGTAATTGTTGACGATCAACCGGCACGACACCTACTTTTTCGCAAACCTGCCCACCCGCCAGATTGGCCAACTTTGCGATTTCAGACAAATCGGTTTGCCCTGCAGCCAATCCCAATGCCAAGACACTAATTACCGTATCACCTGCACCACAAACATCGGCGATAGAACGGGCTTGTGTGGGGAAAATCTTGCTATTTTGCCCCTCCATTACAAATAAACCTTTTTCAGATAGGGTGATGACGGTCGATTGGTTATTTAATTTTTCTCTAATAAAATCAGCGGCTTTGTTAAGATCATTCAGGCTCGTGGTAATGGAAAAAGGCAATTGGCTGCGAATTTCCTTCAGGTTGGGTTTAAATAAGGTTACCTTTTCATAAGCCCAAAAATTGTGAAACTTAGGGTCTACTGCTGTGGGAATATTGTGTTGAAGGGCTTCGGCGATGACTTCTTTGATTACACGGGTAGAAAGCACTCCTTTGTTATAGTCCTGAAATAAAATCAGGTCAATAGCGTCATCTTTTAAAATTTGTTTAATCTGTTCTAAAAACCGATCTGCTTCTCCTTCCGAAAGTTCATGGGTATCTTCCCGGTCCACTCGCAACAGATGCTGGTTATTGGCGATCACCCGGGTTTTTACGGTGGTCATGCGCTCTTCTGAGGTCATAATACCTTTTGCCGAAAGGCGCAAAGCGGGTAATAGCTGCAAGAATACATCTGTATTTTCGTCTTGGCCGATCACACTGCAAAGGATAACTTCTGCTCCCAATGCCTTGAGATTGAGGGCGACATTGGCTGCTCCTCCCAAACGATTCTGACTTTCCTGGAACTCTACCACCGGAACCGGAGCTTCCGGCGAAATCCGACTCACTTTACCGGTCAAATAGCGATCAATCATCACGTCACCAATCACGAGAATTCTTTGCTGGCTAAGACGTTGAAAGAGCTCAAGAGAAACACTCATAATAATAGATTTTTCGATCTTAAATATTGCAGAACCTGGGTGCTGCTGCCTTTGTTCTCCTCAAGGAATTGCCTGATAATTTCGACGGCATTTCTATATTGATCGGCATGTTGTAGCCTTGTAAATACCTGACGAAAATCCTGAATATCCCGAATGGGAAAGGCGCCCCCTCGTTGGGTCATTAGTCGGGCTTCAATGAATTTCTCAAATTTAGGACCAAAGATGACTGGAATCTCAAAGGCCATGGGTTCTAGTGTATTGTGAATGGCCACCCCGAAACCTCCTCCAATGTAAGCGATCGTCCCATACCGATAAAGGGAAGACAACATACCGATATTATCAATAATGAGTACCTTACTTTCTGCCAGCTTATTGGAATCCAATTGGCTAAATCGTTGGTAGGGGACTTTTAACTTTTGTTCTATTTCTAAAATACGTGCTGTTTTGATATCATGCGGAGCGATAATTACCTTCCACTGCTTGGGTAGTTCCTCATTGACAAAAGGCAGCAAAATGGCTTCATCACCGCCCCAGGTGCTGCCACAGATTAGCACAGATGCTCCTTCGGAAAATTGGGAAATGGCCGGATAATCCTTGGCCTGCTCCGCAATACTGATGACCCGGTCAATGCGCGTATCACCAGCAATGGTGAACTGGTTAATTCCCACGGATTCTAGCAATACTGCAGAATCTCTGTCCTGAACAAACAAATGATCAAAGGCTCGTAGTTCTCTTAAAAATAGCTTTCCATAAGGCTGAAAAAATGGTTGCCCGGAACGGAAAACGGCAGAAATCAAAACAACAGGTATATCATTTTGGCGCAAAGCCCGCAAGTGATTCATCCAGAATTCGTACTTGACAAAAATGGCCTGGTTTGGCTTTAACAATTGCACAAAGCGTTGAGCTCTTCCCGGCAGGTCCAGTGGAAGATAACAGACTAGGTCAGCAAGGGCATAGTCTTTGCGTAATTCATAGCCAGATGGAGAGAAGAAGGTCAGGGCAATTTTAGTGTTTGGAAACTGTTGTTTAATACCTTCGATGACCGGGCGGCCTTGTTCAAATTCGCCCAGAGAGGCACAATGCATCCAGATCAAGGGATGGCCAGTAGTTGTTGCTTTAAAAGCTTCAATCTGTTGAAATAGACCTTTGCGCCCGTTAATAAACAGTGCCGCTTTTGCATTAAAAAAAGCGGCTACACGAAGACCAAGACCGTAGCAGAAAATGACTAGGTTGTAAATAATCCTCATCAATAATAAATCTCATCAGCGGATTGGCCAAAATAAAAAGGCAGTACCCAACCGGCCCGAAT
Organism: uncultured Saprospiraceae bacterium; assembly: GCA_964015035.1. Lineage (GTDB taxonomy): Bacteria > Bacteroidota > Bacteroidia > Chitinophagales > Saprospiraceae > BQJU01. The sequence continues at coordinate 54,696 of CAXHCA010000001.1, forward strand.
ACCGAATAGAAAATCCATCCGTTTGGCATCATCCCGGGCTTCAGTGTCAAAATTGAAATCACGCCGGTTTTGGGTGAACCCCTGTGTTAATTCAATTCCAATGTAGAAATTAAGCCTCTTATTTTCGCTCAAGCGCTGATAACCAATAAATTCATTAAATGCCAAGCCATTGCTCAACCGGTCGTACCCCTTCTTGTACTCGCCGAGCAATTGGGGAACCGAACGATCGGGGTCATCCTGGATGCGTATCTTGTGTTGAAGTAGGCCTGCTCCCAATGTCAACCGCAATCCGGATCTTTTTTTTGTTTCTGAGAAAGAGATGATTTTACCAACCAATCCTCCCACGTAAACGCCGCGTTCGCGAAGTTGAATATTGGCATAATTCCGATCATTGCCAATGATGAAGCCTTCTGGCGTGCGCAGTGTGGCTAAAACATCTTGCTTGACATTGGAGCCAAAGATGAAATAGCCCTCCAACCCAAATATCCAATTGGTTTCATCTCGAATGTACTCTACCCCCAACCCCAAATTGGAGTTGTTGCCAAAACGGGGCTTGATGTCACCACCCGGCATCTGCGCACCATAACTGAGGTTGACTAAAATGCCATTACCTTTGTTGATGACGTAGTCGGACAGTTGGCCATTGGCCATTGGTATGCCAAAGATGAGTAGAAAAGAGAGCGAAATAAAAAATGATTTCATAGCTTATTGAATTCGGTGAAGGGGTAAAGGTACGGATTGCCCTTGATTTGAAAAAGATAAACCACACCACCAAATTCAAAGTTTAACGTTAATCTTCCGCTTGCACCGTGAAATTCTGCTATTTTTGTGCCGCAAAAAGGAGTACCCAACCTCAATATTACGAAGTACAAAACCATGGCTATGTCTGAAAATAAAACCATTTTAGTGACCGGTGGCGCAGGATTTATTGGTTCGCATTTGGTGCGATTATTGGTCAATAAATACCCCCATTACCGGATTGTTAATCTTGATAAGCTCACTTATGCGGGCAATTTGGAGAACCTCAAGGATATCGAAAATGCAGACAATTATCAATTTATAAAAGGAGACATCACCGATGTGTCTTTTTTGGAAAGCTTGTTCTCGGATCTTGCGTTTGATGGCATTATCCATCTGGCCGCGGAATCGCATGTAGACCGCTCCATCTCGGATCCAATGGGATTTATCCATACCAATATTGTCGGAACCGTCAATCTGCTCAATGCGGCTCGGACGCAATGGGCGGGCCAGGAAGGCAAGCGATTCTACCATGTGTCTACCGATGAAGTATATGGATCACTAGGGGAAACTGGTTTCTTTCTGGAAACAACAGCTTACGACCCGCGGTCCCCGTATTCCGCTTCAAAGGCCAGTTCAGACCACTTGGTAAGAGCATATCACCACACCTACGGTTTGCCAATAGTGATTTCGAACTGCAGCAACAACTATGGACCTTATCAATTTCCAGAAAAACTGTTGCCACTTATGATCAATAATATTCGACATGAGAAACCGCTGCCCGTCTATGGTGATGGAAAATACACCCGCGATTGGCTTTGGGTGGGCGATCATGCAGAGGCGATCGATTTGATTTTCCATCAAGGGAAATCTGGCGAAACCTATAACATTGGAGGAAACAATGAATGGAAAAACATTGATTTGGTGCATCAGCTGTGCGACTTGATGGATGAATTGCTGGACCGCAAAAAAGGTAGCTCACGCAAACTGATTACCTTTGTTAAGGACCGTCCGGGACACGACAAGCGCTATGCTATTGATGCGACCAAAATTAAGGATGAATTGGGTTGGACACCTAAAATTCAACCATTAGAGGGCTTAAGAATGACGGCCCAGTGGTATCTGGAAAATACGGAGTGGTTAGATCATATTACTTCGGGTGCTTACCAGGCGTATTATGAAAAACAGTATCAAGCATAGGCGGATAAATCCAGGGCAAAATAGGTCTCACACGAGGAATGCCCTGTATTCCCCATAGGGCCGTCCAATTTTTTGAAGCCCGCTTTTTCATATAGTCGGACGGCCTGCCACATTCTTGCTACGGTTTCCAGGTAACAAGTCTGGTAGCCCAGTTTTTTGGCTTCAACAAGGCAATGCTTCAGGAGTTTTTTGCCCATTCCTACACCCCTTAGTCCTGAATCGAAATACATTTTTTTTAACTCACAAACGTCTGAACCACCATTGGCCAGTGGCCCAATGCCTCCGCAACCCAGAATGTTCCGCTCATCTTCGATGACAAAAAAACGAGCCCTTTCATGCTGATAGGCACCATACATATCGTCAACTTCTGGATCATTGATAGAATAGCCAGGGCCTACTGCTCCAAATTCAGTCATTACTTTACGAATAATCTGGGCCACCTGCGGATTATCATTCGCTTGAATGAGGCGAATTCGAAACCTCTTTTGCAATCGTTGTTGTCGCAAGGCTTTGGCATAAAGCGACATGCCTTCCAGCACTTTTTGTTGCTCATCCGAGGAGAGTAAATTGAGTGCTTCGTGAACCTGATTGTTGGCTCGTTGATTGCTCTTTTGCACTGCTTTTTTACCGGTGTCAGTGAGCAAGTATTGTTTTTGACGCTGGTCGTGCTCAGGGATTATGGTATCGATAAATCCCTTTTTAGCCAAGCTATTACTCAACCGGCTAGTCGTTGATTTATCGAGCACCAAGGTGTCCGCCAATTGTTGCAAATTCTGTGGAGACTTTTGCTGTAGTTCGAATAAGAAATGGCACTGAGAAAGCGACATTCCGAGGTATTCGCGGGGCCCCCTCAGTACTTTTAATTCTCGGACGATAGTACGGGTGGAGCGGCGAATGTTTTCAATCAAATTGCTCATTATTTTTTTGTTGCAATATACAACTAAATTGTTGTGCATTGCAAGTGAAATACTTGATGGGAATTTATGGATTTTTTTATCTTTATCCACGATCACAAGGGAATACCCCTGATTATATTTTATTGTTAATTGCCAAACATGCACTGAGATCAACTCCGAATTTTTAAATCTCAAAGCAGTTCAACTATTAGTAAAACAGCCAAAACTTACCCAGTCGATGAATTATTCATGTAAACTACTTTTTTATCTTTTTTTATTTTCGATTTTTTCCTGTCAGCAGGAGGAACAAGAAGAGAAGCAACCCCGGCCGGCCATTGATCCATCAAAAATTAAGATTGATGTGGAGGCAGGGGCCATTCACACGCCCGATGGAGTACTGATTATGTACAAAAAAGCGGGGTCTGGAAGTGAAACAATCGTCGTACCCAATTTGACTTACATCAACAATGGGTTGCGAGCATTAGAGGAAGATTATTCCCTTATATATTACGATGCCAGAAACCGGGGACGGTCGCAAACTGTGATGAATGGAATTCAGCTCAAGGGCGGCATCAATAATGATGTGAAGGATTTGGAAACCCTGCGACAACATTTTAAATTGGATCGGCTCAATATTATTGGGCATGGGCATTACGGTCTTGTGGCGGCGCTTTATGGGGTGCAATATCCCGATAAATTAGGCAAGGTAGTGATGCTAAATCCTTCTCCGGCACCGGTGGATCAGGATCCGGGGGCACCATATACCGACAAAACAACGGAGGATATTGAAAAAGGGTTAAGTGGATTAGCTGAAGCCAAATCGAATATGAAGGACTTGGAATACTGTGAGCGTTGGTGGGGAATTGCAAAAAACCGCTATATAGGAGATGAGTTCAAATCACGAGCGGTAGATGCTCAAATTTGTAAATACCCCAATGAGATGCCTGATCGTCAAATGGCCTATCAGCAGAAATATGTAAATCCATCATTGGAGAAACTGAAAGAGGACGGGCCGAATTTTCGAAAACTACAATCCCCCGTACTGATTATTTGGGGAGAGAAGGACCGCCTTTATGGAGCGAAAACGGGCACCATCTGGAAGTCATTATTGCCAGATGCTTCCTTGACCAGACTCAAAGATGCCGGAAATATGAGCTGGATTGAAGCACCTAATGAAGTAACCTCAGCAATTAAAACATTTTTCAAATAACTCTTTTATTTCATTAAAACCAATTTTATGGAAACCTCAAATTTGATTGATGACCAAATGAACCTTGAACTGAATGACGACAACAAAAATGACTTAAAGGCTACTGCCAAGTGGGCTCGATTCTTGGCAATTGTTGGATTTGTCATGATCGGCTTGGTGCTCTTGAGTGTCTTTGCGATGAGCTCTATAATGGCCATCTATTTGCAGGAGAGTACCGGGGGCATGATCGGAACCAGTGCCATTATTGTGTTTTATGTGGTCATTCTAGCCATATTCATTTTCCCACTGCTGTTTCAATTTCGCTTTGCCAACCAAGCTTTGGTGGCTGTTGATACCGGAAATCAAGCCTCTTTGACCTCCGCCTTGTCTAATCTGAAATCGATGTTTAAGTTTTGGGGTATTTATACGCTCGTCATTCTCGGTTTTTATGCTCTGATGTTGGTAGGAGCCCTGCTTATCGGGGTGTCTAGCTATTAAGTTTAGTTGGCAATATAATTAAATATTAATACCAAAACACATTGTAAAATCATGGCGCCATCTATCAATCCAGAGAAATAGTAATCGTGTTGGTGTTTATCTGCGAAATAGACCAGGCTAAAAGTAGTAAGCGCCGAAATTCCTAAGGCTATGCAAGAAGCCCAGGAGTAGGCATCAATACAGTAGTTGAGCCAGACCATACTCAGCATAAATACCAGTACTATGGCCGCCATGATTTTACTCGATTTGATCCCAAAGCGGGATGGGATCGTTTGCACTCGATTGTGCCGATCGATGGCCATGTCGCGAATATCAAAAGGAAGGGCGATGGCGAAAATAAAAAACAATCGTTCTAAAAACATGAGATAAAAAGCAATGCTCCAGGTCATTTTTACCTCTAAGGCTGGTAGAAAGACCGTGACCCAAGACCAGGAAATTGCAATCATGAATATTTTTACAAAGGAAATATCTCTTCCTCTTTTCCCGGAGGGAAGTACAGGCAATACGTAAATTAAAGAGACCAGTGCAACAGGGAGCAATGCCCATATTAAGGATTGGGGTAATTGCAGTAGACACCAGAGCCCGCCAGCGGCAGCAACCACAGCATATAGGAAAATATGTGTCTTAAATTTTTCAACAATGGCAAAACGAGTTTGCCCTGTAAAAGAGTCGACCTTTTTCATGCCCACCAATCGATGTAAGGCGTATAAAAAAAGGGTGCCAAAGAAAATGACCCCGTACAATGGAGTCCATTGAAGTCGATAGGTTAGGAGCCACCGGCTTTGAGCACTGAGGGCAATAGCCGCCATGGCAATCCACAGATTACTGTAAAAAAGAAAATTGATTAGGTCATAAACCAGCCGCATTAATATTAAACAGCACTTTGGTCAAAATATTTAAAGTTATGACCATTTTTAATCTTTAGCAAAGTTTGGTAGATCAATCGGATTACATTTTCAACATCATCCTTGTGTGCCATTTCTACAGTGGTATGCATATACTTAAGTGGTAGCGAAATTAATGCCGAAGGAACACCGCCATTAGAATAGGCAAAGGCGTCTGTATCGGTACCGGTACGGCGAGACGAAACTTCTCTTTGGATGGGAATTTCATTGGCTTCGGCCGTTTCAATAATCAGGTCCAGAAGTTTGGTATGTACCGCGGGTGCATAAGTCAATGAAGGTCCTTTGCCACATTTTACATCACCATGCTTTTTGGGCTTGATCAGTGGTGTATGGGTATCGTGTGTCACATCCGTGACCAAGGCCACATTGGGGCGAATGGTTTGGGTGATCATTTCTGCACCCCGCAGGCCCACTTCTTCTTGTACCGAATTGACTAAATAAAGAGAGTAGGGGAGTTTAACTTTGTTTTCTTTCAGCATGCGTGCTACCTCTGCAATACAAAAGCCGCCCATCCGATTGTCTAAGGCGCGTCCCACATAAAACTTGTCATTCAAAACCATCATCTCGTCCTCATAGGTAATCACACAACCAACGTGGATGCCCATCTTGAGCACTTCCTCTTTGTCTTTTGCTCCCACATCAATAAAAATATTATCGATTTTGGGCGTTAAGTTGGCGTTCTCACCATGGCGAGTATGAATTGCCGGCCAGCCAAAGATGCCTTTTATAATGCCATTTTTGGTGTGGATGTTTACCCGTTTTGATGGAGCGATCAGGTGGTCCGATCCACCGTTTCTCACCACATTAATATAACCATCTTCATTGATGAAATGCACAAACCAGGAAATTTCATCAGCATGCCCTTCTATAACCACTTTGTAGTCTTGACCAGGATTGATGACCGCAAAAGTGGTCCCGTAATTGTCAATGTCCCATTTGTCGATATAAGGTTTGAGGTATGAGAGCCAAAGCTTTTGTCCTGAAGATTCGTGGCCTACAGGAGATGGATTATTCAAGTATTTTTTGAGGAATTTTTCTGAGGATGCTGTAATGATAGACATTTGAATTTAGTTTTCTTTTGTAATGGATCGGGGACCCTTCTCAATTTTTGGTGATATAATAAAAGTCAGTTGCTTTCAATTTGAATACCTATCCCTTGCAGTTTAATTGGATTCAAATTGCTGACTCCAGGCCTTGGGATCATCTTGCCATTCTTGCAATCTGGTCATCTCATCCATCGAAATGTAAGCACTGTGGATAGCCTCTTCTAATAGCACACTGTATTCACTCAAGGTTAGGTATGGACAGTTGGCTTTGTCAAAAGCAGCTTTTGCCTGCGGAAATCCGTAGCTAAAAATAGCCACAACACCACTCACCTCGGCTCCGTTCTCGCGCAATATTTCCACTGCACTCAAGACACTCCCTCCGGTGGAAATCAGATCTTCCACCACCAATACCTTTGCTCCCGGTTTGAGATCGCCTTCAATTTGATTTTGCCGCCCGTGGCCTTTAGGTTTTGAACGAACATAAACCATCGGTAAGTCCATTTTCGAGGCAATCAATGCACCATGAGCAATTCCAGCCGTAGCCACTCCAGCAATGGTGTCAAAGTGAGAAAATGCTTTGCTTTTATCTACAAACGCATCAATTACATACTTTCGCACTTCGGGGTGAGACAAAACGATACGGTTGTCGCAATAAATTGGAGAGCGCAATCCAGATGCCCAGGTAAAGGGGTTTTGCGGACTCAGCTTTATTGCATTTATTTGTAAAAGTTTCCTTGCAACTTCTTTTGCAATGACCATTTTATTTTGCTTAAACGATTCCAGAAAATACAAACGCCTGCAAATGTACAAAATCTACATAAATGAGACTCCTTTGACGCTTAGGGAGGCAAAAGATTTATCGGAATTGCCTAAATCTGATGACCATAACCTCGTAGCGCGTTATCCCGGAAAGCCCAAAATGCTGCTGAGTTATGCCGATATGCTGGAAAAATCTTCCCGCTTTAAATCGGTGACTTTGTACAGCGAAAATTATAAAAAATTAGTGGAAGATTTCGAGTCAAACTATAATCTTGTACAGGCTGCAGGAGGGGTGGTCTTTCGAGAAAATGGAGAGGCTCTTTTTATTTTTAGAAGAGGTTATTGGGATTTGCCAAAGGGAAAAATTGAGAAAAAGGAAAAGAGAAAAGATGCCGCCATCCGGGAGGTCCAAGAGGAAACGGGGTTGCAGCAAATTAACCTTAAGGATTTTTTGGGCACCACTCATCACACTTATCGATTGCCCAATGGGAAACGCGTTCTCAAAAGCACTTATTGGTATACTATGGAGACCCAGGAAACTGAATTGCACCCACAGAAAGAAGAAGATATTGAAAAGGCGGTCTGGATGCCATTGAGTGCCGTTGAGGGGCTTCAAGAGCCCATTTACAAAAACATCCTGGAGGTCCTTGCTTGGGCAGCAAAATGAATGATCACCTTTAGTGTGTGCCTCCTTGTGGATTTGGTAAAACGGGGATTCAACCCAATTAATGTCGGGTTCAAGTCGGATATCCGCCATTTTTTTTGAAAAAATTTTTTCTACTGAAAGGAAATTTTATTTTCGTGTCGTACTTTTACACGTCGAAATATTTGGTTATTGTATTTTCTACAATAATTAATTATGATGGCAAGGATTTTATAAAAAGGAGCGGATGTATAAATTTAAAATCGCTTTTTTTTAATTGAACCTATTTGCTATATTTGCATTGTAATCCCGTAACATACTCAAAATCAAAATGTCATGCAACGAAAATTCTTCTTTGCGTTGTTACTATGCCTCGGTGCTTTTCAAATGGGATTTTCCCAGTTACCTTCTTCCGACAGTGCAGACAACCTAGTTACCTCCACAGACAAAACTGTAGAGATTAGCGAAAATTGGTCATTTTATGCTGATGATGAAAATCAACTGTATTATATTGATTTTCAAAATCTGAAGATCAATCTCAGCAACATCGTCATCAAGAATGAGAATGGCCAGGTATTATTGAAGGATGATGTCTTTGACCTTCCGGTGAATACCATCTACGAATTGGATTTTAGCCAATACGGGGCAGGTACCTACGAAATTGAGCTGCATTCCTTTACTGGAATTATGCGAAAAAGCGTCACAGTTAAGTAGCCTTGAATAGCTAGCTGCTAGTTTAATTTGCTCGGCCCTGCCTGAGTGGAGTAAGTGGTTGGTAAACCTAGCCTCCATTATTTACTTTTTCAACCTCTTTTATTTTACCCAATATTTTTGAGACCGGGTAGTTGAACTCCGAAAGCACGTGGAGTTTGCCATTATTTTCTTCAATGAGCAAAAGCCTGACTTCGCTGGTTGCTTGTTTTGGATTGATCACCGATCTCTTTGTCTCCCTTTTGATGAAAGCCTTTTTCATTTCACTAAATGCAACAGTGCCGGAAGGCAATTCAATGCGATCCTGATAGATACTCACAGGGCCTGTTTTTTTCATACTCCAACTGCTGAAAAATGCAGTCGATGCAGCAATGAGAAAAGCAAAAAAGGTGAGCATAGCGAGTAATGCATTACGATTATAGGCTTCTCGATCCACTTTTCTTCTAATTAGAAAAATTACGCCGCCTAAGGTGATCACTGCAATGAGCAGTGCCATCCAGAAGGTAATTTGGTCAGTGGAAACGGTCGCGGTAAAGGAGTGCAGGGGGCTGTCCATGTTTTTGGGTGCAAAATAAGCAATTATCCATGTTTGTGATCAATGAATTTCCTATTTTGAGCACATAAGCATTGCCCAATATGTCAAGTCAAGGGATACAATACTGGTTATTTCAATCAAATCCAGGTGTTTTTCAATTACGGGAAGCCTTAAAGGCTGATGCCGTGCAAACCCATGCAGTGATCACCCACAAGAAAAAGATTAAGCAGGGTGATAAGGCCATTTTATGGCAAACTGGTAAAAATGCAGGATGTTATGCACTGGCTACAATAGTAAGCGAAGCTCAGGAAATGGCCGTACCGGATGAAGAATTGCCTTTTTTCTTAAATGAACCCCAAACGGGGTATCGCGTCAAAATAAAGATAGATTTCAATCTTTGGAACCGTCCCATTACTAAGGAGTTGTTGCCCTCCTACGGTAGCATGAAACGGTTTTATGCGGGCCTTCCGGGAACAAACTACAAAGCCACTCAACGGCAGTATGAAACCCTCGAACATTTGGTTAAAGAATTGGATGCTGTGCATGAACCCATGCCAGAATATGAATTAAGAACCTGGCTAAATCCTCCCTTAAACCAGATCCTGTATGGACCGCCCGGTACTGGCAAAACCTATCAAACCGTTAATTATGCCTTGTCGATCATCGAAAACCGCAGTTTGGAGGAATTGGCCCTCGAAAACCGTTTAGAGTTACGGCGTAGGTACCAAGGTTACCTAATCAATGGGCAAATTAACTTTGTCACCTTTCACCAATCTTTTACTTATGAAGACTTTGTGGAAGGCATCAAACCCTTATCAACGGCAGAAGGATTGCAGTATGTGATTGAAAACGGTGTGTTTAAAATCATGTGTGAAGCGGCACGCAATTGTTTGATGGAAGCCATTTTGCAAGAGCAGCCCCAGTATCATGTTCAATTCAAATTTGGCCAACTATATTCAGCATTTCTGGACCATATTCGAAAAGATAGTTTTAAATATTTTGTCACGCCGCATCAGTCGCGGGTACTGCTTCATCGCATTCAGCCTTACGGCAATATTGCCCTGCGAGGCGAAAAGTCTTTTTCTGTCAAAACCGTACGTCGCGATTTGATTCAGCAATTGTATCTGAAATCAAATAATGTAGAGAATGGCAGCGAATTAGAAGGTATTGATGAAATTGTCGGAAAAGGTAACACCGGTGTCTATCTGGCGGTTTATCATGAATTGAAGAAGTTTGAAAAGGACTTTGTTCAAAATCTTGAAATGGAAGCCATGGCCTCGGTGGAAGGAGAATCATCGGCTCAATACGAAGTACCTCTTTTGACAGAATCCATGCTCTCCCGCTGTCGGAGATATGTATTGATTATCGATGAAATCAACAGAGCCAATCTCTCTGCTGTATTTGGTGAACTTATCACCTTATTGGAGCCAGATAAAAGAGATGGACAACAGGAAGCAACCCAATTGATCCTGCCCTATTCCAAAATGTATTTTTCAGTACCTCCCAATCTGTACTTGATCGGTACGATGAATGCCACTGATCGCAGCACCCAGTCGATGGACTTGGCATTGCGCAGACGATTTGCCTTTCAGGAACTACTGCCACAACCCAATTTGATTGGCCAGTTGGCTAGGGTGCCTTTTCCGGCCGGAATTGACCTCAATAAGTTGTTGACAGTCATTAACCGGCGTATCGAACAGTTGTTGGATAGCCAGCACTGTATCGGACATGCCTATTTCTTAAATGTCTATGATTTGGATGATTTAAAAGCCGTTTTTGCTCAAACTATCATACCTCTACTCAAGGACTATTTTTTTAATGATCTGGAAAAAATAGGCATGATTCTCGGGCGAAATTTTGTGCAGGCCATTAGAGACGAGGGAACTGATTTTGCCGATTTCGAAGCATCTTATTCCAGTGCTTTTGCCGACCGAACGGTTTATCAGCTTCGCCCGATAGAAGACATGAGAGAGATCGACTTTATCAAAATATATGATAAAAATTACCAGGAATGAGGCGTTTATTATTGGGAATTTTGACCTTATTTTTAGCTGCCTGTGGAGCTGCCCCTAATACGAATGACCCTGCTCTGGATCAAGGCCTGATTGAGGCTGTTTTGAAAAATGACCCTCAGCGGGTAGATTCTTTATTGATAGCTGGAGCCGATCCCAATGCCTTGGACAAAAAAGGGACTCCCGTTTTAATCATGAGTGCCATCAGGCAAGAAGAGGCCATTGTTCGTTCCTTACTTGAAAACGGTGCCGACCCTAATGCGCGCCGTCAAAGCGATTTCTTCAGTACGGCCTTGATGGAAATTGCACCCACCAATAATCTAAAGATCGCCCGACTGCTATTGCAATATAAGGCTAAAGTAAATCAATTAGATAGCCTGGGCGACCCTGCCATCAATTGGGCGGCCTATCACGGTCGCTTGGCGCTGGTTGATCTCTTGATCCAAACTGGCGCTCGTTTTGATATTGAAGGCGCTCAGGGAACTGCATTGGATATTGCCGTTAAGCAATGGCACGACGATTTGGCTGAATACCTGATCTCTAAAGGAGCGGGTAGACCTGTGAACAGTGCAATTGCTCAAAGGGCCATTCGCGCAGTAAAAGAAGGCAATGAAATAGCCTTACAGGAAGCCTTGCAAGCTGGTGCAAATCCCAACCAAAAAGATGAAGCAGACACGCCCTTGTTGGTGTTAGCAGCCTCTAAAGGTAGAGATGATCTAGTAGGAGTCCTGATTGATTCGGGAGCAAATCCTAATGCACTAAATAGGGTAGGGCAGACAGCAATGACCCGAGCTGCCTACTTTGGTCACCGAGCGGTTTTTGAGCAGCTTCTGGCGGCAGGAGCTGATCCGGAATTGTCAGGAGAAAGATATAAGATCAACCCGATCTTAAGTGCGGCCATTGCCGGACAAGCAGCCGTTGGGAAAAGACTTGTTGAAATCGGGGTAGATGTCGATGTACAAGATGGGACCAACGGATTTACACCTATGATGTTTGCGGTGGCCTACGGGCATGTTGATTTTGTAAAAGTATTGGTAACAGCAAGGGCCAATCCTTACATTAAGAGTAAAGATGGGACCGGATTATATGACCTTTTGAGCTATTCGCGCAACTCGGAAATCAAATCCTTATTGGAGGAATATGTTTTAAAAAAATGAATCAGCTTCCCAAAATAATCCGTGTGTTTGAACACCAGACCCTTCGAGTCGGGGAAGCGGTGAATGGTATTCTATTTGAACAAAAGCACTTTCTGGCGTTGGTTGATTATGCCTCGGGGAAGAAGGAACGGTATTTTACAATTCGCCATCACGCGGTTCGTTTTACCCACTACGTTGGGGTAATTCAGATCGGTAATTTATTGATTGAAATTTTGCCTAAAACAGACCGTTACGGCGGCAAGCGTGACTTCTTCCTTTGGCAAAGGTTTCTACTGGATCTCTTGCGAGCAGTAAGTTGGTTAAAGGTTGATTATCCTGGCCTTGCGCTGATTGATCAAGAGCGCAATAATTTGCTAAACTACATCATTGACCATTTCCTAAAAGAGGTAGAACGCTTGCTAAAAAAGGGCCTAACCTATGATTACCGCTCCCATCGTGGTAATCTTAAGGTTTTGAAAGGCCGTTTGATATTTCGAGAGCATCTGCAAAAAAATCAAATTCATCAGGAACGGTTTTTTACGGAACATCAGGTTTATGAGGCGGACCACCTACCCAATCAGGTGTTATTTAAAACACTACAGGTGCTGGCCAAACTGACCATTGATCAGGATTTGCAATGGCGAATACATCGATTATCTTTACTATTTCCCCCCTGCACCGATTTACCGTTCGTGACCGAAGAGTTGTTTGTCAGATTGATGCAAGATCGCGGCTATACCTCTTACCAAAACGCATTTTTACTATCCAGGATGATTCTACTCAATTATCGCCCGGGAATCAAGGGAGGAAAGTATCCGCTATTGGGCATGCTGTTTGATATGAATCAATTGTGGGAGCAGTATATTTATGGTCAACTGGCCAAGGTGAAGATGGCTGGTGTTTCCGTCAGCCGACAAAGTCGGCGACCATTTTGGGATAAACGCTACCTACAAGCCGACCTCGTGCTGACCACTCCCGAAGAGCACTTTATTCTAGACACCAAATGGAAAGTCTTGTCAAGTTCCGATCCAAGTATGGAAGACTTGCGTCAAATGTTTGTTTACGCTCAGTTCTTTGATGCCCCACAAGCGGTTTTAATCTATCCGCAAGCAGCCACAGAAGAAGACAGAGGACCAATCAGTTATGCCCTTAATGAAACAAAGCCAGCTGTAAGTTGCCGACTTTGTTTCGTGAAGCCTATAAAAGAGGGAAGGCTTAACTTGCACTTGGGCGAAGAATTGCTGGCTTCTCTGATTCACGTCTAGTTTTCCTGCATAAATGCCTCTGGGGTTTTGAATATCTTTGAATACACCCCGCTGCTATCACTGGAAAACCAAGCCCCTTTATTTAAGCTTGAATGAATGATAAATGGCTGAGCCTGCGTCGTATCCTGGTAAGCGGTAATAATGATGGGATCGGGGAGGCCCTGACCTTCAAGTTGTAACTGATTGATTTGTTTTTCTTCGGCCATTGTCTCGTCGAAGTTGTCGGCAAAGGTATGGCCTGAAAGGTTTCTCAAGGTGTTGAGGAAGTTTTCCACCTTCATTGAATCGAGCGGCAACTGAGTACTAACCTGCCAACCCGCTGGCGTTTTTTGGAACTGGTAGCTGGTGTCTGGCGTTTCAAACCGAAAGGTATTGATGGTGGCCTCTGCGGTCATTTTGGAAAGCACTTTGTTGCGATAGGCTTCAAACCCTCTTCCAAGGGTAAGGGTTTGAAAACCATCGATGGCATAAACCTCCTTCTCACCGGCCAGGCGAATATAAGCGGTACTCGTCCTGTTTTGTTGATTAAAATTGAATTTCCCCAAAATAAAATCATGGGTTTGCTTGCCACCTTCTGATACCCGAATGCGCGTGCCTTGTCCATCACCTACTTCAAATTCACTCCATTTTGCTTCGTTTTTTGCCGCAATCCGATTGCTTTTGATCAGCGTCAAACTGGACAACAGGTTCTGTACTTCGGTTGGAACGGCTCTGACATTAATGGCCCCATTAGATACAATCCAGGTGTTGTCTTCTTTCCTGAGGCTGACTTCTTCTTCATTGTTTTTAGTGTTGATAATGATTGAACTGACAGCGGCCGTATCCACAGTGATCAGTTCTGCTTTAAAACTGCGGGATTTTTTTCCGGCAAATACCTGGCTAAGACCGTAGATGCCAAGCAATGCCAGGAATACAAACAAAAGTGTTTTGTTGTTCATCTTTCGGTATTTTTAAATGATTTAAGACTTTCGTTGGGATTTTAGAAAGGCGACTAATTGGGCCACAGCCTGACCTCGGTGACTAATCGCATTTTTTTCCTCTGGAGAAAAGGTTGCAAAGGTCCGGTCGTAACCCTGAGGAACAAAAATGGGATCATATCCAAAACCTTTTACTCCGTCCTTTTGCATGGCGATAGTCCCTTCCACTGTTCCTTCAAAATAGTGTGTCTCTCCCTCCCATATTAGTGCGATGACGGTCCTAAACCGGGCTGCACGGTTGGCGACTCCCTGGAGCTTTTCTAAAACTAAGTCCATATTGGCATCTGGATCACGGTTGGGGCCTGCATACCGGGCCGTATAAACCCCCGGGGCACCGTTAAGGGCATCGATTTCTAAACCGCTGTCTTCGGAAAAACAGTCCTTACCGAAGTGTTGTCGTACAAATTCTGCCTTAATTAATGCATTAGCGCTAAAACTATCTCCTGTTTCAGGAATGTCATCTGTATATCCGAGATCCGCCAAGCTGATGATCTGGTAGGAATTGCCTAGTAATTCTTTGACTTCACGGAGTTTATGTTCATTTCCGGTTGCGAATACAATTGACTTCATGGATTTTATTCCTTATTTTAGTTCAACCACAGCTTAGTCCGATTTTATATCGGAAGATTTGTCTAAGAATGCTGTTTTTTAAACAATTGTCGAATGGCCTTCCATAGTGCACCGGATAATTGCGTGCCTTTTTGTTGCCGTTCTTCATGAATCCGTGCAATGTCATCCGCAAATAAATAGGTCTTTTGGTCTATTTCCACCGGTAAATAAGACGGGAATTGTGCCTGGATACCTATTTCAGCCGGACGAATGCCAAATGCAAAAATAGTATCTATTGCAAATTCTTTGTAAAGATCAGTGATTAAAACCCTTTGGTTGTTAGGGAGGTTTAATAAATAGGCATCTTTGGGTAGATTGACGGCTGCTGCATTAAAAATAGAATTTAGAAATCCTTCCAGGGTGGCCGCTTGATCTTCGGAGGAACGGTAAATAATAAAGATGGATCGCTGGCCTTCCCCCTTGATGGAGTTCCGAATCGCAGCCAATCCAGGTAGTGGATAAAGGGCAAAATCATAAAATCCCGTAGAAGAACGCTTGTTATTTTTCAAAATTTTGTACCTTAAAGAGTGTTTAAAACAAAATAATATTCTAAATTAAACCACTGATATTGCCTAAAATAGAATTTTTTTGTAATTTAGCAAAAAATTTGATTTATGAAATATAATATCCAGGTCACCAAAACTCAACATTCTAACCTTTCCCAAGTCGATTTTGAGAATATTCCTTTCGGTCGGGTTTTTTCTGACCACATGTTTGTAGCCGATTATGTTGACGGCGAATGGATCAATCCACAAATTGTTCCTTTTGAACGCTTTCAAATTCATCCAGCTTCCATGGTACTCCACTACGGTCAAGCCATTTTTGAGGGCATGAAAGCTAGTAAGAGCGAAGATGGGCAACCTTTATTTCTTCGCCCGGAAATGCATGCTCGCCGCTTAAACGCCTCCGCAGCCCGTATGTGTATGCCCGAAGTACCGGAAGAATTGTTCCTGGAAGCATTACACGAACTGGTGGGCATTGACCAAGCCTGGATACCCCCTCAAGAGGGTAGTGCTCTATATATTCGTCCGTTTGTCTTTGGCAATGATGAATTTATTGGGGTTAAGCCTGCTGAAAAATACAAATTTATCATTTTTACCGGACCAGTTGGCCCTTATTATCCAAAGCCGGTAAACTTGATTGTTGAACAAAAATATGTACGTGCATCAAAAGGGGGTACCGGTGAAGCTAAAGCCGCCGGCAACTATGCTGCTTCTTTACTTCCTGCCCGGATCGCTAATCAAAAAGGATATGATCAGGTAATGTGGATGGACGATAAGGAGTTTAAGTACATCCAGGAAGTAGGTACGATGAACATCTTTTTTGTTATCGACGGCACGGTGATTACTCCGGCCACAGATGGTGCAATCCTCAAAGGGATAACCCGCGATAGCGTTCTGACCATTTTGCGCGATAAAGGCTATAAGGTGGAAGAGCGTCCTATCACCATTGATGAGGTCGTTGAGGCTTATGATGCAGGTAAACTTGAAGAGGTATTCGGCACCGGCACGGCTGCCGTAGTTGCTCATGTAGCCAAGATTGCTTACCGCGATAAAGTGATGGAATTGCCGCCAATGGAAAACCGTAAGGTTGGTGTTTTGGCGAAAGCCGAAATTGATGGATTGCGAGCGGGTAAAATTAAAGATACCCGTGGTTGGATCGTTCCGGTGGGTACACCTGTGGAGATCAACGCATAAATTGAGCTCCTAACGAATTTGGTTCTTTGACAGATTTTAAATAGATAGAAGCCCGACTTTACCAATCCGTTAAAGTCGGGCTTTCTATTTTATGACTTCACCTCCCGCCCAGGTAAACTGCTGATTGACAATGATCTGATAAATCCTCTACAGGATTTAGCACCTATTCATATACATACTCATACTCTGTTAAAAACTGGAAAGCCACTCGAATTCCCATAGAATATAGGTTTCGGTTAAGCTCATTGTCGACCAGTACTCCCTGCATCCAAATCTTAAAGGTAGGCTCAATAATGACCGAAAAGTTTTCACTGAGATCGTGTTCCCAGCCAAAACCAGCGCGGAAGGAGTAGTTCAGTTTCCGGAAAAGGGCATTGTCGCTTTTTTCAATACGGCTATCTACTTTTTCCCCGGCAAAAAGGATAGTTTTAGTCTGATTGTTGAAATTAAAAGAAGCTCCCGTGCCCATCGCAAAAAAGAAGCGATTTTTGCTGTCCAATTCCTGTCCAAATTGAAGTTCTAGGGGGATTTCAATATTGTGGTTTTGGTAAACATATCTGCGCTCGGTGGCATTGGCGGCATCTGGTTCATTGGGAGGAATGAGTTCACGAACAGTCCGATAACCGGTATTCATGTACAAGGCCCCGAAACGAAACCCTATTTTATCCTTGCGCCAGCCAGCAAAAATGCCTAAAGAGAGAGAGGGCTTACTGGTTTCTCTATCTTCCAGTGAATCGATGGCCAATTGAGAAATATTACTAAACGCAATCAATCGTCGGTGAGATAAATTAGGCTCAACAACCGGCCCCCAAAAAAAGGAGGCTTGAGCGTGAGCATACATGCCCAGTCCTACCAATAACCCAAATAATACCAGAAATTTCTTCATTTTGTAAACATTCATAAGCTGTATAGACATTAATGCCTATTTCCCGAAAAAATTGTTCGAGAACTTTAGATCAATGCGTTTTGGTAGGCAATTGTACATTACGGGGATTGATGGGAATACTTATACTTATGCCGTATAATGGTTGGCCCAATACCTCTTCCTGATCGAAATAGGGTTTAAGGCGCACGCCGAGATTTTCATCCATATCGAAATTTCGCAAATGGGCATCTACAAAGGCTTCCACGGTTTGTAAGGCATACACAAAAACGATACCTACGTAGGATAGCTGCGTGTTCTTATCGTATTCATCACGCAAAACCCGCAGGCGATCTACATCATCTAGGGTAGTACCGGAAAATTCGTGTACCTCGTCATTGCGCTTCAGGTCGAGTGCCGTTTTCAATCTGCGATACCGACTTTGGTTGTAATCGATGGCATAACCAATGCCAACAAAAGCGCCATAAACAAAAGGTAATTTCCACCAGCGGCGGTTGTAGATCTGACCACCGCCAGGCACCAAAGACCAAATCAGCGCCTTCTTTGGGTTCGGCCAAGCATTGGGATCTACGGTAGTAATGTTGATGTTGGTACTGGTATCACTGACCAGACTATTTTCGAGCAGTAAGCTATCGGCTGGAATGGTATCGGTAATGCCGGCAGATGTGTTTTGGCCATAAGCCACCGAAAAAAAAACGAGCAGAATTGCCACAATTCCTATTGACCGACTCATAAAGTTGTTGATTTAAGGCGTATGAAAAAACTTTCAAGATAGAACGCCCAGGGTATGGTACGTGTTATCGTCCAGCACCGCCTTTGCTTTTTATTAGCATTATTGTTCAATACACTTAAAATACTCGGTCAACTCGTCGCTATTGGTAAATGGAATCATGATGTATCCCTTGCCGCTTTCTTCATCCTCCAAATCGATTTTCACTTGTTTGGTGCCAAAAAAGGCCCGGAAGTCTTCCAATATTTTCTGGTGCCCCGCGGGAAGTTTCCCCTTCTTCTTGGCAGGACTTTTCTTATTGCTGGAGTATTCCTTAACCAATTTTTCGGTCTCTCTCACCGAGAGTTGCTTTTGCTGAATCTCGTCCAAGACCTTTTTTTGCAGTAACTTATCCTTCAACCCGGCAATGGCTCGTGCGTGGCCCATGCTCAATGCATTGGATTTCAATCCTTCTACCACATCGAAATGAAGATCAAGCAACCTCAGGTAGTTGGTTATCGTACTTCGCTGCTTGCCTACCCGCGTGGCCAGTTCCTTGTCGGTCATGGCGCATTCCTCCTTGAGGCGATAATAAGCTACCGCAATCTCAAAAGGATTCAGGTCTTCCCGCTGAATATTTTCAATGAGGGCCATTTCTAGCAGGGTCTGATCATTAGCCACCCGAATGTAGGCCGGGATTTCAGTCAAGCCCGCCATTTTAGAAGCCCGCCAGCGGCGTTCCCCGGAGATGATCTGGTATTCATCATTGGAGAACTTTCGGACGGTGATGGGCTGAATGAGTCCATGCACTTTAATTGATTCCGACAATTCTTGCAGGGCCTCCGGTATAAATTCCCGGCGGGGCTGATCAGGGTTCGATTCCACTTGACTGATCGGCAACATGGCGAAATGCTGTGACAATTCCTTGACAACTTTTTCGGGGTTTCTGGCGTATTCCTCATCCAGTTTTTGTGGAATAAATGCGTGGATGCCGGAACCTCCGGCATTGGAAAATCGATTTTTGATACTAGATGCTAATTGATCCTTACTGACTTTGTTGCTTTTTTGAATTCGTTTCGCCATTTTAATCCTTTAAGTTATTCGATGCTATTGAGCACTCGTTCAAAAATACATACTTCTTTAATGGAGCTTAATCTACCGCCTGTCCTTTTTCCACAGCGATAGAATCATTGTTTTTTTGCAAAAATTCATTCGCCAAATTGAGGAAGTTGATACTACCTTTTGCACCGGCATTGATCAACACAATCGGCATGTGCATATTGGGTGCTTCCCCAATTTTAGAATTTCGGTGCACGATGGTCTCAAACACCAGACCCGGGAAAATCTCCCTGATTTCACCAACCACTACATTGGCCAACCGCAAGCGCTGATCATACATAGAAAGCAAAATCCCCT
The DNA here is from genome assembly GCA_964015035.1 of uncultured Saprospiraceae bacterium. GTDB lineage: Bacteria > Bacteroidota > Bacteroidia > Chitinophagales > Saprospiraceae > BQJU01. The sequence goes on from CAXHCA010000001.1 coordinate 74,520, forward strand.
CAATGGTCAATTGTGGGTTTAGCTGGTTTTGCACCAATCCGATCGTATTCTGTAAGGCTGCTAAACCTTCCAATGCAAAATACTCGCACTGAACAGGAATCAGGATCGAGTCGGCAGCTACCAGGGCATTTACGGTGATTAGCCCCAGAGAAGGCAGACAGTCGATGAAAATGTAATCATAGCTGTCTTTTAAAGGCTCTACCACATTCCGCAGGACAAATTCCCGATTTTCGCGGTTCACCAATTCAATTTCGGCACCCACGAGATTGATATCTGCAGGCATTAAGTGTAAATTGGGAGTATCCGTCTCATAGATGGCCTCCTCAGGATCCAGACCTTTCACGAGACAATCGTAAATGGTTGTTTCGATGTCTTCAGGAGCCGCACCTACTCCGGAGGTCGCATTGCCCTGTGGATCGGCATCAATCAGCAATACTTTTTTCTCCAGAATAGCCAAACAGGCGGCCAGATTGATGGCCGTCGTCGTTTTTCCTACTCCCCCTTTCTGGTTAGCAATCGCAACAACTTTTCCCATGATAATGTCTGATTTTTTAAAACACAAAGGTGAAGTGAACACTCCCTCTACAGTGGCTATTGATTTGGTAATCAGCCAATTGTTTCTTGTTGTGAAAGGAAGGTTTACTTCACCCCTGCTGTAGTTTATAAAACCGGAGAAGCAGAAATCCGGCTATTAAATCGTTAGGCTTTCGCCAATCGGTAGCAAAATTAACTCTTTTCCTTTATCTGCAAAAGCTTTTTTTGCTGCCTCGTGATCTATTTTGATGAAACCAAATGTATCGTAATGACATCCGATGATTTTATCGCATTGAATAAAATCACTAGCGAGAACAGCATCCACCGCATCCATCGTAAAATTATCACCAATTGGCAAGATAGCAAAATTTAAGGCAGGACAAATCATGGGAATGAGCTTCATATCCATTGTTAAGGCCGTATCTCCGGCATGGTAGAAGCATCCTTCTTCATTCCAAACCACAAATCCACCGGGATTACCACCATAAGTGCCATCGGGCAATACACTGGAGTGCACGGCGTTTACATATTTCACGGTTCCAAAATCAAAGGCCCATTTTCCGCCATGATTGAGGTAGTGTACATCCAGTTCCTTTTTTTCGTACCAGGTGGCAATTTCAAAGTTGGAAATGATCTTGGCACCGGTTCTTTTGGCAATTTCTTCTGCATCCATCACATGATCGCTATGACCATGGGTCAAAAGGATGTAATCAGCCAAAATATTTTCCACATCGATGTCTTTGGCCAGTGAGTTGGGCCGAATAAAAGGATCAAATAACAGATTTTTACCTTGGGTATGAATACCAAAGCAGGATTGACCGTAATAGGTAATTTTCATAATGGTAAATGAATTAGGTTTTATTCAAGAAAATGGTTCTTTTGTTGCAACAAGAGCCATCTTTGGAAGTTCAAAATCAGGTTTCTTAAGTAAAATACTTTTTTAAAGAACGAAAAATATTAAAAAATTCTTACTTTTTAATTAATTGATATGCCGCAGCTCCCTTCGGTGTCAACTGGTTGGGAATAGCATACTGTTCTTGAAGTTTTTGTAACTCTGCAGCGACCCGATTTCTTTCTTTTCGCCCGATCAAATGCGTGTACATCAGCCAACTCTTTTCTGGAAATTGTCTTTGTTGAAGCACAATGGAGGCTTGATCATCCCATGCTGCCAGATAAGGATTGGGCAACAAGTATTCCGCCCGACGCGGATGATACGACCGGTAGTAATGATAAGCGGGTTTGAGTTCATGACTCAGGTAAATGAAATCGGTTGATTCGGCGCGCTGGGCCACGAAGGACAAGATTTCTCGGCTGTCTTCCCACCCCAATGGATTGATGAAATATTGGTAGCCTTTCCAATTGACCAAGATGATGATCAATGGCGCTAAAAGAGAAATTTTTAACCATTTTTTCGGAATAGATTGCCAGAAATCACTCAGTCCTATTCCGATGATGAGCAGTAAAAATGGCGTAAGAAAAAGGGCCAAACGAGGCATCAGGGAATATTGTTCTAATGCTGAAGCGGCCAGACAAGCCAATAGCGGAAACAACAATAAAATGAATTTGTCCCGCTGCCCTTGCCAAAGGCTTTTTAGCCCCAATCCCAATAGCAGAACTCCATAAACATAGGCCAGTACGGTGCCACCAAGGGTTGTTTTTACAAAAACACTCCAAACGTTTAGCCATCGGCTCCATTCTACTGAGCTGGTGGGCAAAATGGGCAAAAAATAGGGGCGATGATAGTCGACCAGGTAACTTTTTTCCAGATCGATAGAAAGGATCGTAAGATAATATGCGCCAAAGCTGACTAGCCAGGCGGAAATGATCGGTAAAAGACTTAAGACCCCTTTCCATTGCTCTTTCAAATAGCTTTGATACCCATAATAACAGCCTACGGCAAAGAGTACAAAGACGACCGGCATTGACCACCAGATGGCCATCATGCCCAATGTTCCCCATGCTACCTTCCGCCATCTTGATAATTGATCATAAGGCCACCTCAGGGCCAAATATAGAAAGAACACACTGGTCAGTACATCCGTGCTATACTGCTTGATTTCGGTAGCATATTGAATCAACATGGGCGAAAAGGCCATCAAGTAGAGGGGAAGCCACCACAGGCAGGATTGAGGGATAAACTTTTTGACTAGTAGATAAAATAGGTGCAATTGTAGCAAGCTGGCCAAGAGCGGTAGGAATCGTAAGGCTAGCTCTCCATTGCCAAAAAGGAGTGTGTTTACTTTTTCCATCAACAAAAAGAGAGGCGGGGCATACTGCTGATAGTCGAGCGGTTGGAAAAATGCCCCTGCATTCTTTTCGATGATATTCAAGGCCAAATTTGCCTCATCAATAAAAAGGGAACGGTTTTGGAAAAAGATGACTAGCCTGACCAATAAGCCAGCTGCCAATAAAAGCAAAGCAATGAGGGGATATGCCTTTTCTTTTTGCCCCTTCATCATAAGGTTTTTAATGCTTGTTCCAAATCTTCGATCAACCAATCAGGGTCTTCCAATCCAACATAAAATCGGACAATATTCCAGGGCAGAGGGGAATCATCTCTGCCGGGAATGTGGTAAAAAGCAATGGTCGGCATGATCAATGATTCGTGTCCACCCCAGGATACTGCCAGTAGAAAACGCTTGATTTGTTGCACAAAAGCCTCCATTTTCTCCATGCTTTCTGCCTTAAAATAGACGGTGAATAATCCCCCCGTACCCGACATCTGCTTAGCCGCCAACGCGTATTGTGGAAAAGAAGGTAGCAACGGATGTAGCACTCGCTCTACCTTGGAATGTGCTGCCAGAAAATTGGCAATTTTTAGACTACTTTCATTACTTCTCCTGAGCCGTACTTCGAGGGTGCGTAATCCTCGGATCAGCAGAGCGGCATCGTGTGGGGAGATAATGCCACCAAGCGTCATATATTCTCCTGCAAAGATCTTTCTAATCTTTTCATTGCTGCCACACACCACTCCGGCTACCACATCACTATGTCCATTGAGGTATTTGGTGGCAGAATGCACTACGAGGTCAATGCCGTATTTAATGGGATTCTGGAAAAGGGGAGAGGCATAGCTGTTGTCAATGATGGTGGTGATCTTTCTGGATTTGGCCAACCTGGCACAAGCCGCCAAGTCCTGAATGCTAAAGAGAAGTGAATTGGGGCTTTCTAAATATAGAACCGTGGTATTGGGCTGCAGTGCGGCTTCAATGTTGGCAATATCTGTGCCATCTACAAAGGTATGGCTGACACCAAAACGCATCAAAAATTGCTGCAAGAGGGTTTTTGTCCAGGAATATGGAGCGTCTACGCAGACAATGTGGTCTCCCGCTTTTACCTGAGAAATGACCGTATTGGCAATGGCGGCACTGCCGCTCGAAAAAATCAGGGCGTCTTCCGCACCTTCCAAGGCTGCCACCTTTTTGCGGAGGATGGCCACGGTTGGGTTGTTGCCACGGGTATAGACATGATGGTCCAATTCACTGGTAAAAGCTTCCCTAAAGGCACTCAAATCGGGAAAGGCAAAGTTACTGGTCTGGATAACAGGCGGAGACACGGCATTGAAATAATTTTCTCGCTCTTCTCCCAGGTGGTTCAATATTTCGCTCAACTTCATAGTTTCTGATTTGACAGCTAAAGAAAAATCTCACCCTGTAGGTAGGGAATGGCTCGCCTCCCCCCAAAACACACGATCCTTTCACCCATTGCGTTTAGTAGATTCACTACCGCATTCAATTGTTTTCAACGGTGTTCAACTGCGGAATGAGGTGCACCATTTCAGTACTAAAAAGTTCGGTATTGATGCGCCAGCAGGCCATGCCAATGTAAATTGACCGCGATCCCCGGTTTCCAAATCGGAAGGAGGCCAATGGCATCCTTTGCAGTGGATATCGAGGCCTATTTTACCAGATTCCAAAAATTGCATCTGGAGTAAAAGAGTATTCCGCGCGTTGAAAGCTTCCCTTTAATTGTATGGCATTCTGTTGCCAATTACGTTTGAGGAAATCACAATCGCGCGGAATCATCATGTTGCGAAAGATTAAGCTTCCGTAAATAACAAAAACTTATTCTTTTTTCCATTTTCGACCAGCAGATACTGACCGTGAAGCAATTGGTTGTTGTCCACCTGAAATTCGTGATCCGTCACCTTTTCTTTATTGACAGAAAGGGCATTTCCCTGGATAGCCCGGCGCGCTTCACCTTTTGAATTCAGGACCGCAGTATGCTCTGTTAGCAGATCTAGGATATTGACTCCTGCTTCGACTACGGCAGCGGAAATGGCAAAGCTCGGAATTTCCTTTTTCACCATCTGCAGTGAGGTCTTATCCAACGTGCTGAGTCTTTGCTTATCAATTTTTCTGAACAATAAATCCGATACGTTCTTCGCCGCTTCTAAAGCTTCTTCCGAATGGATGCGAATGGTTAATTCTTCCGCCAAAGCCTCTTTTAGCCCCTGTGGATTATCTGCAAATTCCTTTTCCATAGCTTCCACTTCCTCTTTTGATTTGAGGGTGAAGTAGCGAATAAATTTTGGCACATCTTCATCGTTGGCCCGTATCCAAAACTGGTAAAACTCATACGGAGAAGTCCGATCCGGATCAAGCCAAAGGTTCCCTTTTTCTGATTTACCAAATTTGGAACCATCCGATTTAGTCAAGAGTGGTGTCGTCACCGCGTAGGCTTTTTCACCCAGGTTTCGGCGGATAAATTCTGTGCCGGAGGTGATGTTCCCCCATTGATCTGATCCGCCCATTTGCAGAATACACTGCTTTTCTTGAAACAGGCATTGGAAGTCATAAGCCTGTAGTAACTGATAGCTAAATTCTGTAAAGGAGATGCCCGTTTCAATCCGCTTTTTAACAGATTCTTTAGACATCATATAGTTGACCGTCAAGGTTTTTCCTACGGTGCGCAGGAAATCCAGCACGTTCATGTTATCGTAGAAGTCTTTGTTGTTGACAATCTCAGCGCGGTTGTCGCCGGTTTCAAACTCCAGAAATTTGGAGAAATACTTCGCCTGCTGACTGAGGTTGTAATCCAATTCGTCGGAGGTTTTGAGTTCGCGCTCCTTGTCTTTTCCGGAAGGATCGCCAATGCGGCCGGTGGCTCCACCCATCAATACGATCGGTTTGTGCCCAGACAATTGAAATAGCTTCAATAGCATGATCTGCACATAATTACCGATGGTCAAGGCCGGTGCAGTTGGATCAAAACCAATATAGCCGGTGATCATCCCTTTACTCAGTGCTTCTTCAATACCGGGCGTAGAATCCTGCAACATCCCCCGCCATTTGAGTTCCTCTAAAAAATCCATAACGATTAAATTCTGTAAGTGTATATTTAAGCTCAAAGTGGTCCTTGTGAAACAAGGCTTTCACTCAAGAAGGCACAAATTTAGTTTTTTTCGCCATTAATATAAATTTGCGCTTCGGAGCTTATAACAATGGATAAGAGAAATCTTTAGTTCCCCAAAAAGTATTAATTGTAAAAAAATGGTTCTTTGACAAATTCCGTGATTCAGCGCCAATCGAAAATGTAGAACAACGCTTTTAAAGGGGCTTTTGATTTACCTGTTAGCTTGGCCACAGCTTGTCCCGATTTTACATCGCGGAAATTTGTCCAAGAACGAAAAAAATAAAACACTTGGTCCAGTGTAGCTTCCTCTGTTGGATTTTGCATAAATTAGCGGCCATTTGTACCGAATTTATGAATTTATCTTATTTCATAGCTCGAAAGGTAGCCGCATCTGGAACGCGATCTTTTTCCCGGCTCATCATCCGAATTGCGGTTATTGCAGTGGCATTGAGTGTGGCTGTGATGATTATTGCCACGGCTTTGATTGCAGGCTTTAAAAAAGAAATCAGCAGTAAGATTTTTGGCTTTTGGGGCCATATCCATATTACGGATACCAGCATTGACCGTTCATTACTCGATGTGGTTCCGGTGGACATTAATCAAGCTTTTTACCCGAGTCTCGATACGATTAAACAAGTAAAATACTGGACCTTAGAAACGGTATTAGGGCGAGAGGTCGAAGTGGAAAAGGTGTCTAAGGCAGGGGTCAGACACATTCAGGTTTTTGCCATCAAACCGGGGATCATCAAATCCAAGGATGAAATTGAAGGGATTATTTTAAAAGGGATCGCTCCGGATTTTGATTGGCAATTTTTGGAAAACTATTTGCAGGAAGGCAAACCTATCGAATTGTCGGATAGTGTGCCTTCGCGGCAAATTTTAATTTCCCGCCAAACGGCTAATCGACTTAAAGTGGGACTACAGGATAGTCTGGACATTCATTTTGTTGAAAAGGGAGAACAACTTACCCGACGCTTTTACATCTGTGGCATTTATAAAACGGGATTAGAGGAATACGATCAGAAATTTGCCTTAGTCGATATCAAACAAATTCGCCAAATATTAGGCTGGAATGACCAACAGGTAAGCGGCTTTGAGGTGTTTATCGATGATATTGACGACTTGATGCCTATTACAGAATACATTTATTACGATCTTCTCCCTCCCGAATTGTATGCGGAGACCATCCGTGAAAAATTCCGGGAGATTTTCGAATGGCTGGAGTTGCAAAACATCAACGAGGTTGTCATTTTAGCTCTGATGATCCTGGTCGCCATTATTAATATGGTAACCGCCCTGATGATCCTGATTTTAGAGCGGACCAACATGATTGGCACTCTCAAGGCCTTAGGCAGTTCAAATTGGAGCATTCGCCGCATCTTTATTTATTATGCGGCCTACATTATTCTCACCGGCCTTTTCTGGGGCAACCTGGTGGGTATTGGCTTGTGTGTATTGCAGGATCAATTTGAGTTCATCAAACTCTCGGAAGAGAACTATTACCTTTCAGTAGCTCCGGTAGAAATCAAGCTTTGGTCAGTATTTCTCTTAAACATTGGCACCCTCTTTATCACGCTGATTTTTTTGGTTGCTCCTTCCTATCTGGTCACCAGAATAGACCCGGTAAAGGCCATTCGCTTCAAATAAAGGGCAACGGGAAGAAATATGAGAGGCCTAAAATGGAGATTGCAAAATACTTTTTGGGGATTGAGAGACCTTTTTATGCTCCTTCCGCTTCGTCTCCTTCGCTTTTTTCAGCATTTTGGGCAACCCGTCAATCCGATTTATCGGGAAGTTTTTCCACGTAGTTATCCGCTTTTCTGGGGTTTGGAAGTTTTGATCCGATTCCTGGAAATTCTAGGTATTGGCGATCTATACCAAATCATCAGTGGTTGGCTAAAATTTAACACCCGGCCGCTGATGAACACCGAAAAGGAAATACTGGCAACGATCTTTGGGCCTGGGTTTCCCTTTCACCGCATCCATATTGATGAATGGGCGCTGCTTGGCCCTCCACAAATGCAAATTTGCTATGTCAGCTTTTGGACCATTAATAGTTGGCGGCAAATGTCAACCTGTCTATTGGTTCACGAGATGGTCCATGTCTGGCAATATCAGCAATTGGGCATGGTTTATATTCCCCGGGCATTGGCTGCCCAAGGTTCTCATCTAGGCTACAATTACGGTGGGGTAGGTGTGTTGCAAAGGGTTTATGCACAAGAAGGAAAATTGTCTGGTTTTAATTTGGAACAACAGGCCGATATCATTGCCGATTACTGTAGAATCAAAAAGGGATTGGGGCCCTCATGGGGAGTGGGCAGTTGGGTGGATTTACCATTCTATCAATATTTTGTAGATCAATTGATTTTGCCAACTTCATCTGCAAAAAAATGGACCTTCTCAAAATAGCCGCAAGGAATAAACAGTTAGTAGTAACCATTTCCAAATGAATAATCGTAAGTTTGTGGCTGCTTGAGCAAAATGGTTTTCCAAGCGGACAATGCTTCTTTTATCGGAATTGAAATACGCCAGGAATGGTTAGATATTACGCAAAAGTAGACGGGCGCCTAAAGGAGTTGGAAGAACCGGGCACATCTTGCTGGGTGAATATCTCGCCACCTTTTAGCCATGAAGAATTGGAGGAAATCGCACAGCAATTTTTCCTCCCACTTGACTTCCTGACGGACTCACTTGATATTGACGAACGGTCCCGTTATGAACGAGAGGAGGATGTACGTCTTATCGTGCTGAATACTCCCATCCTGAACGAGGTGGAAGACGTCAATGATGCGATTTACATCACAGTGCCGATCGGTATTATCCTCACGCCTGATTATATCATCACGATTACTTCTTTCGAAAATCCGGTCTTGCAGCGCTTTTTGGATGATAAAGTGAAAAACTTTAATCCTGGAAATGAAAGTTTGTTTGTCCTGCAAATTTTAGAGCAGAATGTCCACCGCTTTTTGACTTGCCTGAAAAAACTCAACCTCAAGCGCAACCTGATTGAAAAAGAGTTATATGATTCCAGCAGAAATAAAGAGCTAACCCAGCTGCTAAGCATCGAAAAAAGTTTGGTGTATTTTGTGAATTCGCTGAGCGCCAATGAATTGCTCAAGATGAAGATGAAAAGGTCTGATTTTTTGCAAATCCGGAATGACGAAGATCAAGCAGATTTATTTGAAGACATTATCATTGACAACAGCCAGGCCTTGGAAATGGCCAACATCTACACCAATATTCTAAACGGTACGATGGATGCCTACGGCTCCATTATTTCCAATAACCTAAATATTACCATTCGCCGACTCACCCTCATCACCATTATTCTAATGGTTCCCACCTTGGTGGCCAGTTTTTACGGCATGAATGTGAATTTGCCTTTTATGGAAAATCCGAATGCCATTTACTATATCGTAACCTTCTCATTGGCTATTAGCGCATTAGTGGCATGGTATTTCCAACGAAAGCGACTTTTCTAATTGATTTTCTTCTGTTTATACATTCTTATTGCTAATAGATAACTATTTTGATTACAGGGTAGTTAGTTTTCAACATCGAGTTATCCACATTGTGGAAAAATAAACTAACTTTAGAATGAGTTGATTGCCAAGTGTTTATAATAGTTATTCACATATTGTTAATAACTTGCTCGATATTTTACCGATTTCCTAAGCGGATAATTATTAATTTAGTGCTAATTACAAAGAGAGAAAACTTAAACCCACTTACAGAAGGGAATAATCAAACAGCAGCGTATTTAGGCAGTCATTCCCAAGCTTGATTATCGTCTTGCTTGGGTTAAAAATGCTGTGCACTAAGTGTTTAAGCGACTTTACAAGGGGTTTCAGAGAAAAACCGCAATCTTAAAACCAAAAAAAATATAGGAAGAATGACAGTGTTAGCCGAGCCAATCCTGGCAGAAAATCCAAATCGATTTGTATTATTTCCCATTCAACACGACGATATCTGGGCATATTATAAAAAATCCGAAGCTAGTTTCTGGACAGCGGAGGAGATAGACCTTTCCCAGGACATGACCGATTGGAGTAATAAACTCAATGATGATGAGCGTCACTTTGTAAAACATGTTTTGGCATTTTTTGCAGCAAGTGACGGTATTGTAAATGAAAATCTAGCTGAAAATTTTGTGAGTGAGGTCCAATACACCGAGGCCAAGTTCTTTTATGGTTTTCAGATCATGATGGAAAACATCCATTCTGAAACCTACTCCTTATTAATAGATACCTATATCAGCGACAATAAAGAGAAGGACTACCTCTTTAATGCCATTGAACACATGGATTGTGTCAAGAAAAAGGCAAACTGGGCATTACGTTGGATTGACAATGGCAGTTTCGCCGAACGACTCATTGCCTTTGCTGCAGTAGAAGGGATCTTCTTTTCAGGGTCATTTTGTTCCATTTTTTGGTTAAAAAAGAGGGGGTTGATGCCCGGACTATCCTTTTCTAACGAATTGATCTCCCGCGATGAAGGCATGCACTGTGATTTCGCCTGTTTGTTATACAATGATCACATAATCAATAAGTTACCAGAAGACACGGTTCGTGGCATCATTGAAGATGCCGTGAAGATTGAGAAGGAATTTGTATCCGATGCTCTGCCTGTCAATCTGATCGGTATGAATTCGGATCTAATGTGTCAGTACATTGAATTTGTGGCCGATCGTTTGTTGGCTGCATTGGGGCAGCAGAAGATTTACAAGGTAGAAAATCCATTCCCTTGGATGGACTTGATTTCGTTGCAAGGCAAAACCAACTTCTTTGAAAAGAGGGTGGGGGACTACCAAAAATCTGGTGTGATGACCGACCGTGAAAAGCAGGTTTTCTCACTTGATGAAGACTTTTAAAACTACAGACTCATCACATTCATCCCTAATTTGATTTTCTAATTTTCAAAACCTCCAAAATCCTGTACTATGGAAGTAGTTAAAAGAACCGGCAAGCGAGAGGACGTCAGCTTTGATAAAATTACCGCTAGAATAAAAAAATTGGTCTATGGTCTAAATCCTCATTATATTGACCCAATTGAAATTGCCAAAAAGGTCATTCAGGGGTTATACGATGGTGTGACCACTACAGAATTGGATAACCTGGCCGCAGAAACAGCTGCAACCATGGCCGTTGCGCATCCGGATTATGCGCTGTTAGCTGCCCGGATCTCGGTGTCTAATTTGCATAAAAACACCGATAAGTCCTTTTCCAGGACCATGAAAGCACTATACAACTATATTGATCCTAAAACCAACGAAAAGGCGGGATTGATTGGTGAGGAGACCTATAAGATTATCTGGAAAAACCGCGACCAACTCGACTCAGCCATTATTTATGACCGGGACTACAGCTTTGATTTTTTTGGATTTAAAACACTGGAAAGATCTTATTTGTTGCGCATGAATGGCAAGGTCGTTGAACGGCCACAACACATGCTGATGCGGGCCGCTGTTGGTATTCACGGTGAAGACATTGAAGCCGCCATAGAGACCTACAACTTGATGTCTGAAAAGTGGTTTATCCACGCTACGCCGACGTTGTTTAATGCCGGTACGCCAAAACCACAATTGTCTTCTTGTTTTTTGCTTTCAGTGACCGATGACAGCATCTCTGGTATTTTTGAAACACTGTCTCGCTGTGCCAAGATTTCACAATCTGCAGGGGGCATTGGTTTGAGTATCCACAATGTTCGAGCTAAGGGGAGCTACATCAAAGGCACCGGTGGTACTTCAAATGGTATCATTCCAATGTTGAAGGTATACAATGACACCGCTCGTTATGTTGATCAAGGTGGTGGAAAACGGAAGGGCGCCTTTGCCATTTATCTGGAGCCATGGCATGCCGATATTTTTGAATTCCTGGATCTGAAGAAGAATCACGGTAAAGAAGAAATGCGTGCCCGTGATTTGTTTTACGCCATGTGGATTCCTGACCTGTTCATGGAGCGGGTCAAAGCAGATGGTGAGTGGTCATTGTTCTGTCCCAATGAGGCTTCAGGCCTTTTTGATTGTTATGGCGGCGAATTTGAAGCTCTGTATCACCGATATGAGCAGGAAGGCCGTGCTAGGAAGGTGGTAAAAGCACAGGAGCTATGGTTCGCTATTCTCGAATCTCAGATTGAGACAGGTACGCCTTATATCCTTTATAAGGACGCGGCCAATAGAAAATCTAACCAGAAAAATTTGGGGACAATTCGCTCCAGCAACCTTTGTACGGAAATCATGGAGTATACCTCAAAAGATGAGGTAGCCGTGTGTAATTTGGCCTCCATTTCTCTGGGTAAATTTGTGAAAGAAGACGGTACCTATGATTTTGAAAAGCTATACCATATCTCTCGCGTAGTCACCCGCAACCTAAATAAGGTGATCGATGTCAATTATTATCCGATTCCTGAAGCTCGTAATTCTAATATGCGCCACCGCCCGGTAGGAATTGGGGTGCAAGGATTGGCCGATGCCTTTATCTTGATGCGTCATCCTTTTGACAGTCCGGAGGCTGCTAAGCTGAATCGCGATATTTTTGAAACTATTTATTATGCGGCTTTGACAGAGTCTTGTGCGCTTGCCGAGAAAGATGGCCCATATGAATCATACGAAGGATCTCCAGCTAGTCAGGGAGAACTACAATATGACCTTTGGGGCGTAACGCCTAGCGATCGTTGGGACTGGAAAGCCTTAAAGGCTCAGATTAAAAAGCACGGATTGCGCAATAGCTTATTAGTTGCGCCAATGCCTACCGCTTCCACTTCTCAGATTTTAGGTAACAATGAGTGTTTTGAGCCTTATACTTCCAATATTTACAGCCGTCGAACCTTGTCCGGTGAATACATTGTAGTCAATAAACACCTACTGAAAGACCTTATCGGTTTGGGGCTTTGGACAGACGAAATGAAACACCGCTTGATGGCTTCCAATGGATCAGTACAGGAAATTGACGGTATTCCTGATGATCTAAAAGCACTTTATAAAACGACATGGGAACTTAGCCAGAAAGCCATTATTGACATGGCCGCTGATCGGGGGGCATTCATTTGTCAAAGCCAGAGTATGAATCTCTTTGTTGAGAATCCAAACTACGGAAAGTTGTCTTCTATGCACTTTTATGCCTGGCAGAAGGGCTTAAAAACCGGTATGTATTACCTGCGTTCGAAGGCTGCAACCGATCCGATCAAATTTACCGTAGATCAAGGCGTAAAGGTAAAAAATGCACCTCAAGCAGTAACTGCTGGAGCTGGTGCCACCGTAACCTTGGTGAGTCCAGAAGTGGATCCCGCACAAGGACAAGTGTGCAACCTGGATGATCCGGATTGTTTGATGTGCGGAAGCTAATACTAATTTTGACTTACTGATATTTAGGCGACCTGTTATTTCCAGGTCGCCTTTTTTTTTGAGAATACTTCGGTTTATTTTTAAAATTTGCGACCTTTGCGGGAGAATCACAGCAAGGGCCAATCTATATACGAATTTGGGAAGGGAAATCCCGAAGCCAATGGTTTGGTTGATCGTAAAGTTGAAAAAAATACTTACCAATCCAATTTGTCTGCAGAAGCTGCTGTTCTCACGAAATGTAGGAGAGCAACGGCTTACATATCGAACATTACTTTTGAGAAAACTTACTAAACTAACCTGTATTACCAGGTTGGTCTTACCCCTTCAGTTATAATAACCTTAGTGAAAAGAGTAATTCTTATGGTTTGCCAAATTCGGTGACCATTGGCTTATTTTTTTCTTAATAAAATTGACTCGGTAAGTTTTTATACAAAAGCATGACATGAAAAAATTAAGCTACACTGTTCTAATCGTTGTTACCTGTATATGTGCTCTCCAAGCCCAACCAAAATGGGAATGGGGGCTTTTTCTTGGAGGAGCTAATTACCTGGGAGATTTGGTTGAAACCAAAATGCCTATTTGGGAGGAAACACAACCCGCTGGAGGCCTCTCACTTGCTTATACGCCTAATCAACAGCTGTTCTTTCAAACAAGTGTTTTCTATGCCCGACTCAAAGGAGATGATAAAAATTTTATGAATGCCGAAATTTCAAAAGATCGTAGCTTCAAATTTGAGAGTCAAATCTTAGAGGTGGCATTACAAGCAAGGTATGAACCCTTTGGGAAAAGGAGATTTATTAAAAATCAACCCTTTAAAGGGATAATTACGCCATATCTTTTTGGAGGTATAGGGCTCGCATGGATCGATGCCTCCCCTGACTTTTCCAATGCGGACAGAGGGCCTTATTTCATTCTTATCCAAGAAGACAAGGCTGCGGCTTTAAATAAACCTCGACTAACGATTCCAATGGGGGCAGGATTGAAGCTTGACCTGGGGAAAAATACAGCCATCATGTTTGACGTGGGCTTTCGAACGGCCTTTACCGATCTTTTGGATGGCATCAGCCATACCGCCAATCCTGATAAAAATGATTGGTATCTATTTGGAGGAGTAACGCTCGCAAAGAGAATTGGCTACAAAGATTACGACAATGATGGTATTGTAGATAAGGAAGATGCTTGTCCTCGTTTAGCAGGGGTGCTTAGTGCCCGTGGTTGTCCAGATACAGACGGAGACGGGGTCGAAGACCTCGAGGATCTTTGCCCGGATCAGGCGGGTGTCTTTGAACTCAATGGTTGCCCCGATCGAGATGGCGACATGGTGATGGACATGGAAGATGAGTGTCCGGATAGAAGAGGGCGAGGAACCACAAATGGTTGCCCAGATGCGGATAATGATGGCATCAAGGACCTCCTAGATGAATGCCCGTGGGAGGCTGGTACAAAACTTCTGGCAGGATGCCCAGATTGCGACGGCGATGGGGTGGCCAATGAAAAAGACCACTGTCCTACGGTTTTTGGAAGTCCACTCCTACAGGGATGCCCCTATTCAGACCAGGATAGGGATGGAATAGCTGATGATGAAGATGAATGCCCAAAGGTTACCGGAGTAGCTAGTGCAAAAGGATGCCCCGATCAAGATGGTGATGGCGTAGCCGATTATCGGGACTTATGTCCGGAGATTCCAGGAGCAAAAGATAATTCCGGTTGCCCTAGATTAACTCAGGCAGAAGAAGCTGTTTTGGAGTTAGCACAGAAAGAGGTCCAATTTGAAACCGGTAGCGCCATTCTGAAAAAGGAATCCCTTAAAACGCTGAATCAAGTGGTGCAAATATTGAAAGATTATCCGCATTATCAGTTGATTATCAGAGGCCATACCGATGATCGCGGCATGGCAGCTTCCAACCAAAAACTATCGGAGAAAAGAGCAAAAACTTGTTATGATTACTTACTCAAAGAGGGTATTTCTGACCGTCGAATGAAGTATGAAGGCTTGGGTGAAAGTGAACCCATAAGGAGTAATAATTCAACTGAAGGCCGAAAATTAAACCGTCGTGTGGAATTTACTTTATATTTGAACTGAAAAATCGAATAAGTAAAATAAATATTTGTCTGCAATGAAAAAGATTTATGTTTTTCTCTTTTCCCTTTTTTATGTCTGCACTGCTAATGCTCAATACCAACTGGAAGCCGGAATGTTTGTAGGTCTTGCCACCTATCAGGGCGATTTTGTCAAAGAAACCATGCCTTTGTTTAAAGAAGGAAACATCGCCGTTGGATTAACCGGCCGCTACGTACATAGCTACACCTTGACCTTTCGCGGAAATTTGATTTTTGGCAAGATCACCGGTAATGACTACAATTATATAGATCGCAGAACCAGAGCGTTTCAATTCAGCACTTCGATTACAGAATTGAGTGGAGTTGTGGAATGGGAGCCGCTGGGGGCTAAACGTTTTTTATCGGGAGTAGGGTTCAAAAGAATGATTTCTCCTTATGTTTTTGGGGGAGTGGGCTTTGCCTTCACCAACCCCAAGACGGATTATTCCCGGACAGAGTATAACAATGACTCCTTCGTTACGAAAATGAAGATGGACCAAAATGCAAAATATTTTAAAACTCAAATAGCCGTTCCCTTTGGCCTTGGGGTTAAATTTGACTTTACCGAAAATTGGTATGCATCGCTCGAAATAGGTATGCGTTATGCCTTCACCGATTATTTGGATGGAGTGAGTGAATCCGGCAATCCAGATGCCAATGATTGGTATCACTTTTCGGGGGTTTCCCTCTTTTACAGAATTCCGGGTTCGGAAAAGGAATAATCTATCTTTCCCACCTTATTAGAAGGAATAGGAGAATGAGCCCTGGTTAGCTTATTCTCCTATATTTAGCAAGTAATCTACTACGGTTCGGACCCCCACTGTCGCATTTTCCGGAAAGACCTTTAATGTTTTCATCAAACTCAATTCGTAGTTGATGGAAGGCTTGGGGTCAATGTAATAGATCGGGGCAAAAGGCGGTGCGTAAGATACTAAACTCGCAGCGGGATACACTTGCATGGACGTTCCCACAATCAAGACATGGCTTGCTTCGGAAGTGATTTCTGCGGCAATTTGGAGCATGGGAACTTCCTCCCCAAACCATACAATATGTGGTCGCAATTGGCTGCCCTGCTCACAACAGTCGCCAAGCAGAAGGTCTTTTTTCCATTCGTAAACCAGTCTAGGGTTCTTAGTGCTACGCGCTTTGATTAGTTCTCCATGCAAATGAATTACCTTTTGGCTACCTGCCCTTTCGTGCAGGTCGTCTACATTTTGTGTGACAATGGTTACATCATAATGCTGCTCCAATTCCTTTAGAGCATGATGAGCGGTATTGGGCTCAACCTCATTCAGTTGTTGGCGACGCTTATTGTAAAAATCCAGCACCAATTCTCTGTTCCGGCGCCATCCTTCGGGAGAAGCCACCTCCATTACATCATGTCCTTCCCACAATCCCCCCGCATCACGAAAGGTACTGATTCCGCTTTCTGCACTTATTCCAGCACCGGTGAGCACTACTATCTTTTCCATCTTATTTCCGTTTAAGTTCCTGAAATGCCTTTCCTAAATGACTGATAATGTCACTGGCAATTAGAGATTCGTGTTCTAATTCTTGTGCCGCTAAATCTCCGGCTAATCCATGTAAATAAACGCCGAGGATAGTCGTTTGTAAAGGCGTATATCCCTGTGCCAGCAATCCCGTTAAAATGCCAGTCAAAACATCCCCACTGCCGGCTGTGGCCATTCCCGGATTACCTGTGCAATTAAAATAGCAGTCTCCCTCAGGAGTGCTGATACAGGTATTGGCACCTTTCAATACGATATAAACACCCATTTTTTGGGATTGATTCCGTTGTAAATCGTTTCTGGCAAAATCATCTTCAGTTTGTCCAAACAGCCGCTCAAATTCTTTGGGATGGGGCGTGAGGATGCTGCCCCTGGGGATGAGCTTCAACTTATCGGGGTTTTTACCCAAAATATTGAGGGCATCGGCATCAATCACCATTGGTCTTTTTGCCGCTTCCAAAGTTTGTATCAACCCATCCACCACAGTTAATCCCTGGTCAAGGCCGCAGCCAATGCCAATGCTGTTGTAGCGATCCAATTTTGGCACTTGCGAAAAGAAAAACTGGTGACGATCAATACTGACCATGGCTTCCGGGATGCTGATTTGCAGTATTTCATAGGCACATTTAGGGGCATGTACAGTGACTAGTCCAGCACCAGATCGCAGGCAGGATCTGGCCGCTAATATGGCCGCTCCCACCTTCCCGTAACTTCCCGCAACAATTAGTGCGTGACCAAAGGTGCCTTTATGGTCATAACGTCCTCGTCGATGCAATATCGCCACGATCATCTCGCGGTCTAGGTAATAAAATGGCGTTTTTATTTGCTCTAGGAAAGTTTGCGATAACCCAATGCTGCGAACGACCCACT
Organism: uncultured Saprospiraceae bacterium; assembly: GCA_964015035.1. Lineage (GTDB taxonomy): Bacteria > Bacteroidota > Bacteroidia > Chitinophagales > Saprospiraceae > BQJU01. Next base: position 92,229 of record CAXHCA010000001.1, read on the forward strand.
GGCCGGTGAACTTCTGATTTTGCGGAAAAAGGAAGGCTAGTTTGGGCAATTCAAAACTAAAGGTGTATTGGGCTTGTATGGCGCTACCGGAAGTAGTTCTATCGGCAAAAAGGCCGGAGGGAATATCTACCGAGATAATGCCGTTAGTGGATTTATTCAGCGACTCAACCAATTGCGCCCAATAGCCAGCTATCGGCCTATTCAAACCGGAGCCGAAAATGGCATCAATGACTAGTGCCCGATCTGCCAGTTTGGGCAATTCAGTATCTTTTTCAATTTCGATCACCGGAATATTGGATCTCGGAGGTAATCGTTCTAAATTGCTGATAAAATCGTCAGAACGGCTCTTGCCAATCTGGCACAGATAGAGGTGTATCGTATACATGCGCTGATGCAGCAGGCGCGCAATGGCCAGCCCATCTCCGCCATTATTTCCCGGCCCACAGAAAATATGAATGGGCTGATCAAGATCGGGAAATTGTTTAGTAAACCAATTGACAAAACAGCTGCTGGCCCTTTCCATCAATTCCAGTGAGGAAATAGGCTCATTTTCAATTGTGTATTGATCCAGTTCTTTGGTTTGGGATGCACTGATTATCTTCATGCCGCTAATTTATAATAATGGAAACAATTTTTCAGGGTATTAAAGTTTTGGAATTGTCCAGTGTATTGGCCGGACCGGCCGTTGGACAATTTTTTGCCGAATTGGGCGCTGAGGTCATTAAGGTAGAAAATAAATTGACTAATGGCGATATTACCAGGCGCTGGAAATTACCTAGCGAACCAGTAGATGCCGCAGAATCGGCCTATTATTGTAGTGTCAACTGGGGAAAGAAAGTCTATTTTCTGGATTTGCGGCAAGTACCAGATCGGGAACAGGTTTATGGCTGGATTAGCGAGGTGGATGTCGTGATTAGTAATTATAAACTGGCTTCCGCCAAAAAAATGGGGCTGGACTATGATACATTAAAGGCCAAGAATCCCAAATTGATCTATGCACAGCTGACTGCCTTTGGTTCAGCATCTTCCCGAACTGCTTTTGATGTCGTTTTACAAGCAGAGGCCGGCTTTTTATACATGAGTGGTGAACCCAATCGCCCACCAGTAAAAATGCCGGTAGCCCTTATTGATTTGCTGGCGGCTCATCAACTTAAGGAAGGCATCCTGCTGGCATTGATCAAGCGGATGCAAACGGGTAAAGGTAGTTATGTGACTACATCTTTATTGGCCTCAGCCCTCTCTTCTTTAGCCAATCAAGCCACCAATTGGCTGATGGGAGGTCATATTCCGCAGCCTCTTGGCTCACAACACCCAAATATTGCGCCCTACGGCGATATCTTTTACACCAGCGATCAAAAACCGTTGGTACTAGCGGTGGGTACAGAAAAACAATTTGTGGCCCTTTGTCGCTGTCTCTATTTAGATCAACTTCTAGAAGACATCCGGTTTAACCAAAATGTACAACGTGTCCGAAATCGAGAGGCCCTCAATGTCATTATTCAAGAGGCCATAAAAAAGGAAGATCGCGATGCATTGATGGAAAAGTTTCACGAAAATGGCGTGCCAGCTGGCAGCATTCGCAATATGGAAGAGGTCTTTCAAGTGCCACAGGCTCAAGCTATGATTTTAACAGCGTCATTGACAGATGGACGAATCAGCAAGTGCGTTAAAACCGTCGCATTTGAAATACTATGATTTTTATATGACAATTTATTCACGGCTCTGATTGGCATAAATACCTGAAATGTTTAAATTTAAGCATTGTAAATAAACCCTGTTTGATTTGAAAAATGGCATATTAATTCTCGCGCTCTGTATATCCTTTCCCGGCATACTCAACGCAACTCATATTGTGGGAGGGGAAATGAACTATACCTGCCTGGGAAACGATCAATATGAAATCACGCTGACCATTTTTCGAGATTGCTTCTACGGTGATCCTAACGCTTGGTTTGACGACCCGGCGGCCATTGGGGTTTTTGATGAAAACAATCAGTTGCTCCAGAATATTCTGGTGCCTTTACTGAATAACGACACCCTGAATCCGGTGCTTTCTAGTGAATGTTTGGTGGTGCCGCCCGATGTTTGTGTACATACCACTACCTACCGAACGACGATTGAATTGCCGCCCATTTCCGGAGGCTACCAACTCGCCTATCAACGCTGTTGCCGAAATCAAACAATTGCCAATATTATTGACCCTTTGGGTACAGGCGCCACCTATGGGGTAACCATTTCAGAAAGGGCGCTGATGGAATGTAATAGCAATGCCAAATTTCAACAATGGCCACCACTGTATATCTGTGTGAATGAACCTATCTTTTTTGACCAATCTGCCGTTGACATTGATGGCGATTCGATTGTGTACCGCCTGTGTACCCCCTTGCAAGGGGCAACGCCTAACGTCCCTATTCCTCAACCGCCCAACCCACCGCCTTATGAGACAGTAGTTTGGAATGATCCGCCCTATAACGAAAATAATATGCTCAACGGATTCGCCGGGGATCCGCCTTTACAAATTAATAGTGAAACGGGGTTATTAACTGGTTTGCCCAATACGGTAGGTCAATTTGTAGTGGGTATTTGTATTGAGGAATACCGGAATGGAGAACTCATTTCTACCACTCGTCGGGATTTTCAATATAATGTGGGCGTTTGTGGCGTGTCTAATGCAGCCTTTTTTGCTCCGGAAATTCAGTGTGGCAGTTTAACTATTGATTTTGACAACCAATCGCTTGGCGCCGAAAATTACATTTGGCAATTTGGTGATCCAACCAATCCCGACTTTACTTCCACCCTGGAAAATCCATCCTATACTTATCCGGATACAGGGATATATACCGTTACGCTAATCACGGAACCTGGAGCGGTTTGTACAGACACCTTTACTCGAGAGGTTTATTTGCAATATGCCTCGCTCAGCGCAGCCTTTGATTTCGAAATAGTATCCTGTACGGATTCCCTGACAATCCAGGTGACAGACCTATCTACCGATACCCTTTTTGATATTGCTACTTGGGAATGGACATTCTCCCCATTTGGTTTAACTTCCAATGATCCAAGTCCTGTATTTAATATTACATCGGGAGATGTAGCTGCTGTGCTTTCTTTGGTCGTTACCGCCGAAAATGGCTGCAAGGACTCTTTGACAGAGAGCTTTTTTATTGATTATATCCAAGAGGAACTCTCCTTTGATACCGTCGTGATTTGCCAGGGGGATTCCGTTTTTCTCAATAATAATTTTGATGAAAGTTACACCTATGAATGGTCGCCCGGCGATGGACTAAATGACATCAATTCGCCCAATCCAAGTGCTAAGCCACTGGAAACGACGACCTACTTTGTCACCATCACCGATGATCAAGGCTGTAGCTTGCGGCTGGATGCTACGGTGCAGGTGATTCCACCTTATCCACTACAAACGCCGGCGGACACCACCATTTGTGCCCCGGAATTAACGGTCTCCACACCGATAGCCGATGGCGTTTCCGTCTTATGGGCCTTGGATGAAAGCTTTAATGTGATCATTTCCAATGCAGATACGGCCGTTGTAGCCCCTGATGGCCCGACGACTTATTACCTGATGGTTACCGATACCAACAATTGTAGTGTCTCAACTTCTTTTACCATTGATGGCCGTGCGGTCAACATAAGGACGGTTCCCGATTCGATCATTTGCTTGGGAGAGACCAATGTTTTGGGCGCGTTTAACCTGGACCCACTGGATACTTTGTCATTTAGTTGGCAGCCCGTAGGGCAGATTGTTAGCGATCCGACGAACTCGGCCATATTGATCAAGCCGACTCAAACCGGCCCCATTAATTATATCGTCACTGCTGAAAATCAATTTGGTTGCATGGGATTTGATTCTACCATTGTCACGGTGATTGATACGGCTTCTCAAATGGATTTCACTACGGTAGTTCAATGTAGCGGTTATTCGGTGCAATTTTCTTCTACCAGTGTCAATGCTCCTTTCTTTCGCTGGTATTTTGGAGATCCTTCAAATCCTGGAGTATTTGGAGAAGGCCCCATGACGGAATATGAATATCCCGGCCCTGGCACTTACGATCTATTGATTACTTATGGTCCTGAAATCCGCTGCCCGGATACATTGATACAGCAAATTGTAGTTGGAGAACCACAGATTTTCCCGGCTTTCAACTGGCAATTGTTGAGTTGCGGGGATTCGGCCGTTATTCAATTGACGGACCAATCGCAGAATTTGCAGAGCACCATCACGAATTGGCAATGGGAATTAGAAGGAGAGGTCTTTTCAGACCAGCAAAACCCGATATTGGTCCTTGCCGAAAGCGGTGCTTACGAAGTCAGTTTGATCATCTTTTCGGAGGACGGTTGCGAGGACGTGTTCACCGATATTGTTGAGGTTGATCTGATTGATTTATCACTTCCCGACTCGATACTGATCTGCTTAGGGGATTCCCTGCAACTAAATCCTGGAGGAGATACTGACTTGCAATATGAATGGGGTCCAGCGGTGTTTTTTGAGGATGTCAATGCGGTGAATCCCATCATTTCTCCCAGTGAGAATGTCGCCATTACCCTGCATATCATTGATGCCGAAACAGGCTGCGAAGCCAATCGAAATTTGTGGGTTGAAGTGCAGCCATTATTTGCATACGAATTGCCAATAGATACCTTGAATTGTACCCTTTCATCAATGTTATCGGTTACCAGTGAAGCGGATTTACAGTATCTTTGGGCGAAAGACCCCGGCTTTGTTGATATTGTGGGCCAAGATTCCACAGTTTCGGTAGCCTTCTCAGGACAACAAACTTTTTATTTGCGTATGACCGATGGGGTAGGGTGCATCACTGAAGATAGCTTGACCCTAATCAATGGCGGATTTTCCCTAAATGTACCTCCCGTGACCATTTGTTTGGGAGATACGGCTACATTGATTGCCCAAGACGATTTTAGTGAACCTTTGATTTATAATTGGACTTCTTCTGCCGAAATCCTTAGCGATCCAACCCTGTCGCAAATCCTGATTAGTCCGCAAGAAAATACCAATTACAACCTCATTGCCCAAAATCAGTATGGATGTGAAGCGAGTGCCATGACATCAGTAACGGTGCGGGCATCTGGACCCGCCATTGTTCTCTCCGCTGAACCAGATACTATATTCATTGGCGAATCTTCCCAATTGACCGTTACTCAAGACATCGATTTTAATTATCAATGGTCGCCAGCAGTTACCCTCAGCAACCCGACAATTTTTAATCCAGTCGCCACGCCACAAGAAACGACGGAATACCAGGTGGTGGTGACACAAGAAAACGGCTGTGAAGTGTTGGGATTGGTGACAATAACGGTATTAAACCCCAACTGTACTGAACCCTATGTTTATATTCCGAATGGCTTTACGCCAAATGGGGATGGGCTCAATGATGAGCTGGAGGTCTTTGGCAATTCGATTGATGAACTATATTTAGCCATTTACAATCGATGGGGACAGAAAGTATTTGAAGCCAATTCACAAGCTGAGAAATGGGATGGCACCTTCAACGGTAAAGCTTTGCCACCCGATGTATTTGGTTATTATCTTCGGGTGAAGTGTTTCAATGGTGAAGTGTTTTTTAAGAAAGGTAATATTACTATTGTTAAATAAAAATCAAGTAAAAATCAAATGAAACTTACTCACGCTACTTTGACCTTAGTGTTGGTGGGCTTCGCCTATATGCTAAGGGCTCAAACACCTGATCTTCGTTATGGGAAAGTCTCGGATGAGGAATGGAATATGACTTATTGTGACTTTGATTCTACTGCTCCGGCGGTCATTCTGCTGGATAAAGGCGTAATCACTTTTGACAATGGAACGGTTAATATTGAACGCCACCGGCGCATCAAAATCTTTAGGGAAGAAGGCTTTGAATATGCCGATATACAAATCCCTTTTTATCACCGAGACAAGGATGAATGGATTGAAAATTTTTTCGCCCAAACTTTGGTGAAGGGAGCAGATGGGAAGGTGGAAAAGGTCAAAGTAAAAGATGAATTTACAGAACAAGTTAACGACTATTGGTCTCAATTTAAATTTTCCTTTCCAGCAATAGCAAACGGCGTGATTATCGAATACTCTTACCGCTATGTGTCCAAGCGGTTTTACTTTTTGTCACCCTGGGAATTTCAACATGAATTACCGGTGCTCTATAGTGAACTAAATGCATCAGTACCGGAGACGCTTAACTATTCTTTTTTATTGTTTGGGGATCAACTACCGAAGCGATATACCGGGGGCACCCTTTCCAATTGGGTGTTGGAAAAACAACCTGGTTATAAAGACGAGGCATTTGTATACAACCCGAAAGATTACATCAATAAGATCGAGTTTCAACTCACCAGTTATTGGGATGGAAGTGCCATGCGCAAGGTTTTGCGTAGTTGGGATCAACTCGGTGACGACCTTAGGCAGGAATATCGGCCACTGATGCGCCGGGCTAGGCGGGAGAAGGAATCTTTTGAAGCAGTAATTGCCGAGGCAAGTACAGAATTGGAAAAGGTAGAAGCTCTGGTTACCCATTTTCGAAAAATATATCAATGGGATAATTACTTTTCTATTTATCCCAAACAAGGATTGGATGAATTATTAACTACCGGAAAGGGAACCAATTCGTTGATTAATCTTTGGTTTATTGGTGCATTGAAGGCACTGGGACTTAATGCCGAACCGGTGCTGATCAGCACTAGATCTAACGGAAAAGTAGTGCGAAATTTTCCATTGTTGAGCCAGTTTAACACGGTCATTTGCCAGGTCAATTGTGATGGAAAAGGCTATTTGATTGATGTGGTGGAACGAGGTGGAAAATTACATTTTGATCAACTTCCGGTGGAAGATCTAAACTACAGTGGATTATTGCTGGGAGAAGACTCCACCAGTTGGATCGACATTTTGCCCAAAGTTGCGTCGAAGTATACCACACTTGTGGAATTGGATTTGGCAGCGGGAACCGGGAAGGTAGGCAAGAGATATATGGGCTATCCCGCAGCTGAACAACGAAAAAACATTATTTTTGGTGAAGCCTTAGACTTGGCCAAAGGACAGACCGTTGATGGCGCAGTGGGGCAATCGTTGGAACTGCTTGATCAAAGCATTGAAAATATCGAAGAGACCGATCAGCCTCTAATGATTACTTATCTCATGAAGGGGGATCCGGTAGAAGCGGATGCCAGTACTTTGTATCTGACTCCCTTGAGTTGGAGTAACTTTCAGGAGGTGAAGTTTAAGAAAAAAGAACGTCATTTTCCGGTTGAGTTAGAATATCCCTTTATGGATCAGTTGTCGATGTCGATTACTTTACCTCCGGGATACGTATTGGAGGAGGCCCCCAAGGATATCTTGTTGAAATTACCCAATGACACGGGGCAGTTTACCTATCGGGTCAATGTGTTGAAAGATAAGTGCTTAATTGATATTCGCATGAAAATAAATGAGGTCTATTTAGTGCCCGAAATGTATTTTCACCTCAAAGAATTTTTTGAACAGATCAAGGAAAAGATTAGTGAATCTATAGTATTTAAAAAAATGTAGTTATGCAAAAAGCGATCAACTTCCTCTACTGCTTATTTTTCCTCTTGGTAGCCCATCATCTCAATGCTCAATATGTCTTTACCGCAGATGAGTCTCTGGAATGTACAAACATCAAAAGTCAGGACCGAACTGGCACTTGCTGGAGCTTTTCAACGGTTTCTTTTCTAGAATCGGAATTGATCCGTATGGGCAAGCCGGCCATGGATTTGTCTGAGATGTATTTGGTTAGAACCATCTACCAAGACAAGGCTCGCAATTACGTGTTACGGCAAGGCAAAGCCAATTTCAGTCAAGGAGGACTTTCGCATGATGTCATGAGAGCTTTCGATATGGGAGGCATCGTCCCTGAATCCGTATTTTCGGGAAAACTGGATGGTGCGGCCATCCATGATCACTCGGAAATGGAAGCGGCCATGAAAGGCATGTTGGATGCTCTGGTTGGTCGCAAAAAGCTGAGCAATAAGTGGCATGATGCATTGGATTGCATCCTGGAATCCTACATGGGGGATGCTCCAAGCACTTTTACCTACAATGGGCAGGAATACACCCCGAAAAGTTTTGCTGAAAGTCTGGGTATCAATGCGAAGGATTATGTGACTTTGACGTCTTTCTCCCATCATCCATTTTACGAAAAGTTTATTCTGGAAATCCCGGATAATTATTCTAACGGAACATATTACAACTTACCCCTTGATGAATTACAAAGTATTGTTGATCATGCCTTGACCAAGGGGTATAGTGTAGCCTGGGATGGTGATGTCAGTGAATCCGGATTTAATGCAGGTAAGGGGGTAGCGGTTGTGGCTGCACCAGGTTTTGAAGGTGATGTCTTTGCTCATCCAATTGAGGAAATGGACGTTAATCAACAGGTTCGGCAGGAACAATTTGAAAGTTATGCTACCACTGATGACCACTTGATGCACCTCACAGGAATAGCGCGTGACCAGAAAGGTCAGAAATATTATGTCACCAAAAATTCCTGGGGAGAAATTAGTCCGTATAAGGGGTTTTTGCATATGTCCTCTGCTTATTTTCGACTGAAAACAGTAGGCATCATGGTACACAAGGATGCCATTCCGAAGGATATAGCCAAGAAAATTTTGCAATAACTCAACTGGAGTGGTGAAGTGGCACGCGAGGGCGCAAAGTGATTTGGTTCGACATTATTTATTTCGCCGAACCAAATCACCCGTCTTTTCATTGAGCGCAAGCGACCAATAGACCCTTAATCCATCTTCTCCTCTGGCATCAAAATAAATTGCATATAGTTCTCTGTTTCAAAATACTTGGTGGCTGCTTCTTGGATCATTTGTGGCGTGAGGGCATCAATTTTCTCTTCCAGGGCTTGCAATTTAATACCTTCTACCGGAAGATCATATTGATATCGATAGCTGAGTTGCCCCAGCCAATAGCTGTTTTCTTTTAAGCCTTTAATGCGGTTTTGACGTTGTGTCTCTGTCACCTTTAGTAGGTCTTTTTCTACGGGACCGGAAGCTTTCAATTGTTCAATTTCTGATAGTGCCGTTTGAATCAGGGTATCCACCTGCCCGGGTTCACAATTGAAGGAGAGGCTGATCCGGTAAACGGGTTTTGGGTAGTAGGAAATATTACCGTTTAAGCGTACCCCATAGACACCCCCGAGCTCCTCACGCATGGATTCTCTCAATTTGATGCGTAGCAGATTAGTTAGCGTGGAAAAAGCATAGCGATCATCATGTTGGGGATCAAAATCACTATGGTAAATGAGCTCCACCAATGCCTTAGGCGCTTCACCTTTATAAATAGTGGTGTCAATTTGGCCACTAACCAAGGCTGCGCTAACATCTCGCCATTTTTCTCGACGGTAAGTGACCGGCAAATTGGCCAGATATTTTTTAGCCAAATCTCGGATTTTTGTCTGATCAAAATTGCCCACAAAAAAGAAGGTGAAATCGCTAGCATCGGCAAACCGATCCTGGTAAGCAGAAAGCACCCATTCTGGATTAATTTTTTGCAGGTCTTCAAGCGTCGTAATCTGCCGACGAGGATGATTCTGGTATTTAATGTGGTTTTTAATATCGGCAAAAGCGTTATATGGATTGGTCATGATGTTTTCAAAAATGGACTCCTGCCTTTTGATGTAAGATTGAAAACCGGCGGAGTCAATTCTGGGGGCAGTGAAATAGAGGTAAACAAGCTGAAACAAAGTTTCGAGGTCTTCGGGGGTGCTATTGCCACTGATGCCTTCGTACAGCTCTCTGATGTAAGGGCTCACATTGACAATCTTCCCGGATAGTTTTTTCTGCAATGCTACCAGGCTAAAATCACCCAACCCGGCCTGATCAATGATCGATGCTGCGTGGGCGGCACTGGGATATTTTTCATCGGTAAAAAGAGAATGTCCTCCCGGACTAAAGGACGTCATTAGTATCTCATTATTCTGAAAGTCCGTAGGCTTTAGGACAATTTTGACACCATTATTCAGCACCAACTCCTGGATACCGAGCGTATCGACTTCTCTTTCAGAAACAATACTTCCCGGTATTAATTTTTTCTGAAGCAACGGCTCTGTAGACACATTATCTTTATAGGCTTCCAATTTTTTACTGGCTACCTGTTGCAGCAATTTAGACATTTCCGCTTCTGTCGGGAGGTATTCTCGCTGATCGTCGGGGCCGGTAACAATCACAACATAATTCTGATCCTTGATCCATTTTTTGGGTAGTGGATTAATATCTGTAAGTCGGATTTGAGGCAATATTTGTTTGTAGAGCGCCAATGTTTGACCTGGACTAGGAATGGGGGTACCTTTTAAAAAATGGTGGACCAAGCGACCGGCTAAACTTCCCGAAGTCATTTTGTCTCGTTCCAGATAGGCTTGTTCTGCACTTTTGAGCATTTCCGCTTTCTTCCGCTCCAATTCTGTTTTGGTAAAGCCATGTTGTACAGCACGATATGTTTCTGTGAGTACGGTTTCGATGCCTCGCAAAGCGCCGCCTTCTCTCACAAAGGCATAGGTGTGGTACAGATCTAAATCACCCAGGTCACTACCGTAACCCGAATAAGCAAAGGTAAAAGGCGGGTCAGCCTGCTGCTGCACTTCGACCAACCGGGCATTGAGCATGCGGTTGTACAAACTTCGACTCATGCTAGCTCCAAGATCCTGAACCGTCTTGACTTTCTCGGCAGGATGCTTGTAAAGGACTCGCACTTGCGTAAATGGCGCCTCTTTATCAGTCGCAATTTTGTATAAGTTCTTATGCTGAGTGGGAATCGAATAATCCTTTCTTTCCCGATTGTTTTCTGATTTTGTAAGGCGCGAAAACCGATTTTTAATCTCTTTTTCCATCCATGCAACATCAAAATCACCTACCGCGATAATGGCCATTAAATCAGGACGATACCAATCCTCATAGAATTTCTTAATAGTTGCTACACTAGCCGTTTTAATGATTTCCGGGTCGCCGATGGGGAGGCGTTTTGCATAGCGGGAATCGTGGTACAAAACCGGAAAATATTGTTGTTGCAACCGCTGATCGGGACTTAAACGGGTACGCCATTCAGCGATGACTACCCCTCTTTCTTTTTCCACCTCTAAGGAATCGAAAGTCAAGCCACTGGCCCAATCTTCCATAACTAACAAGCCTTTTTCCAAGTGTGCCAAGGTATCGGTGCGGGCTTGTAATAGATATACGGTTTCGCCAAAACTTGTGTAGGCATTTAAGTCGGCTCCAAAACGGGTGCCAATGGATTCGAGGTAATCAATCAGTTCATTTTTGGCAAAATGTTTGGTGCCATTAAAGGCCATGTGTTCCACAAAATGAGCCAGTCCCAGTTGATTTTCATCTTCCTGCAAGGAGCCCGCCTTGATTGCTAACCGTAGCTCCGCCCGATTTTCAGGCTTGTTATTTTTTTGGATATAGTAGTGCAATCCATTGGCGAGTTGCCCCATGCGAATACTAGAATCCATCGGAATCGGTTCTGATGGAGCGTAGCTGGCTTGTCCTTGCAGAGAAAAGTCAGCAAGAAATAAAAGGAAAAAGGAGAATAACCCGCGATATAATAATTTCATTTCTGAATAAGTTTAGGTACCTATCCAAGAAACAGTAGGAGAGGGGAGGCTGTTCAATAGTGTGATTGGGAAAGGGGGCAAAATTAGAGTGAGCATGTTTGCAGCCCAAAGTTTGACCTCCAAACATGCTCTTACAACCATTACCGTTTTACCGCTTACGGAACCCACGCTTCATAGTTGCACCAGGACCGGCCATGCCACCCATGCCAGGCATTTTTGTCATCTTGTGCATCATCTTCCGCATTTGGTCAAATTGTTTGATAAAGCGATTGATTTCGTCGAGACTTTGACCACAACCCATCGCAATACGCTTTTTACGACTCAGGTTGAGCAATTCAGGATTGCCTCTTTCCTGCGGGGTCATAGATTGAATAATTGATTCGACCTTATTAAAAGCAGAGTTATCGATATTTAAATCTTTGGTGAGTTTATTCATACCTGGGATCATGTTCATCAGGCTTTTGAGATCACCCATTTTACGCAGTTGACCAATCTGTCCGAGGAAGTCGTTGAAGTCAAATTTATTCTTTTTGATCTTCTTCTCCAGTCGCTTGGCTTCTTCGTCATCAAATTGTTCTTGAGCGCGCTCTACGAAGGAAACGATATCACCCATACCCAAAATCCGCTGAGCCATCCGCTCGGGATAAAAGATATCGAGGGTATCCATTTTTTCACCGGTACTGACAAATTTGATGGGTTTGCCTACCGTATATTTTACCGAAAGGGCCGCACCACCGCGGGTATCACCGTCCAACTTAGTGAGCACGACACCATCATAGTTGATGCGATCGTTGAAGGCTTTAGCGGTATTCACGGCATCCTGACCAGTCATGGAATCTACGACAAACAAGGTCTCATTCGGAAGAATGGCTTCTTTGACATTGGCAATTTCGGTCATCATCTCCTCATCGACAGATAGACGACCGGCGGTATCCACAATGACCACATCGTAGCCATTGGATTGGGCATGGCCAATGCCTTTAAGGGCAATTTCGACCGGATTTTTATTTTCAGGCTCGGTATAGATGCCAGCACCTACTTGTTTAGCCAATACCGTCAACTGATCGATGGCTGCAGGACGATAGACGTCACAGGCAACGAGGAGGGGTTTCTTTTTGCGTTTAGTCGAAAGGAAATTGGCCAGTTTACCAGAGAAAGTAGTCTTACCAGAACCCTGCAGGCCGGCAATGAGTATGACCGCTGGTTCGCCTTTAATATTGATACCGGCAGCTTGCCCCCCCATCAGCTCTACCAGTTCATCCATGACGATTTTCACCATCAATTCTCCGGGCTTCACGGCTTTCAGCACGTTTTCCTGCCCCAGGGCCTTATCCTTTACCTTATCGGTAAATTCTTTGGCAATTTTATAGTTCACGTCAGCCGCCACCAAGGCACGGCGTATTTCCTTAATGGAGGTGGCAATATTGATCTCTGTTATTTTGCTTTCGCCTTTTAATGTTTTAAAGGCACCTTCTAATCTTTCGCTTAAACTGTCAAACATTGATTCCTTTTTTTCGGCTTTACAATCGCTGTTGTTAAAATCGCTGCAAATATAACAACTCTGCGGAACTTATTTTGGTTTGAAAATCCTGGATTTTATTAGATTCTCAATTCTAAAAAAAAGGGTCTTCGACAAATCCCGTGATTCAGCATCAGGCTAAAATATAAACCAACGCTGGCGCTCCACCACTTCCGCTATTGTCTCACTTTAGTGCTTGTTTGTAAATTATATTTTAACTTAACCATATTTATGTTGGAAAAATTTGCCAAATAGCGAAAAAAAACAGTAAAAATGCCGGATTTATAAGACTAGTCGTTATATTTGGAACAGACAAGTAGCAACCAATAACAATTTGCCTGCCGAGTGGTTGTGCGTCTTTGAGGAGAATAAAGGCATTCCTGAAATCATTTTTAATCCCATTCTTATCCTTTACTTATTGAACATCACCGACTAATTGGCTTTTAGCCAATTTAAGACAGACGATTAAGAACTCATTTATATAAACAAACTTAACCACTATGTCTGTACCGTTTAAAGTGATCATCATGATTTTGGCATGGTTGCTTTATACCATCTTTGCCTACAAGGGATGTTTGGAACAATGCTGTAGCCTAGCAGGTGTGGAACAGGGCGTTATCACTGCTGTTGACAGCACTGATACGCCACCTCCTCCGGTTGCTACCCGTTATCCAATCGATTTCCAATGGTCTAATGCTCAGGTATTTACCAATGATGGCTTTGATGCGTTAAAGCAAGGCGTTATCGCTGAAATGACTGATGACAACATTCTTGAAATTACCGGTTTTTATTACGAAGGAGAACCCAAGCCGGATGATTTCGATAACATGGGTTTTGCGCGAGCCGATGCTGTCAAACAATTATTTCTCGACAACCTCCCTGAAGATCGTATCAAAACCAGGGCTAGGTTGGTTGATGAAGGAGAAGGTGTTCGAGATGGCTACTTTGAAGCAACAGCCTTTAAATGGCTGGAAGCAGAAAAGAAAGCGGACGAGACGGTAGAAGAATTGGATGATCGAATGATCATTCGTTTTGCTTTTAATTCCACAGAGAAGGATTACGATCCTGCCGTTGAAGAGTACCTCACTAAATTGTCGGAAAAGATTAAGATTTCCGGTGAAAAAGTGAGTGTCACAGGACATACCGATAATATTGGTAGCGACGAATCCAATATGATATTAGGTCGAACCAGAGCCAATCAGATTGCCAGTATACTAAAAGACAAAGGCGTTCCGGCTGATCAGATTATTATCGATTCCAAAGGCGAAAGTCAGCCAGTAGATTCGAACGATACAGAAGCTGGAAGACATAACAATCGTCGTGCTGAGGTTCGATTAATTAAGAATTAGACATTCATCAAAACAAATTCGGAAATATTATGTATAACGATATCCTTTTATTAGATTTTTTGGGCCTCCCCATGTGTTGGTGGTGGTGGTTGCTTTGCTCTTTGGGCGCTTTCCTTTTAGGGTGGTTGTTGCATTGGCTCTTTTTTACTCGTGGACTCAAAGAGCAATTAGCCCTGGCCATTAGTGAACGAGACGGCTATCACGCCAAGTTCACCAATTTGGAGAAGGATTATATGAGCTTGAAATACCAATTGGAACAGCTGGAAAAGGACAAGGCGGCACTCAAGTTGTCTTTGCAAAACTGTGAATCGGATAAAGCTGTTTTGGACATCAAGTTAAAAGCAGCGGCTGAAGCAGCTGCTAATGATGCCGGTCCTGGTATCATTGCGGGTGGAGGCATGGAAAGAGGCAGTAGTAGTGGAACCGATTATATGCTCTTGCTTGGAAAAGACAACCTACAGATTATTGAAGGTGTCGGCCCGAAAATCTCCAAATTATTGACAAATGCCGGATTTGGCACCTGGACTGCAGTAGCGGCGGCCAGCTACGATGACTTGAAAAAAGTCCTTGATGATGCCGGTCCAAGATATCGGATTCACGATCCCAAGACTTGGCCAAAGCAGGCTGAACTGGCAGCAAAAGGAGAATGGGAAGAACTGATTCAGTACCAGAAGTTTCTGGACACCGGCCGAGAAGATAAAGGCGATTTTGAAACGCCGTCTAAGGTGGAAAAACTGATCGCCAAGGTAATGGGCTTTTCCAATAATCCGGAAGACTTAAAGGTCATTGAAGGTGTAGGCCCAAAGATTGAGCAATTGTTAAAGGATGCAGGAATCAAAACCTGGTCAGATGTAGCCAATGCCTCTATTGAAAAGCTCAACGAAGTCCTTACCAATGCGGGGGATCGCTATCGCTTAGCAGATCCAACCACCTGGCCCAAACAAGCTGATTTAGCGGCTAGCGGAAAATGGGATGAGTTGAAGGAATATCAGGATTACCTCTCTGGAGGGAAAAGTCCAAAATAAAGGCGCCTGATCAACAACTTATCGAAATCCCGGTTCTATGTAGGACTGGGATTTCTTATTACATCAGTGCTTGTTTATGAAAAATCAACTGTTACTTTGGGCCTTTGTGGCCATGTTTACTGCCTGCCAAACTGCGGAAAACAAGGAAGCCTCCCCCTCAGATCAAGAAGAAATCGCTGTAAATCCAGCTGCTCCGGGATTTAACGAAGCGGCCTCTGATCCCGAGGCCATTGCCATTGCCGACGAGGTGATGGAAGCCATGGGAGGTCGGGCCGCCTGGGACCGAACACAATTCATTTATTGGAGTTTTTTTGGACGTCGCACCTTGCTTTGGGATAAATTTAACCAACGGGTAAGGATCAATGTTCCAGGGGACAGTATGCTTTATTTGATTGATTTAGCGGAAGGTACCGGGATGGTAATGAAAAATGGTGAAGCTTTGGAACAACTGGATTCTTTGGCCAAATATGTGAAGCAGGGACAGAGCATCTGGATTAACGATGCCTACTGGCTGGTCATGCCCTACAAGCTAAAGGACAGCGGAGTCACCCTCAAATATGTCGGACAGGGCACCACGCAAAATGGAAAAACAGCGGAAGTAGTAATGTTGACCTTTGAAAGGGTAGGGGACACTCCTCAGAATAAATACAAGGTCTATGTAGACCCGGAAAGTAAGCTGGTGATACAGTGGGATTTTTATAGTGATGCCGCTGACGAACAGCCGAGATTTACCACTCCCTGGGAAGGTTATCAGGATTTTCACGGTATTCTTTTGTCCGCCGGAAGGGGTGAAAATTCCTTATCGGAAATTGCGGTCTATAGCAAGGTGCCGACCACTGCCTTCACTGATTTTGCCTCACCGGCTATGGAAACATTTGAGTAACAGCTATTCTCTCCAGTAATTCATGGCGTTGCAATAAAAGTACAAATCTGCTGTAAATTAAGAAGCAATGTTTACTTGAGAGCAAAATAGAACTATCTTTGCGGCTAATTTTAAATTTACGTAAAATGCCGTCTATTTCCAAACGAGCAGAATTTGTGCCTTTATCCCCATTTCGCAAGTTGGTACCTATTGCCAATCGCGTTAAGGCAGAAGGCAAAAAGGTGTATCATTTAAATATTGGCCAACCCGATATTGAAACACCACAGGCTGCCCTGGAGAAGCTTCGCAATACAGATTTGCGGATTCTCGAATACAGCCCGGCTGAAGGAATCTATTCCTATCGGAATAAGCTGGTGAATTACTACGAGAAGTTTGATGTCGCGGTAACACCAGATGACATCATCGTCACTACGGGTGCCTCTGAGGCCATACAGATTCTCTTCCAGGCCTGTTTTGACGCCGAGGACGAAATCATCCTACCCGAACCATTTTACGCCAACTATAACGGCTTTGCTCATATTGCGAATTTGAACATTAAACCAATCACCTGCGTAATTGAAGATGGGTTTGCACTACCCGATATCACGGCATTTGAAGCACTGATTAGGCCCAAGACCAAGGCTATTTTTATTACCAATCCCAATAACCCGACGGGCTGCTTTTATTCAAGGGAATCCCTGGAAAAACTGGCTGTTTTGGTGAAAAAATACGATTTGTTCTTGTTTGTAGATGAGGTGTATCGGGAGTTTTGTTATGATCAACAGACCTTCTTTTCCTCGTTGAATCTTGCGGGCATTGAGGAAAATGTGGTGGTAATGGATTCTATTTCCAAACGCTACAGTGCCTGTGGAGCAAGAATTGGAGCAATTGTTACACGCAATGAATCACTAAAGCAAAGTATTATCCGTTATGCCAAATTGCGTCTAAGCCCCCCCGGCTTAGGTCAAATTTTAGCGGAAGCTACGCTGGAAATGGATGAGACTTACATTGAGTATGTCAAAGCAGAATACGATCGGCGTCGACGGGTTTTGTTCAATCGTTTGCAGGCCATGCCCGGTGTGGTAAGTTACCGACCAGGAGGGGCTTTTTACTGTTTTGCACAATTCCCCATTGATAGTGCAGACAAATTTTGCCGCTGGCTGCTGGAAGATTTTGACCATCAAGGTGCTACCGTTATGCTATCTCCGGGAGAAGGCTTTTATGCAACTCCTGGACTGGGGCATAATGAAGTGCGCATTGCCTATGTGTTAAATACCAATGATCTGGAAGCAGCCATGGATTGCTTGCAAAAAGGATTGGAAGTGTACCCAGGCAGAAAGGGAGATAACGAAGCTGTTTTATCGGGCGAAAGCCTGGTTTCAAAAAGATAAGGGAGAAAATTGGTAGTCTGGAAGTGACTCTTCGTCTACTTCCAGTTAAGAAACTTCTAACGGATCTTCTGTAAGCCTAAACAAAATTGTACCTTTGCGGGGCTTTAACAAAATGATCACAAATCGGTAGATAGCTACCGATTTTATTTGCAAAAATGGACGCTTTGTGGAGTGAAAAATGGTGAAGTCCCAAAGCGATCATTTGTATAAAAAGAACATAATGGATAGGAATACCATCATTGGATTCAGTTTGATTTTCATCCTGTTGGTAGTTTGGCAACAGTTTATTGCGCCTTCGCCGGAAGAGATAGAGGCCATGCAAAGGACACAGGATTCTCTTGTCACAGTGGAAAGGCAGAAAGATAGCTTGGCCCGCCTGGAGAAAGAAGGAACAACTACAGCCCAGGAAATTACCACGCAAGAAAGCATTGAGCAGCAGATTCCTGATTCTTTGCGTCAAGCGCAATTGGGTTCTACATTTGGTCCTTTTGCTGCCGCCGCTTCAGGGAAAGAAACAACTTCTACGTTGAGCAACGACTTGTTTACCATTACCTTCACGAATAAAGGAGGACGGATCAAGGAGGTCGTTTTGCACGACTTCAAGAAGTTAATGCTTAACGAGGAGGAGAAAGAAGTCAAGGTTCCGCTTAAGTTGCTGGAAGATGAAAAAAATAAATTTGAATATTTCTTGCCCATAGCTAATCTGCCCGGTGGTGGGGTAAAAACCTCCGATCTATACTTTGAGGCGATCAAAAAAGGAGAAAACGAAATCGTTTTTCGCGCCGACGCAGGGGAAGGCCGGTATTTTGAACAACACTACAAAGTAGAGCCGGGTACTTATGTAATAGACTATGACCTACAGTTTGAAGGGCTTCAAAACCTGATTGCCAATAATGCCCAGGCTATTGACCTTTATTGGGAAAATCACCTTGATAAGATCGAAATCAATACCAATTTTGAGCGCAATTACTCAACGGTTTATTTCAAACCGATTGAAGATGGTACCGACTATTGTTCTTGTACCTCTGACGATACCGAGGATATTGAGCAGCCATTAAAGTGGGTGTCCAATACCAACCAGTTTTTTAATAGCACCCTGATTGCTGAAGATCGTTTTCAGTCGGCCAAAATGGAATCCAAAACGCTGGATGCTGAGCTGCCTGATTTGAAGATACTGAGCTCCAACGTTAAAATCCCTTACGCCCATAGTGCAAGTGAGACCTTCTCCATGGATTTTTATATAGGGCCCAATGAGTTTGACCGCCTACGGGATCTCGGCTATAGTATCAGTGATGTGGTGCCTTTTGGTTGGAGCATTTTTGGAACAGTGAATCGCTGGATCATTCGGCCCCTCTTCAATTTCTTGTCTTCCTTTATAGGAAGTATGGGGATTGTGATCTTGGTGTTGACCTTGTTGGTAAAACTGATTCTGTATCCGCTGACCTATCGGATGTTGTACTCCCAATCGAAGATGAGTGCGATGAAACCTCGACTGGAGGGACTGAAGGAAAAACACAAAGATGATGCGCAGGCCCAACAGATGGAACAGATGAAAATGTACCGCGAATTTGGCGTGAATCCACTAGGTGGCTGTATGCCAATGGTGCTGCAAATGCCGATCTGGATTGCCTTGTACCGCTTTTTCCCGGCTTCCATCGAATTTAGACAAGCAAGCTTTCTTTGGGCAACCGATCTTTCCTCCTATGACGTTTTCCTGAGATTGCCGGTATCCCTGCCATTGGGATTTGGTTCACATATCAGTTTGTTTACCTTTTTGTGGGCCATTACTACGTTGATCTACACCTATTATAATACCAAGCACATGGATATGTCGGCCAATCCGGCTATGAAATACATGCAGTACTTGATGCCATTGTTTTTCCTCGGTTTCTTTAACAGTTATGCTTCTGGTCTGACCTGTTACCTCTTGTTCAGTAACCTGTTTAATATTACGCAGACCATTGTGACCAAGAATTACATCATTGATCAGGAAAAAATCAAGGCGGAGCTAGAAGCTTACAAAAAGAAACCCAAGAAGAAGAAATCTGGTTTCCAAGAACGACTAGAAAAAGCATTAAAGGAACAGCAGCGTGTACAAGCAGAGCGCGAAAAGGGTAAGAAAACAGGCAAAAAATAATTTTTATTGCCTATAATAGTAGTCCATAACTAAAATATCCAGGCTATGAAAATCGGATCATTAAGCATATTATTTTTTGCCGTTTTGTTGCTCACCGCCTGCAATCGTAAGGCAGTGGAAACGGTTGAAGCCAAACCGATCGAGAAACATCCAGAGCCTACTCAGGTGCATACCGCTCCAGAGGAATTGGTAGACGTGGTTTCGGCGAAACCACATTTGGTAGCAAGCATCAAAAAGACGGCATGTTATGGTAAATGCCCGGTTTTCGAGGCCAAATTTTACTCAGATGGCAAAGCCACTTACCACGGCAAAAAATTTGTAGATCGCGAAGGCTATTACGTTGCGGTGATTGATGAATTTATTGTCTCGGAGATTGCCCGAAAGGCCAATGAAATTGGTTTCTTTAAATTGGATGAAACTTATCCAAAAAATGGAAGAAACATCACTGACCTTCCCAATACCATCACTATGGTCAACGATGGCATCCAAAAGAAGTCAATCATCAACAATCACGAAGCGCCTGCTAATTTGCAAGAATTTGAACAATACCTGCAAAGTCAAATTGACAAATTGGAATGGACCGAGGTAGAAAGCTTGGATGATTAGAATACAACGTCAAAAACTTCCATACTAAAACGACCAATCTCTGGCTTTTTTGCCGGGATATTCCAGCTTCCCTGGTAAGTAATCTTGGTGGGCAAATACCAGTCTTCAGTTTTAGTCAAGAGGATTCTCATGGCCACATCAAAATCAAAAAAAGCACCTTGGTAAAATAGGTGGTAGTTGCGACCAACGACCTGAAAAGAGCTTTTTTCAAAGTACGTTTCCATTTGTTTAATCACCGTCTTATCTACCTTATGCTCTGTGAATTCAGGCTTGACTTCAGCGGTAAAGAGGTAACAGTCTTTCCCATCAAAGGCTGCTGACGTGATGGAATAGTTGTAATATTCCGACAGGCGATCACTAAAGATAGCTGTCTTGCCCCCGATGAAAGGTACATTCACCTCTTGGCCGGGCTGGAACATGAGTTTCTTCAACTCCGCAATGTGCTTTTCCATGCCTTTGGCCCCCTGATCAGTAATCTCGGGAGGTAGATCGGGTTCACACTTCTCTCCTTCGGTAAAAAAGATGCGGTCAAACATCTTGGCCGTGTAGTATTTGTACTGTTTCTTTTTCTTATAAAAATTCCCGCTACTTACTTCGTCCTGTACTTCCATTGTACGGCAACGATTGACCACCTGCTGCTCTGTGCGACTGGAATATTGGGCTTTCTGGCGACCTTTTTTGTCAAAAAACACCATTTCATTTTGGGCAGTATAGCTGACCAAGCGCAAGTTGTGAAAAGCCTGGTAAAAGCTCTTATCTTCGATAACCATGCGAATGAATTCCTCCACATCAAAGCCCTGTCGGCTGGCGGTGACAACAAATGAATCCAGGAAAACGACTGCTGCCACCCCCTTATAGGCTGTGTCTGCCTCTATTTTCTGGGCATTTAAGGTCAAAAAGCTATTGAAGAAGATTAAAAACGTGCAAAACCTCATAATGATGCTGACTTAGTTGGTAAAGGTACTAACGAATTTGTTTTGGGCCAATTAGAATAGATGATTGAAACAATCCTCTGATTAGTCAAAATCACTCCTTCCTCAGTTAAAATTTTCTTTCTATAAAATCATTAACTTTAAAACTGAACTTTCACTATTTTCGCCGAAAATCAAACAAACCGAATTATGAAAAATATAGCAGTAGTAGGTGCGGGGACCATGGGAAATGGCATTGCGCATGTTTTTGCCATGAATGGTTTTGCGGTAAATCTCATTGATATTTCTTCGGATGCTTTAGATCGGGCGTTAACTACGATTGAAAAGAATCTGGACCGGATGATCAAAAAAGAACGCATTTCTGAAGCCGATAAAAAAGCGACGTTGGCCAATATCCAGAAACATACAAGTATAGAAACTGGGGTTGCCAATGCCGATCTGGTGGTAGAAGCAGCTACTGAAAATGTAGATTTAAAGCTCAAAATTTTTGTTCAATTAGATACCCATAGCCCAGAAGGAGCCATTTTGGCCACCAATACCTCTTCCATTTCTATTACTAGAATTGCGGCATCAACCAAACGCCCAAATCAGGTGATTGGCATGCACTTTATGAATCCGGTACCTGTGATGAAACTGGTGGAGGTGATCAGAGGTTATGCCACTTCTGATAAGGTGACGGAAACAATCATGGCACTATCGGCGAAACTGGGGAAAAGTCCGGTGGAAGTTAACGATTATCCCGGCTTTGTGGCTAATCGTATCCTGATGCCGATGATCAACGAAGCCATTTATACCCTTTACGAAGGAGTAGCTGGTGTACAGGAAATTGACACCGTCATGAAGTTGGGAATGGCACATCCGATGGGGCCCTTGCAGCTTGCTGATTTCATTGGATTGGACGTTTGTTTATCGATCCTCAATGTGCTGTATGATGGCTTTGGAAATCCCAAATACGCGCCATGTCCGCTACTGGTCAATATGGTAATGGCTGGCAAGATGGGCGCAAAAACCGGTGAAGGTTTTTATGTATACACTCCTGGTTCCAAAGAATTGGTGGTCGCCAAGAATTTTCAATAGGCTCAGTGCATGTCTGGAGGTAGTCATTCAGTCTGCAATTTTCGCTGCTAAAGCACCTCCTCCAAACAAGCACTAATAGATATCATCCTTAAACCTGTCGATGTTCCGACGCTCCCGCTTGGTGGGGCGTCCGGCACCTTTTTCCCGTTTTTCGGCGCCTCCTTTGCCGACAAACCAGTCATTGTATTTGTTTAACTCATCCGCAGGGGTGAGGTCTTCATAACAAGTCTGGGCGAGGGGAGCCCCCACTCGTTTCTGTATCAAGTCCAATACTTTGTATTGTAGGTTAAATCCGTTCTTGCTCACCTGTAGCTGCTGGCCACGTTCCAGCATATAAGATGGCTTTACATTGATGCCATTGATTTTAATTTTACCAGATTTACAGGCATCGGTGGCCAATGTCCGGGATTTAAAAATCCGGACACTCCACAGCCACTTGTCTATTCTTACTTTTTCCACGATAAAAGGTAAATTAATCTCGTTTTAGAGGCGGATATTGCATATCCAGTTTTTCCATGGCTTCCACCATAGCTTTTGCGATCACATAATTGCGATACCACCGCTTATCTACCGGTACAATGGTCCACGGGAGTTCGCTGCGGTTGATCGCGTCTTCATAACAACGCATATATTCGTCCCAGCGTTCCCGTTCTTTCCAATCGCTGTCATTGTGTTTCCAATGTTTATCTGATTCATTCAAGCGTTCTTCCAATTCCAGCTTCTGCTGATCGTAGGAAATGTGCAGATAAAATTTGAAAATCAGGGTATTATTATCAAAAGTGAGCAGGTTTTCAAAAGCATTGATCGCAGCCATTCGCTGGTCCACTTGGTGCTCATCAATCCAGCCATGCACCCGCTGAATCAAAATATCTTCGTAGTGAGACCGATTAAAAATTTGAATCATCCCCTTGGCTGGCACCTGTTTGTGCACTCGCCACAAGAAATCATGTGCAAATTCTTCTTCAGAGGGTTTTTTAAAGGAATAGACATTTACTCCGGAAGGATGACATTCCTCAAAAACATTGCCTACAGCTCCATCCTTACCGCTCCCATCCATGCCTTGTAGAATCACCAAAATAGCGTGTTTGCGCTCTGCGTAGAGCACCTTCTGCAATTCACCGAGACGGTCTACCAATTTCTTGGTAATTTTTTCAACCTTGTCACGATCCAAGTCCTCTGGTGGATCAGTAGAAATTTCGTTTAGTTTAATCATACATTGTGTTTAGGTTCCCATTTTGCCACGTTTTACCAAATAGGATTGCAAGATAGGGCGGAATCCTTTATTGATATCGGCTTCCACAAAATCGATACGATATTGCAAGCATTTAATTTTCAATGATTCCGTGAATTCCTTCATCTTTGAGAGATAATAATCCTTCACCTGGTTGGGCTGTAGTTTGATGCGCTCACCGGTTTCCATATCGATGAACTCGTAGGGACGGTTTTCAAATTGAAAATCAATTTCGTGTTTTTGATCAACTACGTGAAAGAGAATCACTTCGTGTTTATTGTGCTTAAGGTGCTGCAAAGCCGAAAACAACTCGTCTGTTTGTTCTGATTGCTCAAACATATCACTAAATACGATCACCATGGAACGTTTGTGAATGCTGTCGGCAATCTGGTGCAATGCCTTTGCCGCCGAAGTAGCCTTATTGTGGTTTGGATTTTGCAACAATTGATCCAAATGGGTCAACATCAATCGGTAATGGGACGTACTGGACTTACATCGGGTATGTAATTGAACGGCTTCATCAAACACACTCAATCCAAAGGCGTCTCGTTGCTTTTGCAGCAAATGCATAAGAGAAGCAGAAGCCAGAGCAGAAAAGCGAAGCTTGTTGAATTGTTTGTCGGCATCCGGCTCAGGGTAGTACATTGAAGAAGAGCCATCAATTACGATTTGACAACGAAGATTAGTTTCCTCTTCAAACCTTTTGCTAAAGAGCTTATCGGTGCGGGCATATACCTTCCAATCAATGTTACGAGTAGACTCCCCTTGATTGTACAACCGGTGTTCGGCAAACTCGACAGAAAACCCGTGAAAAGGACTTTTGTGCAATCCGATTATGAAGCCTTCTACCACCTGTTTGGCCAATATTTCCAGGTTTCCCCAGTTTCTGACCTCATAACTATCCAACATGCTCATGGTTAACAATTTTTCTTCGTTGATGTAAAGAGCGAGTTTTGTCCACAAAAGCTCAAAACAGAAAGCCCCCACTTTAGCCACATAAGGACTAAAACGGGGGCTTAAGCTACTTATTTTCTATTGTATATCAAAAGTTGTACTTCGATCTTTTAAGCAAGCGCCTTATCGATTTTTTCTGCAAGAACCTTTTTAGTCGTAGTTCCTACGTGCTTTTCTGCTACTTCTCCATTTTTTAGGATCAGGATAGTGGGAATGCTACGAATACCATATTTCATAGAAATTTCCGGATTCTCGTCAACATTAACCTTTCCAATAACGGCTTTGCCATCGTATTCGCTAGCCAATTCCTCAATAATTGGGCTAATCATACGGCATGGTCCACACCATTCAGCCCAGAAATCTACTACAGCCACACTATCTTCTTTCAGGGCCGTCTCCTGGAAGTTAACATCCGTGAATTCAAATGCCATTGTTTTTGATTTTGATTGTTAGTTAATAATTACATTTGTGTCTATAAAACACTTTACCCCTTTTTCCGGTTGCAAATATAGATAATAAGTTAGATTCAAATGTCAAGACTGGGACAATCTTCCCCACATCAATGGTCGTTTGAATCCTGGATAATTTATCAAATTCCTATTTTTTATAACGATTTGCAAAAAAAATAGTTTCCTACTCTGACGAATCTAAATAGGATTGTTTCTATCCTTCCTCGTTGGAGACTGTGCTTTAATGAATGATGACCATGCAAAAAAGAAAGGCCATTTGGATCGGGTTGGGTATTGTGGCGGTAATCTTGAGGTGGATTGGGGGGTTCAATCCCGAATGGATCGAAAAGATATATAGCAGGGGCCTTTTTCAAGGTATCCGCATCGCAATTGACTATTTGTTGGCTTGGCTCCCCATTCCCTTGATTTACCCATTTTTTTTTGTGGGGCTTTTTCTCCTGTTCCGATCTGCCAGACGTTGGTATCAAAGCCGGGATACCCGCAAGCAAAAGTTCATCCGTTTAGGCACCTCTACCTTGTCATTTATTGGCGGAGGAGTCTTTTTTTTCCTTTTTCTCTGGGGCTTTAATTACGGCAGAGTCCCTGTCGAACAAGAAATGCAGCTTCAGCTAAACCCATTGAGTCTTGATGAATTGTGGCATGAATTGCAAGATGAAACCAAGCACATCATTCGGTTGAGAAATGAAATCCCCACAGCAACGGCTGCTGCTTTGGATGAGCAACAATTGCCGCCCCAATTGGAGCGTAAACTGCGCAATGGTTTGGTTCGTCAATTGAATCGTTATGGTTATCCCACCGCGGGGAGAGTGCGGGGAAGATTGCTATATCCCAAGGGCATTTTTTTGCGATTTAGCGCTTCGGGGCTGTACTTCCCTTTTACGGGAGAAGGGCATGTAGATGCGGGAGTACATCCTTTGGAATGGCCCTTTGTATTGAGCCACGAGATGGCTCACGGTTATGGTTTTGGAGATGAAGGAACCTGCAACTTTTGGGCATATTTGGCCACCGCCCAGTCCAATGATCCGGTGATTGCCTATATGGGGCGATTGGTTTACTGGCGCACCTTAGCGACGAATTATTTGATTTATGAACCCGATAAATACCGGGAGTTTAGGGAGAAATTGCCAAAAGGCATTCAAGCAGACTTGGATGCGATCAATGAAAACCTGAAAAAATATCCGGATATTATGCCCAATTTAAGGTACTTTGCCTATGACACCTACCTCAAGGCCCAGGGCATCAGCGAAGGCATCAAGAATTACAGTAGGGTAATTATGATGGTGAAAGCCTGGCGGGAGAACACGGAAATTTAACCGCCCGCCTTTTTGGTTTGGGAATATCCCTCAGCGAGCAAAATTTCCACTACTTTATCGCGCTGGTTGCCCTGAACGAGAATTTCTCCATCCTTGGCACTTCCCCCCACACCGCATTTGGTTTTGAGTAATTTGCCCAGGATTTTCAAATCTTCTTCTGGTCCCACAAATCCAGTCACTAAAGTCACTTCCTTACCTTTGCGCTGCTTTCGGTCGATAAGTACCCGCAATTTTTGCTGTTGCGGAGGGAGGCCCTCTACTTCTTCTTGATTGTCAAAATTGTATTCAAAATCAGGATTAGTGGAGTAAACGACCCCTTTGCGGTTTTTTTTATTCTTGGCCATAGTGGTTAAATTCTATTTTGCAATGCGTACGCCCAACGCCAGGATAGGAATAAAAGGAACATCCGAATCGGGAAGCACGGCGGTGCCAAATTCCAAGCGGGTTTTTCCTTTTGACCACCCCATCATAAATCCCGGCACTAGCCCTTGATCGCCACTTTCTGTGACCCAAAGGGCATCCACGGTAAAGCGCCAGTGTTTTGACAGGCTAAGGCTCCCCCCAAAACTAAGGATAAATGAGCTATCACCAAAATCTCCAAATGTGAATCCATAACCTGCGGTGGCGTTGATGAAATTCTCCCGAGTACCGAGCGTCCCTGCAAGAAAGCCGTGGGCAATGATCACAGGATCGCTATCAATAACCGGAAGGACATTATTTAGTCCAACACCCAGGTGAAAGTTTTTGCTTATTTCCGTAGTTAATTTCCCTCGGACCACTATCGCCACGGGCACCACGATTCCACCACCAATAGAGAAGTTGTCCGTAGCTCCATAATCAAAGGTGGTGAGTAGCAATTCTATATTTCGAACTTCTCCAGTTCGTTTGGGGTAATTGAAAGCAGTAGAACTATAAATGAGATTTTCGGGCCCCCAGGCCGTTCCTTTATCACCGGTAGCCGGCCTTTCCAGGTCTTCAAATTCATCTATGCCATAGACCCCAACCGATTTTATCTCCGCAAACTGATAGGTGAGTTTACTCTTTTCATTGAGCTGAAAAGTAAGTTGAGTATTTTCAATTTTAACAATTCTGCCAATGAGTCGATCTCCCCATTTAGTCTCTAATATGTGGACTTGAGTCGAATCTTGCAGATTGATTTTATCACTAAATACCTGAGCAAAGAGCGCAGTAAAGGAGGTACAACAGTAGAGAAAGCAGCAGATAAAAAATCTTTTCATACTTTTGAATATTAGGCTGTGGCGCATTTTTCTAGCCAAAATTTATGAAAAAAAACGGCCTTGTAAAACAAAAGGCAATAATTTATATTTTCTTTTAAAGAATTATCTATCACCAGATTACTTTTTTTCATGAAGGATATACCAGAGGAAGCTGCACCTAAAGAGACCGCAACTCCCGGCAAAGCGTTGGCCTCAAGCGGAAGTATTGCAAACCCATTAGATGTGGTTTCTCACCGTCCCGCGCGACTTTTCTTGTTGCTGGGAGGCTTTTTTGTAGCGAATGCACTAGTTGCCGAATTTATCGGGGTAAAAATATTCGCTTTAGAGCCTACGCTTGGCATTCAACCCTTCAATTTCAACCTTTTTGGAGAGGTAGGATCTCTACAATTTTCTGCGGGCGTACTGATGTGGCCTATCGTATTCCTCATGACGGATGTAATCAATGAGTATTATGGTCAAAGAGGCATCCGATTTTTATCCTTTATGACTGTTGGCTTAATAATCTATGCTTTTTTCATGGTCTATGGGGCTATCCAATTGGCACCAGCCGGTTTTTGGGTAGAGCAGAATGCCACTAGGGGAGTACCGGATATGCAAGCTGCTTTTAGTGCGGTGTTGGGCCAGGGATTACTGATTATAGTCGGCTCCGTACTGGCCTTTTTGATTGGACAAATTGTGGATGTCATGACTTTCCATTGGATCAAAAGAGCCACTGGTGATAAAATGATCTGGCTGAGGGCAACGGGGTCTACCTTAGTTTCCCAACTAGTAGACAGCTTTGTAGTACTTTATGTAGCTTTTAAATTAGGACCGGAGATTACCGGACAAACCAAGCCTTGGGCCTGGAGCCTATTGTTGGCTGTGGGTACGGTGCAGTACATCTATAAATTCAGTCTGGCCATTATCCTGACACCATTGATTTATTTGGGACATGGACTGATTGATCGCTATTTGGGGCATGAATTGGCAGAGAAGATGAAACACCAGGCCACGCAGTGGAACTAGCATCAGGTGAAAAGGGAATTGATCTGGGTGTGGCATTGCTTAAGTGCAGGTTTGGAAGTGGTGCTTTAGCAGCGAAAATTGCAGGTTTGGGGTTCTCGCAAGGCTCATTTTTTCGTCCGTCTCGGCTGAGCCGAGACGGACGAAAAAATAGCCGAAAAGAGGTTCCAAAAACTGAAATTTGCAGCCCAAAATTTGACCTCCAAACATGAACTAAATTAGTAATTCGATTAACTTTGCAGCAAAATAGCCTAACCAATACATGAATCAATCAAAACAAATTACAGATACCATACTGATGGTGCGGCCAGCCCATTTTGGGTATAATATGGAGACGGCCCAAAACAATGCCTTTCAAACTAATGATACCAGTCGTACTCCGGAAGAGATTAGCAATCTAGCCCGCCAAGAATTTGACCACTTTGTGCAAAAACTCCGGGATCACGGAATAGAAGTGGTCGTGGTTGAAGATACTCCGGAGCCGATTAAGGCGGATGCCGTATTTCCCAATAACTGGATATCATTCCATGGCAATGGCCAAATCATCACCTATCCGATGTTTTCCTCAGTTCGTAGAAAAGAACGCCGGGAGGATATCATCAACACCATGATCAACCAGTTTCACTTTTCGGATACGGTTAGACTTGAGCAGCAATTTGGGGAAACCGATCAATTTCTTGAAGGTACAGGGAGCATGATCCTGGATCGGGATCATCAACTGGTCTATGCTTGTATCAGTGTTCGTACTCATCCGGATTTGGTTCAGCAGTTCTGCCAGCATATCAGGTACCGGCCAATACTATTTCATGCCTTAGACAGAGACGGGCAAGAAATTTACCACACTAATGTGATGATGGCCATCGGAGAAACTTTTGCGGTCATTTGTCTGGATTGTATTCCCAAGGAAGAACGGAATAAAGTAAAGGCCCATTTGGGGGAAACCAACAAGCAAATCATTGACATTTCCCTCCAGCAGATGGAAGCCTTTGCGGGAAATATGTTGCAAGTACGCAATAAAAAGGAAGAGACCTTTTTGGTCATGTCTGAGCAAGCCTATCAATCGTTGACTCAAAAGCAGATTACCCAAATTGAAAAACACACCCAAATCTTGTATAGTCCTCTGGATACTATTGAAGCTTATGGAGGAGGAAGTGCCCGCTGTATGATGGCAGAGGTTTTTAAGCCAGAATAATTGGGAAATTGCCTAAGTGCTTGTTTGGAGGAGATGCTTTAGTAGCGAAAATTGCAGATTTTGGGTTCTCGCAAGGCTCATTTTTGAGTGCATCTCGGCTGAGCGGAGACGGACGAAAGAATAGCCCCAAAGAGGTCCCAAAATCCCGGTTTTACCGGGACTGAATAGCTTGCCCGAATATACTTCAGGGACTCCCTCCAAACATGCACGAAAAGGAACAGGGGATAGATGCAAAGATCTATCCCCTGTTTTTATAGGAGTTGCTTACAATTAGTTAAAAATGTAACGCAAGCCCAAACGCATTCTCCAGCGAGAAGCTGTTCCTGCGATATCAAAGCTTTCTTTACCCAAATCCGTTCCACCACGGTAGGTGAAAGTAGGTGTAGTGCCATCGGCATCATAACCTTCGAATTGGTACAAGAAGTAGTTGTTGAAATCACCAGGTACGCTATAGACAACGCCCCAATCAGAGTTAATCAGGTTGGCAAAGTTGAATACGTCCAAAGACAATTGCAACTTGTGAGAATTACCACCTGCATTGATGGCAAAATCCTGACGAATGGCGAGGTCAAAGATGCCGGTAAAAGGAGCCGTTGCAGCATTCTTTTCGGAATATTCTCCTCTGTGATTGCTCAGATAGCTGTCATCTTCGATGAAAGCATTCAGGTTGGCCCACTGCTCAGCAGCAGTCACTGTATTCCCACCTGAAGTATAGTCAACCAAATTAATTTGAGACTGATCAGCAGGAATAAATACTAAGCTACGATTACGGCTAGTACTACCTGTTTCATTGTTAATATTCCGTGCGGTGCTGCCAGAAATTACATAAGAATAGGCGTTACCTGATTGTCCGTTGTAAAACAAAGAAAATGTGGTTGCTGCATTTTCAGCTTTGTTCCACTTCAACTTGTATGTCAAAGCAGAAACTACACGGCTTCCCAAAGCGAAGTCAGAACGACCAAAAACAGGGTTGTTACGACCATCGATGCTTACTTGTCCACGCCATTGAGAAGAGTTCTGAGAAGAAGTACCTTCGTTTACAGCATAAGCATCACCATAGGTATAAGCGAGGTATGCGCTTAAGCCAAAGTCAAATTCCTTGGCCAAAGATGCCGTAATATTGTAGGTATATCCTTCGCTGGTATTTGATCCCAGATATACTGCGCTGTAGGTTGGGTCCAAACTAGATCTGGTGAATATCTGACGATCATCTGGGCTACCGGTCCAGGTAAAATCAACTTCAGGATCAGAGTTGATATTGGTATATACCACGTTGTTCAATGTTTTGGTATAGATACCTTCCAGGGAACCTTGAATACCACCGGGCAGTTGTTGATCGACTGCAAGGTTAGTACGGAATACTTGTGGGTACTTAAAGTCCTTTACAAACAAGTCGATCTGACCTGAAGGCACGCTAAACTCAGGATTCTTGTATTGCTTGGTGTAATCAGAAATAAACACTACATCGCCATTGATGTCATCATCACTAACACGACCGAGTTTCAAACCGTTATTGCTATACATGGAGCCTGGCCATACAAAAGGAATGCGGCTGGTGAAAATACCCAAACCACCTCTCAGTACGGTGCTACGGTCGCCCTTTAAATCGTAGTTGAAACCAACACGTGGAGAGAACATTAGCTGTCCGTCAGGCGCTTTTCCTGCTTCAGCATCGGCAGCAATATCATAAGCTGCTTGCATTTTAGGAAGTGCAGTGCTGTTGAAATAAGAATCTTCATCAGGATCACTGGTAATGATTGGCAAATCCAAACGCAAGCCATAAGTCAAGGTAAACTTAGAGTTGACCGACCACTCATCTTGTGCATAAAGGCCGAACTGTACTGCGTTGAATTCCGCACCTGCGGCAGAACCGTCACCCGTAATATCGTCAACTAAAGAGTAAGAACGATTGTATCCAGAAGCAGGCAACTGACCTGTAAACTGTGAAAGGCTATCGTAAAAATAGATTCCGTAATTGGTTGGAATGAACAAGTTGTAAATATTGTAAAACTCGTTGTGTGTACCAATAGTAATGGTGTGATCACCTTTGTACAATTTCAGGTTATCAGTCAGTGTAAAGATATCCTGATCTAAAGCGTTACCGGTAGAAAACTGCTCAGATCCAAGTGCAATAGTACCGGCACCATCCGTGATTTGCACGTAAGGAAAGTCGCTTCCCAATGGGTCGCGGTCATCACGCACTGAGGTATAACCGATAATCAGGTTATTGGAAATGTTGTCACTAAAACGAGAGTTCAATTCTACAGCAGAAGAGTTCGTGGTTGTTGGAAAGAATACACCATTATTGGCATAGTTGATGTTGCGACTTCCACCACCGTTACGGTCAAATTGCTCCGCTTTGGTATATTGGTGACGCAATGTCAGCTTGTGGTCTTGGCTCAAGTTGAAATCCAACTTGCCAAAGATTTTCAAACCATCCAATTCATCAGAAGTAGAACGGAAGTCACCTGGATCGTAGTTGTAAGTGTTTCTAACAAAGTTGCGTAGGTTATCAAGATCTGCTTCACTAGCGTCACCTTCGTAAGAAGCTACTTCAAAAGGAACAGGTATCTCGTCTTTTTGAATTTCGACATTGGAATAGAAAAACACCTTATCTTTTACAATTGGACCACCTAATGAAAATCCGTACAGGCTCTGAGAAAAGTCAGCCAGTTTGGTAGGCTCAATATCCAATCTTTCGGCTAATGTGCCGTTGGTCTTACCAGCCAATCCTTCATTTTGGAAGAAGTAATAAGCCGTACCGGTAAACTTATTCGTACCAGACTTAGTTACTGCGTTGATTCCACCTCCCGCAAACCCACCAAGGGTTACGTCATAAGGGGAAAGAACGATTTGAAATTGGTCGATGATGTCGATACTAAAAGGAGAAATACCGGTTTGACCACCGTTTGTTCCAGATGGCGCTAGACCGAATACGTCATTGTTGACAGCACCGTCGATGTAGATTGCATTGTAACGGTTGTTCACACCTGCAAATGTGATACCTCCGGTAGCCGTGCTGGCCTGTGGAGTCAATCTTACAAAGTCATCCAAGTTCCGGTTCAACGTGGGAAGTACATCGATGTCATCACTGGAAATTTGAGTACTGGCACCAGCATTTTGCCCAACAATTCCAGCCGCTGCGGTGACCTGAATCACCTCAAGGTCGATTGCAGAATCTTCCATGGTGTAGCTTCTCTTGAAGGGTTCTCCCAAGCGTAGGTAGATTCCTTCGAGATTGATCTCGGCATATCCGGTATAAGTCACTGTTACTTTGTAAGGACCTCCAACACGCATACCGGAAATACGGTAATTGCCTTCGAGGTCGGTAGAAGCTCCATAAACTGATCCGGTAGGTTCATGTACTGCAAGGACATTGGCTCCAATTAAGGGTTCACCGTTGGTGTCAGTGATGATACCCTGCATGGAAGAAGTGGTTACACCTTGCGCAAAGACTGTACCTTGGATAAGTACTGCCAAAACCAGGGTGCCCAGAGTTCTCATGAGTAATGCAAATCTCATAAACTAGTGGATTTAAATGATGAAATATTTAAGAAACTGTCACAAATGTAAGTTAGTAATGTTAAGAGAATGTTAACTAATCGTTGCTTTTATTTTTCCCGAAAATATTAAAAAAAGTTAATAGCATGCAGTAAAATGATTAACATCATTCATTTTGAAAATTTTGTGGAAACCCAAATAATCACTGGAATTAGATACATTGTTTCTTAACAAAAAAAATATTTACTTATGTATTTATTGTCAGTACACCTCCCTAGCTTTGAATTTGGAATGGGCAACGGCTAAAAAACAGGGACAATTCTCTTAAAAATTCAGTCTAACCCTGGATATTCTTATCTTTGTTGAAACTATAAAAAACCGATACATGAAAAAAATGATCCTCTTTTTTACGGCTCTCTTGTTTGCCGGATTTGCCCACGCTACTGTACACGAAGTGATGGTGCAAAGCAATTTTTTTACTCCTGCCGATCTTACCATCTTGTCTGGTGATACGGTAATCTGGACGAATACCGGAGGCTTTCACAACATTAATGGCACTCAGAATGCCTATCCCAGTAACCCCGAGACTTTCGGCAATGGTTCAGCAGCCGATGCTCCCTGGACCTATACCTTTGTCTTTGACAAACCGGGAACCTACAACTATCACTGCGACCCGCACCTGGATTTTGGCATGACCGGAACCGTTACGGTACTTCCTGATGTGGTCATCACTGAAATCATGTACAACCCTCCGGAAATAGGCAATGATGTGTTGGAGTTCATTGAACTATACAACAATGGATCAACAGCTGTCAACTTGATTGGGTATACGTTTACATCTGGGGTTGATTATACATTTCCGGGCTTCAATCTTGGCGCTGGTGAGTATGTGGTAGTAGCTGTGGATTCTGCACTATTTGAAACTAATTTTGGCGTTTCTGCCTTTCAATGGGAATCTGGCGCATTGAGCAATAGTGGCGAATTGATCGCTCTTGCAAATGGAGATGGTGTTGTAGTCGACTCCGTCGACTTTAGCGATGGAAACGGATGGCCTTCCAGTGCAGATGGGGAGGGAGCCTCACTTGTACTGTGTGATGTGTCTTCAGATAATAATGATGCCGCCAACTGGCAGGCAGCAAGTACGCCAACAGGCGTGATCACAGGCGGCCTGGAAGTTTTTGCCAACCCCGGAGCTGCTTCTGAATGTGTGGGCGGACCTATCATTTTCCTCGTTGATGATGAAATAGAAATTGGCGAAGAAACAGGAACGGTGATGGTTAGGGTTGCCATTGGAAATAACAATGGCGCTAACAATTCTGTGATGTTGAATGTTGGTGCTGCTTCTACGGCGACAGCTGATGAAGACTACACTTTTGCAGGCACTACAGTTAACTTCGATCCAGCAGAAGTAGCGGATACACAAATCGTGATGATTCCCATCATTGATGATGGAGCGATTGAAGCGATTGAAACACTGGTTTTGGAGCTTTCCGATGCTAGTGCCGGCGCAGCCATTGACCCAATTAGAACAAGTACCAACATTTTGATTGAGGATAATGATGCCATTATTAAGGATATTGTTATCAATGAAATTTTCTACAATTCTCCTGGCACAGATGATTACGAATTTTTGGAATTGTACAATAACGATGATGAAGCCGTCAACTTAAATGGATATTATTTCAGTTTGGGTATTGAAGATACCATTCCAGATGTTACTTTACAACCTGGTGATTTTCTCATTATTGCCGTGGATTCCGTTTTATTTGCGGAGGCATTTGGCATTACAGCCCTTCAGTGGAATAGTGGTGCATTAAACAATAGTGGAGAAACCATTGAATTGCGTGATGCCTTGGGGAATATTGTAGATGTTGTGACTTATGATGACGGTGATCCTTGGCCCACCGAACCGGATGGCTCTGGAAATTCGCTGATCCTTTGTGACCCCTCCGCTGACAACGAAGATGTGAGTAATTGGGCTGCTTCCTTTACCGATAATGGAGTAGTTGTCAATGGTGGCTTGGTACTGGCCTCTCCTGGTGCAGCTAATGATTGCTCTCCACCACCGCCATCAACCTATCCAGCGTATAACATCGGTGTGGTAACCACCAATGATGGCAACGGGGTGCCGGATTCAATTGGCGTAAGTTGCCAGCTGCAAGGTGTCGTATACGGAGAGAATTTACGACCAGGAGGGCTACAATTTACCTTGATTGACGATGCAAATGACGGCATTCACATTTTTAGCGGCTCCGCTGATTTTGGCTATACTGTTGCTGAAGGAGACGAGGTCATTGTACAAGGCACCATTGGTCAGTTTAGCGGCTTAACACAGCTGAATGTCGATACGATCTGGATGGTTTCCCAGGATAATATGCTGTTTGATCCAACTGACATTACAGTGCTGGATGAATCAGCGGAATCCCAATTGGTACGTATTACAAACCTGACCTTGGTCGATCCAGGGCAGTGGACCAATGAAGGGACTGGTTTCAACGTTGATGTAACGGATGGGGTGAATACTTACGCGATGCGTATTGATGCTGACGTTGATATTTTTGGTACCGATCCTCCGGCAGTTTCTTTTAACCTGACGGGTATTGGCGGCCAATTTGATTCTTCTTCTCCCTTTGATGAAGGGTATCAATTGATTCCGCGATACATGGAAGACATTGAACTGATTGTGGGAGTAATAGATCCTTCAATTGCGCAGGAAATTCGCCTGTATCCGAATCCGACAACTGAATTTCTGAAGATTGAATTGGCTTCGGAGTTTGATCAAATCAAAATCACCGATGTTTTGGGACAAGAGCTGATGAACATCACGCCACAGTTGACCCAAACCATTGATGTAAGCAACCTGGCGGAGGGTATGTATTTTGTGACTTTTGTCAAAGAAAGTCGCATTTGGACCACCCAATTTGCCAAGCAATAACGTAGCCATCAAATTTCTGGGGTAGCACGAAAGTGAATACCCCCAATTCCAGTGTTAAATCCTTTAATCAAGTAGCGGTGAATCGACACCGCTGCTTGATTTTCTAAATATGAAAAAGAACACAACAATCGGCTTAGCCCTTTCTGGAGGAGGCGCCCGGGGCATCGCCCATATTGGCGTGATTAAGGCTTTGCAGGAAAATGATATTTTCCCAGACATCATCACCGGAGCAAGTGCCGGCTCCATCATTGGGGCGTTATTAGCCGATGGAAAGACGGTAGACGAAATGCTGTCATTTGTACGTGACAGCAGTATCCTCAAAATTTGGAAAGTCGGTCTGCCCAATCGGGGCATTACTAGTTTGGCCTATTTAAAAGAAAGGCTGAGTGCTTACTTGGTAGAAGATAGCTTTGAGTCGTTGGAAACCCCGCTTTATGTTGCCACTACCAATCTCAATGCCGGCCAATGCGAGATGTTTCACAGCGGTCCGTTGATCGATGCCATTGTGGCCTCTTCTTCTATTCCACTGGTCTTCAAGCCGGTGGAAATCAATGGTAATCTGTACGTGGATGGGGGCGTATTGGACAATCTTCCAATCAGTCCCTTGTTGGAACAAAAAGTAGACCTAATCATTGGTGTCAACGTGATGCCTCATGTGGCTGTAAACAGCAAAAACTTACAGGGAGTGATTGGTGTAGCGAATCGCTGTTTTGATCTTTCGGTACTGGCCAATACCTTACCCAGTCTCAAGCACTGCGACATTATTATTGAACCGGAGGCAGTCAACGATTACAATATTTTCAACTTTTCCAAAGTGGACGATCTCTATGAAATCGGTTATAACGAAGCTCAAAAGGCCTTGCCTGCTTTAAAAAGAGCCCTTGCACAAACCCTTAGTTCATAAAGACAGCATACTCTTCCGTATCGCGAATTTTCACCTTAATATTTTCCTTTAAGGTCGTTGCCAAGGAAAGGCCCATATAGTCCACTTTAATCGGAAAGGATTTGTGCGTGCGATCAATTAAAACGGCTACTTCGAGTTTCTTCGGAAGCACCTCCATGATCGGTTTACAAGCATAGAAGAGGGTGCGCCCCGTATTGGCCACATCGTCGATGACGATGACCGCTTTATTTTCCAATTCAGTTACGGGAAGTTCGATTGTTACGGGTTCACTTAGCGGGTTGGCTGGATTGAGCTTGATTCGGGTCAGTTTGATGGGGATATTTGTAATTTGTTGCAACTCCTCCAACAACATTTGGGCAAACCCCATTCCATTGTTATTGATCCCCGCCAGGATGATCTCCGGTTCTTTATAGTTGTGTTCAAGAATTTCAATCGCCAACCGTTTTATCTTTTGTAAAATCTGCCGATGGTGTAAGATCTGCATAACGCTGAATTTTGAACCACATGGTGGTTGCCTAGTTGTATAGAGAAGCCGATGTTGATTAAAGTCTCAAATTTATTATTTTCTCGCATAAATTTAGAGGCCATAATTTTTTTAAACTACCAATAGCGCTTATTTTTAGCGAAATTTCGCCGATAAATCTCGGATAAAACCAAATTTTATGGTGCAACAAATCATCTTCTTTTTAGTCAGTGCGCTGGCTATTCTTTATGCTATCCGCCAATTTTCGCGCCTGCGAAGGAACATTCTGCTGGGAAAAGACGAGGAAATTACTGGTGATACCGGTCAACGATGGAAAAATGTCATGTTGGTCGCTTTTGGTCAAAAGAAAATGTTTAAGAAGCTCATTCCTGCTGTTTTCCACTTCTTTATCTATGCTGCATTTCTGATGACACAGGTCGAATTGGTTGAAATTTTTATTGACGGTCTATTTGGTATGCACCGCTTTTTTGCACCGATTCTAGGTGTAGTGTATACGGTGATCATCAGTTTCATTGAAATCCTGTCTTTATTGGCTTTTGTGGCAACAGTCATTTTCTTGGTTAGAAGAAATCTGTTAAAAGTGCCTCGTTTTTTCAAGCCAGAAATGAAAGGATGGCCTTCATTGGATGGCAATCTGATTCTGGTTTTTGAAATTATCCTGCTGGTGGGGATTTTCAGCATGAATGGAGCGGATATTTTGCTCCAGCAAATGGATCCCGGCCATTATCACGATACCGGCCAATTGGCGGTTAGCAGTTGGTTAGGACCTGCACTTTTTGGCGGTTTGGATCAAAGCACGCTGATGGTCATTGAACGCTTCGGCTGGTGGATTCACATCTTGATGGTTTTTGTCTTTTTGAATTATTTGCCAAAGTCAAAACACTTGCATATTCTCTTTGCTTTTCCCAACACCTATTATGCTCGGCTGAAGCCAAGGGGGGAGATGGACAATATGCCCGAAATCATGAATGAGGTCAAAAGCATGATGGGACTGGGTGGGGAAGAAGAACCGGTGATGGACGATGCCGAACTCCCCGAATTTGGCGCCAATGACATTTTTGATTTGAGTTGGAAAAATATTCTCGATGCTTACAGTTGCACCGAATGTGGGCGTTGCACAGCAGCGTGTCCTGCCAACATCACCGGCAAAAAACTGTCGCCGAGAAAAATCATGATGGACATCCGTGATCGGACGGAAGAAATTGCCGGCAACCTGGATAGTGGAAATTTGGAATGTGCCAAAGACAAAGAGCAGCCGTTGAGTAAGACCAATTATGACGATGGCAAGTCGCTTTTTGATTACATTACACCAGAGGAATTGCATGCGTGCACCACCTGCAACGCTTGTGTTGAGGCTTGCCCGGTGCTGATTAATCCACTCGATCCCATTTTGAAAATGCGTAGGTATGAGATCCTAACGCTTTCACAAGGTCCTTCAGATTGGTTGCCTTTATTCAATAGTATTGAAAATGGTGGCAGCGCCTGGGCTATGTCCGTTGATCGTGATCAATGGGCGAAGGATGCGGCAGGCGAATAATTTTAACCCTCAATGCAAGAAAAACTATGTCTATAAAAATACCAACCATGGCCGAAATGGCCGCAGAAGGAAAAGAACCGGAAATCCTCTTTTGGGTGGGTTGTGCCGGGAGTTTTGACAACCGTGCGCAGAAAGTAACTGTTGCCTTTTGTAAAATATTAAATGCTGTGGGCATTGAATTTGCCATTCTTGGCAATGAAGAACAATGTACCGGCGATCCGGCCCGCAGGGCAGGCAACGAGTTTATTTTCCAAATGATGGCCCTGCAAAATATTGAAACGCTCAATATGTATAAGGTCAAAAAAATAGTTGCAGCTTGTCCGCATTGCTTCAATACCTTAAAAAACGATTATCCGGCATTGGGCGGTAATTATGAAGTGGTGCACCACACCCAGTTGCTCCAGGAACTGATCAATGATGGTCGGATCAAGATGGACGAAGGTGGAAGCTTTAAAGGCAAAAAAATTACCTACCACGACTCCTGTTATATGGGCCGCATTAATGGGGTTTATGATGCCCCCAGATCCGTTTTAGAAGCACTCGACGCCGATTTGGTAGAAATGAAGCGCAGTCGGACTAATGGACTTTGTTGTGGCGCTGGCGGCGCTCAAATGTGGAAGGAAGATGAACCGGGGCAAAAGCGGATCAATATTGAAAGATCAGAGGAAGCATTGGCGACTGGTGCGGAAGTGGTTGCGGTCAATTGTCCTTTCTGCATGACCATGCTTTCTGATGGTATGAAGGCTGCCGAAAAGCAGGATGACGTGATGGTCTATGATCTTAGCGAGATGATTGTCATGACCAATGGCTTGTAAATTATGCCATCTATGCAATAACTTACTGAGGATTCATTTGTTTTACTAGAAAGAAAACTGTCATTCATGATTGAGACTTTATCAGAAACCAGTAGAATTTGGATTTACCAAAGTAATCGACCTTTTACGAAGGAGGAATTGCCATTGGTCAAAGCTCAATTGGATCAATTTGCGAAGCACTGGGTCAGCCACAATAACCAATTAACTGCAGTGGCGGAGATTTTGCACGATCGTTTTATTGTCTTGCTGGTCGACGAAAGTCGGGCGGGAGCTAGCGGTTGTTCTATTGATTCCTCGGTGCGGTTCCTGAAATCCCTACAGGCGCAATTTGACGTCGATCTATTTGATCGGATGCGCTTTTCTTATCAGCAAGGGGAGGTGGTGAAAACGGTGAGCCGAGAAGCCTTTGCCGATTTGTATGCCCGTGGAGAGATCGATGATGAGACGCTGGTTTTTGATACCCTGGTCAATTCCAAAAAGGCTTTTGATGAGGGGTGGGTGAAACCATTAAAGGATAGTTGGCATAGCCGAATGGTATAAACCAGTGTTTTAGTGCACTTATCTATGCGTTTTCGGCTTTCATAGAAATAAGTGGCCTAATAGATCAACAAGCCTTAACTTGCTATCACAAATGTTAAATCTATGATCGGTAAAGTAAAAAAATGGCTGGGTATCGAAGGTGTCAAGCTAGAACTAGAGCTTCCCGAGGAAGTCAGCGGAAAGTTGGGCCTTCTGGCGGGTAAGATGCACTTTCAGTCGATGAATCCGCAAACCGTCAAGAGTATCCGTATCGTATTGATTGAGAAGTATTATCGAGGTCGCGGTAAGGAAAAACTCATCGACGAATACGAACTGGGGGAAATCCAACTGTCGGATCCCTTCCTGGTAGAGCCTGACGAAATAAAAGAGATAGAATTTTCTCTGCCTTTCCAAATGGTTAAGTCAGATGTAGATGATTTTGGCGACCGAAATTTTTTGTTTGGAGGCATTGCTAAAGCCGCTAGGCTGATGCGCGCGGCTAAATCCGAATATCGGGTTGAGGCCGAAGCCCAAGTGCAAGGTGTCGCCCTCAACCCATTTGATAAAAAATTTATTCGAATTAAATAAACCTATTCACTTTCGGTCTTTGCCTTTCCTCCGTCATCAAACGAATTGATAATATCTTCATCGTCCTTGCCGAGATTTTCCAATAAAAACTGCGTGTCATCGGCAAAATCATCATTCGGATATTTCTTGAGGAAGTCTTCATAAAGAACACGAGCATCATCGTATCTTTTTAAATCGTTATCTAGTGTAAAAGCCTGCAAAAATAAGGCCTGCGGGGCTTTTTCATAATCGGGGTATTTGGTATAAATCCAATCGTAAATGCCCAACGCTTTGTTGTAGGCACGAATGGAACGAGCTACTTCACCAGCTTTGTGCAACAATATCGGACTTTGTGCATCATTGGGCAAAATCATCGCATGTAGTTCGCAGCTGTTGATAAAATCAT
The DNA here is from genome assembly GCA_964015035.1 of uncultured Saprospiraceae bacterium. Classification (GTDB taxonomy): domain Bacteria; phylum Bacteroidota; class Bacteroidia; order Chitinophagales; family Saprospiraceae; genus BQJU01. The sequence goes on from CAXHCA010000001.1 coordinate 133,798, forward strand.
TTGCTACCCGATATTCGATGCGCTGGGTGCTGTCATTAAACATGTGTACCCGCATGTCTTCTAAGCGAGCATTAATGTCTGGCGCATCTGCTGGAATCTTGGCTTTTGCCTTCTCAATCTCTTCATAATCTGGAAATGCCTTAACCATTCCCTGGAAAATGGTCGTCGCTGCTTCGGGGTTGCGCAGCTGCTCATCATAGAGCATACCCAAAAACATAGCTGCTTTCGGCGTCGTTTCGGTGTCGTAATAATCCCGAATGGCCTGTGAAAAATAGTCAGTCGCACCCGTGTACCGATTCATCCGATACATGATCGATCCGGCACGGTAAAGGTACCTGGAATTTACATCCGCATCTTCGGGGTGTTCTTTAATGTAAACCTTGTACTGCTCAACCAGCTGCTCCGCCAATTGAGGGTCATTGGTTTCTTCCAACTGCTTTTCTAAATCAGCAATGGCAGCCTCCGCGCTGTCGCCTCCGCCATTACAGGCAGTAAACAATAGTATTGCTACAAAAAGAAATAGTTTGTAATTCATAAGTAGGTGCTTTTTAATAATGTTGCGAGAGGTATACAAGATCGGGATCAAAATTAACGGACTTTTGCTATTTTCAAAAAAAGACGCTTGAACAATGCCGTTTTTTTCCTGTTTTGAAAACATGAAAAAAATAAATTGCTTCTGGTTTCGACGTGATTTGCGCCTGCAGGACAACGCAGGACTGTATCACGCACTGAAGGGACAACACCCTGTATTGCCCGTATTTATTTTTGACACCCATATTTTAGACGACTTGGAAGACAAACACGATGCACGTGTGGCGTTTATCCACAATACGATTGCTGATCTAAATCAAAAATTAAAGGACCTAGGAAGTAGTATCTTGGTCAAATACGGCGCACCCATTGAAGTCTGGCAAGAAATCCTTTCCAAATACGATGTACAAACCATCTTCACCAACCGCGATTACGAACCTTACGCTAAAGATCGAGATAAAAGGGTAGGGGAGTTGATGAAGGGAAAAGGAGGAGCCTTTGAAGCCTACAAAGACCACGTTATTTTTGAAAGATTGGAAGTAGAAAAGGAAGCGGGGGGACCTTATACCGTCTTTACACCTTACAGCAGAACGTGGAAGTCTAAATTGAAAACCAAAATGACGGAATATGGTGGAGAAAAGGGCTCTTTTTATTTAAAACCATATCCTACAGAAAATTATTTCGAGCATTTTGTCAAGCTCAAAAAAAGCTTTGAGCTTCCTTCATTGGCCAGTATGGGGTTCAAATCTTCCGATATTGGGATTCCGGACCAAAACGTTTCTCGCGCCTTGATCCGCAATTATGATAAAACCAGGGACTTTCCAGCTATAGAGGGGACATCCAGGCTTGGCATTCATTTTCGATTTGGAACCATTAGCATCCGGGAAAAGGCCCATCGCGCCCAAAAATTAAACGACACCTTTTTGAATGAGCTCATCTGGCGGGATTTTTATGCTCAAATTCTCGATAATTATCCCCATGTGGTAGACCGCCCCTTTCGAGAAAAATACGATTTCATCGAATGGCGCAACAACGAAGGGGAGTTCAAAAAATGGTGCGCAGGGAAGACAGGTTACCCCATTGTGGATGCGGGCATGCGAGAGCTCAATCATACGGGTTACATGCACAACCGGGTGCGCATGATTACCGCCAGTTTTCTGACCAAACACCTGCTGATTGATTGGCGGTGGGGAGAAGCCTATTTTGCCAAAAAGCTATTGGATTATGACCTAGCCAGTAATAATGGGGGGTGGCAATGGGCGGCCGGATGCGGCACAGATGCAGCGCCTTATTTTCGGATTTTTAATCCCTATTCCCAACAGGAAAAATTTGACAAGGAATTTAGATACATCGAAAAATGGGTACCTGAATACGGCAGTAAGGACTATCCAAAACCTATCGTCGATCACAAAGTAGCCAGAGCCCGCTGTCTTGAAGCCTATAAGAGTGGATTGGCGGAAGCCGAAATGGGTTAATCTACCTTTTTGGGTGGATGACTTTGCAAAAAAGTCAAGACCTCCTCCGGATCATCTGTGATGTGCAATAAATCGAAATAGGCTTTATCCCACGCCAATTGGCGCAGTAGCGGATAAATCAGAGTATCTATTTCGTAATGCTTGGTTCCCAGGAAGATCATTGGACTAAAATAATTAAACGTCCCGTAGTGATTTTGTGCGGCATCCATGAAGATTTCCTGTGTGGTACCGGCGCTTCCCGGGGCGTAGACAATTCCGTATAGGCTGATGGCCAATAAAGTGTCTTCCCGAATGCTGTTGGAGAAGTATTTCGCAATATGCGAGGCAAAAAGATTACTGGGTTCATGGCCGTAAAACCAGGTAGGGATGGCTAAATTTTCTTTGCCCTCAGGATAAGCCTCGAGCACCTGTCGCGCTTGTTTAATGTAATTGGCATGGGTATAGTGTGGGGCCTGCTCCAAGAGTCGCAAAGCGTTTTCTAGAACTTTATTGGAGCGGCCAGCCAGGTAGGCCCCAAGATTAGTGGCTTCCATAATGCCTGGCCCTCCGCCGGAGACAATGAAGTAGCCATTTTCAGCCAATAGTTTGGCCGCGTAGGCTGTCTTGTGGTAAAAAGGATCGTTGCGCAAGACCCCGTGACCGCCCATAAACCCCACACATTTACGGTCTGTCATGCCTTTATGACCGATGCCCAATAATTGCCGCAAGGCATCATCCATTGCATGATCATGAATGCGTTGCCACAGGGCTTCATTAATGGTGGGATTGAAACGAGCGGCTGAAAAGTGTTCGTAAATATGAAAATCCAGTGTATCCTCTTTTTCACTGTAGATCGGTTCCATCAGTTCCTGCCAAGTATACAATTGGTGCCGGAATGGATTGTAGGGCAGGCTTTTAGGAGCGGTATAGATATAGGCGCCTTTTTTGCGTAGCAAGATCTCATCCTCTGGGTTGAGTTGACAACCGAGAAAGGTCGTATTGTCGATTTTCATGGTGGACCAATCAACGATCATCTTTGTAAAATCCAAGGCTTGCAGGGTGCAATTTTTCAGTGATCGCCCGTTGGCTTCAAATTGTTGAAAAGATTGAATTTGGGTGATGAGGGTCTCCTTGGGTGGTTCCAAATTAATTTTCATAGGGCGCTTTTTTAGAAGATTTGGCAAGCAACTCGCGGTGCAGTTGGATCACCTGTTTTAGCAAGGCATGTTCACCGTCATTATCAATAATATAGTCCGCCTTTTCCACTTTTTCTGCTTCCGGCATTTGGCTTTTGATGCGGGCGGCCACTGCTTCAGGGGTGGTGTTATCTCGATTGACTACTCGGGCAATACGGACCGCCTCAGGAGCAGTTACCACAATGATATGGTCAAATTCCTTGTAGCCACCGCTTTCGAACAAGAGCGCCGCTTCATAGAGGGCGTATGGTGCTTTATCCTGTTTTTTAAACCACTCTTGCCCGTCTTCGTGCACGGCTGGATGCACCAAGGCATTTAACCCCAGGCGCAAAGCATCATCTGTAAAGATTTTGTTGGCCACAAAAGCCCGGTTCAGGCTTCCATCGGCCAGATAAGCTCCTTCTCCGAGAAGAGCCTTGATTTTTCTGATCAGAACCGCATTGTTGACCATTAACCCCTTCGCCCGATCATCCGCATAATATACGGGAACGCCAAGAGTTTCAAAGATTTTGCAAACCGTGGTCTTTCCACTTCCAATTCCGCCCGTGATTCCTATTTTCAGCATGATTTTATCTTTCTTTCAATCAGTATCAAAGATATTTTTTAAATTAGAGAATTAAAATAAAACTGGCCTACATGTTACGACGCCTCCTGTTTGCATCTCTCCTTTGTTGCGTAAGCGGATACATCTATAGCCAGGATATCCACTTTTCTCAATTTTTCAATGCCCCTTTGCAGGTAAACCCCGCCATGACGGGCTTGTTTCCTGGCGATGTGCGCTTTGGAGGCAATTATCGGAGTCAGTGGCAGAGTGTGCCGGTGCCTTATACCACCTTTTCGGGCTATTATGACCAAAAGTTTTATCTCCCAATTTTAAACAACAGTTTAATTGGTGGGGGGCTCATTTTTAACTATGATCGTGCAGGAGATGCCAATTTAAGCTGGACCCAACTGGGCGTGAATGTCAATTATATCCAACAAATAGCGGACGAACATTACCTGGCCGGAGGTTTTAAATTGATGGCCGGGCAGAGAGCACTTGATCCCAATCTATTGAACTTCGGAGATCAATTTAATGGCGACATTTTTGATGCCAGTCAAAACTCCCAGGAGGCATTGACAAAATCTGCAGTTGGATATGTTGATTTGGGCGCTGGTGTAGCTTGGTATTTTCAGCGAGAAGATACCCGTACCTATGCTCAAACAGGTATCGGTTTCTCGCATGTCAACCAACCACGAGTCAGCTTTTTTGGCGATGAGACCGTACGCTTAAACATGTTGTTTACGCTTCACCAAAATGCGGTGATTCAACTGTCCGATCAAGTTGATTTGGCAACCAATATCATGTGCCAGTTGCAAGGGCCTTATTTCGAGGCCGTGGGTATGATCGGAGGGCGGTATCACTTGGATACTAAAACAGGGGAGCCATTGGGAATCCATTTGGGCCTGGGCTACCGGATCGGCGATGCCTTCTTTCCGTATCTGGGTGTAGAATACCTCAATTGGAGGGCCGGGCTAAGTTACGACATCAATAATTCGCCATTTATTGCCGCCACCAATCGGAGGGGAGGGCCAGAATTTTCATTATCCTACATCATTGCAAAAGTAAAACCACCTGACACCTTCAAATCCTGTCCTATATTTTAATGCTATGAAGCAATTTTTGTCATGTATGCTACTCGTTCTTGGGGCAATATCCGGTGCCGTTGGCCAATCTTTTCGTGCTTATGTGAAAGCCGGAGATCAGGCCATTGAACAGTCGGATTATTATGCGGCTATGTACTATTTTGAAAATGCGTTGGAACGCAAGCCCAATGATTTGCCGACACTCTATAAGACGGCAGAAGCCGCACGACTTTTTAATGCGTACGAGGAGGCAGTTAAGTACTACACCAAGGTTGTCAAAAAGGACAAAACAGGCTTGTTTCCATTGGCTTATTTTTGGTTGGGAAAAATGACTAAACAAATGGGGGATTATGAAGGTGCCATTAAATATTTTGAGGATTATCTGAATCAACCAGGGGGCGATCCCCCTTATTTGGCGAAAGCCAGAACGGAAATAACCAGCTGTGAGCAAGCTCAGTTGGCTTTGCAATCACCTGCAGAAGTAGATGTAGTGCAAATGAACAAACGCATCAATACGGCCTATTCAGAATTTGGTGCTTACCAATCGGGAGATACGCTCTATTACACCTCTTATCGCTATGATAAAAAGGCAAAAGGGAATGTACCGGAGCGCAAAATATCCAAAGTGTTGATTTCGATAAGGGGAAGTAAAGGGCGCACCTTAAGAAGGGGGTTTAATAGTGATGAAAAACATACTGCACATACCACTTTTAATTCTGATCAGTCTAGAATTTATTATACCGTTTGTGATTTTGTGGAAGAGAGCGCCGCCATTCGCTGCCAATTGTTTTTTCGTGAAAAAGACAGTAGAAAACGTTGGAAATCAAGTGGTTTAGCCTTACCTGGTTCAATCAACATGCCAGGCTTTACGGCTACTCATCCCAGCATAGGATATGATTCCATATTGCAAACGGAAGTGCTGTATTTTGTCAGTGATCGCCCTGGAGGAAAGGGCGGGCTTGACATCTGGTGGTCCACATGGGATCAAGAAAAAAATAAATTTTCTGACCCTAAAAATCTCGAACAAATCAACACCACTGCTGATGACATCACACCTTTTTTTCATCAAGCAAGCCAAATTTTATATTTCAGCTCCGAGGGGTATGACGGGTTGGGGGGATTTGATATATACCAAACCAACCGAGGGCCGGAATGGGGTAGGGTAGAAGCCTTAAAACCACCCATCAACTCAAGTTATAACGACATCTACTATTTTTTAAATCAAGATGGTGAAACAGGGTATTTGTCTTCTAATCGCCTGGGATCTTTTTACCTAGATCGTCGGAACAAAACCTGTTGCAATGACATTTACACCTTCAAACCCAAACCTCCTACGTCGCCTGTCGATTCAGTGCCTTCACCAACGGTAACAAAAATACCGCCGGTAGAACAGCCCATCGTGACAACTACACCCATGGTGCCCGAAACACTAGAGGATTTTTTGCCCTTGGCACTGTATTTTGATAATGATGAACCCGATAAACGGACTCGACGCACCACCACGCGCAAGACTTATGAGGATACCTTTGAGAAATATTATGCCCGCAAGGACCAATACCAACAAGCATTTGCCGATGCCTTGGACGAAGACGATCGAGCCGAAGCAGAAGGTTTGATAGATGCCTTTTTTGAAGACGAAGTCAAGCGCGGCTATGATTTCCTTTTTAAATTCTCGGAAATATTGTTGAAGCGTTTAGAAGCCGGAGATGAAGTAGAAATTTTCATTAAGGGATTTACTAGTCCCCGAGCGCAAAGCGATTATAATTTGCAACTGGGACAACGACGGATCAGCAGCTTACGCAATCACTTTAGCACTTATAGTGAAGGCATCTTTCTGTCCTACCTGCAATCGGGGCAGCTGACCATTACGGAGCGTTCTTTTGGCGAAACTACCGCCTCACAAGACGTCAGTGATGACTTAGCGGATTTACGCAATTCCATTTATAGCCCGGCGGCGGCACGAGAACGAAGAGTCGAGATTCAGGAAATTAAACGAAAAGAAAATTAGACGAGAGAAATAATTCAAACAATTTGATTTAAGATACTTGGTGTCTTGTAAGCTAAATACTATTTTTACCTCTGGATCAAAAAGCAAATAATGGCAAAATTCAGAACCGGGCACTCCCGGCAAGACACCAAGAAGAGTTCCGGTACGGTGATCAAAGTTGGTGTTTTCGGAGCAATCATTAGTGCTCTATTCTTATTGTTTAATAAATTTTCGGGCAATATTCCCAGTATCTCGACAGACGAAACGGAAATCGAAACGGAACAAGATCAGCCAGCAGTCGATTATTTGCCAACCTCCAATACGGGAGCCATTGTGCAGCACCAATACTTCACACTCTCTTATTCCGAAGAACACGAGCAGGCAGAGTGGGTTGCCCATACGCTGACTAAAGAAAACCTGAACAAAGATTGGCTGAAGCGCGAAGATAACTTCCGTCCGGACAATCAGGTAAAAACAGGGTCTTCCACGCCCAACGATTATCGTGGATCTGGATATGATCGTGGGCATTTGGTACCTTCCGCAGATATGGCCTATAGCAAAGAAGCCATGCAAGAAACCTTCTTAATGAGCAACATCAGTCCACAAGCCAGTAATTTTAATAAAGGAGTGTGGAGAGAACTCGAAGAATTGACCCGTAATTGGGCCAAAAAATTTGATCAGTTATACGTGGTGACCGGGCCGGTATTAACAATGGATATTAAAGGCACAATTGGGGATAACGAAGTGAGTGTCCCTGCCGCTTATTATAAAGTATTGTTGGATCTCACTGCCCCGGACTATAAAGGCATTGCTTTTGTAATTCCCAATGAGGTCACCTTTGAACCACTTTATAAATTTGCTACTTCCATTGATGCGGTGGAGTCCTTGACGGGAATTGATTTTTTCCCAAAATTGATGGAAAAGGAGCTGGAAGCAGAAATCGAAAGCAGCTTCAACCTGGATTTCTGGGAGTTCAGCAAGAAGAAATTTGAAGACAGAATCGAAAAGTGGAATAACCAATAACATTAATTTATTATGTCCAATCGGGAAAAGTTTATTGAGCAGATCAATCAGGGATATACCTTTAAGAATGATTCCATTATTTTAGGTGGGGCGATGTTAGACAAGGAGGCTTTGCCGAATACTTTGGTAAAATTACCACTAAAAATGTTCAATCGGCATGGATTGATTGCCGGTGCTACCGGATCAGGGAAGACCAAAACTTTGCAGATTATTGCTGAGCAACTATCTGCCAAATCAGTGCCGGTCCTCTTGATGGATATCAAAGGCGACCTCAGTGGTATTGCCGTACCTAGTGAAGGACATCCTAAAATAGATGAACGCCATGCCAAGATTGGCATTCCATTTGAAGCCGGTTCCAGTCCGGTGGAATTCTTGAGTCTCTCAGATGAGGATGGCGCACGTTTGCGAGCTACTGTTTCTGAATTTGGACCGGTGCTCTTTAGCAAAATCTTAGATCTCAATGATACCCAATCGGGTATTATGGCGGTGATCTTTAAATATTGTGATGATAACAACTTGCCGCTACTGGATCTAAAAGATTTAAAGAAAGCCATCCAATACATTACCGGAGAGGGAAAAGACGAAATACAAGAAATGTATGGCCGAATCTCTACTGCATCCACCGGGGCGATCATGAGAAAGATTGTAGAATTGGAGCAGCAAGGCGCAGAGATTTTCTTTGGGGAACGATCCTTTGATGTTGAAGACCTATGCCGGCTGGATGAAAATGGTAAAGGGATGGTGTCGATTATTCGTCTGACCGACATTCAAGATCGACCTAAGCTATTTTCTACATTTATGTTGCAAATTCTGGCGGAGATTTATGCCACTTTTCCAGAAGAAGGTGATTTGGAACAGCCCAAACTGGTCATTTTTATCGATGAGGCTCACTTAGTATTTGAAGAAGCTTCTGATGCACTGATGGATCAGATTGAAGCCATCGTGAAGCTAATTCGCTCCAAGGGGGTAGGCTTGTTTTTTGTGACACAAAATCCGGCGGATGTTCCTGATAGTGTTCTGGGGCAATTGGGCCTCAAGGTACAGCATGCGCTGAGAGCTTTCACGGCCAAGGATCGCAAAGCCATCCGTTTGGCGGCACAAAACTATCCAATTACAGAATATTACGATGTTGATCAATTGCTAACGGAATTAGGTATTGGGGAAGCGCTAGTCACAACCTTAAATGAAAAAGGCATTCCCACTCCATTGGTACACACCCTTTTGCGAGCGCCACAATCGCGAATGGATATTTTGACACCAGGCGAGATCAAGAATATTATAGACCAGTCCTTTCTCATCAAAAAATACAACGAAGTAATTGACCGGGAAAGCGCTTATGAAATTCTGGAAAAAAAGATTGAACAGGCGAGGGAAGAGGAGCATCGCGCAGCCATGCAAGATCAGCGAGCAAAAGCCAGTCGGTCGACTAGTCGTAGACGTGAAAAATCTATGTTTGAGCAAATCATGAGCAACACCACCACTCGGCAAATAGGACGGACCATTGCACGGGAATTGACAAGAGGATTATTGGGGGTACTTGGCGTAAAAAAGCGCTAATTTCGCCCTACTTCAATGGCTTGCTTTTCGTTTTCATAGTTGCGGCAGTAGGTGGACCAGGGAGTGACCCGATATTCATTCGAACCAAAGTAAGTCGCAATTAATTTAAATTTTTCGCTGCTTTTAAACCCCACAATGGATTGAATCACGCGTTGATCTTCGTCCATAAATACTAGGGTAGGGTAGCTGAGACGCCCCTTTAGCCATTTTTCTGCCAATTGGTGATACCCCCGTTTGCCATTTCTCACATATTTGTAAACCTCACCCTGGTAGCGAATGTCTTCTTTATACTCTGCATCAAATCTTACTGGGTAGAAGTTTTTATTGATGTATTCCACTATGTCGGGGTCCTGAAAAGTAGTGGTATCCATTCTTTCACACCAACGGCACCATTCAGTATAAACGTCCAAGAAGATTTTCTTTTTTTGTTTTTCGGACAATTGCACCGCTTCATCCCACGTCAGCCAGTTGATTTCACTAGCCGGCTGCTGCACAGGATAATTGTCCGTGTCTTGCTGATCATTTAATGAAAAAAGACTCGAAAGGAATAATAGTGCTATGGCGCTCAAAAATTTCATTCAACAGCAATTTTTCTATTTGAAGCTTTAATACCTGACAATAACTGGTTTGGTCATGTATATAAATTACATCTAAGAAACAAAGAAGCGCAGTTGATTATGGTCTATTGAGGGTACTTTAAACAAAGTTTAACTATTTCTAAAAATTTTTAAAACATCCTCTCCTAATTGAATAGGTTTTTCTGGTTTCACCGGTAGAATTGGTGCAGCAATGCCCTTTGAAATAAATACATTTCCGACGATGACGCGCGCCTCATCCCAAAGATCAGCTTCTACAAATTGTTGCAGAATAGAAGCCCCGCCTTCCACTAGTAAATTACTGATTTTACGTTGATATAAATCCTGCATAATAGCATTGGGGAAGTTGGTAAAATCTAGTTTTTGATAGGTTACAGCACCTTCTGTCTTGTCGATTAGGTCATTATATACAAGGGTAGGGTGGGACTGATCAAAAATAGCCAGGTGAGGAGGAAGGCTCCGCTTTTTGTCAATGACAATACGCAAAGGGGATTTACCAAAATAGTGTCTAGTAGTGAGCGCCGGATTATCTAGTCGAGCAGTATTTGTACCCACCAAAATGGCATCGACCTCACTACGCCATTTGTGTACCAACCGTTTGCTATAGGCATTGGAAATCCAGATTGGTTCTCGATCCGCGCGAGCTAGAAAACCTTCCGGTGTTTGTGCATACTTAAGGATGGTATAAGGCCGGTGTTTTTGCACGAAAGTGCGCCTAGCGACACTTAGTTGCCGTCCTTTTTCTTCCAAAACACCCGTGACCACTTCCACTCCCGCATTTCGCAATATTTCAACCCCATTGCCATGGACTTCGGGGGTGAAATCAAGGCAAGAAATCACCACTTTAGGGATTTTATGGCGAATAATCAAGTCCGTACAAGGAGGGGTATTGCCGTGAATACAACAAGGCTCCAATGAAACATAGAGACAAGTATTTGGTAGTAGGTGTAAATCTTCAGGAGCCACATTGGCCACGGCATTCACCTCAGCGTGGGCAGTGCCGTAGCGGGCATGATAACCTTCCCCAATGATACGATTTTCGTGCACGAGTACGGCACCAACCATAGGATTAGGCGAAACCTGACCAGCTCCGAGCCGGGCTAAGTCAAAACATCGTTGCATGTATTTTTCTTCCACTGTCATGACTATCAGATACTGATACAAAAATAAACTCGTTCTTTGACAAATCTAGCGTGATTTATCAAAGATCCCATAAACTTGTACAAAGTTGCTACAAAATTATTCAGTGAAAATTGATTTTTAAATGGCATTTTTTTGGCCGAAAACCCTTAAACATTTTTATATATTTGGCAAAGACTGTATATTTAGGAACAAATTTTCCACCACGGGACTCTCGACAGAACAATTCCTTTGAACCATATTACCCCAAACTCGTAGCAACAGTTAAATTGTTCACCATAAATCAAAAGAGCGTGTTATACAAAGTAAAACTGAAGAATGCTGATGAGGAGGTATTGCTTGATGATAAGGTATATGAATACCTGACCAGCGATCCCTACCTTGTGAAAGTGGACTTCATAAACAACCTAAGGCGGCATTCAAGCGGGTGTGCTGTCTTTCAAAAAACCTGGAAACGGGCAGATGGCGGTTATAAAACAGAGACCATCTATTTACACAAATTGATTGCTGAGAAATTTCTGGTAGACAACAAATCCGGAAAGAAAAACCTGGTAGGGGCAAAGAACGGCAATAAGCTAGATTGTCGGTTGGAAAATTTGGCCTACCGTTCCCGATCCGTGGCCAGTCGAAAGCGAAAAACCAGTAGTAAAGTCGGTTACACCGGGGTTTACAAAGAAAACAATCGCTATCGTGCTGTGATTTCGGTCAATCGTAAATCCGTACATATCGGCATGTTTTCAACTGCTGAGGAGGCTGCAATGGCCTACAATAAAATGTCACGCGAATTATATGGAGAGGACGGCAAAATTAATGTCATTAAACCCAAAAAAGGAGAGGACGATTAGCATACAAAACGCTCTTCGCAGCTGATATTTTCGCCTAAAACTCTGACAACTTAAAGGCCCTGGTCATTTCTCTTTTTCCAGGAGGGCCCGGGACCGCTTCTACTGAAAAACCGAGGTTCTTCAGTATCCTTTTCATACTTCCCTTAGCGCAATAGGTTACAAATACTCCGCTGTTTTTCAATGCTTTGTACATAATACTTAACACCGGTTCCTCCCAAAGTTCAGGCTGGGTACTCGGTGCAAATGCATCAAAATAGATGACATCAAAAGCTTGGATGAAATCCAGGTCTTCAAACCGTTGATGAATCTTAGTCAGCGAGAATTGTGGCGTCAACTGATGGGGGGCTTCCCAAGGTAGGCGATGCATTTCGTAAAAATATTGACTTTGAATGGGGGTACACTTTAAGACCTTAGGATAGTTTAATTCAAGCGCCTCTTCTATAGTAAGCGGATAGGCTTCCACACCTGTATATTGGATCGACAATCCCAGATCTTGAGCCTCCAATAGACTTAGAAAGGCATTTAGACCCGTTCCCCAACCAATTTCAAGGATATGAATAGACTTAGAAGCTAATGCTTTGACTTGCAATCCAGCCTGGATGAATACGTGGCGCGATTCCTGAATTGCTCCGTATTTGGAATGGTAGCTTTCACCAAATTCTTTGGATACAATAGAATGGGACCCATCCTGCGTCTCGAATATTCGGGAAGTATTCATAATCATAACATGCCGGCGTTAATGTGCTAGGCAGTAGACGAACCTTGGAAATTATCGGCCAGTGTCGGAACCGTGATATCCAGATGAGATGCATGATAAATACACCTGCCATCTTTGATCAAAAGGACCTGTGGTGATTCATGTTCAACCTGAAAGGTGTCCGCAACCTGTTGTGAAACAGGACGGTACGCAATGAGGTCCACAAAATAGATCGCGACATCTTGCTCTCCAAAGTTCCATTCATTCTCTAAACGAAATTTGGCAATTGAGCTGATAGAACAACGGGTACTATGTTTGAATATCAGGCAGGGGAGTTCCCTAGATCGTTCAACAATGGCTTCAACCTCTTGAGGTGAAGTCACAAAATTCCATTTGAGCATATATTACCGATTAATGACGATGTTAGTGAGCGTTTTAACAACGTCTACGGTAGTTTGGTTCACAGAAAAATTACTAGGGCAGCCATATCCGCGGTTGCAGGAAGAAAAGGTGGCAACAGCCGCTAAGAATACCATTGCTGTGATTACTTGTTTGAGATGCTTCTTTTTCATCGGAGCTTAATTTTAGATATGTAGGATTAAATTTGTTTGCTAATGCTAACGATACTAAGATTCTTCTTATTATGTAAACGCTTCCGCAAAATTACAGAATATTCGCAGAAAAAGCGAATTAGAGGGTATAACACCTTGATTTATGTACCTATAGCGCAACCAATGGGGTAGGGGAATTGTTTTTTATAAACTAGGAAAAAGCAGCAGATGGTAGCTAGAAAGTCAAAAAAAAGAAAGTTTTTGATAATTACACCAGTTTTTAAACCTGCACTTAGTATTTTTGCCTACCATTTTAATGACAGCAAAATCAGCAAATAAGATATGGCTAGACAATTAGCGCTTAGAGATGCTTTAAATGAAGCAATGTCGGAAGAAATGCGGAGAGATGAAACCGTATTTTTAATGGGCGAAGAGGTTGCCGAATACAATGGCGCCTATAAGGTGAGTAAAGGGATGTTGGATGAATTTGGTGCCAAAAGAGTTATTGATACACCCATTGCTGAGCTTGGGTTTGCGGGGATTGGCGTAGGTGCGGCAATGAATGGCTTACGTCCCATCGTGGAATTCATGACCTGGAATTTTGCCATTCTGGCTTTTGACCAAATCGTCAATAATGCTGCCAAGACCTTGTCTCAATCAGCGGGCCAATACAAATGTCCGATCGTTTTTCGGGGACCATCAGGAGCCGCTGGTCAATTGGCTCAGCAGCATTCTCAAACCTTTGAAAGCTGGATGGGTAATGTGCCGGGCTTGAAAGTGATTTCCTGCATTGATCCGGCTGATGCCAAGGGATTGCTCAAATCAGCCATTCGCGATGATGACCCAATCTGTATGATGGAATCTGAATTGCTGTACGGCCATAAAGGGGAAGTGCCCGAAGGTGAGTATTTGGTCCCCATCGGGGTGGCACGGGTAAGAAGAGAAGGAACGGATGTTACTTTGGTTTCTTATAATAAAATGGTGCTCACGGCTCTGGAAGCGGCTGAAGAATTGGAAAAGGAAGGCATCTCTGCGGAAGTGATTGATTTGAGAACCATTCGCCCCTTGGATTACGCCACGATAGTTGAATCTGTGAAAAAAACCAATCGTTTGGTGGTTGTAGATGAAGCTTGGCCATTTGCCGGTGTTTCAGCAGAAGTGGCTTATGAGATTCAGAAGTATGCTTTTGATTACCTCGATGCACCAGTGACCCGTGTCAATTCAGCGGATACCTCATTGGGCTATGCACCTACCTTTGTGGAGGAATATTTGCCTAATGCCACAAAGGTGGTTAAAGCGGTAAAAGAAGTGATGTATATCAAGGGATAAACCTTGTTGACATAAGAGATATCATCAGGGCCAGATCAGATACATTGATCTGGCTTTTTATTTTCTGCCAAAGAAAACTATCCAGACCTGCATCAATAAAAAGCCGATTACTTGTTAATTATGTTAAGTAGAGCTGTTTTTAGCATTTCCCGGAAGTAGGGGCCGACTTAGCGTTTAAATCGGTCTGCGCTGACAATCTAATAGGCTGTACAGTGGTCCAGGAAAATAATTCTGTGCAATTCTCAGGGCTTATCGTTTTGGAAGAATCCGGGCATCAATGGCATTGCTGCGAAGAATCTTCAGTAGATGACATTTACAGATAACGCATCGGTCAGCTACTTTTGTTTTTTAATCATCTAGTTCTTCAGAGCTCTTAGTTCTTCATATTGGCTCGCAACAGCCATTATACGGTTAAATTTTGGGTAATCCTGTTCCTATAATATATATTATGTTAAGTAGGGTTTGAACGCCTACACCTCTTTAATCGTGCGAATAAGATTTCGCGACAATTCGGGCGAAATCTTTTAATTGTTCCCTACTGCGTAAGTGCATGTTTGGTTCAGGCTGCAAATCACAGGTTTTGAAACCTCGCTGCTATCAAAAGAGAGGTAAGTCCCCTACCCCATCCAGAAACCCACATTTGGCCCAGAAAGTATTTTTTTTGTAACCATCCCCCATTTATTTACTCTAACCAAATGGGAAGGGATTGATTGCCCTGTTCATTCATCTAGGAACAGTAATGAATTACTAGCCTAATGCAATCCAGAATTACAATTAAAAAACAAAATAAGATGGTGGGTTTAAACGGAAACGGAACTAAAAGCGCTGCGCTACTTCGCAAAAATAATTCTGAACTAAGTGAAAATGAAAAAATAGAAAAAATAGAATATCATTTTGCCCAAATCATGGAGTCACTTGGACTTGATTTGTCAGATGACAGCCTGAGCGAAACACCTAATCGGGTGGCAAAAATGTTTGTAAAAGAAATATTTAGTGGGCTCAACCCAAACAATAAACCCAAAATCAGCCTTTTTGAAAACAAGTACGGTTTCAAGCAAATGCTTATTGAAAAAGACATCACGTTGTATTCTGTTTGCGAGCACCATTTTGTGCCGATCATCGGGAAGGTTCATGTAGCCTATTTTCCCGAAAGGCAGGTGTTAGGACTCTCTAAAATTAATCGCCTGGTACAGTATTACGCCAAGCGCCCTCAAGTACAGGAGCGGCTTACTATGCAAATCGCAGAAGGGCTACAGGAAGTCCTCCAGCACAATAATGTGGCCGTGTATATAGAGGCTGATCACCTTTGTGTTGCTTCAAGAGGCATAAAAGACACCAATAGCAGTACCACAACTTCATGTTTCTTCGGGAGGTTTGAAAACGAACATGTACAAAATAAATTCCTATCCTCTATTCACAGCAAATGATAATGAAAGGGACGAAATCACAATACACAAGAATATGAAAAATATGAAAGAAGTAATTAGCATCAAATCCATTGAACATCTCACGCATGATGTTTTGAGAATAGTGACAAACAAACCCCAGGGACTTACCTTCTCTCCGGGGCAGGCTGCCGATGTTTCTATTAATCAAGCGGGCTGGGAAGATAAACTAAGGGCATTTACCTTTACCTCCTTGCCGGAAGATAATCACCTCGAATTTGTTATTAAGACCTATCCTGAACACCAAGGAGTAACAGCGCAATTACGCTCCTTGCATAAAGGCGATGAGTTGATTATAAGTGGCGTTTTTGGTGACATAACCTATAAGGGCGAAGGTGTTTTCCTTGCTGGCGGTGCCGGCATCACCCCTTTCATTGGCATTTTCAGACAGCTTGAAAAGGAAGGCACTATTGGAAACAACAAACTAATATTTGCCAATAAAACTAAGTCTGATATTATACTCGAAGAAAAGTTTACTCATCTATTGGGAGACAACTTTGTCAATATTCTTTCCGACGAAGATCGAGCAGGATATGAACACGGATTTATTTCATCCGATCTAATTAAGAAACACACTGCCGAACTCCCTAAATTCTTCTACCTCTGCGGACCGCCACCGATGATGCAGGCAGTAGAACAACAACTGTCCGAGTTGAGTATCTTATCAGAATATATAGTAAAAGAGGCATTTTAATGTTCCTATAAAAGTTTTCCCAGGGATCCTGTTGAAGATTTTTTCGTTCTAAAAGATAGGCCTTCTGTGATTTTCGAAGTTTGTCGTTATTCCTCGAATTTACACAGAAGGCCTTAACCTCCAAACATGCACTTAAAAACCCTTAGAGAGATTTTAGATATTCTATGAGATCATTTTTCTCATTTTCTGACAGCTCTAACTGGAGATGATTATCATAGTGGTCAATTACATCTAGCAGAGTCTCAAAACGTCCATCGTGATAAACCCCACCCTGCATCCGGGCAAACAGGCCTCTTAGAGGAGTTGTTCGATACATCCCCGTAGGAGACCGATTTGCTTCAAAATCATCGATTCCAATTTCTTCAGGAGTGTGTAAATTTAAGCCGGCATCTGTAAATATAGGCGCGATGTGGCAGGAGGCACACTTAGCGTTCCCTTCAAACAAATTTTTCCCTCTGGCGGCCGCATCTACATCATAACTTCCTACTGGTGGCACGGGGGCATCAAGTGAAAGTTGATAAGCTTGTAGTCCTGCTAATTTAGGTGTAATCAAATCGGGATCATTGACCACATCAAAAAAGTTGTTTTCTACAGCTATTGGAAATTTTGCAGCATCATTCAATCGCGAATCAGTAAAGGTTCCCTTCCCATGCATTTCCAGGTTTGCAACAAAAGCATTCCAGTATACCATATCGCCCCATCCCGTGTAAGTGGCTAAATGGACCCCTTGTAAGCCATAGGCAGCCGGCAATAAGTTTGCGGCAAAATCACCATCGGGTTTTAAGGCCTTGCCATCAACCATCAGTCCGGCGTTGAATTTCCCTGGCCCCCAACCATTTAGTACCGCATTTACAGTTGGAACATCTACATGCAAAAGATCAGCGATAAACTGTGCATTATCTGTGAGTGAAATAATTACACCTACATTCAGATCGCGGTTGGGATAACCATCCAGGCGTTTACCAATTCCATCTGAAAACGAATCGTCAACAGTAGAATGGCAAAGTGCACAAGTAATACCAACCGACGACATGTCTCCATTACTATCAAAGTTACCTTTTACACCAACGACCGCATCCAGTTTTAAAAGTTCCACCGTAGTGGCCGGATCGTTCAAATCTATTTCACCAGCTAAAATAGCATCAACCACTTCCTGAGGCAGGGCCTCTGCGTCTACCTTAAGCCCTACCCCCAAAGCCGTAGCCGGACTGACACCTGCTCCATAACCACCATTGTTTTCACCGAGAATTGCTTTGTCAATGTGTAAAACTCCAGACCAGAAGTCTTCATCACCAAAAGTATTAAATCTAAAAGTTTCTTTACCTTCTGCAACTAATGCAGGATCAAGGTTTAGCGTGTCCGTTACTGTCACCGTTTCTGTCACTATTTCAACTTTTATCCGCTCCTTTGTACAGTTTGAAATGACAATAATTAAAGAAATTAAAATGATTGTAATGTTTATTTTACCCAATTTCATCTCTATTTGTTTTATTAATTAATCTTTTAAAATTCTCTTGTTTCGCATTGGAATTCAATTAGAGCATGTTTATGTTTAAGAAAACAATAACTTACATCTCCTTTGATGCAAGAATAAAAGTCCGGTTACAAAACTCTATATCTTTTAGAATTTCGAAACTTGAGAAAACAGAGATGGGGACAGCTGAAATTTATCCCTTAGTACAGGGGCGTGCGAGCAGGTTGAGAAGTGAGTGGATGAGTGGGAAAATCTCCCTCTTTTGCCAAGAAAAGAAGGGACGGCCGGAGGCATCTGGTCAGATAAGAGCATGTTTAGAGGTTGGATTTGCTGGCGGAAAGCATCATTTTTTTGATAAAACAAGGCGTTTTTTGAAATGCATCTCGGCTGAGCCGAGACGGATAAAAAAAGAACGATGTGTCATCGAAAAAGTGCTGTTTTGCAGCCCAAAGGTTGACCTCCAAACATGCTCTCAAAAGTACAATTCTAAAATAATGACGAGGCAAATTAATAGAATCCCATCTGTTCAATCTTTTTTTGGGGACAAACCTGAACTGCCCCCCAAATAGAGCTCAGCGAAGCAGAACAGTGTCCTTACTTAGACTCGCAATTGCGTCCCTGTTTCCTGATTAATAACTCGTTTCATCGAGCTCCACCTTTCCCGAAAAAGTCTTATAGACAAAGAATGTATAGGCTGCTACCAGCGGGCCTCCAATGGCCGCAATCGTCAACATGATACCTAGTGATTTTTCGGAAGAAGCGGCGTTATAAACGGTGATGCTATTTTCGGGATCAACAGTGGAAATGATTAGCACCGGGTACAATTCGAATGCCACTAATGCCAATAATAAACCAACTGTCAATGAGCTAAAAACAAAAGCTTGGCGGTATTTTCGCTTGCTGGCCAATCGCGGCAAATTAGCAATACTCAGAAAAGCCAATATGGGAAAAATAAATAAGACCGGTGTGCGCTTAAAATCATCAGATAAATGAGGAATATAGATTAGTGTATATAAGGTAGTGATGGCAAAAGCTACGATAAAAAAGATGATACCTCTTTTCAGCAAGATGGTTAATTTAGCAAACAAGCGGCCTTCCGTTTTTAATAACAGATAAATGGCCCCATGCATCATAAACAGCGCCAATGTAGTGATGCCTACCATGATGGCGTAGGGGTTGATGAAATCCAACCAACTACTTTGAAATTCGAAATCAGGGCCGATGGCTGCTCCTTGTAATACATTACCCAAAACGACACCTAGTAAAAAAGCCAGCATGATACTCGATACAGAATAGCTCACGTCCCACATCTGTCGCCACCATTTCATCGGTTCTTTACTTCTAAATTCAATGGATACGGCCCTAAAGATCAGAAAAGCAAGGAATAACATAAAGGGAATGTACATGGCGGAAAACATGGTCGCATAAACCACGGGGAATCCAGCAAACAAAGCTCCACCACCAATGACTAACCACACCTCATTACCATCCCAAACAGGGCCAACTGCATTGAGGGCAATTCTGCGGCTATTTTCCTTTTTAAAAAACAGGTGCCAAGCTCCTGCGCCCAGATCAAAACCATCCAGAATCGCATAACCTGAAAAGAGTCCTCCAACAATCAAAAACCACAATGTAGGGTAATCAATACCTAAAAAAGTTGCCATAATATTTTCTAATTGTTCGATTCAAAAATATCTGCAATTTCGCGTTGATGGGGCCTTTTGTCCTCCATGTTTTCCTCGTATGGCCCATGCTTAATCTTCTTATTGAGCAAATAGATAAACAGTGCAAAAAGTAATGCATAAATAAAAGTAAACATGATCAAAGAAAAGAGGACTTGATTGGCCGTCACTACTTTGGAAAGGGCGTCTGATGTTCTCAATAAGCCATAGACCACCCAAGGTTGTCTGCCCATTTCAGCAGAGAACCACCCCACCTGATTGGCAATTTGTGGGAGTATAACTGCAAAAGCAAAGACCCACAGGAGCCACCTTTGCTGAAATAACTTGCCGCGCCACCATTGAAAAGCAGCAAATAAAGTCAAAGCAATGAGCAGCATTCCAATGGCTACCATCAAATGATAAAATTGAAAAATGGCATTTAGGGCCGTTGGACGTTCATCTTCGGGAAATGCGTTTAGTCCTGTAACCGGCTCATTAAAATCCCAATGGGTCAAAAAGCTGAGCCCTCCGGGAATTTTCAAACCCGACACTTGCTGTTTTTCCTTGTCTACCCAACCCAATATATACATATCGGCCGGAGCGAGTGTATCAAAATGCCCCTCTAAAGCAGCCAGTTTTGCTGGCTGATGATGGGCTACCCCGTCGGCTGATTTGTGGCCAGTCATCAATTGGGCCAAGGAAAACACCGTGGCCACTACCAAAGCGATCTTAAAGGCCTTTTTAGAAAGTTCTACGTATCGATTTCTCAAAAGATAATAAGCGTGTACACTCAGCACCAAAAAAGCACCGGCCAGAAATGCGCCTACCCATACGTGCATTAAGCGATCCATACTGGAGGGGTTGAAAACCATGGCCCAAAAATCGGTGATTTCTGCTCGGGCGTGGATCCCCTCTCCTACTATATGATATCCTGCCGGAGTTTGTTGCCAGCTATTGGCAATTACAATCCATACTGCCGAAAACATAGATCCAAAAAAGACCCCTATTGTGGCCAAAAAGTGTACCCTCGGACTCACCCGGTTCCAACCAAAAAGTAAGATCCCCAGAAAGCCACTCTCCAGGGCAAAGGCAAAAATCCCTTCTGCCGCCAACGCACTTCCAAAAACATCTCCAACGTAACGAGAATAAGTGGCCCAATTGGTCCCAAATTCAAATTCCATAACAATGCCGGTGGCTACACCAATACCAAAGGTAAGTGCAAATATCTTGGTCCAAAACCGAGTCATCTTTTCATACACCTGGTCACCAGTACGAAGGTACATGCCCTCCATAATGACCATTAACAGGCCTAAACCAATACTCAGCGGTGGGTAGATGTAATGAAAAGATACCGTGAAAGCAAATTGGATACGCGAGAGTATTTCAACGTCCATAATGCATGATATTTTCAGTATAGAAAGAATAATTTTGTTGTGCTACTTTTTTAGTTTAATACTCCAAATTCCTCTAAAATCCCCATCACTATAGCCAATCGCCTTGTCGTTTGGATATAACTCTTTGATCAGAGCGTGGTTTTCTTCTAAAAGCGTTTCGCCTACCTTTCCATGACACTGCAAACATGAAGCATTGATTCTGATTGGCGCATAAAATGCCATGTACTCTTGATTCAGTTCTTTGACAATGGGCTTTAATGCTTCTCCTTCTTCAGCCATTTTTTGGTACTCTTCCAAGACCGCCAATTCTGCTGTGGTGGGAGTATCTTTTTCATTGCGTACCTTAGTAGAAGTTCGCCTGATTGTAGCTTGATGAACTTTGGATAAGCTGTCTACCAAAGGATAGGCTGCCAAATTGCAATATTCGATGGCATGCACTACCCCACCCTCTTGCATGGCGGCCTGTAATTTGGAAGAGAGCGCCGTAAAGGTAGCACCGGCAATTTTTTGTCCTCTCTCCAAGTAGACCGCTTTGTCGAGCTCTGAACTTTTACTTTCTTCTTGCTTTTCCTTGCTTTGGCAGGAAAAAAGGCTGATCGCGATGATCATAAAAGGGAGTAATAATTTAATTTTCATATAGAGTGCAATTTAAAAAAAGTGAACTGCACCAACTTACTAAAACTGGTGCAGTCATCCAAAATTCTATAAATAATCACCCGATTATGCTATGTGTGTAGCATCTTTTTATTCTAGACTAAAGCGGATACTGCTTCATCAATCACCTCTTGAGGAATGGTAGTTGGACAAACATGTTCTGTCTTTGGCACTATGCTTTCTTCGATAGCCCTCCATCCTTTCTGAATGTCGATCAAGTTGCGATACCCTCTGGCCTGCAAAATAGAAGCCGTGATCATAGAGCGATATCCACCCAAACATTGCAAATAATAAGTTTTATCACGATCCAGTCGATCCATGTTTTTATTGATGTAATCCAATGGAAAGTTCATGGCTCCGATCACATGCTGAGACAAAAACTCAGTAGGCTTGCGTACATCTAACACAGTCCCATCCAGCCCATTTTTTATTTTGCCGGCGAGTTCATCAGCACTTATTGACTCAACCGAGTCCGTTTCATGACCGGCAGCCTTCCAAGCGGCTATCCCTCCTGCTAAGTAGCCAAGTGTATTATCATAGCCTACTCTAGACAAACGAGTGACAACTTCCTCTTCCCTACCCTCTGGTGCAATCAATACAATAGGTTGCTGAATATCTGTAATCAATGCCCCAACCCAAGGTGCGAAATTGCCATCGATTCCAATGAAAATAGAATTCGGAATATGTGCTTTGGCAAAATCCTCTTCACTTCTAGTATCCAACATCAAAGCCTCTTCTGTTTCTACCAATTCTTCAAAACGGGCAGGCGTAAGTGCGACCTTGCCTTTTTCCAATACCTTTTCGAAGCTTTCGTAGCCCGATTTGTTCATCATCGCATTCTTCGCAAAATACTGTGGTGGAGGAGTTAATCCACTGGTTACTTCCTGAACAAATTCTTCCTTAGTCATATCTGCCCTCAAAGCGTAGTTGGTCTTTTTCTGGTCACCGAGATAGCCCCAAGTATCGGTACTTAAGTTCTTACCGCAAGCAGAGCCCGCTCCATGCCCGGGATAGACAATGACGTCATCAGCCAATGGCATGATCTTTTCTCTCAAGCTGTTGAAGAGAAAACCGGCTAAATCTTCGCGGGTTAATTGCCCTTGTTTGATGGCCAAATCCGGACGGCCTACATCACCAAGAAATAGTGTGTCGCCCGTAAAAATGGCATAATCATTTCCGTTTTCATCACGCAGAAGATAAGTGGTACTTTCCATGGTATGGCCAGGGGTATGTAATACCTTAAAGGTAATATTTCCCACTTTAAGTTCCTCACCATCCTTGGCTTGGTAAATGTCGTAGTTGGTGGCCGCATTCGGTCCATAAACGATCGTAGCACCGGTATTCTTAGCCAGATCAATATGGCCCGATACAAAATCGGCATGAAAATGTGTCTCAAAAATATATTTCAGGGTGACCCCTTCCCGATTCAATTTTTCCAGATAAGGCTGCGTTTCCCGCAAGGGGTCAATGATTACAGCTTCTCCTTCACTTTCGATATAATAGGCTGCCTCTGCAAGACATCCGGTATAGATTTGCTCTACTTTCATTTTTTTTAACATTAGAGGATTAATGAATATTTTGTTCGATTGATAATACAAAGAACAGGGATTTCTATCTCCTAGTCAGTGATTCAAATCACATCAGCCTTTTTTTTTAACAAAAGCAGGGCCATTGCTGTCAATGGCCCTGCAAATGAAATAGAAATCGAACAAAATATACCGAATGTAAAGTCGAGGTTGTGATCACAGATGCGAAACATCTCCAATCGTCTGGTGTCTACAATTCTGTAGCCTGCTCCACAAATTCTGTACGCTTCAGATCGGTATCCACCAGTGCTTTGTAGCCGCCTTTAATATTCACGATTTGCTCAAATCCACGTGCTTTTAAAATGGAAGCAGCGATGACAGAGCGGTAACCACCGGCACAATGCAGGTAATATTTTTTCTCGCGATCAATTTGGTTCATATTGCGATTGATGAAGTCAAGTGGAAAATTAGTAGCCCCAATGAGGTGCTCGGCGGCAAATTCACTGGCTCTGCGAACATCCAATAGGTTCATCTTGCCGTCGTATTGTTTGGCGAAAGCCGTAGGCTCTATTTCTTCCAATGTATCCACATCTTCTCCGGCCTTTTGCCAACTTTCAAAACTACCTTCCAAGTAGCCAATAGCATTATCATAACCAACCCGGGCCAAACGCGTCACTACTTCTGCTTCACGGCCTGGTTCGGTCACCAACAGGATTGGCTGATTCAAGTCGGTAACCAGCGCCCCTACCCACATGGCAAAGTTGTCGTCGATACCAATGAAAATGGAGCCGGGAATAAAACCTTTGGCAAAAATATCTTGATGGCGGGTATCAATGACCAATGCCTCTTCTCCTTCCCAAGCTGCTTTGAATGCCCGTACACTCAAGGCTTGAGCACCGCGTTCACGTACCACTTCGATACTTTCATACCCCATTTTGTTCATCATGGCATTTTTAGGAAAATACTGAGGGGGCTCTACCAATCCGGTAGTAACTTCTTTTACAAATTCTGCCTTACTCATGTCAGGACGCAATGCATAATTGGTTTTCTTTTGGTCGCCGAGATATCCCCAGGTATCCTTGCTCATTTTTTTACCGCAAGCCGAACCCGCTCCATGGCCAGGGTACACAATCACGTCATCACTCAATGGCATGATGCGGTTGCGCAAACTATCAAATAGGAATCCGGCTAAATCTTCACGAGTAATTTCTCCCTGTTTAATCGCAAGGTCAGGACGGCCCACGTCACCCAGGAATAAGGTGTCGCCAGTAAAAATAGCGTAATCCTTACCATTTTCATCCTTCAATAGGAACGTTGAGCTTTCCATGGTATGGCCAGGAGTATGTAAAACCTTGATGGTAACATCTCCTACCTTCAGTTCTTCGTTATCTTTGGCGATATATGCGTCAAAATTAGGTTTCGCCGTAGGTCCGTAGACAATCATTGCACCGGTTTGCCTGGCCAGATCAAGGTGGCCAGAAACAAAATCGGCATGGAAATGTGTTTCTAAGACATATTTTATTTTGGCACCGCTAGCTTTCGCTCTCTCGATGTATGGTTCCGTTTCCCGCAGGGGGTCAATAACCACTGCTTCACCTTTACTTTCAATGTAATAAGCAGCTTCCGCTAAACAACCCGTATAGATTTGTTCTACTTTCATGATTTAGTTTTTTTTTAAATTAGTAAAAGATGGAAATAAAGCCTTTCCTAAATAACCTATTCGTTTGTGAAAAAGCATAGTCCAAAGATAGTCTGGATACTCCCCTGACCTCTGTGAAGAAAATCACACAACACGGTGAGGTTGATCAGCACTTGGCTTAAAATTTGTCATGGCCTTCGGTGATAAAAATCATTGACAGGAGTTTACTCCAAAAATGGAGCAAAATAAAAAAGGGCGCAACTGCGCCCGTTAAAACATTTAGTGCTTGTTTGGAGGTAATCCACTTAATGCTCCAGGATCTTAACCAGTCCGGTGGAAAAGTCATAAACCCAAGCGTGCAGGGTAAGTACCCTACCCTGTTTTAGCGCTTTGCGGTAGACGGATGTTTGTTTAAGATTTTCAATTTGGGCCAGGACATTGAGTTCAACCAAGCGGTTGACCCGATCGGTTTCGTTTTGGATGTCATCCAATTCTTGTTGGTTTTGTTGAATTACATCTTTAATATGGGCCAACCAATTGTCTATCAGCCCGATAGCTTCATCCTTTAAGGCCGCAGTGACCCCTCCACAACCATAGTGGCCGTAGACGATAATGTCTTCAATACCAAGGGTTTCTACAGCATATTGCAAGAC
The DNA here is from genome assembly GCA_964015035.1 of uncultured Saprospiraceae bacterium. Classification (GTDB taxonomy): domain Bacteria; phylum Bacteroidota; class Bacteroidia; order Chitinophagales; family Saprospiraceae; genus BQJU01. The sequence continues at coordinate 159,470 of CAXHCA010000001.1, forward strand.
TGATAGGAAGTTTAAATCAGAGTGGGCAACTACATTCGCAATGTTGCGATGTACAAAGATTTCACCCAGGTCGCCCCCTAATACTACCGAGGGAGAAACCCTACTATCGGAGCATCCCAACAGGAGGGCCTCTGGTTTTTGACCTAAGGTCAAATTATCGAAATAATGGGCGTCTTCGTGGTGTTGCTTTTTGGCCCATTCCCGGTTATTGAGCAGGAATTGTTCGATGTGTTTTTCCATATTGCCGAAACTATTGATATAGTCGATTTACCTTCCGGCGCATGAGTAAATAATTGATCAATCCAATAATAATAGAAAGGAAGCCCACTACTGTCAGGAGCCATTCAAACCAGCTAAACCGCACTTTATCATCCAAATGAAAAACGGCAAGTGCAGTTGCAATAAAATACATGCCGGTTCTAACGTAAGAAAGCAAGGTACGTTGATTGGCCAGACGAGTACGATCAATGGCTAATTTATCTCTTAAAATAGGTTCCATTACTTCTGTTGATTCTTTAATCAGCATTGGTCTGTAAGATAAATTCTTGATGTTTCGAATTTCCATCGCTACTGCAGTTTTGGTCGTGGCAATCCACTGCTTCCTGAACGCTCATGAAGAAATTATTTTCTCCAATCTTCTCCACTAAATGACCTCTTACCATCGCATCCCTCACTGGCCCTTTGACCCCGGTGAAAAAGATGTTCCATCCATTGGCCTTAAAATCATTCACCATATCTTCGATGGCGTGTACGGCACTGCTATCCATATTATTAATGCTTTCTGCATTGATAATGATCGTACGCAAGCCCTGGCCTTTCGCCGCAATCATTTCTTCAAGTTTATCTCTGAAAAAATTAATATTGGCGAAATACAGCTGTGCATCAAAGCGTACAATCAGCAAATCTTCTCGACCATTCACCTGCTTAAAACGCTCTTTATTTCGATAAAAGGTGGTACCCGGAACTTGGCCCAATTCAGCCACGTGTGGTCGGGTGGTCCGGAAGATGATCATGGCCAGCGAGAGGATGACACCGATACCAATGCCTTGTTCAATACCCAAGGAAAGTGTTCCGATGAAGGTGACCATCAACATCCAAAAGTCAGAGCGATTCGCATGCCAAAGGTGTACGGCTTCCTTGAGGTCAATCAAGCCAAAAACAGCCACCATAATGACCGATGCGAGAATAGCCTTTGGTAAGTAATAAAACAAGGGCGTTAGGAACAATAGGGTCAGAATAATGAGTCCGGCACTGATGATGGAGGCCATTCCTGTTTTGGCCCCAGCCTGATCATTTACGGCTGTTCTTGAAAACCCACCGGTAACGGGATATGCCTGTATAAATGCACCGCCAAGATTGGCCAAACCCAGGCCGATTAGTTCTTGGTTGGCATCTATTTTATAGTCCTTGTGCTTGGCTTGAATGGCCTTGGCTACCGCAATACTCTCCATAAATCCAACCAAAGAAATAGCCAATGCTGTGGGCAGCAATAATTCCAAGGTTTCCCAATTGAATGAAGGCAGCGCCAGTGCGGGCAATCCGCTTGGCACCTCACCGACAATTTTCACCCCGTAATCCGTCAAGCCCAAACCCGATACCGCCAAAATGCCAAAGATCACCGCCAGCAATGGTCCGGGAATGGCTTTGTTTAGCTTTTTAATCCCCATAATCAAGAGTATACCCACCACACCTACACTGAATGTGGCCCAATTGATGCCCCCAATGTTTTCAAAGGCCTGGATGATAATTTCATGAATGTGGTGACTTCTCGCAATGTCAACCCCTAGTAAATGTTTGAGTTGGCTTAGTCCTATAATTAAAGCCGCCGCCGAAGTGAACCCACTAATGACCGGGTGTGATAAAAAATTCACAAGGAAACCCAGCCGAAAAACCCCTAGTAAAAACTGAATAACCCCAATAAAGAACGCCAAGGCGATCGCTAAAGCAATATAAGTTTCTGTACCTACCTCTGCAATGGCGCCGATACCCGCTGCGGTCAACAAGGAAACCATGGCTACCGGCCCCACAGCCAATTGTCGGGAAGTACCAAAGATGGCATAGAGAATCAGAGGAATGGTAGAAGCATACAATCCGTAAATCGGCGGTAATCCTGCAATCATTGCATAAGCCATTCCCTGTGGTATGAGCATCACCCCCACCGTTAGTCCGGCAGATAGGTCTCCTTTTAATTGCTCCTTGTTGTATTTTGGTAGCCAGCCCAGCGCTGGTATAAGGTTTTCAATTTTCATAGTGGTCTTTAATTTGTGGAAACCTCAATAGTACGGGCTTCGCTCTGCTGTACCGGACGGTTGTTTTTATGATACAAGTGCCGGAATTTATTGATTTGTGCTTTTGATAAAGTAATGGCTTCTTTCATCACGTACCAATCTACGCCCTCAGTGCAGGGAGGTGTGGTCAAAGAACCACTGTAATGAAAAACCGATTTGTTCTGCGGTAAAAGGTGTACAATATCACAGCGGCCATTTGGATGATAATGTTCTTCCTTGTGTTCAGGAAGAGCGTCCCATAGCGCTTGTAGATCCTTGTTTTCTTGGCCCTCCTTGATGAGGATCCCTACAACCGCCAATTGGCCGGTACTGTCTGTGTGCACCAAGTGCATTTCCATTGGATAAATGACCCCATCCACTTGGTGTTCACTAGGTTCATGAAAGTGGATCTGTTTTAAAGAATAGGGCTGCTCGTGAACGACTAATACATTTTCTTCTTCTAGGTTGGCCTGGACAGTATGCCCATTGTTGACCAGATCTACAGGAGAAGGATGGTAACGAAAATCTAAAAGGGGGCCGGAATACTCCTTTGCCGAATAGCTTTCAATGTCAATGGGCGACTGAAAATGGCCTTCCGCGCATTTTACAAATTCCGCGGATAGTTCTGCCCAATGTTCCGGTGCCTCCTGCCCCTGGTATCCCCAATGCCCTGCATGAGACAAATCAGTTGTTTCTACTGAATGATCGTTTCCACAAGAAAACAAAGGAAAAACAAGGATTAGGCCATAAAGAATCGTTTGCAATTTCATAATGAATAGCCGTTTTGGTTGGTGTAAAATTTAATCGTCCTTTGACAAATTTCCCCGATGTAAAATCGGGACAAGCCCTGGGCAATCACGGGATTTGTCAAAGGACCAATTTAATGAGGCAACTTGTCTTTTACTACACCATAAGTAAAGGTGCCAAGTGTTGCGCTTAAAATCACTAGGGCAAAGATACCAAAACCATGGCCCAACATCACAAACATCGGCCCCGGACAGGCCCCCATCAGTGCCCAGCCAAGTCCAAAGATGGTACCTGCCAATAAATGGCGAGGCATACTCAATTTCATGGGCGTATAGGCAACAAAGGTATCGCGGAGGGTCTTTACCTTAAATTTTTTCATGGCGGCAATGATCAGCGCGCCCAAGACTACCGCGGTACCAATAATACCATACATGTGAAAGCTCTCAAAGCGGAACATCTCATGAATACGGAACCAGGATATGGCTTCTGATTTCGTCATGACAATACCAAAGAGTACGCCAACTATTACAAAACTAATATTACGCATTTTAATAGAATTAAAGCTTTAGAGAAAGAGGATTTTCAGGAGGTTAACGGGTATCTCCTTATCCAAAAATAAAGGGCATAATACCCCAGGTCATCAACAAACCACCTATAAAAAAGCCAATTACCGTAATGAGCGAAGGCAGTTGAAGATGGGAAAGACCTGAAATTGCATGTCCGGAGGTACAACCATCACCGTAGCGAGCGCCAAATCCGACTAGAAAACCACCAATAATGGTGAGAATAACTCCCTTGATATTGCCAAAATTGAAAATGCTATCAGGCAGGAATCCCCCACCCTCCCGGTAATCAATATTCCAATCTTTTAAGTGATCAATGGTAGCTTCAGAAATGGCCACAGGTTCTGGGCTCATCAAAAAATTGGAAGCGATAAAACCACCACCAATTGCACCAATGACAAAGGCAAGTCGCCAGTGTTCATGTTTAAGGTCGAAGTTGAAGAATTCATGTTTTTTACCTGCGCCGGCCATGGTGCAGAAATTCTTAAAAGCCGTGGAAACGCCAAAACTGCGCCCCATCCAGGTCATGAGGAAAAGAATACCGGCAATGGCCACTCCCGAGATAGACCAGTGCCAGGGCTGGCGAATAACCTCAAGCCAGCTAGAAGCATTAATGATTAAATCCATTCTTATTGGTCGATTTTTGTAGTAAAATTTTCTTCGCACAAAGATAGTGCGTTGAACTAGACCCGTCAGTGATTTGTATCACAGTATAGTGTATAAATTCTGATCAATTTTGTCTTTGAAACAAGTGTAGCATGAAAAAAGAACACGTAACAACAAGGGGAAACGACCTTTCCCAACTTCCAACTTCCCTAAAATCTATTGCGCAAGCTTTGCAGCACGAGAAAGAACTCAAACCTTCCAAAGTGGCGCAAATCATCAAAAATGCCAATGTGCAGCCAAAAGACCTGGAGCCCTGGGCCGATTTTGATCATCCTGTTGAGGATAGCTATGGACGTAAGATGGCTTATAAAGGAGCGCATTTTGAGATCATGGTGATGTCCTGGCGACCCGGCGATTTTTCAGCCATCCACGATCATGGACATACACAATGGGGGGCTGTGCAAATCTTTGGTCCGGCTGAACACGCCACTTTCAGAGTAGAAGACGGGTACATTTCTACCTTGGCTCGATGGATTGTAACGCCTGGAGATATTGTTGGCGTGGGGCATTCCTTAGTACATCAAATGGGCAATCCCACTACGGATACCTTCTTCCTTAGTCTTCACGTGTATGGAGACATCGCACCGATTGAAAGTGTAACCGGTGATGCCCGGATCTTTGATTTGGAAAACGAAACGATTCAACGGGTGGACGGTGGCGTATTTTTTGCCCTTCCGGAAAATCAAATCAAGCGAATTGAACCCGGTCCGAGAGCTGACTTCCCTACTCGATTGCGGTATATGGTAGAATTGATTCGTCGCTTACGCAAAATGGAACAGCGTGGCGTAAACCATAGTGAAAAAGCATTGCAAGCGGTTATCGACAATGCTTTCTCGGCAACACAGCAAAAGAAACTATTGTATTGTTTAAAAAGTAACACCGATGAGCATGGTCACGAAAACAACTCCATTTATTGGCGTGCCCTCAATCGGGAAATGCAAGAGACCGCAAAATTGCAAAATGAGTTATTGGGAGAACAGCGCGCCGCTGACCAGTTTCACAAGTATGCAGAACTCTATGATTCCTTAATTTGTCAGCCGTGTATGGATGGGTTTATGAGGCGATACCTGCTTTTCTTCTCCGAGAAATATCGCATCAATTATGCTGATCAGACCATCATTTCCATTGGCAGCGGTACCGGATTGGTAGAAAAGCACCTCATCGACGAACTCGGTGTGCCTTACGATAACCTCTACGGTATTGATATCAGTGAAGCGATGGTTCGGGAAGCTCAAAAACGCATTCGCGCTGATGTAGGTAATGTACTTACTCTTGATCCCAGTATTCGCATGTGGGACATCGCCTTTAGCGGCCTCAATGTCTTTCATTATTTAGAACACACGCGCTTGCAGGAAGCCATTGAAAAAACAGCAGCCATTGTCAAACCCGGTGGTTACTTCATCGGCGACTTTATTACCCCCGATCACATCCGCTGGTACCCCAATGTGATGTATTCTGATGACCAAAAAGTCATCTCCCTGCGTACACCAAAATTAATCGAAGAAAAAGGCAGTGTTTTCCAAGAAAGTGAGATTACCAATATCAGTTATCAGAACGGTCCGATGCGTGTGACTTATGCTGGCAAACATCGGCGTTTTTTACCACCGGTCAACCGTATTCGCACCTACTTTGAGAAGGCCTTTGGCGGTCAAGTTGATCTTTATGATGCCTATAGTCTGGAGCTGATCCCGGAATGGGCAGATAGCTGCGAATCAACAAGGTATGTGGTGGTGGCGCAAAAGAAGATAAATAGTTAATGGAGCTGAGTGCATGTTTGGAGGTGGTGCTTTAGCAGCGAAAATTGCAGATTTTGGGTTCTC
>CAXHCA010000002.1:0-122504 GCA_964015035.1 uncultured Saprospiraceae bacterium
TAATAGAATCCCACCTGCTCAATCTTTTTTTGGGGACAAACCTGAACTGCACCCCATTATACGGTGGAGACGGAATTGGATGAGGAGAGTTGTGAGTTGGTGGGGGAGTGAGTTTTTAGTAGAGACGGTTGCTGGGAGAGGGGAACACTGGAGATAAGCTTCATCAAAGAATTTTCGAAAAGATTTAATATTCAGAATATTGTTTGTATTTTGTTGTGCATCTTTCTTTTTTTATAAAAACTCCTTTTCACAGAGAGCTTAAGAATATATTAAAGAGTACGTTTTCACTGGAGCGCTTTTTCGAAATTACCTCCAATTTTTTCAAAAAACCGTTAAAGTTTAGTAATAACTAAACATTATGCCTAAATTTGAAGTTGTAAGACTGTCAGGTTTACCTCCACATCACACAGAACCTTTCTACAAACTGGTAGTGGACGGAAAATGTTATTATGACGAATTCTGTAAAGAAATGGAGAAAGCTGGCAATCAACAACAGGCGTTGGACAAAATACAAGCAATCCTTGTTTTTATGAGCCGGGGAACGGACGTGCCCAAGAAGTGGTTTCAGGAATTAAAACATCGGTCTAAAGATGACCCTCACAAGGATTATGAAATTCGTTCCGGCCGATTACGGATTTATTTGTTTGAAGATGAAGAAGGCAAGATCATCGTATTGGGTGAACTAAAAAAGGGAAAAAAGACTCAAGATAAAGCAATTAAGAAAATGCGGGCACTCAAACTCGCCTACTTTGCTACTAAAGAATAAGCCTCCTATGAAATCGTTTAAAGAACTCTTACAGACCGAAACGTATTGGATTACCAAAATCCAGAATGATGTATACAATGCCGTTGAAGACTATCTGGTCGCCAATAAAATGACGCGTACCCAGTTTGCACAACAATTGGGCGTGAGCAAAGGCTATGTTTCGCAGGTACTGAATGGTGAATTTAACCATCGATTGTCAAAACTGATTGAATTGGCATTAGCTATTGGTAAGGCGCCAATACTGGAACTTGAAAACCTTGAAGAGGTTGTTGAGAAAGAATCGAAAGGAATGACTCGCCGAAAAGCGACTTATGTTCCGCGTGCCCCTTTTTCTTTACATGTAAAACATGATAATATGGGGGTTCAAAAGGTGACAAAAAACAGCGGAAAACAACGACTAGCTAATGTTCACACTAAAAAAGGGGAAGGTAAATGGGAAATGCAAGGCAAGATGATCTATTTTAAATCAGGGGATTTACCAGAGGTGGCAGCATGATGAATAAGCAAAAGAAAACCGGAGCAGTACAATATAAAATCAATGACATCCGTGAGTTGGAGATTCACATTCCATTGTTAAGTGTGGAACTGATCGATAATTTTGACGAACAAAAACTGGACTATGGATTCAATTTCGATTATCATTGGGATCTAAATGCCAGTACTTTTTCCGTTGTCACTGAAGTACATTATGTATATGATCGGGAGCACCTTAATGAAACCTTTCTTGAGTATACGGCGGAAGTAGAGTACCAAGTGCCCGAACTTTCTGAAATCATAGATGTACAACGTAATGAGATGACGATGTCTGAAGAGTTTCTTGCTATTCTTACGGGCATCGCCTTCAGTACAGTTCGAGGTATGGTTGCTACCCGTACCTTGGGGAAGTTTCAGGGAGATTTTCACATTCCTATAATTAGTCCTATTTTGATTGTAAAGCAATATCTGAAAACGCAAAAGGCAGGTGTATGACTACGCCTACACCACAGCCACTCAGAAAACCAGCAGATTCACTTCCCCATCTCCAAGACTGACGTCGCCATCCACACTATTAAAAGTATATTTTAATCCTTACCTTGTCAATTGCTCCTGCATCAATCCTAACACCAAAACCACCAAAATGAGCATACAAAGAGACTTGTCCGAACTACTCAATGCTGGGGTCATTTCGCCGGAAACGGCGGATGAAATCCGGGATTATTATCGAAATAAGGGCGGTGAATTTAGTAGCCGGTTGTTTATCGTTTTTGGCATCTTGGGCGCTATTTTGGTGGGGTTGGGTATTATCCTGATCATTGCACACAACTGGGATGAATTGTCGCGGTCGGTGAAGACGGGGTTTGCATTTATGCCATTATTGGTGGGGCAGGGACTGTGTGGATTTACCTTGTTGAGGCAGCGGGAAAGTGTAGCTTGGAGGGAAAGCACAAGTGTTTTCCTGTTCTTTGCGGTGGGAGCGAGTATTTCACTGATCAGCCAGATTTACAATATTCCGGGAGATATCAGCAGCTTTGTCTTGACCTGGATGCTGCTTTGTCTGCCGCTGGTATACATCATGCCTTCCTCGGTTGTGTCCTTGTTTTATCTGGTGGGCATCACTTATTATGCTTGTGAGACGGGCTATTGGTCGTATCCCAGATCAGAATCTTATTGGTATTGGGGGCTGCTGCTATTGATCTTGCCGCATTATTATCTGTTGTATCGGAATAGACCGGCGAGCAATTTCATGATTTTTCACCATTGGTTGGTGCCGCTATCGGTGTTGATTGTGCTGGGCACGGTGGCTCATGGAAAGGGGGAATTGATGTTTATTGCTTATTTTAGTTTGTTTGGCCTCTTTTATTTACTGGGCAATACATCCTTTTTTGACGGGCAGCATACGAGAAATAATGGTTATAAGATCCTCGGATCACTCGGCACCATTATATTACTACTGGTGGTTAGCTTTGACTGGTTTTGGCAGGATTTGAGGGCCGATGAAAACCTTTGGAATGGGGTATTGATGGCGCCGGAGTTTTGGGTTTCCTTGCTTTTATCCTTACTTGGGGGGGGATTACTTTTCTTGCAGCAGAAGGGCAAGTCCCTACAAACCATCAAACCGATTTCGGTAGTGTTTTTGTTGTTTATCTTGATTTTTCTGCTGGGGTTGGTATCTTCCTTTGCCGTAGGTTTGATCAATTTAGTGGTGCTGGCCATTGGAGTACTCACCATTCGGGAGGGTGCTCAGCGGGATCATCTAGGCATTTTAAACTATGGCTTATTGATCATTACGGCATTGATCCTTTGCCGGTTTTTTGACGGTGATTTATCCTTTGTGATTCGGGGCCTTTTGTTTGTACTGGTAGGGGCCGGCTTTTTTGCGACAAATTATTGGATGCTTAAAAAAAGAGGTTCTTTGACAAATCAGTGATTCAGAGTCAAGCTAAATTTGTCAAAGAATGAAAAAAGAAAATCAGATGAATTCTAATAAATTATGGTTGCCCGCTTTTATCTTAATGGTGTTGGCACAATTATACGTCCCGGCGAGCATGATCTTTGATCAAGAAGATATCTTAAATACGGGCACCGATTTCAAATTTAAGGCGGCACCGATTGATCCGTTGGACCCCTTTCGGGGAAAATACATCACGCTCCGGTTTGATGAAACAACCGTTGAAATTTCCGATGAGGACGATTGGAAGCAAGGCGAAACCATCTATGTTTTTTTAGAAAATGACACTGCAGGTTTTGCAAAAATAAAATCCGTCAGCAAGGACAGGCCTGCGAATGACCAATCTTTTCTACAAGCAGAAGTTGCTTATTTGGGGTGGAGTAGACAGGGCAATCCTAAAAGTTTAACGATCAACTATCCATTTGACCGCTTTTACATGGAAGAATCCAAAGCGCCCGATGCTGAATTAGTTTATCGCGAAGCCCAAATTGATTCTGCCCAAGTGGTATATGCACTGGTCAGCATCAAGGATGGCCAATCCGTGCTAAAGGATGTTTTAATTGATGATGTACCAATCAAGGAAGTGGTAAAGCAGCATCGCCTTGAACAGGAGAAACCGGAATGACTACCTCCAAACATGCACTAAGCCGCCCTTCTCTTTTTATCCTGCGAATGAAAGGATAATTTCCTCTAGCCGTCTCCTCAGCCTACTCCTCATAAGCCATAGCCTTTACTATACCTTTATAGCGAGCGACAAGCTGATAAACCCTATAAACAGCCTCAACCGTCTCACTCAATTACCACCCCTTCTGTGACAAAAGAAATGCCCTGCTGCGAGGCTGTACCGATCATCACCCCTTGGATGATGGCTTTGAGCGATGGGCTATTGGTGCCCCAATGTATGATGAAGTTGGCGCCAGCGCCGCCTTGGTCTTCTTCGTTTTCTACTACAAATTCGACGGACTCTAGTGGGGGTAAGGCGATGGTTTTGTTGAGGTATTGGCGGGCTAGGTCACCGCTGGAATCATGGTAATCCACACTCTTGACGTACATGGTATCTTGTAAACTGGCATTGCGGATGCTGAGGGTCGCTGTGAGGAGAAAGCGCCGCTCGCCGTTCATGTGGTAGATGTCGGAATAGATGGGAACGTAAACCTTTTGGTGGCGGGGTAGTGTGTCTACCTCCAAGTTGGCGGTATGGTAGTTTTTGCTGGGCAAATGTATGCGTTCCGATGGAGACAGTTCTTCACAACTGCTTAAAAATAGGATGAGGGTCAGGAAGATACTCGTGCAGATGATGAAATGCAAGCATGGATGTTGATTCATAAACGGGCTGTTAATAATGTTGAAAATACCTTTTAAAGACTTGGCATTGATTGTTTTTTCCCTATGGCAACTACTTCTTTGGCCAGGACTTCAAAATCTTCATTGGTGCTCCGATGATTCGAAATGGCCACCCGAATGCAGTAGGTACCGTTGAGGGTAGTATACCCCGGGGCCGCAATACCGTGCTCTTCCAGTTGGATTTTGATTTCCTGGTTGATGGCATTGAGTTGTTCGAGGCTCCTATTACCGGGATTGTACCGGAAGCAAACGATATCTAAACTGATCGGAGCCACCAATTCCAGATGAGGGGCCGTGTCAATCAGTTTCCCAAGATAATGAGCTTGTTCGATATTTCGAGCAATCATGCGGCCAAATCGTGCCGTACCGTGTTCTTTTATGGACATCCATATTTTCAGGGCGCGAAAGCGGCGAGAGAGTTGAGGGCCGTATTCACTAAACCATAAATTACCGGCTGCGATGCCCCTCGATTTCTTGGCCAGGTATTCCGGAATCAACGAAAAGGCGTTTTTATGGGCGGCATCGTTTTTTACCAAAGTACATCCGGCCTCAAAAGGCATGTGTAGCCATTTATGTAAATCGATAGCAATGGAATCGGCGCGTTCGATACCGGAGAGTTGAGGGCGGACATTATCGGCTAGCATGGCAATGGCACCGATAGCGCCATCTACGTGAAACCAGAGGTTTTCGGCTTCACAAATATCTGCAAGGGCATTGAGATCATCGATAGCCCCGGTATTGACTGTGCCGGGAGTGCCAATGATGCAAATGGGGTAAAAACCGTTGGTGCGATCCTCTTTGATTTGGGCGTTGAGCGCATCCAGGTTGATGGTGTAATCTGGATTTACCGGAATTTTGCGCAAGCTTTTGGCCCCCAAGCCAAGTAATTCCAAAGCCTTTTGATTGCAACTGTGGATTTCGGTAGAGGCATAGACCGTCATTTTTCCCGCTATTTCCGGGGTAATGCCTTCTTGGCGAATGTTGTAACCGACTTTTTCATTACGAGCCACCGTCAAAGCCACTAAATTGGCCATGGAGCCACCACTGACCAGCAATCCACTCGCAGATGATGGAAATCCCATGATGGTTTTCATCCAGCTGATGACTTGTGCTTCTACCTGATTGGCAGCGTGGTTCCCCCCGCCGAGGTTGGGGTTCATCACGGAAGCCCAGAAGTCGCCCATTACGCCGGAAATGGTGCCGTTGCCCATATACCACGCCCAAAAGCGAGGATGGGTATTGCCCATTGGGTAAGGGAGGATATTGGTCTTAAAGTCTTCGTAGACGGCTTCTGCGGTGCTGGCTGCTTTGGGGGCAGGTTGCTGAAATTCAGCCATCACATCTTCGGGCATTTGTTGCCAAACGGGGCGATCTCTAATGGTAGAAAGATAATCAACGGCATCATCCACCATGCGGTGCATCAAGGACCGCATTTCGTCCCAATCTTGTGGGTCGAGGGTCTCAAATTGTTCTGGGTACTCCATAGAAGGTATAGGATTGGTCAGGTGTGAAAAAAGGTTTCTTTTTCAACACCTTAGACCGCCCATAAAGTTCAAATCAAAACAAATCTTTACCTTTGCTGACTGATTTTAAAAAGCATGTCTGACACTTATACGATAAAGATTCCTCAATTTGAGGGCCCATTTGATTTGCTCCTCTTTTTTATCGAGCGCGACGAGCTGGATATTAACGATATTCCCATTTCCAAAATCACCAATGATTTTTTGGATTACATCCATGAAATGGAAAAGATGGATGTGGATTTGGCCAGTGAATTTATTCTGGTAGCGGCGACTCTCTGCCGCATCAAAGCCAAGATGCTGATTCCACGCAAGTCAATTGACGAGGAAGGCAATGAAATTGATCCACGTCATGAATTGGTGCAACGCCTGTTGGAATACAAGCGCTACAAAAGTGTACTGGATGAGCTACGCGATTATGAAGAGCAGCGCGCTCAACAAATGTACCGGGGCAATGTGGCCAAGGAATTGCGGTCCATTGCGACCAAGGCCCTGGTGGATGCGGAATTGGAATCGGTCAATCTCTTCAAAATACTGCGGGCATTTGAGCGAGTTATGGCCCGGTTTGATGACAATCAGCCTCGCACCGTGCATCAAATCGTGCAGTTTGCCTATACCATCCAGGATTCCCAGGCGATGATTTTTGAAAGGGTGAGCAATGGTAAACGGGCGGACTTTAAGAGCATTTTTGGAGAATGCCAAAACCGCATTCATGCGATAGTGGTATTCCTGGCATTATTGGAATTGCTCAATATGGATAAGGTGAGCATCATCGTAGGGGAAGGCGTGAACAATTTTTGGCTGAGTGAGCCGGAACCCAGTGCAGCCGAAGATATTGAGGAGGAACCGGAGGCAGTGAGCGAGTCAGAACCGCTTACGGATGCGGCCGGGGAGGAGGAGGAATGATGGGAGGCGTTGCGTCCTGTCTCAAAGGCGATAGGGATCTATGTGCAATTTTTCTTGATGTTCAAGCACAATGTGATTTTTTTATTGCGCTATGAGCAGATGGCTCCGGCCGGTTTTCGGGCATTGCCCCACGAAGCAAAATCCTGATAATTTAGATTGGCACTAAAAATAAAGGCTATGCATAAATGCACAGCCTTGGAATATATAGGGCTACAGTATAGGATACAACGTCATTTGCTGCAAAGATCAAGTTTCAATGTGAACTATACTTTAAGGACTCATGAAGAAACTGTGAAGAAAAAAGCCAGGATGCTACCGGGAGGTAGGATCCTGGCACGAAAGCGACTTTAGAATGCAGGAAAGAATAAATAAAAAGAAGTGAATAATTATCTCGTTTGATGGTACAAAGATGCGGCGGAAAGATGAACTGAAGATTAAGACGAGGTTAAAGGTTTGTTTAATCTGGGGGGCAGTTGAAAGGGGGCACTAAAAAAGGGACTTCTATTTTATCCCAAGGATAAGTTTTAAGGTGGGTAACACGACTTCTCTGCGTTTATCACTCATGGCTACGGCGATAGATTCATTGGCTGGCGTTGAGGTGCCAAACCGGGCCAATTCCATCATTTTTCGGCGTTCGGCGCCACTGAAATTGGCAAAGGTTCGGCGCAATAAGGGCAACACTTCCGTGAAGACATCCATCGATAATGCCTTGATCCACTCGTCGAGTAATTGCCATAATTCCGGATGATGGATGAGTAGCAATCCACTGCCATGCATAAACCCTTCCACCCACAGTGCAATGGCCAGAGAGCTATTGCCGGTAGAGAGGGCCAATTGCATGGCCTTTTGGGTGGTTGCAATGCTATAGATACCTTTGTCGAATAGCAGTCGAGTACTTGCGCCACGGAGCTTTTCGTGCGTTGCCAAATCGGAGGCGAGTCGCTCCATGGTAGCCAACCATTGATCGGTATAATCTTCGTTGTTGAGCAAGGCAATGGCCCGGTTGTTTTGCACGATCTGATTGAAGATGACATCCGCCATTTCCTCATCAATATTGATGCAAATGCCAGGCAGCCCGATGCAGATTCGGGGGATGAGTTCGCTGATCAATTGGGCCAACGCCTGCACATTGGTTTTGCGTACATCACCGTACAGGATGATGTCGATGAGAGCGGGCAAACTTTCCATTAGAAAAAAGACATCCTGGGTCAAGGCCGCCAATCGCTGAAGGTGTTGCATGAGCTCGTCGATGGCTTTTTGCAAATCGGCGCGAAGCACTTCTCTCACCAATGCGGTGAGTTCGGCCAGGCGGTCCATTTCCGGTGCTCGTTGTAGCACTCGAGCGAGGGCAGCATCATGTACCGTATTGCCCCACATTCCGGCTTCAATGAGTGTGATGGAAAAGTCGGGTTTCCAGTGCATTTGCCAGTATTCCCAGAAACTCCCTTGTTCATTCCCGGAATTTTCCTGCAGCTCTCCCCAATCAATGCCCAAGATATTCAGGCGATGTAGCAAATGGCTTTTTAGTAAATCAGGCTCGTTGCGCAGGTCAATGCCGCCATGTGGTTTGCTGGCGGTAGCTTTGAGCCATTGCACTTCTGGATTGCCCCAATATTTAGAGAGGCGGGTCTTTTTGATCAGGCTTTCCAAATCCTTTTGTAGCGGAATCACCGGGATTTCAGGGGGCACTTTACCTACTTTATCGCCAACTACGAGTGCCTTGTGGATCAAGTCCAATTGCGCTTGACTGCCTTCACAAAAGACACTTAAGGCAGCGGCTTCCATTTCGTCCAATCCCGGCAATGGCATTTTGCGTAGCCCGGTCAGGCTGTGTGCCAATCGAGTAGCCTCCAACACATGGGCGGGAGAGGCATCCAGGGCTTGTTTGCGAAGCAAGTGAGCGACCTGTGCCATCCAATAAGGAACAACCTCTTCGCGATGCTGGTATAGCATTTCATACCAAGCAGGAGAAATTACACCGGCACTATAACCGCTCCGGGTAGCGAGTCGGTCGTAGCTCCAGGGGATCCATGTGGAGCTGACTTTGGTTTTGGCCAATCCTTTGAGCAGGGCGTTGTCTTGAGTCGCTTTGATTCGCGCATAGTCCGCCAAGGCAGGTACATGCCAGGCACCACACACCACTGCAATGCGTTGATAACCATCCTTGACGGCCTTGCGGATGAGTTTCCTCATGTGGGCTTCTCGCAATAGGGTGCGGGCACTTTCCTGGCGGCCCAGTTCCCGTCGCAGAGCGTTGATCAACTCACCGATGGCACGGAAAATATCGATATCATTGTTCTTTGTTTCAAAGGTTGCTTCCCACCACCGTTCGCTATCAGTATAACCGGCTATTTCCGCCATAAAACTCAAGGGGTCCCGCATGATGCGTTGCTCTTCAGCGGAGGCAGGGTGATGGCTGACTTTCATCTGTCGACTTTCCTGTTCTTTTTGGTCGAGAGCAAATTGAATGGCCATTGGTAGATCGATAAACTGGACAGGAATGTCTTGCTGTAGTCCGTAGCGCATGGCCTGCCATTCCGGAGAAAAGGTAGCAAAAGGATAGTAGGCCGCTTGATTGAGGTTGGTGGTATTATAGATGAGGAGGGCGACTGGCGGTTGTAGTTTGATGTTTTTGACAAAACGAATGTCTGAATTGGCATCAAAAGGCCCTTCAATCAATAAACAATCTGGTTGTAATGTTTCTAGCGCCCGCTCCAAACTACGTGCCGATCCCGGTCCGTGGTGACGGATGCCAAAAAGCTGAACGGGACCTTGGGCGTTGCTACTCATCAGACCTTAGAGGTTTTAAAAAAAAATAAATGTTTTTATTTTTTAAATATAAAACTTTTTATTAAATTGCAATGTCATTGACCTCATAAGCTTCGCCGGCGATTCTGTAGATGCGATCAAAAGCATCCTACCCTGACAGCTTTGTGCTGATGCGCGAGCTGTACGTAAGCTCCTGGTGGCCTGGCGGATGTGGGCGGGCTTTTTTATTACCCACCCTCTCCGGTTAGAAAGAAGTAATATCCCCTCGATGGCAGCTCGATTTTTCGAGTAGTGCTGCCTATGAGCTGTTGGCGCAGGGGGGAGGGGCAAAATAGCTTTTTTACTTCTAATTAGGGCGTCGCCCCTTACCATAGAAATTCGTGTTTTTGGCTAGAAAATCCTCCCTCTTTTGGAAGCTGGCTTGTCTAGGTTAGGTGTTTGCCACAACCTTTTCCTCCAAACATGTTCTAAACGTTAAACCTCCCCAATGCACTCAGTTACAACCCATACTGATCAAGCAAATATACCAATGACGTCATCGCAGCAGCACCCAGCGCCAATTCTCTGGCGTTGACTACCGCAAAGACATCGGCAGCCGTATGGTGAAAGTCGAAGTAACGTTGAGAATCTGGCTTTAGGCCAAACAACAATCCCTTTTGAGGTTTTAGTCCGGAAATATCGGCACCGGAACCGCCCTTTTCCAACGTTAGTCCGTAAGGTTCTAATAGAGGCAGCCATTGATTGACCTTTTTAAATTTCTTTTGAAAAACCGATTCGTCGCCGTCGCAGGTGAAGCCTCGAGGAGTAAATCCGCCACGGTCAGATTCAATGGCGGCAAGGTGCATGACATTTTGTCCCAAGGCGTAATCCCAATAGGCGCGTCCGCCAGCCAGACCGTTTTCTTCATTCATGAAAAGTACACAACGGATGGTCCGCTTGGGTTGATAGTTCAACTTTTTAAGCAATCGTAAGACTTCCATCGATTGCACACAACCACTCCCATCGTCGTGAGCACCAGTCCCCACATCCCAGGAATCGAGATGCCCACCTACCAGAATGATCTCTTCGGGGTATTCACTGCCGCGGATTTCACCGATCACATTATAAGATCGTTTTTTTTCCAGCATTTGGCAAGTAGAGCGCATATAGACCCGCACGGCATCGTCTCTGAGCAAATCACTCAATAATTCTGCATCATTGGTGCTGATGGCAATGGCGGGAATAGGTTCGATATCTTCAGCGTAATAAAGCCCTCCGGTATGTGGCACATCATCCAGTTGATTGGTCATGGACCGGACCAGCACCCCAACGGCGCCATATTTGGAAGCGCGTGACGCCCCTGCACCGCGTTGATCTACCGCCCCGCCATAGGCATTGAATGTATTGAGTTGAGTGGGATCCATCGGGCGGTTGTAAAAAACGATGCGACCTTCCACCGCTTCCCGTCCGAGTTTGTCTACTTCATCGAGGCTTTTGACTTCAATGACTTCTGCGGTAATACCTCGTGGACCGGTACCTACGGAATTGCCAAGGGCAAGGGCCTTGAGTTCTATCGAACCCATCCGCCGAGAATTGACAATTTTTACCGTTTCTTTATCTCCCCGGACCCAATGAGGCACCATACAAGGCTGAAGCCAAATGCTATCTAATCCCAATGTATCCATCATTTGACGAGTATACTCTACCGCTGCTGATGCTCCTGGCGAACCGGCCAGTCGATGGCCAATTTGGTTGGTTAAAGCGTCGAGCCATTGATAAGCGCTACCATCTAATAAGGCAGTATCATAGATCTTTCGGATAAAAAAAGCGTCCTCTTGTTGAGCAAATATTCCTGAAAAGAGGCTGGAAATCAGAAAAAAGGGGAGGATTATAATTTTTTTCATAATTTTTTTTTGTGCTGGAAGATCAGAAATTCTTGGCAAGAATCCTTGGCCCAGGCAAAATTTTATCAATCCTGAAATTTTTTTTGAAAAAAATCCCATTGGTGAAATAAACAAAAATTCGGCCAAAGCCAGAATCGTAAAATAAAATTTCTAAATGCCTGGAAATACTTATCCAATTGATTAAATGAAAAAAAAGCTATCCACTTTTAATTCAAGGCGATAACTCCATGGTGTCGGGAAATTATAGGATTTTTAAAAGAAATCTTTTACTTTAGTATTCAGAATTGAAAAACAATATTAATTTTTTATTAATTTTGTAATTGTATTTTTTACAATAAGTGTGTATCTTTGCATTAGCAATTGAAAAAACCCCTTCGGGGACTAAAAATATAATTTGGTTTTATTTGGTTAGGGCTGAGGTAGTGCTGTGGTGGCACTGCCTCATTTTTTTTTCCTCATTTCCATCAAAACAACCCCCGCAAAAAAGATTTACTTTTTTTTGAGACAAATTAGAGATTAGATTTTTTTTTAATATCTTTGTTAAACATACCTAACTAATTTTCTCTCCCCCCCAACATGAATTTATGTTGTTTTCAACACCCATCCCAAACCGGATTTTTCTTTTTGAATTAGTTAGGCTCTTTATCTTCCGGCAGTGCTTTTGACTACCAAAACAAAGACTATAGAAATATTGATACTAAGGGGCCAAAGAAGAATAAGTTGTCTGTTTCCGGCGAGTTATTTGCGATCAGACTAGGCAAGGATTTGAGTAACGAAACCGGGAGCAAAGGAGCTGCATCAAATGGGGCAGTCATTCTTCGCAGCCCCTAACCATTGGTGATTCCCACAGGGCACCGATACTAGCCATGTAAAGCGTTAACCCTTCACACTATTTAAAACACTAAACACTATTCGAACGGAGTACAGGTTGCCTGTGCTCCGTTTTTTACTAAAAAGGCGCTATAATTTTAGTGTGCTTCGCGTAAGAATCGAACTTCAACCAGCAAATCCTGCGCACTGGCGAGTTGTACATTTTCTTTACTGTGGATAGTGTAGCCAATCAGCGGATCATAAATTAGACTTTGATCCAGGTTGGCGATGGCAGAAGTAGTGTAGTTGTCAATTTCCACTTTTGACACTTCTGTTCCTTCAAAAGTGATAATTAAACGGCGTGTCTTGAGATCTTCATTCTGCGCAATATATCGGAGTTGACCCAATTGATCATTGACCATGATGCTGTCAATGGTATATTGATCGCGCCAGGCCGGGCGATTGATGTCCGCCTTTAAGAAGACTAACAATTCCTTTTGATAGTCGAGCTGTTCAACGGTTTTTCCTTCCTCCTCTTCATTCAGCACAATCCGTTTTTCTACGCGCGGCTGCTCTGCCTGTAATAGGTCAATTTGTGCCTGAAAGTATCCTGCCAAGTCAAAAAATGCCTTGCTTTCAACGTTTTTTTGTTGCTGCTCCTCTGGCTGGCAGGCCAGGGTAAGTGATATGAAGCCTAGGGCGAGTAAATACGGATATTTCATAACCTTGAATTAAAGAAAATGCCTTGCCGGTATTGAGTGTATGTTTGGAGGTAGTCCCTGAAGTATATTCGGGCAAGCTATTTAGTCCTGGTAAAACCGGGATTTTGGAACCTCACTTCGACTATTTTTTCGTCCGTCTCGGCTCAGCCGAGATGCACTCAAAAATGAGCCTCGTGAGAACCCCAAACCTGCAATTTTCGCTGCTAAAGTATCACCTCCAAACCTGCACTGAGCTATTTCATACTATAAGGAACCGACACTGAGCACAAAATTATCGTTGAATAAGCACTTTGCCATCCATTTCTGCGGGTGCTTCCATCTCTAACAAATTGAGCAGAGTAGGAGCGATATCTCCCAACTTTCCATCACTCAATTGGCTGCCGGCGGCTCGTTTGCTAACGTAAAAACAAGGCACCGGATTTTTGGTGTGGGCTGTATTGGGAGAGCCATCTTCGTTGACCATATAATCTGAGTTGCCATGGTCAGCAATAATGATGGCATCGTAGTTGTACTGATTCACGGCGGTGTCAATCAACTCTTTTAGACAACGATCAACAGTTTCCGCTGCTTTCATAGCGGCCTTAAAATCACCAGTATGCCCCACCATGTCAGCATTGGCATAGTTTAAACAAATAAAATCGGGCTGATGTTTTTTAATATCTTCAATAATAGCATCAGTGATGCCTCTGGCACTCATTTCCGGCTGTAGATCGTAGGTCGCTACCTTGGGAGAGGGGATTAAAATGCGCCGTTCTCCCTCAAAAGGTTCCTCCCGTCCACCAGAGAAAAAGAAAGTAACATGGGGATATTTTTCCGTTTCGGCAATACGAACCTGACTTTTTCCGGCTTTCGCCAATATTTCACCAAGCGTGTTTTTTAGATCATCCTTGGTGAAGAGCACATGCACATTTTTAAAACTTTCCTCATACCGTGTCATCGTGAGGTAGTACAAATCCAGTTTTTTCATGCCATAATCTGGAAAATCCTGTTGGGTCAATGCCGCCGAGATTTCCCGAGGACGGTCAGTACGGAAATTAAAACACAACAAGGCATCACCCGATTCCAACTTGGCCACTGGAGTACCGTCTGCATTGGTGCAAACCAATGGTAAAATAAATTCATCGGTCTCTCCGGCATCATACCGCTGCTGCATACTGGCCAGGATATCGTTGGTTTTTTCTCCTTCACTATGGACCATCACATCATAAGCCTTTTTGATGCGCTCCCATCGATTGTCGCGATCCATGGCATAATAGCGGCCGACGACCGTAGCGAGCTTGGCCGATTGTTTGGCAATGTGGTCTTGTAAGTCCCGTAGATAACCGACACCACCCTTGGGATCTGTATCCCGACCATCCATAAAGGCATGGATATAGACTCGGTCAAGTCCTGCTGCTGCACAAATATCACAAAGGGCCTTAAGGTGTGTAATATGAGAATGCACGCCACCATCAGATACAAGTCCCATCAAGTGGAGAGCTTTGTTATTTTCTTTAGCGTATAGAATGCCTTTTTGCAGAGTTTCATTGCGTGCCAGGCTTCCATCCCGGACTGCCTTATTAATGCGGGCCAGCTCCTGGTATACGATGCGACCGGCACCAATATTCAAGTGGCCGACCTCAGAATTGCCCATTTGCCCGTCGGGCAAACCTACTTCTTCGCCATAGGTCACCAATTCGGAATTGGGATATTGATCGTATAGACTGTCAACAAAAGGGGTGTTGGCCTGCGCAATGGCACTGGCTTGGGGTTGTTGGCCGTGGCCCCAACCGTCCAGAATAATCAGTATAGCTTTTTTTTTCTGCATCATGATCGCAAATTTATACTTCTCGCCGTGGATTTGTACCAAAATATGCAATAAATCTCGCCGAGAGATTACAATTTCGGAGTTAGGCCATTCTACCTTATAAATAACTCACAAGGGGTAACAATTCCAGATATTCGGGGATAAAGAAGTAATTTTCTGCATGTAAAATGCGTTTTAAAAATGAATTTGCCCCTGATAGCAGGGGTGTTGATTGCAATCTTCTGATATTCAGTGGTTTGAGTTGGTTTTTGTTTTTCGATCTAGTTTTGCGAAAGCAATAAGGTTTCGAGATGATCGGCTTCATGAAAGTGGAATAAACCCTTAAAATCAAACATCGCCGGATATAGAACGGTTACTTTTAGTAAAACGAACGTCAAAAAGAAAACAGTTAAACTCACGGCATGCGTTTGCGATATAACAAAAGATGCTGTAATTTGACTTAACAAAAGACAAAAATCATGAAATCAATTGTTTTTGTGTTGCTTTTAGCACCGAGTTTGACTTATGCTCAAGCTGATTTTTCCGCGATTACTCAGGCGATCAGTGCCGGAAACACGGAAGCATTGGCCAAGTATTTTGACAATTCTGTAGAAGTGGCTATTCTGGATAATGAGGATGTATATAATAAGGCTCAGGCAACCACGATCGTCAAAGAGTTTTTTACCAAATACCAACCTCAGTCCTTTAGCCAGGTACACCAGGGAACTTCCCGCGGCAATGATTCCAAATATTGCATTGGAAACCTGGTAACCAATCAAGCCACCTTTCGGGTGTACATTTACCTGAAATCCGATGGACAAAAAAGTGCCATCCAGGAACTCAGGTTTGATAAACAGTAATCCATAAATTCCATAAATTAAAAAGAGGTTTATCATCCGTGGTAAACCTCTTTTTTCTTTTGCCAAGAATATAAATCGCGATTCTGCACTAACCTCCTCTCCTCATTCCACTACCTCCACATCAATCGCTTTCGTATAATACTCGATTTCCGTGCGCACTACGCGATTGCCGATATTTTGCTCTTTTAGCTGCTTTTTGACCAGATACAACTGTCCTTTGCCAATTGTCAGGTTTTTGAGCTGATCGGCGGTGAAGCGATATTCTACATCGGCTTTGGGGCCAACCATGTTAATCGTTCTCGCCTGATTCTTTTCATCACTGAACAATAGGACCAGGTTTTCTCCGGGATTGAGCACGCCGCCATTAATTACAATGGTCATTCCTTTGGATTTGCTGATGGGCCCTTGAAGGAAAAAATCTTGGATGGGCGACATTGCTACCGAATAAATTTCCGGATTCCCCAGATCGTTGTTAAATTTGAAGCGAAAAGTATCCAGATAATCCATTTCCCGGATAAGTGAATACCGAATGAGCTTGTCCTGAATTTTTTTCATTTCCATGCCGCTCCCCTGAAAAGCAATGCCTCCCTCAAAGGTTTTCGGTACCGCATTGTTGATGGAATCTCCTTCTAGAAAGGAGGCTTGTGCCTTGAGTTCATGTTCATCATCGAGGTAGCGAATGAAGAAGTCGGCAAAAATAAGGGGCCCCTTTTCAGGATTGGAGTCAGTTTGACAGTTGCAAAATAAAAAGGCAAGGAGAAGTGAAACAAATATTTGGTGATAATTCATGAGCTGATAATTCCGGATTAGGAGCGTTCAGAAAATACTGATTGATCGACCCAAAGATAATTTTTCCCAAAAACATTGTCAGCCTGGGGACTAAAAAAAAAGAAATCGAGATTAGGAAGGGAGCGGACTATTTCGGACCTTCGTTTCCCCTTTACGGGAAGTGCTCTTCTCGACTGGATTAAATTTTAGAAACCTGACTTTTCAGTTTTTTTGATCCATTTAAATCGCAATAATATCCTATTTTTGGATTGTGAAAAAGTGTTTTTGATTCATGAGTTGAATCAAAAGTACTCGTTTGTAAAACAAGCGATTGCCCGAATGTCAAAAAGAGGACAAGCCTGGATCAAAGGTTTTTGAAAAGAAAGTATATTTTATTAACATTGTGCACTGGTCGAAAGACCCTTTGCTTTAGTGGAATTTTAAAATGCGAATTTATGGCACGTTATTTACTGTTATTTTTCTCGTTCCTCCTCATGGGTACGGTTGCGATGGCGCAGACCTCGCTGACCGGTCAAATCACCGATGGAGAAACGGGAGAGCCCATTATCTTTGGTAATGTGGCCATTTACAAAGGGGGAAACCTGATCACCGGTACGGAGACGGACTTCGACGGTAATTATAGTTTCTCTAACATCGACCCCGGAACGTACGACGTGGAGGTGACCTACGTAGGCTATCAGTCTCAAAAGGTGACCGAAGTGAAAGTCTTTGCCGGTAAGTCTAATAAGTTGGACGTCAAACTCGGATCTGGGGGCGTCAACCTCGATGAGGTCATTGTTACTGCTTACAAAGTCCCTTTGATTGAGCAGGACAACACTACCTCTGGTAAGGTTATTACCAGTGATGAGATCAAGAATCTTCCAACGCGTAACATCAACGCCCTGGCCGCGACCTCTGCGGGTCTGGCTTCTGCCGATGAAGGGGACGATGTAACCGTGCGGGGATCTCGTTCTGAATCGACGAATTACTACATCGATGGAGTACGGGTACAGGGTGACCTGATTCCCGAATCGGAAATTGACCAGCTACAGATCATCACGGGGGGTATCGAAGCCCAATATGGTGACGTAACAGGTGGTATTATTTCCATCACCACCAAAGGCCCTTCCAGCAAGTTCTCCGGGGGGATCGAAGCGGAAACTTCCAACCAGCTCGATGCCTTCAACAACAACTTGGTAGGGGTAAACCTCAGTGGCCCCATTCTGAAAAACAAAAAGGGGGTTTCTGTTCTCGGATTCCGGATTGCCGGTCGTTACTCTTACAATGAGGATGACGATCCAACGGCAGTACCAGTATATCGCGTGAAGGATGCAAAATTGGCAGAACTGGAAGAAAACCCAATTATTGACGTTGGAGGTGACCCATTGGTGGCTGCCGACTTCCTGACCAATGAAGATGTAGAGTCTCTCAAAGCTCAGCCTTTTGAAGATCGAACTTCTTATAACCTAACCACCAAAATTGATGCTCGCCTGAGCGATGCCGTCGATATTACTTTGACTGGTGGTTTTGTAAATGAGAAAAACCGCTTTACGCCAAATGAAAGTAGTGCTACACTTGACAACTGGCGCTTGTTAAACGCTCAAAACAATCCATACGAGTTTGACAAGAGTTACCGCGGTAGCTTCCGTTTCCGTCACCGCTTAGGTGGAGGGATGACTTCTGATGATGATGACAAAGCCAGCAAAGCAGCGCTGATCCAGAATGCTTCTTACTCGTTGACTCTAGGTTATGAAAAGAACCAATACACACACGATGATTTTAACCACGGTGAAAACTACTTCGACTATGGTTATATCGGAGCATTGGAAAGCGAGTATGTGCCTGTATTTGCTCAGGAGTTTGATTCGATCACTGGATTTTCTTTACAGCACATTGACTACCGTCAGGTACTCCGTGGTTATACTCCGGGTACAGCGAACCCTGTATTGGAAAACTACAACAATGCACTGGGACTTGAACTGGATAGTGAAGGGTTGAACTCTCAGGTAGATTACTACATCATCCAAGGTGTAAATGATGTAGCTGGTGACTTATTGACTAGAACGGATTTCCAAACATTTAATGGTACCACACCTACCAACTTGGATAACTCTTGGGGGTTCCACACCAACATTGGTACAGTATACAATCGTGTACGGAAAGAAGATGATGACATTTATACCTTTAATGCAACGGCCAACTTCGAGTTGGTGCCAGGTGGAAATGCGCGCCACAGTATTCAATTGGGTATTGCTTATGAGCAACGGACCAACCGCCGTTATGACGTATTCCCAAGAGAATTGTGGACCCTGGCCCGCCAAAACGCAAATAGCCACATTTTAGGTATTCCTTTTGACTCGGCGGGTAACCCCTTGTCTGACATCATTGGAACGATTGATATTCCAAATTTCGGTGCAGTAGACCTATATCAACAGCGTATTTCTGAAACCGCTGACGAAACTTTCTATAGAAAGGTGAGAGAATCATTGGGTGTGCCGTTGACAGAATTCATCGATCCGGATGCCTTGACTCCAGATCAATTGAGCCTGGATATGTTTTCCGCTAAAGAATTGAACGACCAGGGTTTGTTGGGCTACTACGGTTATGACTACCTCGGTAACCCTTATGATGGTAACTTTGACGACTTCTTTACCGCTACAGATGCAGATGGTATTCGTACCTTCCCGGTTGCACCAAACCGCCCCATCTATGGCGCCGCTTATATCCAGGATAAGTTTACTTACAAAGATATCATTTTCCGCCTCGGTGTACGGGTAGATCGCTATGATGCCAATACCAAAGTGTTGAAGGATAAGTACTCACTGTATGAAATCATGGGGGCCGGTGAATATCACGCCAACTTCGGTGGAGAGTCTCCTGGTAATATCGGTGAGGACTTCAAAGTATACCTCAACCAGGACGGAGCTACCGTACAGGCTTACCGCGATGAAGATCAGTGGTACTTCCCTAACGGTAACCCTGCCAACGATCCTTCTGATATCATTCAGGGGGCATTGGTAAATCCTAAATATAAGGACCCAAGAGTTGAGGCTGATCCAAACTACATCAAGAGTAGAGACTACGATCCTGATGTATCTTTTGAAGATTACGAAGTACAAGTGAATGTAATGCCTCGTTTGGCATTCTCTTTCCCTATTTCTGAAGAAGCAAACTTCTTTGCTCACTACGACATCTTGGTTCAACGTCCACCAACCAATACCATTGCCACCGCACGTGACTACTTTTACTTTGTGGAAGAAAACGACCTGCTGAAAAACAACCCGAATCTGAAGCCGGAAAAAACCATCGACTACGAGGTAGGGTTCCAGCAAAGATTGTCTAATACTTCTGCATTGAAAATTGCAGCCTACTACAAGGAAATGAGAGATATGATCCAGCGTCGGGAAATCTTCCCAGTGCCATTGGTGGGTACCTATACCACTTATGACAACGTTGACTTTGGTACGGTAAAAGGATTTACCTTCCAATACGACCTGAGAAGAACCGGTAATATCTCTTTCAATGCGAACTACACCCTGCAGTTTGCTGATGGAACGGGATCTGATGCCAATTCTGCTCGCGGGCTGACTAGTCGCGGGTTGATCCGTACGCTGAACGCCCTGAACTTTGATGAGCGTCACCGTATCGTAGCTACTATGGACTATCGCTACCTTGGTGGTGATGCGTACACCGGACCAGAATTGTTTGGTTCACCGATCTTTGCCAATGCGGGTATCAACTTCCAGGCAATCGCAGTATCTGGTCGTCCTTATACGGCCAATATTACGCCAGACGAATTGACCGGTGCTCAGATTAAAGGTGCTATCAATGGTGCGCGCAAGCCTTGGAACTATACCTTCAACATGCGTATCGATAAGACCTTTAAAATTTCCAATAATATGCGCTTGAACGTTTACATGCGTATTTCCAACTTGTTGGATCGTCGCAATGTGATTGATGTTTATCCAGTAACCGGTTCTCCTGAAGATGACGGATTCCTGAGCTCTTCTCGTGGATTGGACAAACTGGCTAATATTGAAAACTCCAAGCGGGAAGTTGAAGCTTACCTGGCTTCTTATCAGTGGAGATTGCTGAATCCAAACTTCTACAGTTTGCCTCGCAGAATCTTTGTTGGTGCCAGCTTTAGTTTCTAAGCGATACTACCACCGTTCGGTCATCAAATGAGGTGGCCGAACTGAACATGATATATTTCATGCGGATATGATTTTTAAAAAATTAAAATTCTAGAACTATGTATAAAATAAAATCCTGGCTATTGGCTCTTGTTGGCCTTGGGATGTTTGTGGCCGCGGAAGCCCACATCAACCCGAAGGTAGAACATCGGCCATCAAATAATGGAAATACTGCCCAGGACAGCAATACGATAAGTTATCGCGACAATTGTGATAATGCAGTATCGCAAATGGATCAGGAAATCAACAACGTCCGCGCCCGTCTGACCACTGGTGGTGATGTTTGGTGGGATGGTAATGACGGATTGTACGTTGTCCCAAAGCCGCCATTGGGCGTAGACCCCGTTTCTTCCATCTTCGCCGGTGCCGTATGGCTCGGTGGTGTGGATGATGGTGATGCCCTGAAAGTAGCCGCCCAGACCTATGGTCGTGGAAGTGGTAATTTTGACTTCTGGCCTGGCCCACTGGTGCCCGATGGACCAGATCAAGGTACGGTAGAAAAGGAAACTTGTGCGACTTGGGACAAGTTTTTTACCGTTCGTCGGGAAGAAATCGAAACGCACCTTAAAAATTGGCAAGAGGCTAAGGAAGCAGGAATCCCCTATACGGATATTCCTCGCTCAATACGCGGTTGGCCAGCCACCGGTAATGATTTTTTCTTTGAAGTTCACGAATTTGACCTGCCCAATACCTCTCAGGGGTTGGCCGGTTTCTTTGACCAGGACGGGGATCTTGAGTACAATCCAGATCTTGGTGACTACCCTATCATCGAAATTAGAGGGTGTCCAGACCCACAGTATGGTGACGAAATGACCTTTTGGGTGTATAACGATGCCGGTAATACGCACGCCGAATCTAACTCTCCAAACAAAATCCGTATGGAGGTGCAGGTACAGGCTTTTGCTTACGCAACCAATGACGAAATCAACAACATGACCTTTCAGCGTTATAAGTTGATTAACCGGGCCCTGGAAAGTATTGATAGTACTTACTTCGCTATGTGGGTTGACCCTGACTTAGGATGTTATACGGATGACTACATCGGTTGTGATGTGGATGCAAGTTTGGCTTATGTATACAACGAGGATGCCATTGACGGTACCACTGGTTGTAACTGTGAGCAAGGTGTAAATACTTACTGTGATGCAGTGCCGATTTTGGGTATTGACTATTTCCGGGGGCCATTGGATGAAAATGGTGAAGAACTCGGAATGTCTTCCTTTACTTATTACAACAATGGCTCAGTAGGTTCACCTCCTCCAGGTACTACTGACCCAGAGAACGAAACAGAATACTACAACTATATTTCAGGTTCTTGGAAAGATGGTTCTCCTTTTACTTATGGTGATGATGCTTATCAGGATGGTGATCCAATTGACTACGCTTTTACGGAGCCACCTAACGATCCAAATGGTTGGTCTATGTGTACTGCCGGTTTGCCTTTTGGTGACCGCCGTACCGTTCAGGCTTCCGGACCTTTCCGCCTTGATCCGGGTGCACTCAACGAGCTGATTATCGGTGTGGTTTGGGTAGCTGATCAGGCTTACCCTTGTCCTAGCATCAAGAAGCTGAAAGAGGCTGATGATATTGCTCAAGGTTTGTTTGACAACTGTTTTGACATTCTTGATGGTCCTGATGCACCAGATGTGGATTTCATTGAATTGGACCGCGAAATTATTGCGGTATTTACCAACAATGGAACTTCCAATAACCTCAATGAGGAATACGAAGAAAATCTGTTGCTTGACGTACCTGCCGGTCAGGATAGTACCTACAATTTTGAAGGGTACAAATTGTACCAATTGGCAGCTTCTGATATTGACCTTTCTCCTGAAAATCTAGAGGACGACACCAAAGTGCGCCAAATCTATCAGGTAGATGTAAAAAACAATATCTCTAAGATCTTCAACTGGAGCGTTCTGAGCGAAGCTGGAGATACGCCTACTGAAGAAGAATACTACATTCCTGAATTGCAGGTAGACGGAGAAAATAAAGGTATCCGCCACACTTTCCGCATTACGGAAGACCAGTTTGCTGAAGGTGACCGCCGCTTGATTAACCACAAGAAGTATTACTTCCTGGCAATTGCTTATGGTCACAACGAATACGAAGTGTTTGATCCTCTTACCGTGATCGGTCAACGTCAGGCTTACATTGTAGGTCGTAACAATATCGGTCCTGAAGGAGATGGTAAACCATACACCACCATTCCAAGACCCATTACTGATCGCACCTTGAACGCCGGATATAATGACGGCGCAGTAGTGATCCGTGTTGATGGTGTGGGTACCGGTAGCAACTTCCTGGATATTTCTGACGAGACGCGTGCGGAATTGGAGGAAACTTTCAAAGGAGGTACCGAATTTAGCGGTGAAATCACTTACCGGGAAGGTCGTGGACCGATCGAGATTGCTGTTTACAACCCATTGGATGTAGTAGATGGTGAATTTGAATTGAAATTTATAGATGACAATATGGGAGACAGTCAGTTGGATGCCAATGCTGTGTGGCAATTGAGTAGCCTGACAGATCCGAGTGCGCCAGTCATTGTTTCTGAAAACCCAATTTCTGCTTTCAATCAGCAAATCATTAGCCAATATGGCTTCTCTGTAGCCATCGGTCAAGTTGCTGAGCCAGGTGCAGAAGCATTTATTGATGAAACCAACGGGTATATTGGTTACGAAGCAGAGTATGCTCGTGGCGAAGAAGCTACTCCTTGGTTGTTTGGTGTACCTGATGGCTATTCCCCAAGTGAAGGCCCATTGAGTAACAATATTTTTGATTATCTCGCTACCGATCCAGGTGAGCGCGACGAAGAATTGGACCCAGATCAGGCCTTCTCTATGGTTGGACCGGGTTACTTTACGCCATACTATCTGGGCAACTGGGTAACTGCCGGGGCTACGCTGCCTTATATTACACCAGCTTGGACCAACGGTTCTAATGGTAACAGCATCGTAAGAACACAGATGAGATCTGCCGGAGGATTGGGACAACTCAATAACGTGGACATAGTCTTTACTGCTAATAAGGATTTGTGGAGCCGTTGTATAGTGGTTGAAACAGCCAACTTGTTCTACCTCAATGGTGGGTTCCCCACAGATGGCGGTACCGAGCACCTGGATGTTCGTTTGGCAGAAAGTGTGACTAAAGATGATAATGATGGAGATGGTTTCCCGGATATCGATGCCAGCGAGTCAAGAAAAGGATTTGGTTGGTTCCCCGGCTATGCCGTAGATGTTGAAACTGGACAGCGCCTGAATATCTTCTTTGGTGAGAATACTGTTTATGACGGAACGTTCTTCCCTGAGACTTACAATGCAGCTCCAACGGGTAGAGATATGATGTTCAATCCTTCTTCTCAAATGGAATTGAACCTGGTTGGTCTGACTGACTTGTATCAGTTCTACGCAGGCGGACAACACTTTATCTATGTGACCAAGACGCCTTATGATGGTTGTGAATTATTTGCAGACAGATTGTCTTCAACACAGTCTTCTCCATTGGCGAAAGTGAAAGCGATCAAGGAAATTACCTGGACTGGATTGGTCATGCCTCAACCAGGCACCCGATTTACGTCTTACCAAGAGGGTTTGATTCCTGATGATCTTCGCGTAAAGCTGCGGGTAAACAATCCTTATCAGGTTGAAACGGATAACCCGGATACAGAAGGATTTGACGATCGTACAGGTACAGCTGTCAACAACTACCACCCCGCTTACCGCTTCAAACTGGAAGGCAAGCAGGCGGATGTGTTGAATGACGAAACGGTAGAAACGGCCCTTGACCTGATCAATGTGGTGCCTAACCCATACTACGGATTCTCTAACTACGAGACTTCTCAGTTTGAAACTACCGTGAAAATTACCAACCTTCCCGCTAAATGTACCGTGAATATCTACTCTTTGGATGGTAAATTCATCCGTCGTTACAACCGTGACGAAGTTGGCGCTATCGCCAAGGGATCGGGTATTGCACGCAACCAGGTAACACCTGATCTGGAATGGGATTTGAAAAACAGCAAGGGCATTCCAATTGCCAGTGGTGTTTATCTGATCCATGTTTCAGCAGAGGGGCTGGGTGAGCGTACCTTGAAGTGGTTTGGCGTGAATCGTCAGTTTGACGCCTCAGGATTATAAAAACAAATTGGCTTCCGGCGCCCAATTGGTGCCGGAAGTCAATTATTCTTCTTTTAAAAGTTGACAAATAAATAATTATGAATAAGATTCTCTACGGTTTATTTTCTCTGCTATTGGTGGGGATCTTTGCAACGAACCTGCATGCGGGTAACCCTGATCGTCAGGGAGAAGCCGGTGCTTATGAGTTGCTGATGATTCCCTACGCTAAATTGGCGGGACTACATGCCATGACGACCTCAATGGTCAGTGGTGTGGAAGCGATCCGGTTAAATGTTGCCGGGATGGGAAGAATCAACAGAACGGAAGTGAGCATCAGCAATGGCCGCTACCTGGAAGGTACTGGTATCAATATGAATGCCTTTGGTCTGGCTCAGAAGGTTGGTACGAATGGAACCTTCGGATTTAGTATCATGGCCCTTGACTTTGGCGATATTGCAGTGACAACCACCGAACAACCAGAAGGAACAGGAGCAACTTTCTCTCCTAATTTCTTCAATATGGGGTTGTCTTATGCGCATACTTTTGAAAATAAAGTATCGGTAGGTATCACATTGAGAGGTGTTTCGGAATCTACTGCTGATATCTCCGCGTTTGCTTTCGCCGTTGATGCAGGTGTGCAATATGTTACCGGTGAAAATGATGAATTCAAATTTGGTATCTCTTTGCGTAACGTTGGTTCGCGAATGAGATTCGGTGGAGAGGGCTTGAGCCAATTGCGTCCGGCACCCAGCGATCAGTACGAGTTGACGTACTCTACCCGTCCTGCTGACTTTGAATTGCCTTCTTTGTTGAACATTGGGGTGTCTTATGACTTCCTCATCGGTGAAAAGAACCGCATTACAGCACTTGGTAATTTTACCGCCAACTCTTTCTCTCAAGACCAGGTTGGTGGTGGATTGGAATATTCTCTAAACGAAATGTTTCAACTGCGTGCCGGTTATAAATATGAGTTTGGTTCAGAAGAGGAACTAACCGCTCCCATCTACACCGGATTGAGTGCGGGAGCTACGATTTCCGTTCCACTTAGCAAAGAAAATAAAGAGACCAGATTCTCAATCGATTATGCATATCGGACCACCAAGGTGTGGAACGGTACCCACAATATCGGAATTCGATTCAACCTGTAAGTCCCGTAAATTCGGCGTAAACGGTTGATTTATCGAACCCAATAGAGGTAAATTCATTGATGCCTCTTGAATTTATCATCAGGAATCCCTAATTTTGGGGTTCAATGTCACAAGAACGTTTTCACCGGGCAAGGTGGAAGCGTTCTTGTTTTATAATTAGTAAAGCGCAACGAAACCTTTATTTTAAGCGCCTGGAAAGCAGTGAAAAACAATTCTCAATCCTACTTTCCGGTAACAGTCAAAAAATAAGTCTGTCTGCTCAATTTTTGGTGAACTCCCTTGAAAATAACCAGTGAGAAACCACCAAACAAATGAGATTTTAAAGGAGGTGTCGTTTTTTGGATAATAATTATTGAAAAGTGATCGCTTCCCTGGATTAATGCTGTTTCGTTGTTTTTCCAGAACCATTTTATGGACAATTGGTATTTCCCCCTTCAGGGACTCTACCATTTGTTGGAAAACCAGGAGTTGTTGGTGATCAATTTATGTGTAAAATTTTAGATTATGACTATTAATTATTTAAGTCAGGAAGGGTACGAGCGGCTGAAGGCTCAGCTGGATGAATTAAAAACTAAAGGTCGGTCGGATGTTGCCAAAGCGATTGCTGAAGCACGTGAAAAAGGCGACTTGTCGGAAAATGCTGAATATGATGCAGCAAAGGAAGCTCAAGGACTGCTAGAGTTGAAAATAAACGAATTGGAAAAAGTCCTGTCGAGTGCTCGTATTCTCGATCAAAGTACCTTGGATACCTCTAAGGTTACGGTGTTTTGTAATGTGACCATCAAAAATAAGAAGAACGGAAAACAAATGACCTATAAGCTGGTCTCTGAGTCGGAAGCAGACTTGAAGACCCGCAAAATTTCAGTGAGCTCCCCAATGGGAAAAGGCTTGTTGGGCAAAGCAATAGGCGATACTGCTGAAATTACAACCCCGGGCGGAACGCTTGAATTCGAAATCGTCGATATTTCAATTGATTAATATGGCCAGTATTTTTAGTCGGATCGTTAGTGGGGAAATTCCTAGTTATAAGATTGCCGAAACGGAGGATTATTACGCGTTTCTGGACATCAATCCGCTGGTCAAAGGTCATACACTGGTCATTCCCAAAAAAGAGATAGACTATATTTTTGACCTGGATGACGAATTGTTGGGGGGGCTGATGGCTTTCGCCAAAAAGGTGGCCCATGCCATTGACGCAGCAGTTCCCTGCAAACGCGTTGGTGTGTTGGTCGTTGGAACGGAAGTTCCCCATGCCCACATCCACTTGATTCCCTTCCAACGGGAATCGGATATGAGTATTACCAAAAGTAAGCTAAACCTGTCGACGGAAGAAATGCAGCAGATTGCTGCGGCCATTCAAGCCAAGTTGTAAGCCACGACAGTTTACTCAAGCTTGCCAATTCCAATAAAATTTTAAGGTATTAAGACTCCGAGTACGCAAAGTAGCAGATCTGCCACACTTTGCGTACTTGTTGTCTCTATCCCTTTCTCTTCGGATTGTCTTTGAGAAATGCTGACCAGTTGCTGTATTGCTTTTTGCCGCCGAGCGGGCTGGAAGATTGATAAAAATGGCAAACGGCCGTGGCTAAAGCATCAGTGGCATCGAGATAGTGATCGGTGAGGTCAATGTTGAATTGGTTGCCCAACATGGCCGCAACTTGTTCTTTGGCTGCATTACCATTGCCAGTGACCGACTGCTTGATCTTTTTTGGAGAGTATTCTGTAACGGGCACATTCATGGTGATCGCCGCCGCTATGGCCACACCTTGTGCGCGTCCTAATTTGAGCATAGATTGTGGGTTCTTGCCAAAAAATGGGGCCTCAACAGCCAATTCCTTTGGCCCGTATACCTCAATGATGACCTGAATGCGCTCAAATATCTTTTTGAGCTTCTGGGGTTGGTCGGGAAACTTGCTCAAGTGGACCACACCCAATTCCAATAATTTCATTTTCTTCTGCGCAATCTCAATCATCGCAAATCCAAGTATATTTGTACCCGGATCAACTCCTAAAATACGGTAAGTGGGATGGTCTTTTTTCAAAGTATTATTGATTTTGAACTCAAAATAAACTTTTTGTACTACCGGTGCAAATAGACTTTTTCTCTGACGTACGTATGGTTAGAGCACACAATACCCAAATATGCCGACATCACCAATCATTTCCCAAAATAAGGTGCTCAATCTGCTGATCAAAACGGTCATTTTGGGACTGCTGCTCTATACTCTGTATCGGCAGATCATGACCGGAGATCATCGGGATGCCCTTACGGAAATATTCTGGCAGCAATTTCGGCGCGGCAACCAATTTTGGATCATTGCAGCCATTGTTTTGATGCCCGTCAATTGGCTGCTCGAAAGCCGGAAATGGCAAATATTGATGCAGCCGTTGGCTCCGGTTAGTCTACGAGAGGCCGTTCGCGCCATATTGGCCGGAGTGACCATTTCTATGTTTACCCCCAATCGCATTGGAGAGTATGGCGGCAGGTTGCTGGCGGTTGATGTTCGTCATAATTGGCCTACGGTACTGGCTTCGCTGGTGGGGAGTTTTGCACAACTATTGGTCCTTTTAGGAGGTGGGGTCATTGGAGCCTATTTTTGTCTGCAAAATTTGCTAAACCCCGAACCTTATTTATTGTTGAGTAGTTTCCTTTTAGGGGGGAGTTTCGTCTCTATTCTGAGCTTGGTCTATTTTAACGTAGATTTAATTATCCCCATTTTGCGGCGGATTCCGCTAGGAAAATGGTCGCGACCAGTGCTCAAACAATTGCTGGCATTGCGCCATTATCATCGCCCATTATTGCTGCAAGCGCTCCTTTTAGCGTTTTTGCGCTATGCAGTATATAGCGGGCAATATTACCTGATTTTGCGGTTTTTTGGGCTGAATGCACCGATTTTGGCAGCTTTTTCGGGGATTGCAACGATATTTTTAATACAAACCAGTATTCCTCTTCCCCCACTGATGGGGCTCCTGGCCAGAGGGGAAATCGCCCTGTTTATCTGGTCGCATTACAGTGACCATAGCCTGGGCATACTGACAGCAACCTTTCTGCTATTCATAATAAATTTAAGTGTGCCCGCGTTACTTGGAGCAGGAATCATCGTCAAAACAAATGTCTTAAAATCATTAGGTTATGAGAAAAATTCCAGTTAAAATGAGTATAATGATGGCCTTGATGTTGGTATTCATGGCCTTTGATTTCCCTGAAATCAATCGAGAAAACCACCTTCTTCAGAGTGTGGCAGATACCACGGTTATACCCGAGCCTTGCAATGCCTCAAACCAGGCTTTTCAGGATGGCGAAGAGGTCGTTTATAAAATTTATTACAATTGGAACTTCGTGTGGATTCCTGCCGGAGAAGTCGTCTTTCGGGTCAATGACCTGGGGGATCAATACCACCTTTCCGCCAAGGGACGAACCTATAAGTCGTACGACTGGTTTTTTAAGGTAAGGGATGATTATGATTCCTATATTGATAAATCGACCTTATTGCCCGATATTTCAGTGCGCCATGTTCGCGAAGGTGGATACCGGTTGTACGATAAGGTGACCTTCGATCAAAATTCGCGGAAGGCCAAATCAATGCGTGGTAAAACGCCGGAAAGTGCCAAGTTACATGAGTTTACCCTGGATGATTGTATGCACGACGTGCTCTCAATCATTTATTACGCCCGAAATATCAACTTTAATGGCTTGCAGGAAGGACAGGAGATTCCCATCAAGATCTTCCTGGATAAGGAAACCTATCCGCTAAAAGTGGAGTACAAAGGCAAAGAAGAAAAGAAAAGAGTGAAAGGCAATGGCAAATTTAGTACTCATAAATTTAGTCCTCAGCTAATTGCTGGTGACGTTTTTAAAGAAGACGACCAGATGATGGTTTGGGTGACGGATGATGAGAACAAATTGCCCCTATTGATTGAATCGCCCGTATCAGTAGGGTCGGTGAAGGCGGTGCTGAAAAGCTATAAAGGCCTGCGCCACGAATTTACCGCCGAGCTCGACTAAAACCCTGTAACCGCCAATTTTAATTGGCCGAAAATACAACAAATAACGGATGGGTTGGATGTCAATCCGACCCATCCACTTCATAATCTATATGAAAAAAATACTCTACGGGGCCGGTCTGGTCCTTTTTTTTGTTACAGGAATCGGCATCAGTCGCTGGTATTACCAAAGTGAGCAGGAGCAGATCAGCCGTTCACAATCTACGGTATTGCTGGAGAAGGTGCAGCGCGTATGCAAACTAGTTACCGTAGAGGGCAATTTTCTGGAGCATTATGATGAATCGATGGATCGGCAGATGACGCTATATCTGCCCCTGCCTAGCACCTGGAGTTTTACCAAGACAGCCTTCCTCGAAGTGCGGGGGAGGGTCATGGTGGGCTACGATATGGAAAAGATCACCATCACCGCCGACAGTATTAATAAAAAGATCATTCTAGGCAATTTACCACAGCCGCAAATTTTGTCCATCGATCATACTATCCGCTATAAGAATCTGGAGGAGAGCTTTTTCAACCACTTCACACCTGAAGATTACACCCAGCTCAATCGCAATGCCAAAGAAGTGTTGAGTAAAAAAGCCGCCGAAGCCGGTCTCCTGGAAGAAGCCGAGCAACAAGGCAATCAGATGATTTCCGTGATTCAGTTTATGGCACAGGCCGTAGGTTGGACCGTAGAATTAAAAAAAGACGGACCAGTGAATATTACACCTTCTCTGAATGATTGAGGCTTCAGTTCATGTTTGGAGGTCAAACTTTGGGCTGCAAAACAACACTTTTTTGTTGAGTGCTTGTTTGGTGGTAGTCCCTGAAGTATATTCGGGCAAGCTATTCAGTCCCGGTAAAACCGGGATTTTGGAACCTCTTTTCGTCTTGGCTCAGCCAAGACGAAAAGAGGTTCGCGAGAACCCCAAACCTGTAATTTTCGCTGCTAAAGCACCACCTCCAAACAAGCTCGTAGCATTTGTCTACATAGGCCTCTATCCCCTCTCATGACTTGCCCTTTTGTTGGTGCCAAATCCCGATTATTCCTCGTAAAAGAGCTTTCCAGAACCCTTCTCATGCACCCTTTTAATGTCTGCTAACATTCCCCTAACAAAATTTAAGAAGGGATTTTTGCTCAAGTACTAGAAATTACCCTATTTTTAGTCCAGAATAGACCAAATTTTTATCATATAAAACTTTGAAATGGCAAATAAACCTGCTTCGGGATTTGACTTTGAAGGGCAACCGCAATTCTGGGGACACCCAGTTGGACTGTACATTCTGTTTTTTGTAGAATTGTGGGAGCGATTTAGTTATTATGGAATGCGCGCGATTTTGACTTTGTTTTTAGCAGCTGCAGCAATTGGTGATAATCCAGGATTAGGATGGAGTAATGCAGAAACACTGGCTTTCTACGGAACCTATACGATGTTGGTCTACTTGGCCTCCATTCCGGGAGGTCTTTTAGCGGATCGATGGCTGGGGCAAAAAAGAGCCGTGATGGTAGGAGGCTTATTGCTCTGTGCCGGACACATCACACTGGCATTACCAGGGGTGACGGCTTTTTATGCTGGTTTGGGCTTAATTATAGCCGGAGTTGGTTGTTTGAAACCCAATATTTCCACTATGGTAGGCGGTTTGTATCGCCCTGGTGATGAACGTAGAGACAAAGGGTTTTACATTTTCTATATCGGCATTAATTTAGGGGCATTCTTTGGGGCATTAGCTGTTGGTGCAGTAGCTAAATATTACGGCTGGCACTGGGGCTTTGGCCTTGCTGGTATCGGAATGCTATTTGGACAGGCGGTATACATGTATGGCCTGAAATACCTGGAAGGAGTAGGCGATTTTATCGGTAAAGCCGACTCTCCGGATCGGGAAGCGATGAATCGGCCACTGACCAAGGTAGAAAGAGACCGGATGCTGGTCATTTTCCTTTCTTTTCTGTTGATTATTGTTTTCTGGGGAGCCTTTGAACAAGCTGGTGGTTTGATGAACCTCTATGCTGAGCAAAAAACCAATCGTATGTTATTGGGTTTTGAAATACCGGCAGCCTGGTTTCAATCTGTAAATGCCTTTTTCATCATTACCTTGGGCACCGCTGTGGGCGCCTTTTGGTACAATTGGAAGATGAAAGGCCGCGAGTCTTCTTCTCTATTCAAAATGGCAGTCGGGGTGATCATCATGGGCTGGGGATTTCTGTTTATGACAGCTGCCTCCGTACAGTACGACAAGATTGGTGAATCAGCTATGATGTGGTTGGTATTGGCTTATTTGCTTCATACCATTGGAGAGCTTTGCGCTTCACCGGTTGCCTTATCCTTTATTACAAAATTGGCTCCGGTGAAATATGCTTCTTTTATGATGGGGGCTTATTTCGCTGCCACCGGGCTGGGTAACAAATTGGCAGGATCTCTGGGCGAATGGTCGCAATCTGCCGGAGAACTGGAAATCTTTACAGGCATTGCCGTTTTCTGTACGGCATTCGGCTTAATTGTTATTGCCATGCTCAAACCATTAAAACGATTGACACACGGGGCCGAAGAGGTGACTTTGGATCCCAAGGACGCGGTCGTTATAGAATAACAAGAATGTTTTTGCCGAAAGGCTGACAATTGGCCTTTCGGCAAATATTTATTTATATAAAACCAACTTATATACAAAACTCAGTACTGGAAGCCATTACTCAAAAGCAATATTACAACTAAACCTTCCAGTTAAAAACTAACGAAACAGATGGATATTACTCAGTGGATTTTACTCGTCGGCTGGCTATTTGTACTGGCATGGATTCCAATCGTTATTTATACCAATCGTAAAACACACCCTAAAGCATTATTTATTCTCTTTGGCGCTGAAATGTGGGAACGTTTTAGTTACTACGGTATGCGTGCGCTATTGACGTTGTACATGACACAAGTCTTATTCCAGTCTCTGGGGCAAGGAGAGGCCGATAGTAAAGCATTGGGTATTTACGGCTCTTATACCTCCATGGTATACCTGCTACCGGTAGTCGGTGGATTGATCGCTGATCAGATTTTTGGTTTCCGAAAAGCCATTCTTTTTGGAGGTGTTTTGATGATGATCGGTCACTTTACCTTAGCATTAGAAGGTATGCTCTTTGAGGGCAATATGATGCTTTTCTTCATGTCGCTGGCGTTAATCATTGTTGGCAATGGTTATTTCAAACCCAATATTTCCAGCTTCCTGGGTAAGTTTTATGATGCCAATGATGCACGCAAGGATGGGGCTTTTACCATCTTTTATATGGGCGTTAATATTGGTGCCTTCTTGGCTACCCTCACCTGTGGTTATGTTGGAGAAAAAATAAGCTGGCATTACGGCTTCGGTTTAGCCGGTATTGGAATGGGACTGGGCCTCTTGGTATTTTGGTTATTAGGACCAAGATATTTTGACGGTAAAGGTCTGGAGCCAGACCCGGAAGCAGTACGCAAGCCATTTTTTGCCGGATTGAGTAAAAACACGCTGGTCTTTGGCGGTACCCTACTGAGTATTCCAATTTGTGCCAGCCTGCTGAATGTTAGCGACTTGATGTCTACCGTATTGCTCCTGATTAGCGCCGTTATTATTGGGTATTTGATCTACAAAGGAGTGACGAGTGAAGATAAGAAGGAAGGACAGCGGCTGCTGGTGGTTGTCGTACTCTTCTTTTTTCATGCCATTTTTTGGGCCTTATTTGAGCAAGCTGGTGGTTCGTTAACGCTCTTCACATTACGGAACGTAGACCGGACTGTATTGGGGGCTGAAATTCCTGCATCTATCTTTCAGAGTTTGAATCCATTCTATATCATGGTATTGGCTCCGTTATTTAGCTGGATTTGGATTACCTTAAACAAAAAGAAGCGAGAGCCTAGTACACCGATGAAATTTGTATTGGGTTTGACCCAATTGGGACTGGGCTTCCTGGTCA
This sequence comes from uncultured Saprospiraceae bacterium, assembly GCA_964015035.1. Taxonomy (GTDB): domain Bacteria; phylum Bacteroidota; class Bacteroidia; order Chitinophagales; family Saprospiraceae; genus BQJU01. The sequence goes on from CAXHCA010000002.1 coordinate 33,940, forward strand.
TTGTTTTAGGTGCCAAATTATTTGCTAATAATGAAGGGCTAATCTCGGTCTTTTTCTTATTTGTAATGTATTTGCTGCATACTACCGGCGAATTGAGTTTGTCACCTGTAGGTTTGTCTATGATCACTAAATTATCGCCCGATAAGATTGTTGGTTTTGTGATGGGCGCCTGGTTTTTATCGATTGCACTGGCCAATAAAATTGCTGGGGAGATTGGTAAATTAACCGCGTCGGAAGACTTGGGCGATTCGGCGACAGCCATTGAGACCTTAAATGTTTATTCCAATATATACCTCACTTGGGGGGTATACGTCGTGCTGGGTGCGGCAGCTGTGTTGTTGCTATTGGTGCCCACCTTGCGTAAGTGGATGCATGGAATTCATTAATTGATTATGCAACAGCAGTTCAAACAAATCGTACTGATTTACGCTGCACTGATGGTGGGGCAGATCTTGTTTTGTATGATCACTATCATGATCGTCACGGCTGGTACTGATCCTATACCTAAAGAAGATAACTTGCTGGAAAGCTTGCTCCCGGTATTTGTTTTGGGCGCCTTCGCTTTGTCTTATCTCGTTTATCGAACCAGATTACAGTCAGGGAGCGAGCTTTCGGGTTTAGCCAATAAGGTAGAGCATTATCGCTCTACCGCAATCATTCGGGCAGCAATTATGGAGGGCGCAAACTTATTGGTCATCGTGCTGACCTTGGTCGACAACAACCTCAATCATCTGATTTGGTTTTCTCTGGGCCTTTTGGCCTTCCTTTACTTCCGTCCCTCCACTGAGCAGTTTATTCGAGATTATGCCCTTTCGGGAAAAGAAGCGCATGAATTGAGACAGGGATTAAGGATATAGAATGTAATTTGCAAGTCAGGGCTTTTCCAGTTAATTTTGCATCAATGCAAATTTTGCATTACGTCCTATACCAAAACCATGACCAAAGGACATTGGCTGAAAAAGGCTGGTCGAAATCCTGGCTCGGAGCATTCTCAATGCTACTGGCTTCGCACCTCCATGGGCCTGGAAAATCTGGTGTTGCAGGAGGTTGAGTCGCACTGTACTCCTGAGCAAACCTTCAAAAGCCATCGCAATGTTTTTATTCAGGTTGGGCAGACAATGACTAATATTTTCCGGGCACTGCGCACTCCCGATGACGCCTACGAATATCTGGGCTATTGTGAGGGCATCGACCACACCCGTCAAAGTCTTGACACCATACAACAATTTTTTATTCATGCGATAGCACCGGATTTGATTCAGCATTATGCCCAACAAAAATTGCGCATTACGGTCAGCTTCCTGGGGAAACGAAATTACAATCGATACCTTTTGGAAAAGCGTTTGGGCGAAAGCCTGTCGGGCAAAATAAAGTTGCTCGATAATGAACAGCGCGATGCCTGGCAAGAAGGGGAACTTCGGCTGAGGGTCCACTTGGAAGATGACCGGGCCTACTGGGGACTGGGATTGGCCGATATCCCTTTACACCGCCGTTTCTGGCGCGCGATTCGCTATACCGGGCAGGTGCATACCCCCGTGGCTGCTTGCATGGCCAGGCAGGTGGAACCCAAGGATGGACAGGTGATCTTTGACCCATTTTGTGGCTCAGGCACCCTGCTCATAGAATCGGCAATGTTGCACACGAAATACCAACACCTTGGCCACGACATCAGTCAGGAAGCGATTGAAATTGCGCGGGAATCAGCCGCTCAAGCGGAAACAGACATTCTTTTTGAACAAAGAGACAGCTTGTTGATAGACCCACCCCAAGTGGATTATTACCTAGTGAGTAACCCTCCTTGGGGAGACAAACATGAGATTGGGGAAACGGATACCCTTTTTTATAAAAAACTGGCACAATTGATTCGAAAAAGCGCTGGAGCAGTGCTGTTGCTGCCGGAAAATTCCATGCTGCGATTGCAGGAGGAGGCCGACTGGGAAATGCAGGAGATTACTCAAACCCGCATCCGGGGAAAATTGGCATATCTGCTGAAAATCAAGACGATGTGAATTTAGGAAGAGCATTGAAATGCTTGGGAAGCAACACTTTTTATTCTGGCGATAGGTTTTAAAATAGCTTCTTAGTATCTTGCATTAATGAGAAAGTGGATAAATAGTGCGTTTCATTTTTACTTTCGGCATCGAATCAGAAGGATAGAGCGATACATGCAACATCCGATTGAGGTGCAGAAAGAGGTATGGCGAGAGTTGATACAGGCCGCCCGCTATACCGAATGGGGGCGTCGGTACAACTACCGAAAGCTACGCACGCCACAGGACTATGCCCAAACCGTTCCCGTCAATGATTACGAAACCTTGAAACCGTTCATCCAGCGTATGATGATGGGCGAAAAGGACGTGCTATGGAACGGCCAGGTGCGCTGGTTCTCTAAATCGTCGGGGACCACTAGCGACAAAAGTAAATTTATTCCGGTAAGCCGGGAAAACTTGCGGGCCTGTCACATTAGAGGCACCTGGGATACGATGAACATTTTTTATCACAATCACCCGGAAGCTAAGCAATTTGAATGTAAAAGCCTGCTGATGGGGGGGAGTCTGGTGGCTTACCCCAAGTATCTACGCACCATGATAGGCGATGTATCGGCCATTATGATCCACAACATGCCAACCATCGCCCGCCCATTTTTTACGCCAGACTTCGAGACGGCGCTGATGGCTGAATGGGAAGAAAAGCTGGAAAGAACCGCCAGATTGTGTAGCCAGGACCCTACGATGGTGATGATCGGGGGAGTGCCAACCTGGACGGTCCTTTTATTGAGGCGTATCCTCGAGATGACCGGGAAAAAGCACTTGTTGGAAGTCTGGCCTGATTTTCAGCTGTACATTCACGGTGGGGTCAGTTTTACACCATACAAAAAGCAGTTTGAAGCCTTTTTTCCATCTGATCAAGTCAGTTATCAAGAAATTTATAATGCTTCGGAAGGTTATTTTGCCATCCAGAATGACCCTTCCCAAGACGATCTGCTATTGTTGCTCAATAATGGCATCTATTACGAATTTTTACCGGTTGAGGAATGGGGGAGCTCTAACCCTCAAACCATCAGTTTGGCGGAGGTGGAAACTGGTAAAAATTATGCCCTGGTGATTACCACCAACTCAGGTCTTTGGCGTTACCTGGTGGGCGATACCGTAACATTTACTTCTGTCAATCCCTACAAAATCCGTATTACGGGACGCACCAAACAGTTTGTCAATGCTTTTGGAGAAGAAGTAGTGGTAGAAAATACCGACCGGGCGCTGGCCATTACTTGTCGGCAGACCGATGCCACGGTGACGGAATACACGGTGGCCCCCATCTATTTTCAAGGCTCGGGAAAGGGCGGGCACGAATGGTTGATTGAATTTGAAAACCCACCACTTGACTTGGGGCAATTTAGACGCCACCTGGATGCCAATTTACAAATGATCAACTCCGACTACGAAGCCAAACGCTACAAAAGTATGGCGCTGGAACAGTTACAAATGAAGGTGTTGCCCAAGGGAACTTTTTACAATTGGTTGCGTTCCAAAGGTAAGTTTGGAGGGCAGCATAAGGTACCCCGCTTAGCCAATCACCGAAAATATGTAGAGGAAATTCTGGACTTTTCGGGAGAGGCACTATGATGGGCTGTTTTTTGCCCAATTATTTGACAGATCAACCTGTGTATTTACGCTTGCGAATCCATTAATTATCGCTACTTTTGCGCTCCTGATGGTAACCTATACTTTTATTGATTTTTTGATCAGTACCATTTTGGCGCTCATCATGTTGGGCATCGGGATGTCCATCGATGTTGGCGACTTTCGGGCAGTAGCCAAACGGCCCCGAGCCTTCTTCGTCGGACTAGCGGGGCAGATGGTGCTATTGCCGTTTTTTGCCTTTTTGCTGGCATCTAAGTCGGGTTTGAACCCTAGTTTTCAGGTAGGGATTGTCATCTTATCGCTTTGCCCCGGGGGCAACACCTCCAATTATGTATCCTACCTGGTCAAGGCCAATACTGCACTCTCGATATCTTTGACCAGTATAAATGGTATTCTGACCCTTTTTACGATTCCCCTCATTACCAATATCGCCTTGCGCTATTTTATGGGAGAGACCGGTCATTTTACCTTACCTTTTTTGCCAACCATGGCCCAGATCCTATTGGTAACCCTTTTGCCAGCTTCTATTGGGGTATGGATTCGGTATCGCAACAAGCGGGTGAGTGAAGTTTTGGAAAAGCCCATTCGCTATATTACCATGGTGTTGTTGTTGGCAGCGTTTACCATTTTGTTCCTGGGCAGTAATCCGGGTAGTGGCCCGAGTATTAACCTGAAGGATGTCAAAGAAATATTTCCGGCTATTTTGGCCCTCAATATTATTGGCCTTTCCCTGGGGATATTCTCCGGAAGGTTGGCGGGCCTTTCGAGGCGCAATGCCGTGACCTTGGCCATCGAAATTGGTTTGCAAAATACTACTCTGGCCATTCTGATTGGCGGGACCCTACTCGGCAACGGCGATATGATCAAACCCGCTCTGATTTATGCAACTTTCAGTTTTTGGACAACTTTGGCTTTCGCTTATTGGACGCGTCAACGTACGCCGGATTGGCAGTAAATACCCTAAACACTTTTGATCGTATATATATTCACAACTTCATGACAGGGATTCCCTCTAATATCTCTATATTTGTAGGTGAAAAAGAACAGCTTTAATTAAAATTACTACTTTGACATTCAAAGAACTAGGGCTCACTGAGCAGTTGTTGGAAGGACTTAGTGCGATGGGTTTTGAAACTGCTACGCCAATCCAGGAAAAAGCGATTCCTGCAATTCTGGAAGGTAAGGATTTGATTGCCTGTGCGCAGACGGGTACCGGAAAAACGGCGGCTTTCCTACTGCCGACCTTACACAATATTACTGAAAGTTCGAAAGAGCATATCGACACCCTTGTACTGGTGCCTACTCGTGAACTTGCTGTGCAAATCGACCAGCAACTGGAGGGGTTTGCTTATTTCACACCAGTGACTTCACTACCCATTTATGGTGGTCGGGATGGTACTTCCTTCGATCAAGAAAAAAAGGCATTGACTCTTGGTGCCAATGTTTTGGTGGCTACCCCCGGCCGATTAATCACTCATTTACAAATGAATTATGTCAAATTCGACAGCCTCCGTCACCTCATCCTTGATGAAGCGGATCGCATGTTGGATATGGGGTTTATCAATGATATTCAGAAGATCATCAGCTACCTGCCTAAAGAACGGCAAACCCTGATGTTTTCGGCAACAATGCCCAATAAAATTCGCCAATTTGCCAAGCAAATTCTAAAAGATCCGGTACAGATTAGTTTCTCGGTATCTAAACCAGCTGAAGGTATTTTACAAGCTTGCTATGAGGTACACGACGATCAAAAATTACCGCTGCTGACCCATTTGCTGGAAGGTAGAAAAAATAAGGAAGGAGAGCGCATCCTCATCTTTTCCAGTACCAAACTGAATGTAAAGAAGGTAACCAAAGCATTGAGCAAAACAGGGCTAAATGTGAAGGAGATTCACTCAGACTTGGATCAGGATGAGCGGGAGCAGGTGCTGCGTAACTTCAAAAATGGCAAGGTTGGCATCCTGGTGGCTACGGATATTCTCAGTCGCGGAATTGATGTCAAGGGCATCAATATCGTGGTCAATTACGATGTACCCGGCGATGCCGAAGACTATATTCACCGCGTTGGCCGTACGGCCCGTGCGCAAGCAGACGGGGTGGCTCTGACTTTTGTGAACCGCAAGGATATGGGGAAATTTCGCCGGATTGAGGAATTGATGGAGCAGAAGGTCCGCCGTCTGCCATTACCGCCTCACGTGGCCGAAATTGAACCGCCTGCCCGGACTTCCTCTCCTCGGAATTCAGCTCGTAGAACAGGGGGGCGTGGTCGGAGCGGGGGGGGGCATTCCAGACGGAATTCAGGTAGAGGGAAACGGTAGGATTGTATGGCAATGCCTTGTGAATTACTTGTTAGACGTCAATTTCCCAACCAAAGATCTCTGCATACGCCTGAGCTATTTCTGGTAATACGGCCTTAAATTTTTGTGGAAACACAAAGAAATGGGCGATGCTGACCGGTCTTGGGTCTATTTCTTCCAGATTGACATATTTTAGTAATGCCTCGTGGCTAAAGCGACTAATGCTTTCCAAATCCGCCCAGATGTCTTCCTTCAGGGCGGGCCATTCTATTTCCGGATGATGTAGTATAAAAACCTTGGCATATTCGTGTAATCCCACATGGTAATAATGCTGAGGCTGCATAAATCCCTTAATCAAATGGTCGGCAGAAAAGAGCAATACACCATCCTCTGCAAAAATTTCAGAGGCGTGAAATTGTTTGGGAAACTGCGGACTGGGAAAGGGATGTGGATAAACAACTACGTTTTCAAATTGCGGCAACAGAAAATCCTCCCGATTGAGCGTAAGTTGTACCGCACAGGAAGCCAGCATGGATTGAATATCTTCCGTTACTTCCTCCATGGCCTTGGGCATAAATTCCACCGCACGGATGTACAAAGCTACCCGATCGCGAAAAAGCTGCTTTTTCTCTACAGAGAGCGATTGGTAGAAGCCATGCTGCTTTTGAAACAACAGCTCAATCTTTGGATCTAATTTGGGAGGGTGCCGACTGTACCACCACCAATCGATTTGTGGACTGAACACGTACAGTAAGGCCAGAGCCAATACCGGCGGAACAATGTAAACGGAGTACCCTTCACTCACTTCCCAGGTCAGGAAAAGGAAAACGAGGACTAAAATAACCAATGGCAAGGCCAAAATTCTTGTGGGCATAATTTTAGTAAATTGCTTTGGTCAAAGTAACGAAAAAAAAGAAACCTTAAGTCTGACTAAAAAGTGATCGATGAAAAAAAAATATTTTCAGGGAACTAAAAGCTTAATATTCAGGGTTATAAAGGCAGAAATGAAAGCTATTACTTTCTTTGGAAAATAAAAAAAATAAAATTTAGGCCAGAAGACTTGGTTGAAATAAAATTATGGCATAAATTTGCAACCGCTTTGATAAAAGCTTTGGTGCGGTAGCTCAGTTGGTAGAGCACAGGACTGAAAATCCTGGTGTCGCTGGTTCGATTCCTGCCCGCACCACCATCTCAATCAAGAATAGAGAAGATGTTTAACAATCAATTACATCATCACCATCATTTAGCTCAACTCCTTCGGGCAGGTGGTGTCGCCATGGTGTAGTTTGATTTAACTTTTTGGCGAAAATAGGCTTACCATTTGCTTGGTAAGCCTATTTTTTTTTGCTCTTAAACGAAATTCATGGAAACCAGACTCAACATTGCCGTACAGAAATCCGGTCGCCTGCTCGACGATTCATTGCGCATTCTCAAGGAATGTGGTATCCGGGTAGACAATGGCAAGGACCAATTGAAAGCTCGCGCACGTAATTTTCCGGCCAATTTGCTCTATCTACGCAATTCGGATATCCCCAAATATGTAGAAGACGGGGTGGCGGATATCGGCATTATTGGGCAGAATACGGTATTTGAAAAACAGAAAAACCTCAAAGAGGTTCTGCCCTTGGGTTTTTCCCGTTGTCGGCTTTCTATCGCCGTACCCAAAGGCACGAATTATTCGGGGCCGGCATTTCTCAATGGCAAAAAAATTGCCACTTCCTACCCCAATTCGTTGCAACACTACCTTACTCAGAATAACCTTCAAGCAGAAATTCATGAAATTTCAGGCTCCGTAGAAATTGCACCCAATATTGGTTTGGCAGATGCCATCTGTGATCTGGTGAGTACGGGTAGTACGCTCTTTAAAAACGGACTGGAAGAAAAGGAGGTCATGCTGAAATCGGAAGCTTGTATTTACGCCTCCCCGGTCATCAAGCCGGAAGCACAAGCCATTCTTGATCAGGTGGTTTTTCGTATTAAATCAGTGTTGGAAGCCCGGCGCAACAAATATTTGCTAATGAATGCGCCCAACGAGAAGGTCGAAGCCATTACCCAAATTTTGCCGGGCATGAAAAGTCCTACGGTAATGCCCCTGGCCGCATCAGGCTGGAGTTCGATCCACACCGTAATTAATGAGGATCGCTTTTGGGAAATCATCGATGCACTGAAAGCACATGGGGCACAGGGCATTTTGATTGTACCAATTGAAAAAATGATTATCTAAGAGCATGTTTGCAGCCCAAACTTTGACCTCCAAACATGTTCTCTAAAAACCGGTAGCCATGAAAGTATATGTCAAGCCCGAACGGTCATCCTGGCCAAATTTGTTGAAGCGGCCTACTTTGAATACCCAGAATCTGGATGACTTAGTCACCGGTATTTTGCAGGAAATTAAGGCTGATGGTGATGCCGCCATTCGCCGGTATACGCAACAATTTGATCATATTGAATTGTCGGACTTTCAAGTAAGCGCAGCAGAGATTCGGGAAGCAGAGGGATTGTTATCTGAGGATTTGAAGGCGGCCATTCAGGTGGCTAAGGCCAATATTGAAAAATTTCATGCTGTGCAGGAGATCAAAACCGAAATGATTGAGACCATGCCTGGCGTACAATGCTGGCGAAAGAGTGTGGCGATTGAGCGAGTGGGGTTGTACATTCCGGGAGGTACAGCGCCCCTGTTTTCGACGGTGTTGATGCTGGGCGTACCGGCAAAATTAGCTGGCTGTCGAGAAATAGTGCTGTGTTCGCCACCCAATAAAGCAGGCAAACTCCATCCCGCAATCATTTACACGGCTCATCTGGTGGGGATTGATAAGATTTTTAAAATTGGGGGTGTTCAGGCAATTGGGGGGATGGCCTACGGGACGGAAACAATTCCAAATGTCTACAAAGTGATGGGCCCAGGTAATCAGTATGTGACGGCGGCAAAGCAGGTGGTGAGTCGTGAGGGGATCGCCATTGATATGCCGGCCGGACCATCGGAGGTGCTGGTCTGTGCGGATGAGACAGCGAATCCGGCTTTTGTGGCGGCCGACTTGCTCTCACAAGCTGAACATGGTGCTGATAGTCAGGTGGTGTTGGTGGTTTTTGAGGAGGCTATGGCCCATGCAGTACAGGCTGCAATTGATGAACAGTTAGAAAAATTACCTCGGCGGGAAATTGCGGCAGGGGCTTTGGCCAATAGTGTGAGTGTTGTGGTGAAAGACCGAGCAACAGCATTGGCATTAATCAATGAATATGCCCCCGAACACTTGATTTTGGCGATTGATGATGCGGAGGCACTAGCAGAAAAAGTAAGCAATGCGGGATCGGTCTTTTTGGGGCATTACACCCCGGAATCGGTGGGTGATTACGCTTCCGGGACCAACCATACTTTGCCGACGAATGGGTATGCGCGGGCGTATAGCGGCGTTTCTCTGGACACTTTCGTGAAAAAGATCACGTTTCAGCGATTATCAGCAGAAGGTTTGAAAAATGTGGGGCCTGCAGTAGAATTGATGGCGGCTGCGGAGGAATTGGTGGCCCATAAAGAAGCAGTATCGATTCGATTGGCGAGCCTGAAGTAAGTTTGCAGGCCCACATCTGGCGGGGTACTGCCCTGGATGGGTAGGGCATCAGGCTTTTGATTTGGGGGAGTCAGAAATGTTGGCTAGGGAATAGATATGGGCAATGCCGAGACGTTGCGTGAAGGATAGTAGCGGCTACAACCGCAGGGCGTAATAGCGGATAGCCTGACCCGACGCAGGAGGGGCACGCCCCAATCAAAAAAAAATGAATAATTCAACAGCAATGACCAATATTGATCAACTGGTACGCAAAAACATTCGGGCTTTAAAGCCGTATGCTTCGGCACGCAGTGAATTTAAGGGCGGTGCAGAGGTGTTTTTGGATGCCAATGAGAACCCTTATGAAACGGGCTTAAATCGCTATCCTGATCCCTTGCAATGGGCGCTGAAGGAAAAAGTGAGCAAAAAGAAGGGGGTGCCGGTGGGACAGATTTTTCTGGGGAATGGTAGTGATGAGGCCATTGATCTATTGGTGCGGATTTTTTGTGAACCACGGCAAGATCATATCTTGATTTTGCCGCCCACTTATGGCATGTACCAGGTGTCGGCCGATATTGCAGATGTGGCCATCCGGGAAGTGCCTTTACGGGCCGATTTTCAACCGGATGTGGCGGCTATTTTGGCGGCGGCCGATGAACATTCGAAGTTGCTCTTTTTGTGTAGTCCGAATAATCCTACGGGCAATAGCATGGATGTCGGGTTGGTACAGGAGTTGGTGGCCGGATTTCCGGGAGTTGTCGTAATTGATGAGGCTTACATTGACTTTTCGGAGCAAGAAAGCTTTGTGTCGTTGCTGAAAAAAGCGAATAATGTGGTGGTATTACAAACCTTTTCCAAGGCTTGGGGTTTGGCAGGTATCCGCTTGGGCATGGCCTTTGCTTCGGAAGCGATTATTCACTATTTTAATAAAGTAAAGCCGCCTTATAATGTGAATCAGCTGACACAAAAAGCCGCCTTGCAGGCGCTGGAACAAGGCGGTCAGCAAGAGGAGTGGGTGTCGGAATTGCTGGCAGAACGAGGCAAGCTGGCGGATGAATTGAATAAGTTGATGTATGTGCAGGAAGTCTACCCCTCCGATGCCAATTTTTTGCTAATCAAGGTACCGGAACCGGTAAATTTATATCGTTATTTGGTTGGTAAAAGGATCATTGTGCGTGACCGGTCGCGGGTGTTGTTGTGTGAGGGATGTCTGCGGATTACCGTGGGGCGGCCGGAGGAAAATCGCCGATTAGTGCAGTGTTTGACTCAATATGGAAATTGATAAAAAGCCATTTTAAAATGACCAAGACCAACAATTCAGGCGGACAAAAACTCCTCATCCTCGATCGCGACGGCACGCTGGTGATTGAGCCGCCGGAGGATTATCAATTGGACTCGCTGGAAAAGCTGGAGTTTTACCCAAAAGTGTTTCAATATCTGGCAAGGATCGTGCAAGAGCTCGATTATCAGTTGGTTATGATTACAAATCAGGATGGATTGGGGACGGATAGTTTTCCGGAAGAAACCTTCTGGCCGGCTCACGAAAAGGTGATGAAAGCCTTTGCGAATGAAGGGATCACCTTTGTGGATGTACTGATTGATCGGACCTTTGCCCGGGAAAATGCGCCAACCCGCAAGCCGAATACAGGGTTGATGACCCACTATATGCAAGGAGGGTATGATCTGGCCAATTCCGTTGTGATTGGTGACCGGCTGACGGATATGGAGCTGGCGCGTAACCTTGGCGCAAAGGGGATCTGGCTAAATAATGAACCGGAATTGGGGGCAGAGGAATTGACGAAAGAGAAGCGAGAAACCTTAGATGAAGTCATCGCTTTGACCACGACGGATTGGGCGGACATTTACCGGTTTTTGAAATTACCTCCCCGTCAGGTGGAAGTGAAGCGGACGACCAAAGAAACGGACATTTTGATCAATTTGAATCTGGATGGTCATGGAATGGCTCAAAACGAAACCGGCATTGGCTTTTTCGATCACATGCTGGATCAATTGGCCAAACATTCCACTAGCGATTTAAGTGTCAGGGTAAAGGGGGATTTGCACATTGATGAACACCACACTATCGAGGACACGGCTCTGGCGTTGGGTGAGGCTTTCCGTCAGGCGTTGGGCGATAAACGGGGCATTGAACGCTATGGCTATTGTCTGCCGATGGATGACTGTCTGGCTCAGGTAGCCATTGATTTTGGGGGCCGTCCCTGGTTGGTTTGGGAAGCGGAATTTAGGCGCGAGATGATTGGCCAGATGCCTACGGAGATGTTTTATCACTTTTTCAAATCCTTCAGTGATGCGGCGTTGTGCAATCTGAATGTCAAGGCAGAGGGTACCAACGAGCACCATAAAATTGAGGCTATTTTTAAGGCTTTCGCCAAATCGATTAAACAGGCCAAGCGTCGGGATATCGGGAATATGGAGTTGCCCTCGACGAAGGGAATGTTGTGAGAGAGGGGGGAATGCGATGAAGCGGATGAGGCGGGGGAGCTGGTTTATGATGAGGCGGATGATGTGGTTTATTTGGGCCTTGGTTCCGGAGGAACCAAATCTTTGTAGAAACGGTCAGGAGAGGTATTGCGCACCAGCGGTGCGCTATCTGAATAAAATCCAGGGCGAAATAAATTTCAGTCAACCATTAAAACCGATTCCGGAGGAACCAAACCTTTGTAGAAACGGCCCTTGGGGGAATGCGATGAAGCGGATGAGGCGGGGGAGCTGGTTTATTCGTTGTGAGAACCACTGATGGAATGCAGGATTAAAGGTTAAAGATGAATAGTTATTTCGGCGATTTTTGCATTCCTAGAACCTAATTAATAACAATCATGAAGATAGCCATCATTGACTACAACGCGGGAAATGTACGATCTGTACTCTATGCGATGGAACGTTTGGGGCGGAGCGCCATTTTGACAGGAGATCATCAGCAGATCAGAGAGGCGGATAAGGTGATCTTTCCCGGAGTAGGGGAGGCATTGACGACGATGACACACCTGCGTGAAAAAGGGTTGGATGAGTTGATTCGTTCATTGACGCAGCCGGTATTGGGCATCTGTCTGGGCATGCAATTGCTGTGTGAGCATTCCGAAGAGAATGATGCCGATTGTCTGGGCATTATTCCACAGCGAGTGGTGCGTTTTCGGCCAAAGGCCGGTGAAAAAGTGCCACACATGGGCTGGAATCAACTGCGCATAAATGAAGGCAGTTGGTTGGATGCTTCCCTGGACGGAGAATATGTCTACTTTGTACACAGCTACTATGTTGAAATCGGGCTACATACGGCCGGTGTGACGGACTATATCCAGCCGTTTAGTTCGGTGATGCGGAAAGATAATTTTTACGCCACCCAGTTTCACCCGGAAAAATCGGGTGAGGTGGGGCGAAAGATTTTGGAAACGTTTTTGGAAATATGATTTTTTGTTTAAGAGTAAGTTTGGAGGTAATCATTCAGTCCCGGTAAAACCGGGATTTTGGAACCTCACTTCGGTTATTTTTTCGTCCTTAGCGCCCCTAAGGGCTTAAAAATGAGCCTTGCGAGAACCCAGAATCTGCAATTTTCGCGGCTAAAGCACCACCTCCAAACAAGCACTTAATTTTTAAACTCAAACCAATGCAGATTATCCCGGCCATAGACATTATCGACGGAAAATGTGTGCGCCTCACGCAGGGCGATTATGCTCGGAAAAAGGTGTATAATGAAGACCCCTTGGAGGTAGCCAAACAATTTGCCGGAGCTGGCATTGAGCGGCTGCATTTGGTGGATTTGGATGGGGCCAAGGCGAGTCGCATCATCAATTATAAGGTGTTGGAAAAGATTGCGACTAAGACTGATTTGCACATCGATTTTGGCGGAGGGCTGAAGTCGGACGAAGATGTGCGCATTGCCTTCAATAGTGGGGCTCGGCAAGTGACCGGAGGGACGATTGCTGTGAAAAATCCCGAATTGTTTGCAAGCTGGTTGGCCCAATACGGATCGGAGAAAATCATCCTGGGCGCAGATGCCAAGGATCGGAAAATTGCGGTCAGCGGTTGGCAGGAGGCTAGTGAACTCAATTTGCTGGCCTTTCTGAAGGATTATACGGCCAAAGGCATTCAATACTCGGTTTGTACCGATATTGCCAAGGACGGCCTCTTACAGGGCAGTTCAGTGGATCTGTACCGGGAAATATTGGGCGAAATTCCTGACTTAAAACTCATTGCCAGTGGCGGCGTGACCACTATGGCGGAGCTGGTGGAATTGCGCGATATTGGCTGCTATGGAGCCATTGTGGGCAAGGCATTGTATGAAGGACATTTGACGGTGGAGGAAGTGGTGAGGGAGTTCATTGTTTAGACGGGGAGAGCCGGTTTAGAAGGGAGGAGAATTAAGTCAAACGGGAGGGCATTGCGAGGACCTTTGTTGGGAGATTGGCTTGGTGCATGTTTGGAGGCCGACCTTTGGGTTGCAAAACAACACTTTTTTGATGACACATCGTTCTTTTTTTATCCGTCTCGGCTCAACCGAGATGCATTTCAAAAAAAGCCTTGTTGCACCGAAAAAATGATACTTTTCGCCAGCAAATCCGACCTCCAAACATGCACTAAACCCCAATTCCTAAAACTTAATTAATAACAATCCTGATGATATGTTAGCCAAAAGAATTATTCCTTGTCTGGACATCAAAGACGGGCGGACGGTAAAGGGGGTGAATTTCGTCAATCTGCGGGATGCCGGTGACCCGGTAGAGTTGGGGGCGTTGTATAGCGAACAGGGGGCTGATGAACTAATATTTCTGGATATTACGGCGACCCATGAAAAACGCAAGACGCTGGCTTCTCTGGCAAGGGATATTGCCGGTCATTTGAGTATTCCCTTTACCATCGGTGGCGGCATTAAGTCGGTGGAGGATGTGGATGTACTACTGGCATCGGGAGCGGATAAGATTTCCATCAATTCTGCGGCAGTGCGACGTCCGGAACTGATTGATGAGTTGGCGCGGAACTTTGGCAGCCAGTTTGTAGTCATTGCGGTTGATGCCAAACAGATTGATGGCGACTGGTGGGTACACCTGAACGGTGGGCGCATTCCTACGGAAATTCGACTCATGGACTGGATCAAGGAGAGCCAGGAGCGTGGCGCGGGAGAGATTCTTTTCACTTCCATGGATCATGATGGGACCAAAAACGGCTTTGCCAATGAGATTACAGCACAAGTATCCGAAGCCTTATCGATTCCTGTGATTGCCTCTGGCGGCGCGGGTACGATGGCCCATTTCAAAGACGTTTTTACCAAAGGGAAAGCGGATGCAGGTTTGGCGGCCAGTATTTTTCACTTTCGTGAAATCGGGATTGGTGAATTGAAGGAATATCTGGATGAAGAGGGGATTGTGGTGAGGAGGTAGGCGGTTTATGGGTAATGGAGCGTTTGGTTTACGAGTGTTTGTTTGGAGGTCAAACTTTGGGTTATAAAATAACACTTTTTTGGTGATACATCGTTCTTTTTCTTATCCGTCTCTGCTCAGCCGAGATGCATTTCAAAAAACGCCTTGTTTTATCAAAAAAATGATGCTTTTCGCCAGCAAATCCGACCTCCCAACATGCTTTGATTTAGATTTAATGGGGAATGCTTCCGGAGCGAAATCAATTGAATAGTTTGATAACCACTAATCATGAATGAGATACAACTAGATCAAATAGACTTTGCCAAAGGCAATGGTCTTATTCCCGTTATTGTGCAGGATGTGGATACCGAAAAGGTGTTGATGCTGGGCTACATGAATCGGGAGGCGTTGGAAAAGACCTTGGAAGCGGGGAGGGTGACCTTTTTTAGTCGCAGTAAACAACGGCTGTGGACGAAGGGGGAGACTTCCGGTAATTACCTGGAGTTGAAGTCTATCAAAGAGGATTGCGACCGGGACACCTTGCTGATCAGAGCAGCGCCGGTGGGGCCGGTTTGCCATACGGGCAGTGATACCTGTTTTGATGAAAAGAACCTACCGCGCGATTTTATTCGCCACCTGGAAAAGGTGATCCAAAGCCGCAAGGCGCACCCGGAGGCGGGGTCTTATACGGCGTCACTATTTGCGAAAGGCATCAACAAAGTGGCCCAAAAAGTGGGTGAGGAGGCAGTAGAGCTGGTGATCGAAGCAAAGGATGACAATGAAGAACTTTTTCTCGGCGAGGCGGCGGATTTATTGTACCATTATCTGGTATTGCTGACGGCAAAAGGGTATGCGCTGGATGATGTGGTTCGGGTGCTGAAAGAGCGGCATCGGTAATCGATTTGTCTTTTCTTGCTCTTCGGCGATTTTTACTTCTTTTCCCTGATATAAAGCAAGCAAAACCAAGGCTGTCCCTGGTTTTTAACGCTGCGAAGACATTCGTATCATGGCTGAGCGCATTCAGCGTGGTGATAACGTCGGTGCCAATCTCGAACACCTCGCCCGGTTTTCGGAAGAGATGAAGGCTTATTTGTGCAAACGTATCAAAAATGCGGAGGATGGAACAGGCAAGGGAGATTGCTTCGACTTATGCGTCGATTCCGTTTTTGTTATTGGCGGATGAGGGTTAGGGGCACTTGCTATTGTAAAATCGATCCCGGCGTTTTACCGTATTTATCCCCAAAACATTTTACAAAATAGGCGGTGCTGCTAAAGCCGGTCGCAAAAGCGATTTCCGACACATTTCCTTCCCGCCTTTGCAACAACTCGAGAGCCCGTTGAAGCCGAAAGGAACGAATAAATTTATTGGCAGATTCATCAGTGAGGGCTTTAAGCTTGCGATTGAGGTGGACGCGACTCATGTTCATTTCTTCAGCCAAGAATTCCACGCTAAATTGTTCATTGGCCAAGTTGGCTTCCACAACAGATCCAATTTTTTCCAGAAAGGCTTTATCGACAGCATTTAGACTTAAAGTCTGAGGTTCAAAAGTGGTTGCTTTCGCAAATCGACTCCGTAAATGGCGGCGAATTTCGATCAAATTGCGCACGCGAACCTCCAATTCTCGGGTATCAAAGGGCTTTACCAGATAATCATCCGCACCGGTTTCCAGTCCCTTCATCTTTTCCTCCTGGGCGGCTTTGGCGGTGAGAAGAATGACGGGAATGTGGCTGGTCCTGGGATCGGTCTTTAAGGTTTGACAAACCTCATATCCATTTTTTAGTGGCATCATCACATCGCTGATCACCAGGTCGGGTTGATGTTCCAAGCCACGATCGATTCCTTCTTGACCATTGACCGCTTCCAGAATGTGAAAAGTAGTGACCAAATGCTGTCGAATATAGGTCCGTACATCTGCATTGTCTTCAATGATAAGAACAGTTGGACGAGTATCTGCCGTGCCCTCTTCCGGATGATCGTCACGCTCTATGGGCAGATTGGTAAAAGACTCATCAATGATTTCTTGAAGGTCATTTTGCAACGCACTAACCTCTTCCGATTCATTTTCAAAATCTGCTTCGTCAAAATGAGCTCTACCTTTTAAAAATGACAGGGTAAATTGTGTGCCCTTGCCTTCGGTACTTTCTGCTCGGATAGTGCCGTGGTGCAATAGAACCAGTTCTTTTACCAGTGCCAAACCGATGCCAGTGCCTTCCTGCTCTCGAGTTTCAGAGTTGTCCACCTGGTAAAAGCGATTATAAATATAGGGCAATCGCGCTGCCGGAATGCCGATGCCCGTATCCTGAATCAGTACTTCCACCTTTTGGGAGGTAACCGTTATCATGACGGATATTTCACCGTTTTCTTCCGTAAACTTAAAGGCATTGGAAAGCAGGTTATAAAAAATCTGCTCCATTTTACTTTTGTCAATAAATAAGGAAATATCCTTTTGTTGGGCAATAAATTGTAAGCGAATCTTTTTTCTTTCCGCCAGAGATTCAAAAGACATAACAATACCCTTCAGCAGGGTAGAAAAATTACATTCCTTAATTTTCAAATCCATTTTTCCCGCCTCTAGTTTGGACAAATCCAGCAGTTGATTAATGAGTTGCAACAAACGTCGGGAATTGCGGTGAGCGAGTTGTAATAATTGCTTGTTCTTAGAATTTTCTTCCACTTGCAGCACCTGTTGAATAGGCCCCATCAACAGCGTCAACGGTGTGCGAAATTCATGGGAAATATTGGCAAAAAAGCGGGATTTCAATTGGTCCAGTTCCTTAAAACGCTGCTTTTCATCTCTAATGGTATTGATGCGTTCAAACAAGCCATAAAACAGCACGCCTGAAAACAGAATGGTGCCGATTTGCATGGCGTATTTTGTTACTGTGATGTAAGGTAAAAATTCAAAGGTCCTAAGAATTTGGATCACAGAACCAACAAGTAAGATGGCGATAGAAATCAATAAAATTCTGGCGCCTTCTTCTTTTTTGCTAGCGAGTAAAAATATGGGGCCCATGCTTAGGAATAACCAAAAGATGATGAAGATATTGCTGCTAATCGAAATCACGATTAGATTCGGAGTAAATAGCTCGGCAACAAAAGGAAAAAGAGCAACAAATAGGTAGTAATAAGAATACCAGCGAAAATATCGAGGGTATCGTTCTGACAGACGAAGATAATGACTCCCAAACAAGGAGTAGGAAATGACTATGCCTGAGATAAATATATATTGTGAATAGATGTAAACCTTAGGATATTGATAGATAAGCAGGTCTTCGATAATTCCAAATATTGCCAGGAAGTAGCCCACAAAAGAGAGCATCAACAAGGCAAAATAAATGAATATTCGCTCTCGGAACATGCCGTACATAAAAAGGCTGACCAGGGAAAATAGTAACATCACCCCCGTATAAAAACTTTGCGAAGCATACTTTTCAAACAAAAATAAAATCAATGCATGTCCCTGTTTAACAAATAGCTCCGATAGATGATTTTGCTGAATGGGCCTCGGGAAATAGCACTGAAAGTAGAAGTCTTTCTGTTGCCCCGGCCCCAGGCTGTAAGGAATATAATTTTGTGCTACCGGTAATTTTTTTTCGATGGTTCGCAAATCATATCCGGTAGCTTGTTCATCCGTTATTTTTCCATTTTCGACAGTATACATCCTGATAGAGGCTGCATTTTTACAAAATTGAAAATAGTGCTCAAGTCTTTCCCTGGTCGCATTGATCAGCCGGATTCTCGACCAGGTGTAAGTTGCCTCATTGGTCATCAAGTTTGGCTCCAGCCGAATAAATTGACTGGCCGGAAGTTGCAGCACTTCGTCAATCTGATACACTCTTTCCGGATCAAACAATACTTTCATAGAATCCCCCAGACTGATATTCCAGGCGATTTCCTCCTGATAGATATGGGTATAAATGCTATCTGAACCCAATGTGCTGCTCAAAAACAAGAGCTGAAAGCACCACAAAAATATACACCTCATGGGATCGTTTTTAGCTAACCGGGACTTATTGGTTAAAAATAGGCAATTATTGAGACTATGAAAACTCTTTCGAATAGGACTTCTTTACTGCAAAAACATCACTTGCCATTTGCCTTTCCTGCCCCGCTGTACATCATCGCGGATGGCGACAAACCAGTTTTCTACTCTTGAAAAGCAAGATCGGGCGAAATGAATTTCGCAACCAGGTTACAAGACCAGCCACTCATCCGCAAAGATCCAGGACGGCAAGCCAGCACCGTGATGCCAATCTGGGGGCGTGAGCATATTGATGGCCTTCACCTTTAGGTAGCGGGCCTGCACCGGGGAAAATGTCAGCTCAAAACGCTGGGTATCATTGACTTTGCTATCGGGGTTGAGAGGTCTTTCATTACCGACCGTGCCGAGGGTTTGAAACTGCTTGTCTTCTCCGGCGCAGGAATAGGTAACCGAAGTCGGGAAAAAGACGAGATGATTGACCACTTGCAGGAAGTTGATATTGGTATAGGTTACCTTCTGTACACTGCCCAAATCAAGGATGGCCTCCAGATGATTGCCTTCAAAGCCCAGCCAATTGGCGTAGAAACTGGCGCCACCAAATGCCCTGTCGGTGAGTACTTGCGGGTCTTCGTCGGCATACTTCTTGGGTTGGGTGAGCAACTCAATGGGTTTACCGGCTGCTCGATTGGGTAGAAAGGCCAGGGCGATAGTGGCTTCCCAGTCGGATAAATATTCCTGCACCGTGTACCCCATTTCATTCATCAACGTGATGTTGTTTTTATCGCAGGTTGCTTTGAAGCGATCCAAAGTAGCACGGAAAACCGGAGACAACTGCCCATCTTCTCCCAGCAGGGAAAATTCGGGAGAAATGTTTTTGCGGCAAGCTTCCAAAGTTGCATAATCCAGTCCGATCCCTGCCCGGGCAATGCGTTGCAACAATCCGATATCTCCCGCTACAGCCGCCTCCGCCAGGCGGAAGCTCTTGTGGAATGCTCCCAGTTTTTCGGGGCTCAGAAAACTATTAAAAGCCTGCGAGGGATCGCCGTAAAGAAATAGAAAATAATCGGGATCAGCGGCCAGTGCATCGTGCAGATCGGTGATGTATTGGCGAATATGTTCCGCAGCGGCGCCGTAATAATGGTTCGTAAAATCCGTAATGATTTCCTCCACATCTGCATCTGGATTCCAGAGGAGTTTGGCCATCAAATAGATGCGCAGATCGTAGAGGTCACTGGGATGATTGCTATGTTGCTCAAATACCCATTTGGCACCACTGTCGCGGAAAAATTGTAGATTAGGTTGTAGTGTGCGCAGGTTGGGAAAAGGCGCTAGAAAATTGGTAAACTGAGTGGTGTAATCCCAGATGCGCAAGGTGGCGTCCAGCTTATTCCAGGCCTGCATGTCATCAGCAAAATCGGTGCATTTGTCTTCGATCGAACCGCTGCGGTCACATTCTATGGAGCAGAGGGTGATCAGTACATTATCGGCAGGCTTCACGGTACCCGGCTTACGCGTATATTGATAAGCCAGTGTGGAAATGATTTTGTTGGGAAATTTAGCGGCCACCTGATTGACAAAACGGAGTAAGGTACCGGTCGGGCCGCCATATTGCTGATCGGATTGGCTACAATTGGGACAAGTACAATACTGCGTATTGTCATCCGAACTCACCGATACCACCAGCGCCTCCGGATGGCGATCAAAATGCGCCTGTACAGAATCGATGACCACCTTCAGCACCTCGGGATTGGTCAGGCACAGTTGGGTTGAAATCCGCCGCCCATCGCGCAGTGCATAATATTCGGGATGCTGCGCCAGGAACTGCTCTCGGGGTAAAAAGCGATGAAAGGTATGCACCCGTGCCTCCGGCGCATAATACGGGAAAGCTGAGGTAGTCACTTTTAATTTACGCGCAAAGGCTGGATGCTCATACACGGCCCGTGCGTGGACGGTTCTAGTGGAAATTGGTGGGACATATTCGTAATTTAGCCCCTCAGGTAATGCCAATTCTTCAAAATGGGGAATCACCTCTACATCAGCATCCAACCAGCGATAGCCCAACTCGCGTTCCAAAAAATCGTAGATGGCATAATATAAATGGACACTATCACTGGCTTCAATCAATAAATGATCTTCCAGCATTTCATACCTCACCTTACCTGATTGCAGTGGATTAGCGGTGTTGTTTTCACTGGTAATCCGCAATTCAATATAGGGTAGTGAACCGAGTTCTCCTTTGCTCACGACTACCGGCACAGAGGTGCATTGTCCTAATATAAAAGCCAGGTCGTTGGCTTGTGAGTGGGCAATCGGATCGGGATTAAATACATATAGGGGTTCCTGCTGCCCGGCAGTGAATAATTGTACCGTAGCTTCAGGGTGCTGACAAGAAAAGAGGATAATTAGCAGGGCTATGGTATAGAGGTATTTAAGCATCTTTTTTGCGGTAAGATAAGGGTTTAATCAAATTGAATAAAATCCTCCTTCAGGACCAACGCCAAATTTTCCAATAAAAAGTCGGCATTCTTCTGGTCAAAGCACATCGGAGGTTTGATCTTTAAGACATTGTGAAAGGGGCCATCAGTACTCATTAAAATGCCGCGTGCACGCATACGGTTGGTCAGATAGGCGGCGGCTTCAGCAGCGGGTTCCAGGGTATTGCGATCTTTCACCAACTCCATGCCGAGAAACAATCCGTGACCACGCACATCACCGATGATGGAAAAGCTCGATTGTAGTGCCTTCAATTCCTGAAGCAAATAGTTGCCGATCGTTTTAGCGTGTGCTTGCAGGTGCTCTTCTCGCACAATTTTCAACACTTCTCGTCCAATGGCACAAGACACCGGATTGCCGCCAAATGTATTGAAATATTCCATGCCATTGGCGAAAGCCTCCGCCACTTCTTGGGTGGTCACTACAGCAGCCAATGGATGACCATTGCCAATTGGTTTGCCCATGGTGACAATATCCGGCACGACCCCTTGCAATTCAAAACCCCAAAAGTGATCGCCTACCCGCCCAAAACCAACCTGTACCTCATCGGCAATACAAATTCCTCCGGCACCTCTGATGTACTGGTAAGCCTCTTGGAGATAGCCTTTTGGCAATACAATCTGCCCACCACAACTCAAAATGCTTTCGCAAATGAACCCGGCAACATTTTGGCCCTGAGCCTGAATATCTTCAATCGATTTTTGGATATGGGCTGCATATTTTGCGCCAGCGCCCTCCCCACGATACAAGCCACGATAGGTATCCGGAATAGGCACGATGTGGGTATTTGACGGTGCCCCTTGACCGCCTTTACCATCAAATTTGTAGCTACTCACATCTACACAAGCACCGGTATTGCCGTGATAACCCACTTCTACCGCAATCATATTTTTCTGACGGGTATATGTCTTGGCCATACGCAGGGCCAATTCGTTGGCTTCGCTACCCGAATTGACAAAGTACACCACCGATAATTCTGATGGCATAGTGGACAGCAATTCTTCCGCAAAGGCAGTGATGTTTTCGTGCAAATATCGGGTATTGGTATTCAAAACCGCCATTTGTCGCTGTGCAGCCCGCACCACGCGAGGATGCTGATGGCCAACGTGTGGCACATTATTGACCGTGTCGAGATAGCGGCGGCCCGTGACATCATACAGGTATTGCTTGAACCCACGAACCATGTATAGCGGTTGTTCATAAGAAACTGATAAACTTTTACCCAGACTTTTGTGACGGATTTTTAGAATTTTTTGGATAGAACTTGGCTTTGGCTGTTGATCCAATTTCGGAAAGAATGGACCGGGGTCAGGACAAATACTTAGCCAGATATCCCGCTCTTCGGGAAACCCTACACCTGGATAGTCGCCTTCCATACCCAGCATGTCTAACATCAATTGAAAGTGTAAGTGGGGGGGCCAATTGCCATTCTCCGGCGGCGGTCCAACCGTGGCAATAAGTTGACCTTTTTTCACTGGCATGCCCGGTGTAATTCCTTGTAAAGACTGGACACTCAGGTGGCCGTAGAGGCTAAAAAAGGTCAACTTTTCCGATACCAGATGTTCTAGAATAATGGTCGGGCCATAATCACGCTCGCCCACATTGTTGCGCACACTGTGCACCTTCCCATCTTGTAAGGCATAGACCGGAGTTCCGGCAAGGGTCCATATATCAATACCAAGGTGTACCGTCCGCCACTGAGCCCCGGAATTGCCCTCCACTTTGTAGGCATCCGTGGTGTAAATCGGGCGCACCTCTCCGTAACCACCAATGCCAATATCGGCGCCATGATCGTCCAGCAGGCGATCGACCAGTTTTTGAAAAGGCTGGATGGATTCAAAATTTTCGTTATTCCCCAAATCCAAACTGCCTACACTCAAATCAAAAGGCATCACCTTTTTACCTGAAAAATCGATTACAGTCGCACACTTGCTATCATGCTGAGCGGCCCATTCCTGAAAAGCGGCATGCTTCGGACAGGGCGGTAGTCCACAAGCATGGCGGAAAGTATAATGAGCCCGTGCCGGGTCAACTGTTCTGAATTTTTGGAGCAAATCCCACGCTGGTTTTACACTGATTTGCAGGTATTCATTTTCGGGTTCCTGATATTTGTTCCAGGCTGCATTAGCCACGGTGATCATCAAGCGTGCCCCCATTAATGGAAATAACACAGCCAGTTCTTCTTCCTGAATCGGAAATTCCCGATGATAGCCTTTCACTACATCAGCCGCTGCCTGTAGGGGGGCGGGCTGGTACATACTGGCATAGGCACAGGCGATGGCCAGTTCGTTGATGGTCTGTGTAAATAAAGCATCACCAAAATCAATCACACCGGTCACCTGTGGATTTTTATAGTCCTGATTGACCAGCAGATTGTGTTCGTGGGCATCGTTGTAATTGACACTTTGGCGCAAACTGTCCAACTGCGGCAAAGCTGCTTGCTCAAATAGATCCCAAAAGTAACCGGCGATTTCCCGGGCGTCTCTACCTTCAATATATTCCAGATATTTCTTGGAATAGAGTGTCTCACTCGGATTCCATTTGTAAAACCGATGCGCCGTTGGATGGTCAAATCCTGTCAAATGTTTGGACAACAATCCAGCGGTTCTGCCCCAACTTTCCAAGATTAATGGTGACCTCGGATTTACTTCATCCATCATCCGTCCAGGTACCCATTTTTGTAGCCGCAAAATGTGTCCTTGATCCAACACCACATAAGAACTTCCTTCCTTAGCGGGAATTGCCACAGGCAGGTTCAACGGAAACCCCGATGTACGCAAGTGACTGACGATATTGTTTTGAAAATCAATAAATTGTACATCCTGTCCAGGTCGACTAATCTTAACGGTATATTCTTTTTCTTCCTCACTTTTCAGATAGAAATTAAAATCCACCTCCCCCATCAATCGCTTGATTTTTCCGGTGATGCCATAGTGCTTTTGCACCCATTCAGCCGCTTGTTTTTCAGTGATGTTACTTGAGAAAGAGCCTGTTTCTTGCATTGGTCAGGGAAGGTTTTGACAAAAAATCACATTCTTCAACAGGTTTCATTCTGCCAAAGAACAAAAGATCAAAGATATGGATTCTCGGGTGGGAATGGTAGGGAGGATTATTCACAATTTGGCCTATCGCAACATCAAAGCCATTACATGGTTAATCCTACCCGATTGGGTTGTCAACCTATTTCAAGGCCGGTATCATCGGTTAGCGGCACTCAAAGTTCCGCTTTTAAAAATTGCCCCGTATAGCTTTTCTTATTTTTGGCTACCTGTTCAGGCGTGCCGATACAAACCACCGTGCCACCGCGCTGTCCACCTTCCGGTCCCATATCGATGATATAATCTGCTACTTTGACCACATCCAGATTGTGTTCGATGACAATCACGGTATTGCCTTTTTCCACCAATTTATTGAGCACTACCAGTAGGTGTTTAATGTCCTCAAAATGCAATCCGGTTGTCGGCTCGTCGAGAATGTAGACGGTATTGCCAGTATCGCGTTTGGAAAGTTCTTCCGATAATTTTACCCGCTGTGCTTCTCCTCCAGAAAGAGTGGTAGCCTGTTGGCCCAGGGTAATGTATCCCAATCCCACACTGTTCAGCGTCTTTAATTTGCGGTAAATACTGGGAATATTTTGAAAAAACTGCACCGCTTCGCTAACGGTCATATCCAACACATCGCTGATGGATTTACCTTTATACAGTACCTCCAATGTTTCCCGGTTATAACGCCGGCCCAGGCACTTTTCACATTCCACATAGACATCGGGCAAGAAGTTCATTTCAATGACCCGCATTCCCGAACCCTCACAAACATCACATCTGCCCCCCTTCACATTGAAAGAAAAACGCCCCGGCTTGTAACCTCGGATTTTAGCTTCCGGCAATTCCGAAAAGATCTTGCGAATATCCGTAAATACCCCGGTATAGGTTGCAGGATTAGAGCGAGGTGTACGTCCGATTGGTGATTGGTCAATCTCAATGACCTTATCGATGTGATCCAGCCCTTTGACGGCATCAAAAGGCATTGGTTTGCCAATGCTTTTATAAAAATGCTGTCGCAAAATGGGGTACAGTGTTTCATTAATCAGCGTTGATTTGCCACTGCCCGATACGCCCGTAATGCAGGTAAAGGTGCCCAATGGTATTTTGACATTCACTGATTTGAGGTTGTTGCCGCTGGCACCTTTTAATTCGAGCCATTTGCCACTACCTTTCCGCCGCTTTTCGGGAATTTCGATACGGCGAATATTATTGAGGTATTCCGAGGTAATCGTACTGTTTTTAATAAAAACCTTCGGTACTCCTTCTCCGACCAGCTCTCCTCCGTGTTTGCCGGCTCCAGGTCCCAGGTCGATCAGATAATCGGAGGCCAGCATAATATCTTTATCGTGTTCTACCACCAGCACGGTATTGCCAATGTCGGATAACTCCCGTAAGGCTTCAATCAGGCGCTGGTTATCGCGTTGGTGCAAACCAATACTCGGTTCGTCCAATATATAAGTAATACCCGTCAACTGTGAGCCAATCTGCGTAGCCAATCGAATGCGCTGTGATTCTCCCCCCGAAAGGGTACGCGCCGGGCGGTCAAGCATTAAATAATCCAACCCCACGTGCAGCAAAAAACCAATGCGAAAACGAATTTCTTTTAAGATCTCTTTAGCGATGACCATTTGGCGTTCCGTCAGGTGGTTGTCCAGGTCCTGCATCCAGTCATTTAGCTCAATGATATCCATTTGCGCAAGCTCAGAGATGTTTTTACCATTGAGTTTGAAATATCGCGATTCTTTGCGCAAGCGTTGTCCATTACATTCCGGGCAAGCATTGATGGTCATGAATCCCTCCACCCAGGAGCGGACCTTTTCCGAAGTAGAATTTTCGTACCAACGAGACAACATACTCAGCAAACCTTCCTGAGCCAAATTGTAAGAGAAATCGTGGGAGCTGTAGCTTAGTTTGACATCAAAACTGTCATCTCCTCCGTTCAGAATGGTATTTAATGCCTTTTCGGGGATCTCCTTCACTGGAGTGGAAAAGGAGAATTTGTACCGCTTGGCAATGGCTCGCAATTGCTTAAACGTCAGGTTATCCCGTACTTCGCCAAAAGGCGCAATGCCCTGATCATTAATACTTTTGCTATCGTCGGGAATGACCTTATCTATATCCACCTGGTTGACCAAGCCCAAACCCTTACAAGAAGGGCAAGCCCCGTAAGGAGAATTGAAGGAAAAGGAATTCGGAGAGGGTTCTTCGTAAGAAATACCCGACTCGGGGTCCATCAACTGCTTACTCAAAGTGGTAACTTCATTGGTATCCACATTCATGACCATGAGCAGATCATTACCCATTTTTAGTGCCGTTTGCACCGATTCATTGATGCGGTCTCGGCGTTCTTCCCCTATTTTTAGGCGATCTACGACCAGCTCAATGTCATGTACCTTATAGCGATCTACCTGTAATCCCGGCTTCAGCTCAACTAATTCGCCATCTACGCGAACTTTGGTATATCCCTGCTTGAGCATTTGGTCAAATAATTCCCGATAATGCCCTTTTCGCCCGCGCACCAATGGCGCCAAGAGAGCCACTTTCTTACCAGCGTATTGTGTCATGATACGCTCCTTCATCTGATCCTCACTGTACTTAGTCATCGGCTTACCGGTCTCATAAGAATAAGCCTCTCCAATGCGGGCATACAGCAGGCGCAGAAAGTCGTATATCTCTGTGATGGTACCAACAGTGGAACGCGGATTACGGCCAGTCGTTTTTTGTTCGATGGAAATAACCGGGCTGAGGCCAGAAATCTGTTCAACCTCCGGACGTTCCATTTCGCCGATAAACTGGCGGGCATAGGCGGAAAAAGTCTCCATGTAGCGCCGTTGCCCCTCGGCGTAGATAGTGTCAAAGGCTAGGGACGATTTGCCACTCCCGCTAATGCCCGTGATCACCACCAATTTATTACGTGGAATCCGCACATCAATGTCCTTCAAATTGTGTTCTTTGGCACCAATAACCTCGATGAACTCCTGTTCCACAATCGTTCCATTTTCAGTAGTGCCGTTTTGCTGGTTCTTTGCCATATTTATTGAGATACTCCCTTTTACAACCCTCGATTGCGATGAATGGTTTAAGAGTATGTTTAAACAAAAAAATCGTTACAGCACATTCATCACCAGTTATTGTAAAACAACTGATCATCAATATCCTGCAACGATCTTTCTAAATATTATTGAATGAACCGGAGTAATATTATCCAGCTACTTTTTCAGTTTCTTCGGTCTTTTTCAGAAATTCCTTCACCCAAGAGTAGGTAATGGATTTCGGTCTTTCCAATGGCAGACCAAGTGCCCGTGACCAGCACAAGGCCGAAAGCACACCCAAGGCTCTGGAAACGCCAAACAAGACAGTATAGTAGGCATTCTCCTTCAGACCATAGTGCACTAATATGGCACCAGAATGCGCATCCACATTAGGCCAAGGGTTTTTCACCTTACCCAATCCTTCCAAAATAGGAGGCACTACTTCAAAGACTTTCCAAACTACATTGACGATGTCTGAATCTTTGATATATTCTTCCGCAAAACGCTTCTGCGCCATGAACCGAGGGTCAGGACGACGCAAGACCGCGTGACCGTATCCGGGGATCACCTGACCGGAAGCCAAGGTGCTCTTCACATATTCTGCAATCTGCTCTTTGGTAGGCTTGGTTGTTCCCAATGCATCCAGCATACGGAAAATCCACTTGATTACCTCCTGATTGGCCAATCCGTGCAATGGACCTGCCAGGGCCGTCATACCTCCCGCCAGTGAATAATAGGGGTCACTCAATGTGGACCCTACCAGGTGAGTGGTATGTGCAGAGGCATTACCGCCTTCATGGTCGGCATGGATGGTCAAGTACAATCGCATCAAGCTCTTAAAGTCCGGATCTTCAAAACCCAGCATGTGAGCAAAGTTACCGGCCCAGTCCAGCGAAAAGTCTGGAGTAATGTGCTTGCCTTCGTGGAAAGTCCGACGATAGATATAAGCAGCCACCCGGGGCAGGCGAGCGATCAAGTTCATTGAATCTTCATAGGTCGCATCCCAATACTCCGTTTTAGACATGCCTTCCGCGTAGCGGCGGGCAAAACAGCTCTCCGTTTGCATCGCCAGGATGGCAGTAGAAAGCTGGGTCATGGGGTGCGCATCAACCGGCAGATTGTCCAGTACTTTAAAGACGTGTTCAGGTACATTACTGCGATGAGTCCATTGGTCAGTTAGCCATTTCACTTGCTCTTCGGTAGGAATTTCTCCAACCAACATCAACCAAAATAGACCTTCCGGACGTGGTTCTTTCCCATCGAGTCCTTTAGGTAACAATTCTTTAAGTTGAGGAATAGTATAACCACGAAAACGAATGCCCTCGATGGCGTCGAGCTGGGAGGTTTCCCAAAGCATCATTTTGATACCACGGGCTCCCCCGAACACCTGACTCAATACGACCTCGTCAACTTTTGTATTACCTTTCTCTTTAAGCAGCGCCTTGATCTCTTTCTTCAACTCAACTGCTTTCTCATTAAACTTCTGTTTTAGGGGATCCATCAATTTTTTTTCAATTATAGTGATTAGCTTTTTATTATTTCCTTGCTCTATTTTAGCGCCCTAAAGGTAGGCATTTTCCAAATCTTAACGATAAAAATGCACGACATTAATCGGGGCGAAACCGGTTGATCTGTAACATTTTGCCGATAAATCAGCCAGCAACATTCTTTTTTTATGCCATTTGGGTAAACCGCCACCAAAATCACGCCGATTAGAAAGGGAATTTGGTGCTGATTTTCCTTTCAATGTTTTGTTGCTAAACAAATACTTACGTTAATGGTACAGTTATAGCGGGGAGTTTGTTCTCAAAATTTGGCAGTTTATTCAATTGAAAAGCTCGCCAAAATTCAAAATTTGGGAAATCCATTGGCTTTTGGCCAATTAAAAAACGATTTCACCAAGGGGAGGGGAGGCTCGGTACGATCGCTAAAGATTCAAAATTAAGGTGCTGCGCCACTTGCGTTTTAAGTGCATGTTTGGAGCAGATTCTATTTAGAAATCAGAAGGTTAAGGTTTTTGGAAGGAGCAAGTTCCAAGTAGAGTCCAAGCATTGGCTGGGAGGTCATCCTTTAGATTAAAATTCCGACCTCCCAGCCAAACAAGCACTGAAGTGATGAAAGTGATCAATTTCCTTTTCGGAACAAATACAATCTCAATCTACTAGTCCATTTCGAGCAGTGCCATTTGAATTTCTTCTTTGCTGGCACCCTGAGCTCTCAGGGATTTGATTTTTTCTGAATCGCGCTTTCTGCGTTCGATCTGCTGTTGGTTAAAAATCGGCATTTGTTCTGCCGTCAGCATCATTCGAATCGAAGCTTCCATACCCTTTCGGATATTTTTCTTTTTAATCAGATACAACTGTGGATCGCTATCTTGCAATGTTTCTATTTCAGCCAGGTTTCGCTGCCGGCGTTCCTGAATAGTTTGCATCTTTACCGCTTGTTTAGCATCCAGCTGATAAAGGCTAACCAGCTCATCTGTGGCCTGCTGAATCGCATCCTGGCCAATCGTAGCCTGAGCAGAGAGCGCAAGTACTACCAGACAAAAAGATAAACTCAATACAATTTTCTTCATCTTATCTACTTTTATTCCCGCTAAAATACAATTTTTGACCGTTTTATTGCTTCAGGTGTGCGATATTTGCATTAGTATTTCCAAAAATTGGCTGCTGGCCGACGGTAGTCCTTAAGTCTTAAAAATGTTAATTGTTCAAGATAAACTCATCAGCGACGACGTCATCGAAAAGCAATTCCTTTGCAACCTTTCCGCCTGCAAGGGGGCCTGCTGTTGGGAAGGTGACTTTGGAGCACCTTTGGAGCCGGAAGAATTAGATACCCTCAAAGAAATCTACGAAGCCGTGAAGCCTTTTCTCAGTCCGGCAGGAATTGCTGTGATTGAAGCGGAGGGGACGTCCGTTTTTCAGGAGGAAACCGATGATTTTGCCACTCCACTAATTGCTGGAGGTCCGTGCGCTTATATGACCTATGATGAATTAGGTATTGCCAAATGTGGTATCGAACAAGCCCATAAGGCAGGGGTGATCGATTTTAAAAAGCCGATATCCTGCCACCTCTATCCCATTAGAATCAACAAAGTCCCTCACGGGGAATTTGAAGCATTGAATTACGATCAATGGGATATTTGTTCAGCAGCCTGCACCCTTGGAAAAAAAGAGCAGCTTCCGGTCTATCAATTTCTCAAAGAAGCCCTGATTCGCAAATACGGTGCAGATTTTTTCACCGAGCTAGAGGCGGCGGCTAAACATTTGAATGCGTAATTTTTCTGCATTTTGTTGACTTACTTCCAATTTTCTGCTATTTTTGCTGGGTCTGAATGAAATTAGATCTCCTAAGCAGACAATCCCCCCACTCAAACTGCCGATTTAAGCATACACAACATTTAACAACAGCAACTATTCTAAGAGAGAATGGCTATTGCTTTGCGGCAATATCCTTTATCTAAGCACAAATCTTATCTTGAAACCGGTTTGACACGATACTACAGTAATGATGCGAATAAAAGAAAAGGAATACTGTAGTTGTAGTCATCCCAATGATGTTTATTAAAACAGACGAATCCTAACTTCTTATTTTGTAAGGGTCCGC
Organism: uncultured Saprospiraceae bacterium; assembly: GCA_964015035.1. Classification (GTDB taxonomy): domain Bacteria; phylum Bacteroidota; class Bacteroidia; order Chitinophagales; family Saprospiraceae; genus BQJU01. Next base: position 64,953 of record CAXHCA010000002.1, read on the forward strand.
CCTAAAATAAACACGACTACAACATGTGCAAGAGTTAACTATTCTCCTTTTTGAAGTTGGATTTTCTTAAGCAACCCGGTGGTCGAAAGTCACTGGGTTGACTTTTTTAAAACAACTTCAAAAAAAAAGACCGACGCAACAATGCGTCGGTCCAAAATTAAACACCTAAAACCCTATTAACTATTCTTAAAACAGCTCAAACTGGCTGTTGTTTTATTTGATCTCAATCAAGCGGGCTTTTTCAACCTGAGCTTCCGCTTTCTTCGGCAAAGATACAGTAAGTACGCCTTTTTCGTAATTAGCTACAATTTTTTCAGCGTCAACGGATTCAGGAAGTTGAAAACTTCTACTAAAAGAAGCAAAATTAAATTCCCGGCGAGTGAATTTTTCGCCTTCGATTTCTTGCTTTTGCTCCTTATTTGCCGACACCTTCAAATATCCTTTTTCTACCTTGAGTTGGAAGTTTTCTTTTTCCAAACCCGGTGCGGCTAACTCAATCCGGAATTGATCGTCTTTCTCGATCACATTAACAGATGGATTGCTCAGCAAATTATCTGCTCCGATAAATCCGGAAAGATCATGGTTGAAAAAATTGTCAAAAATATCATTAAAGGCCTTTGCCGTATTAAATGGACGATAATTTATTACGTTCATGATTTAAACAGTTTTATTGGTTAAAAGATTTCTGGGTCTCCGTCAAAAAATTGTCATTTTTCAACGTTTCCTATAATTCCTTTTTTTTTCAAAAAATTACTTGATTTCAATCGTTTTGGGACTTGCCTCAGGTTTCTGTGGCAGAGTGATCACCAGAATACCATTTTGGTAGCTGGCGTCAATCTTGTCTTGATCAATAGTATCAGGCAATCGGAAACTGCGCTCAAATTCATAGTGCCCAAATTCTCTTCTTCTCACGGTTTCTCCTTCTGCCGTTTGGTATTCCTTATTCACAGAAATAGTCAACATCTCTTGGTCAACCTTTACTTGAAAATCGGATTTCTCCAAACCGGGTACTGCAATCTCCAATCGGAATCCCTGCTCCGTCTCTACCGTATTAATCGCCGGTGTAAAAGTATTGGTCCGTTCAAAAAAATCGTTAAAAAAACGATTAGATGGGGCGGCAACACTTCTTCTGATGGCTGGTTTTACGACTAACATAATTATAGATTTTTGTAGTTTTTTAATCATTGATTACACTTCCATCCATTGCAATTGGCATACCAACCCAACAAACAGGTAAAAGAGGCAGCATTTTGAGGTTTAGTGTATGACAAATTGGCAACAAACGTGTAAAACACATGACATAATTTCCGAATAAGTATAAAAACGGGCTTTTCGGGGGCCTTTACTACTTGTTGCTACCCAAAAAAGAGGCGGTCAGTTATTGACAATTCCTTCACCGCAAAACTCATTACTACAGGAACTTTCCCCATACCGTTCCCGTTATAAAGGGGTTATGAACATTGAACAACTACATACAGAATTACAATTTCGCTTCAGCCGCAGCTCCGGAAGTGGTGGGCAGCACGTGAATAAGGTGGCCAGCCAGGTGGAAATCCTACTGGATATTGATGCCTCATTGGCCCTGACCGATAACGAGAAAGAAAAATTATACAAGCGCCTCGAAGGAAGAATTAACCAGGAAGGAATTTTAGCCTTACGCAGCTCCGAAACCCGCTCCCAACACCGCAATAGAGAACTAGCCATACGACGATTGGATGAATTGATCCAAGAAGCATTGCGCCCTCGTGCTAAACGCAAGAAAGTAAAACCACTCCGTGCTGATCGGCAAAAGCGGCTCAAGGCAAAAAAAATACGCGCGGAAAAAAAGGCATTGCGCGGCAAAGTATCGATACCACCCTCCTAATATTTATCGGATAAATTCCTGCTCAAATACCTTTTCATTACCCAATACATCGGTGACTACCAACCTCAGCTGGTGTTGACCAGGTAAAATTCTTTCATCAAATTTATGGGTGATGATATCTTTTTTACCATCCAATTCCATTAAGATCCAATGGCCATCTACCGTTGCTCTGAAAGAGAGCCCTTCTACATTGCGGGCAGTGGCATAATTATCAGTGATTTTAAAGCTCATTTCCGAAAACTTGCGCATATCCCTTTGAAAGCGAATAGGGCGAATGGTTGGCGCCACCGTATCTGTCATAATGCAGTAGTCACCCAAAGCCCGTGCTTTGGTTTGTAACATGCCTTTTTCCCATGTTCCCCCACAATTGATGATCTCATCATCCTCGTCACAATACGCCACAAAGGCTTTACTGCGCAATGCCTCTGGGAGCAAAACGGGCCGAATACCAATATCAAAATAAAGGTGCACCGGAGTCTTATAGTCGTGAATATGATGGATATTGGAGTACACATTATTGGTTTGTTCGTGTATGCCCTCATATTCCATATAGAGATTTTCATATAAACTGCCTTTCGGCAAATGGATAAAAAAGTCCCCATTGTCTATGGCATTCCCCTGATTATAAGGCAGGAAATAATTATAATGCGGTACCGGTTTGACACTAGTCATATCGTGGCGTTTCACCCAAAAGGTCAATTCCGCATTGTTCCCCGCCACATCTTTTGCGATCATTTTGACCTTACTCGCCCGTCTCGGCCCGGTTTTAATCAAGCCATAATTATTCACGGTATTGTATATAGACAACTCATTTCCCGGCATTAAAAAACACCGGTTGAAATAGCTACCGGCACTCACCTGCTCTTCATAGTCTAAATGGGCATTGAGAAAACGAGTCTCATTAAAGGCAAAGGTTTCCATTTCAAAACGATACACCAGTGAATCATCCTGATACATTTCCAGACTATAGATTCCATTCCAGTTGGTCACCCCATCCATGTGATCGTAAGTCTTTAAGCCAAACCCCACCCTTTCACTATCTACAAAGAGGGTATCGCTCTTGGTTTTGTATCTACTACCCGCTTTAACCAGTTTAAAGCTTTGTGCATCTGTTGTCTCTCGCTGGTCATTGATTTCGTACACCCGCAGTTCATGCATCCGTGGCGGGCGACTATCCGCTACGTCGTAGCCAAAAAGTAAAGGGTTGATTGGTTTTTCTGTTCGTGAATCGCGAATTTCAAAATGTAAATGTGGTCCGTAAGCAGTCCCGGTCATGCCCATTTTGCCAATTTCTTCTCCTTTTTTATAAACATACTGATCTTTCTCCGGATAAATTTCAACTTCAAACGCTTCTTGCTGATATTGATAGCTTTTTACCAATTCTTCCAATTCCGGCGCAAAGCGGTCCATGTGCGCATACACGGAAGTATACCCATTGGGATGCCTCATATAAATCACCTGTCCGTAACCTCCTGCCCCCACCTTAATGCGGGAGATATACCCATCCGCGATCGCATACAATGGCGTACCGACCGCTCCCTTAATATCAATCCCTGCATGAAAGTGGTTGGCCCGTAGCTCCCCAAAAGTTCCGGCCAGGCGTATTGGAGAATGAATGGGAGAACCAAAATAATCCTGTGGATATTTCTTGGTTCCCGTAAAGGAGAGCAGGCCAAACAAAGAGAGCACCGTCAGTAATCTGTATAGTCGCATAGTGGATCACAGTTTTGATCAGAATTTTTTATCTGAGAGGGTTTTATTTTTTGATAAAAATTGTTTTTATTTTTTTATTTTAAAACTTTTTATTAATTTGCAGTGTGATTCACTTCTAAGCTTCGCCGGCGATTTTGTAGATGCTCCAAATGCATCCTACCCTGACAGCTCTGTGCAGATGCGCAAGCTGTACGTAAGCTTCTGGTGGCTTGGCGGATGTGGGCGGGCTTTTTTTTATACCCACCCTCTTCGGTTAGAAAGAAGTAATATATCTCTGATGGCAGCTCAATTTTTCGAGTGGTGCCGCTTAGTGCTTGTTTGGAGCGGATTCGTTGCGAAAATCAAGGGGTTAAGGTTCTGGCTAAGGCTTTTTATATGATCTTAGTGGGTTAAGTGAATATAAAAAGACAACGCAAGGTTCTTAAACCCTTGATTTACAGTAGGAGCAAGCTCCAAATAAGCACTTAAGAGATGTTTGCACTATCGACCATAACCCTACACGCTCAACCGCCTCAGCACACTCCCTCATAAACCCAATAAACCTCACAAACATCCCCTCCTAGACCGACCACTTTCCCACCTGTGTATTCTCTCCCCGGTTCCGCTCCAAGTATTCTAAAAACTCCGTTCGGTTGATACGTTCAGCACCGAGGCTAGCCAGATGGCGCGTTTCCTGTTGGCAGTCAATAAGCCAGTAGTTTCGTTTCTGCAGCCATTGCACCAGAGAAATGAAGCCAAATTTAGAAGCATTGCTGACCTTGGCAAACATAGACTCCCCAAAAAAGACTTTGCCTAGCGCAATGCCGTAAAGCCCTCCCACCAGTGTGCCATCATCCCATACTTCTGCCGAATGCGCATAACCCAGCTCGTGCAAGTGACAATATGCTTCGAGCATGTCATCCGTAATCCAGGTCCCGCCTCCTTGTCCGGCACGACGGTTTTGCTGGCAGTTGGTGATCACCGCTCGAAAATTTTGGTCCAAACTTACTTCAAATTTTTGTTGATTGAAATAGGGCCGCATCGAGCGCGATATTTTTAACTTTTCCGGAAACAAAACAAAGCGGGGATCGGGCGACCACCACAGCAGGGGCTCATTGGGGTTGAACCAAGGAAAGATGCCCATTTGATAAGCCGTTAGCAACCGCTTTGGCGACAGATCCCCCCCAACCGCTAAGACTCCATTGGGATCAGCTAGTTCCGGATCGGGAAAAATCACTTCGTCTTCGGGCAACCAAAATACGGGCATAGTTGATAATTAGGTATCAGGTGGGAGGACGAGCTGCAATTAGCTTCTACCGGCACCTGCTTCTGCAAACTAAAACGGAGCAATGACAGGTGCTGCCAATGCTCCGTTGTTTATCTTGTGATAAAAGTTCTTTTTAACTAGCAGCCCTCCTCAATGACCGCTGATAATCCGCGGTCGATTAGTGCGTCCTTCTTGGGTTTGAGCACATTCTTAGGGGCCGTTTTTACCGTCGCTTTGCCTTTAAAATGAATGATCATTGCCAATTGCTCTGCTTGAGCCTGTGTATGGTCAAGCACTTCCATAAAGCTATCAATCACCCAATCAAAAGAATTGTGGTCGTCATTGTAAACAATCAGCTGTGATCGTTCCCCAATGTCGGAATTCTCTATTTCTTCTTCTACGATGACTTCTTCTTCCAATTCTTCCCAGAGCATCTTTCGGCGGTTTGAAGTTATAACTAATTTAGAGTAGATAAAGTTTCCTTCATCGCTGCAAAATTAGGCAAATCTCCGGCAGATTCCAATACTTCGGCGTACCGAATTATGCCATCCTTGTCAATAACAAAGGCTGAACGTTTGGAAACACCTCTCAACCCCAAGACAAATTCTTCATAAAGCGCACCGTAAGCTCTGGACACTTCTTTGTTGAAATCTGAAAGCAAAGGGAAATTGAGTGCTTGTTCCTCTTTAAATTTTGCAAGCGTAAATGGAGAATCCACCGAAATCCCCAAAATGGTTGCATTGAGGTTGTCATAGACAGAGAGGTTATCTCTCATTGTACACAATTCTGTGGTACAAACACTGGTGAAAGCCATTGGAAAAAATAAAACTACCACATTTTTTCCTTCATATTTTGCCAAAGATTCCTCCGCTTTTTCTGAAGAATAGAGGGTGAAGGCCGGTGCTTTATCACCTACTTGTAAGGCCATGTTTTTGATTTTTAGTTGAAAAATGTAAAATTAAAATTTTAACACCCAATCAGCTGACTTGTTCATCACTTTTTGTTCCTTTGAGATCAATTAACAATCAATGGATCCGGAAAAAAAAGCATACCTCGAATTACACGTGGCCGTTTTATTGTTTGGCTTCACTGCTATCCTCGGTGACTTGATTAAGCTATCTGCCTTGATGTTGGTCTGGTGGCGGGTATTGCTGACCAGTTTTAGCTTGCTGCTATTGATCAAAATTGGTCCATTATTCCGGCAAATGCCCCGGCGTATGCTGCTGCGCTTTATGGGTATTGGAGTCTTGGTCGCCTTACACTGGCTGGCCTTCTATGGGTCCATCAAACTGGCCAATGCGTCCATTGCATTGGTTTGTATGGCTACGACCTCCTTTTTTACCTCTTTCCTCGAACCCTTGATCATGCGCCAGAAGGTTAAAGGGTACGAAATTGCCCTGGGGTTACTCATCCTACCGGGCATGGCTCTAGTAGCCAATGCCACCGAGTTGAACATGATGGCCGGAATTTGGGTAGGATTGGCCTCCGCATTTCTGGCGGCTTTATTCGGCACCTTAAACAAACGCTATATCGGAGCATCAAATGTGCTCAATATCACCTTCCTAGAACTGGGAACAGCGTTCCTTTTTCTCACCTTGCTGCTTCCTTATTTTTTGTACAATGCGCCCGACGATTTTCAGATAATGCCTTCATTACTCGATTGGGGCTATTTGTTAGTGCTATCGCTACTCTGTACCACCCTGGCCTATGTGCTTGCATTGCGTTCGTTGCGCCATCTCACGGCCTTTGCTGCCAACCTCACCGTTAATCTGGAACCGATCTATGGTATTGCCCTAGCTTGGTTCATCCTCGATGATCACCAGGAACTGACCACCGGGTTTTATGTCGGTGGATTGATTATTTTAGGTGCTGTATTTGCCTACCCAATCGTACGTAAGCGGTTTAATCGAGCGAATTGATCATTATTCATGGGGCATGCCCCTGCGGGGCGCTACCTTTCAGGGCTCTCGACCAGCTCTTGCCTCGCTGTTCCCGTGTGGGGCCCGCCACATCGTGCATGCAACAGGATCTACCTCCAAACATGCACTAAAACAGGGTTCCCTGCACCCCATCCGGCAATAGGCGAAACGATTTGCGGTGGTGCACTGTTGGTCCGTGCACTTTGATCGCTTCCCGATGGGCAACAGTGGGGTATCCCTTATTGGAAGGCCAGTCATAATGAGGATGAGCTTTCGCCAAATGTAGCATGTAATCGTCGCGGTAGGTCTTGGCTAAAATGGAAGCCGCCGCTATCGACAGGTATTTTCCGTCTCCCTTAATGATGCAGTGAAAAGGGAGCTCCTGATAAGGCTTGAAACGATTGCCATCAATCAGCAAACTAGTAGGCCGCACATCCAATTGGTCCAAGGCGCGATGCATGGCCAGAAAAGAAGCATTGAGGATGTTGATTTGATCTATCTCTGCCGGATCTACTTGAGCTACGGCCCAACTCAGGGCATGCTCCTCTACAATTACTCGGGCTTCATAGCGCTTTTTTTCACTTAACTGTTTGGAATCATTGAGCAGGGGATGACTAAAATCTACGGGTAAAATCACGGCAGCCGCAAAGACCGGACCGGCCAAACAACCTCGCCCGGCTTCATCGCATCCGGCTTCAATATCTTCTTGATTGAGAAAAGGTAAAAGCATGACTACATTTCTTTGCTTGCATTGGCCAAGATCGGGAAAATTAACACAAATATTCGCACCATTATTTGAAATTCTAAAAGATTAGCCCTTATTTCCCAAGCAAAAATTTGCCATGCCGCTATCTGAGTCTATTATTCAGCTGCACGATTTACAATTTCGCCCCTATCTGCTCGCGGCCGATATCCAGGCCCGGGTGCAAGAACTGGGGCGCACCATCAAAAAACGATACGCCGATCAAAATCCGCTTTTTCTCGGAGTACTCAATGGAGCCTTCGTCTTTGCGGCAGATTTGTTGCGCGCCTGTGATTTTGACTGCGAAATTTCTTTCATCAAATTATCTTCCTACCGGGGCACGCAATCTACCGGTGATGTGGCGACCCTCATCGGGTTGGAACAATCCATTGCCGGAAGGCATGTCATCGTGATAGAAGACATTGTTGACTCGGGACGAACCATGCATGCTCTTTTACCCGACCTGAAAAAAATGGGAGTGGCTTCCGCCGAAGTCTGCACTTTATTGGTCAAACCGGAGGCGCTGGAATTTGACCTGGACATTCGTTATAGCGGATTTGAAATCCCGTCCAAATTTGTCGTTGGCTATGGCTTGGATTACGATGAACTGGGCCGAAATTTACCAGACATCTATCAATTGGTAGAATAGAAATCAAAATCTATGACGCTAGAACAACTCTGTCAGCAAGCTCGACCGCTCATTGTGCAAACAGGTGCTTTTATCCGTGCTGAATTGGGTAAGGTCAATCATCAAGATATTGTGACTAAAGCACTCAATAGCTTGGTCAGTTATGTAGACCAAACGGCCGAAAAACAACTGGTTGCAGGGCTAAACCGATTGCTGCCTGAAGCCACCTTTCTCACAGAGGAGGAAACCGTAGATACCAAGCACAGCGATTTGCAATGGATCATCGATCCGCTGGATGGCACCACCAATTTTCTACATCAGCTACCGGTGTTTTCCGTGAGTGTCGCCTTGCAAAAACAAGGTAAAATTGTCTTGGGGATCGTTTATGAAATCAACCGAGACGAATGTTTCTACGCCTGGGCCGGCGGTGGAGCCTACTGCAACGATCACCCGATCCGGGTAAGTCGCAATACGGCGTTGGCGGATAGTTTGATTGCTACTGGTTTTCCCTACTACGATTATGACCGTATAAAAACCTATCTGCAAGTTCTTGCTGAATTAATGAAGGGGACCCGCGGCATCCGTCGTTTCGGTTCAGCGGCAGTAGACCTGGCCTATACGGCTTGTGGCCGTTTTGATGGCTTTTTTGAATATAGTCTCAACGCCTGGGATGTCGCCGCAGGCATCTTATTGGTCCAGGAAGCAGGCGGAGTAGTTACCGATTTTTCCGGTGGAGATAATTACCTCTTTGGCGGTGAAATGATTGCTTGCAGTAAAGGTATTCAGGAGGAGTTTGCCAAAACGGTTTCGCCTTTGGCAAAAGGATAATGGATTAGTCCTCCTCTCCCGCCTTCATTTTATCCGCATTATCGGCCACTTGTAGTGCCTCGATGATATCCTCAATTTGGCCATCCATGACCTGATCCAGATTGTAAAGGGTGAGGTTGATACGGTGGTCAGTCAGGCGGTTTTGTGGAAAATTGTAGGTGCGAATCTTCTCAGACCGATCCCCGGAGCCAACTTGCAATCGGCGCTGCGCTGCTACGGTAGAAGCTTCTTCTTTACGCTGTACTTCCACAATTTTTACCATCAACCGCTGCAAGGCAATTTCACGGTTTTTGATTTGCGAACGGCTATCCTGACTCTCGGACACAATCCCCGTAGGAAGGTGAGTAATCCGCACGGCTGATTCGGTCCGGTTAACGTGCTGTCCACCCGCACCACTAGCCCGGAATACGTCATAGCGGAGTTCATCTTTGCGCACATTCACCTCTTCCGGTTCAATTTTGGGCATTACCGCTACCGTAGCCGCCGAAGTGTGTACCCTGCCCTGCGATTCGGTTTTGGGGACCCGTTGTACCCGATGGCCTCCCGACTCAAATTTGAGCTTACCATATACCTCATCCCCTGAAATTTCCAGCACGATCTCCTTGTATCCGCCAGCCGTACCTTCATTGGCAGAGACCACTTCTGTTTTCCACCCCTGGCTATCAAAATAGCGGCTATACATGCGGTACAGGTCTCCTGCAAAAAGGCTGGCTTCATCTCCCCCTGTACCGGAACGGATTTCAAAAATGACATCCTTGTCGTCGTTGGGGTCTTTTGGAATGAGCAGCATTTTTATGCGCTCTTCCAATTCCTCTTGTTTAGGCTCCAACTCTTCCAATTCCATCTGCGCCATTTCCTTCATCTCCTTATCATTGAGCATCTCCTTGGCCGTATTGATATTGCCCAGCAGGTCGCGATATTCCAGATAGGCTTCTACCACCACCTTCATGTCTTTGTATTCCTTTCCAATCTTCATATACCGATCCATATCAGCAATTACGCCCGGGTCAGACATCTGCTCTTCGAGGTAATTATAGCGATCGTATATGGCTTCCAACTTGTCTAACATCTGCAATCTATTTGTAGTAATTCCCGATTTGGGAGCTCAAAATTAATAACTTATTTTGGAATTAAGGATACTCTTCCTGCAAACCCAAAATCTGCTTGCAAAGTTTCTTTTCAACCAAGAATTTGCAAAGGCTGCTTGCAGGGGCAAAGCCAATGCTCTATTTTTGCGCGCACTATGGCCTTGATACTCAATATAGAAACGGCAACGGATATCTGCTCAGTGGGATTGTCACAAGATGGTCAGCCCATTTTCCGTAAGGATGCCTCCGGCACTTTTCAGCACGCCAGTCAAATTACCCTCTTGGTGGAGGCTTGCGCCAATGCTGCCGATATTCAACTGGCGGACCTGGATGCAGTGGCCGTATCGGCTGGCCCGGGGTCCTACACGGGCTTGCGGGTAGGCACCTCTACGGCCAAAGGCATTTGTTATGCCTTAGACAAACCATTGTTGGCCATTCCTACGCTGGAGACTTTGGCTCATGCTGCTCATTTGGTGCAACCGGGAGAAGCCTATTTCATCCCGATGATCGATGCTCGCCGGATGGAGGTCTATACTGCCGTTTTTGACCAAACCACCAACGCACTAAGCGAAACGGAAGCCAAAATTATCGATGAAGCCGCTTTTGAGGAATGGCGTACCCAGGGAAAACCCATTTTCCTTTGTGGAGATGGAGCCGAAAAATGCCGCGCGATCCTCAATGATCCTATTTTTCAATATCTCCCCATCCTCTGTTCTGCCGATCATTTGGCAGCATTGGCGGAAAAAGCCTTTCAAAAAAAGCAGTTTGCTGATGTCGCCTATTTTTCCCCTTTTTACCTAAAACCTCCCAATATTACCAAGTCAAAAAAGAACATTTTGGGGTGAAATCAATAATATTCTAAGAAATACATATACGAAATGCTCTTTTCAAACGTTCTGGTAAAAGTAAAAACAAACATCCTAGCTATCTACGACACTCACACCTGTGATTTTTTTTTACATCACACTTGCCCTACAGCTATTTAAGTGCCTGTTTCGAAGTCAAACTTTGGCATCAAAACCAGCACTAAGCATCTGATCAATAAACGCTTGTACCTTTTGAATTAAGCCGCACTATTCGTCAGGGATAGATGGTGATCTGCTACCAGAATCTTTTGGAAGAGTATAGATTAATATATTTTTATTATGTAAATATTTTTCCTATTTTTGTTTAAGGATCAGCACATTTACAGTTGATAAATAGCGCTAATATTATTTGGTACGGTATTTGAAACAAGAATTATGAACAAATTTGTTAATCTCTTAAAAACATCAAAATGAGAAAGCAAAAAAACGAGACCGTCGTTTTAAAGAAGGGTAAAAGCGACATTCAGCTCGACTATGCTGAGTTGCGAAAGGCGGTATTGGTGTTGCGTGCAATAAACCACAAACTACGTCAACGAATTATCGACTTGCTGGAAGAGCACGAAAGCATGACTGTTACTGATATTTACATCAAACTACGCTTAGAGCAATCTGTAGCCTCCCAGCATCTGGCTATTTTGCGCCGGGCCGGGGTGGTCATCACCGACCGTCAAGGCAAGTTTATACACTATTCCCTAGACCGGAGCCGATTGTTGCAAATTTCCAAACTAATTGAAGAATTGGCAGCCTAACATGAACGAATGGGGTCCTATCCCTCTCACAAAATACCCCCTGTTAAGGGGACTGATCTGCCCGGCGGCATTGATCGGTAAAAAACACACAAAATGCTGTAAATCAATCTGATTTACAGCATTTTTTATTTTGCAACTTTGAAAAAATAAAAATAAAACGCATATTTGCTGATATATTTTGATCGACATACTATAACTACACAACTATGAGAAAAGCAAGAGTTGACATCAACAACGACAAACTCCATTCGTCCTCGGAGTTGTTGCGGGCCTTGGCTCACCCCTTGCGGTTGAAAATTTTATCCTTTATCGACCGCAACCAAACCATCAATGTAAACAAGATTTACAACACGCTCAATCTGGAGCAATCCATTACTTCCCAGCACCTTCGCATTTTAAGAGTAGCGGGACTGGTATTGACCGAGCGCGATGGAAAATTTATCCACTACAGCCTTGATTATGATCGCATTGGCAATACCATCAAAGCCATTCGCTCTTTCATCGAGCAGGATTAAATTTTTCGTCACCAAAGCAAAAAACCGGTGTCAGTGAAAGCTGGCACCGGTTTTTTGTTTTTGCAGCGAAAAAATAGCCGAAAAGAGGTTCCAAAACCTGAAATTTGCAGCCCAAAGTTTGACCTCGAAACATGCTCTTATGAGCACTCCTTGGCGATTACAAAAAAAAAGCCATCACACCCGAGTGTAACGGCATATATCAGACTTAACATTGCAGTCAGTTTTCTTCTCGCGTAGGCGTATTTGCCCTAGGCGATCTGCTTTTCAACTTGGCGGCTCATCAGCTCCTGCTCATTGAGTTTGCCGAAGCTGTATCCCAACGCACTAAAGTGCTCAAGGACTCTGGGCAGCACATAGCTAAGTTTGTCCTCCGCCTTGAGACTATCGTGAAATACGACGATAGAACCAGGGCCGGCATTGTTGATTACATTGTCCAGGCATTGTTCGGGAGTGATATTGGGATCAAAATCCCCACTCAGTACGTCCCACATCACAATCCGATAATGGCGTTGGAGAAACTGTGCCTGACGGGGCTTCAATTGCCCGTAAGGAGGTCTGAACAGCACAGAATTGACCATGTGTGCACAGTGTCGGATGTTGTGGAAATAAGGTAAATTGTCGGAAGCCCACCCATTGAGATGATTAAAGGTGTGGTTGCCAACTGCGTGACCTCTCTCGACCACCTGGTTGAATACTTCCGGATGTTTGCGGATGTTATCGCCTACGCAGAAAAAGGTAGCCTTGGCATCATACTGTTCCAACTGATCAAGTACCCAAGGAGTTACCTCAGGAATAGGACCATCGTCGAAGGTAAGAAAAAGCTCTTTTTCATCCGTAGGGATGCGCCAGGTAAAATTGGGAAAAAGGTTCTGGATTAATTTGGGGGTTTTGACTAGGTACATAATGGTTTTGGATTAATGTTCATGGATTAATAAAATTGTTCAATTTGGATATTTCTCATATACAGTGCTTCATAATCGGTTTTACTTACCTAGGGCCTAATGGGCCAATTGTTATTGTCGATTCTTTGACAAGACTCATCATCAAGTGTCAAAGAACACTTTTTTTCTTTACCGGGGGATAGCGCAAAAATCTTTACTGGGGAGCTTGTTGAAATTCTTTAACTTTGCGGTCCAGTTACTGAAATTGCATACTTAACTGAGGGTTGGAGACTTCGTTTGTTTTAGAAACGAACGTATAGTCAACGAGAAATGCTGCCTATATGTTGGTATTTTTTGCAATTTTTTTAATTTTTTTTGCAATAGCGGTTTTTTATCGAACAATTTGCCTTTCAAAGGCACTTTTAACCAAAAAAGAAAATAATTATCCGAATGGAAAATATCAGGGTCCGATTTGCACCAAGCCCGACGGGGGCACTACATATAGGCGGAGTACGCACTGCGCTTTACAATTACCTGCTGGCCAAAAAACACCACGGCACCTTTATTCTACGAATTGAAGATACCGATCAGACTCGCTATGTGGATGGTGCGGAAGACTACGTCATCGAAGCCTTGCGTTGGTGTGGTTTAACGCCCGACGAAGGCCCCGGTTTTGGTGGCGACTACGGCCCTTATCGTCAATCGGATCGAAAGGCTATTTATTTGGAGCATGCCCAAAAACTAATCGAAAACGGCAAAGCTTATTATGCTTTTGATACACCGGAAGAACTCAATGCCCAACGCGAAGCCGAAAAAGCTAAAGGCAATCATTCATTTAAATATGACTCCAGCACACGTGGAGCCATGCGCAACAGCCTCTCTCTCTCGGAACAAGAAGTCAATCAATTGTTGGCAGACAATACACCTTACACCATTCGTCTGTTGGTGCCCTCCGATGAGGTCATCCGTATTCAGGACATGGTGCGCGGAGAAGTAGTCTTTCAGAGCAATGAGCTAGACGACAAAGTATTGTTGAAGACCGATGGTATGCCAACTTACCACCTCGCCAATATCGTGGATGATCATTTGATGAAGATCACCCACGTCATACGCGGAGAGGAATGGCTGCCCAGTACTGCTCACCATGTGCTGTTGTACCGCGCCTTTGGCTGGGAAAGTAGCATGCCGCAATTTGCTCATTTGCCACTCATTCTCAAACCCAACGGCAAAGGAAAATTGAGCAAGCGCGATGGCCTTAAATTAGGGATCCCCGTATTCCCACTTTCCTGGGAAGGCGATACGCCCGAAGATTCTTTCCCCGGCTTTCGCGAATTTGGTTTTGACCCCAAGGCAGTCACCAATTTTCTCGCATTCCTGGGCTGGAACCCAGGTACGGAGCAAGAAATTTTCTCATTGGACGAATTGGCGACAGCCTTTTCTGTAGAAAAAATCGGTAAAGCAGGTGCTCGCTTTGACTTTGACAAAGCCCGCTGGTACAATCAACAGTACATTATGGCCACAGATGACGCACAATTGGCCAAGACGATCCGCCCCTGGATTGAAGCGCAGGGATTTCAACCAACTGATGAATACCTGACGACCTTTTGTGGATTAATGAAGGAACGGGTGGTTCTTTTTTCGGACTTTTGGGAGAGTGGGTATTATTTCTTTGCCCCGGTACAGGAATATGACACTAAAACCATCCGCAAACGCTGGAATCCGGCGCAAAAGGACAAGTTCCTTGAGTTGGCAGAAGAATTACAAACATTGCCCGATTATGCCTCAGCAGCGATTGAACAAACGGTGAAGGCCTTTATGGAAAAATACGAGCTGAAATTTGGCGAGGTATTACCCATTTTGCGCATTGCTGCATCAGGAACAACAAAAGGGCCCTCTATTTTTGACATCATGGCATTGCTGGGTAAAGTAGAAGTCCATCAGCGACTTACCCAAGCTTTCGATCTTTTTGATACCTTTGTGAAAGAATCAGCATAAAATCTGTCTTGTAGCATGGCCAAAAAGAAAAACGAAGAAGAAAAGCCAGATGTACATGATAAATTAAAAGGCTTTGACATCCGAATAAATGAGTTTGGAGAAATCATTTCCAATCTGGAAGTGGATAAGCTCAATGACTTTCTGGATGACCAGGTGGATGATAAAAAACTCCGCTGGCGCCAACAAGATGAAGAAGAATAGACGAATATTTGCCCAATTATTTTAAGAAAATACGTTCTTAGACATCTCTCCCCGATGTAAAATCGGGATCGAGCTAAAACGTGAATCATGAGTGACCTTGGGAAGCGCTGATTTACGTTTTAGCTCGACTCTAAATCACGAGATTTGTTTAAAAACCAATAAATATTTGGAGAGATTTTAATATTTTGCGGAATCTATCCATAATCCACAAAAACCGGTATCCCATGAAATTACGACAACTTCCTAAGCGGAGGAGGCTGCTCCTCAGTCATCTGTTATTATCCAACGCTTTTCCTAACTTTGTAATCAAACCATAACAAACACATTGGAAGACACCTGCCCATAAAATAAATGTGTTGATTGCAAAAGTAATCCCTTTATATATAAACATACGGCATATGAAAAGACGACTACAACGCCCAGTGTGGCCAGGTCTTTTAACTTTTGTGAGCTTAATGATTAGTCTGCACTTTGCTACTCCGGTAGTGGCAAACGTGTCACTCAATGAAGCGAACCCCATCTTTATTGATTCCATTCCCAATGATACAATAGTCGATTGTGTGGGACATTTCCCGGCTCCCGTCACCTTAACGGCGATGGATGATATGGGTAATGAATTTGAGGTGACCTCTACAGATTCTCCTGCCATTGGCGAGATCCCCTCCTGTACGGGAGCAACGATAACCCGCACCTGGGTGGCCGATGATGGCAATGGCCAAATAACGACGGTAACTCGTACCATAGAAATCTTACCCGATACGCAAGGGCCGGTGATGCCAGGACCAGAAGTAAGGGATACCGTGAGCTGTGAGCTCAGTGGCCTCGATGCAATGGCCAATCCTTTGCGTTTTGATGCATGGTTTAATGGGGTATTCTTAAATGTATCCACCAATGCGATGGATAGTTGTTCTTCAGTAATCGACATTACCCATGATGCGCCTATGGCTTATGAAAATGACTGCGGCACACTCACGGTCACTTTCACAATTACTGATGAATGTATGAATGAGACCCAGTGGCAAGCCTTTTATACCGTTATTGATACTGTCGCTCCGGTGCTCAATGGTTTACCGGTAGATACCCTCTATCTCAATTGTGAAGACCCGGTACCAAACGCACCTGTGGTGACGGCGACGGACAATTGCGCCGGGATGTTAACGCCCACTTTCGTGGAAAACAGCCTGCAAGACACCGCCATTACCTGTAACTATTTTGAATATTTCATTTTCCGAACCTGGAGTGCAACAGACAACTGCGGCAATACCACCGAATTTGAGCAGGTCATCATCATCAATGACGATACTGCTCCTACTTTTTCGGCACCACCGGCATTGACGATCAATTGCTCCGATGACCCTAATGACCTGGGATTAACAGGCATGATCGTCGGTCTGTCGGACAATTGTACCCCACTTGATTCTATCGAAGTATCGTATTCCGATGTCGGTACAGATACCATCTGTGATTACAGCTATACCATCTTGCGGACCTGGGAAGCACGCGACCTTTGCGGCAATATTACCGTAAGGCAACAATCCATCATGGTGGAAGATAATGAAGCGCCAACCTTCACGGTACCCGCTGATATTACCATCAATTGTGATCAAGCTGCCGAAATTGCCATTACCGGTCAACCCACCGATGTATTGGACAATTGTGACCCCGACCCGATGGTCACCATGGAGGATGTTGTGAGTGACGGTAGTTGTCCCAATGAGTATACCATTGCTCGCACCTGGACGGTGACTGATGCTTGTGGTCAAGCCACCAATTTGGTGCAAACCATTACCGTCATCGATGAGGTATTGCCCGTTTTTGCCAATGCTCCTCAAAATTTAATCCTCAACTGTATCGATACCCTCGATATTCAGGAGGCCTTTACCAATTGGGTCAATAATCGCGCTGGCGCCTCAGCCACTGATAATTGTAGTCTGGAAGAAGACCTGACCTGGACCGTTTTCAATGCCGGCACCATGGATGCGCCAAGTCTGCCGGGCCCTGTTTGCCCATCTCCTAGCGATACGGTCCGTCAGCAAATGGTAGATGTCACGGTTGCCGATGAGTGTGGCAATACGCAAACCATGACTGCGCTATTTGCTGTCATTGACCAGGTGGCTCCCGAGATTCGTGAATGTCCGGATGGTTCGATCGTTCCCACTGATCCAGGTCTTTGTGAAGCTACTTATACGCTCATCCCTCCGGTAATCGAAGATGCCTGTGCCGAAAGTTTTTCTACAGAAATGCTCTCCGGGAGTGCTATGCTTACTAGTCAGGCTATGCCCGGCCAGGAAGAAATGACCCCGGTAGATACCATTACCATTGACCTGACCTCCGCCCTCCCTCTACCGATCAATGCCCTGGGAGAAGGCTCATTAACGGTCAGTTTGATTGGTGTTGATGCCGAAGCGCCTACCGAGTACTTCAATGTATATGGAGAAGATGGCTCTTTCCTGGGGATTACGGCTAGTACCCCCGGTCAATGCCAGAATTCTGATACCTTATTGACCATCACGGCCACCCAGATCAATACCTGGATGACAGATGGCACCATGACGATCACCTTGGCCCCTAATATACCCAACGACCCTCGCTTTGCCGTCAACCAAATATGTGCTCCCGTAGGCAGTGTTGCTTTAGATCTATCCTTCACGGTCAAGAACTTTGGAGGTATTGTTTATGAATACCAAATCGACACCGATGCCAGAGTCGCAGTAGATCCCATTGCACCGGTCGATGTGACACTGACCCAGGGCGACCATGTCATTAAATATTTTGCGACCGATTGCGCTGGAAATATCGATAGTTGTTCTTATTCTGTAACCGTACGCGATCAGGAAGCTCCAATGATTGATTGCCCGGCCGATTTTGTTGTTAACCTGGCTGAAGATTCATGTACGGTCACTCTGGATATTCCATTGCCACTTGCAGCAACCGACAACTGTGCGGTTTATGATGAATATACTCAAACCGTACCTGGTGATACAGCATCGGCCTACTTGACCTTTGCTTATGATCCTAATCTCACGGATTATTTGCCGGAGGTGCGCACCCTTAATTTTACCGGCGTAGCGGCCAATGCCTTTGGCCCGGTCCAGTTGAAGCTAGACTTGAAGGGTAACTTTAATGATGTGAATGCTTTCTTCATCATACGGGGCGAATCGGGGGTCACTCTAGGTAATACCTTGGGTAGTGGTGCCAGTTGTAACACCCCCGGACAAAAGACCATCACCATCAGTACGGCTCAATTTAATGAGTGGGCCGCTGACGGAGTCCTTACCTTAACTGCCCAACCGAATAACATTCCAGTCCCGCCCGGCGGCCCTGGAGATGGCATTAACCCTTGTAATCCAGGCATCGTCACCACTGACGGTGATATTGATAGCACCAGTTATTTGTTTGGTACCCTCAGCTATTCGAGCCTGACGCCGACTTTCTATGCGCAGGGTGCCAACCCAATTCCCCCAACGCCGATGATGTTGCCAGGAGTAACGCCTACTTATGAATTTAATCGCGGGGTGACGCAGATCTTTTACCTGGTTGATGACCAAGCCAATAATCTGGGAATGTGTGATTTCCAAATTACAGTGCGCGACAATATTGACCCAGTAGCTGTTTGCCAAGATATTGGTATTCTCGAAATTAACCCGTCCGGCTTGCAAACGGAAGTGGTAGACGTGACAGAAGTGGACGATGGCAGTTATGATAACTGTGGCATTGACACCATGTATATTACACCGAGTACCTTCACCTGTGCCGACGCCGGTTCGCCGGTCAATGTAACGTTGACCGTCGTGGATACGGCCAATAATGTCGGTACCTGTACGACAACTGTCGGTATCTCTTTGGCAAAACCTGCGCCGACCTTCAACTCCGGACTATGTGGCGGAGATACTTTGTTCCTTTTTGCCAATCCGCCGGCTCCCGGACCACAGGCTTATACCTACCAGTGGTTCTTTGAAGGCGATATAGTGGGCAATACCCAAAATCTGGTCTTACCCAATATTGATCCAAGTTTTTCTGGTTTCTACACTGTTCGTGTAACCGGCGCCATCGGTGGTTGTTCTTCTGAAGAATCCGTTTTTGTTCCCGTGATTGTGCCGCCCTTGGAACCCACATTGACTAGCCCAACGACAATTTGTACGGTTGATAATATTGTTTTGAGCACCCCTGATTTTCCATCAGGTACGGATGTAATGTTTAAATGGTTCGAAGGTACGCCTCCCAATGGTACTTTATTGGCGACAACCACCACACAAAGTTATACCATTCCTGGGCCGCATGCAGTAGGAAATCGGCAGTTTTACCTGATCATTGAAGCCAATGGTTGTGAATCTTCGCCATCCGATCCGCTGACGATCAACGCGGTGGTCAAACCAATAGCCACCGTTACTTACTCCGATACGACGGAATGTGCCGGTGAGACCATCAACCTGGGCGCACAAACGGTTTCCGGGCCGGTGACCTACTCCTGGACAGGACCTGGTTTTAGTGCCATTATCCCGTTTCCGGCTGTAGGGCCATTGGAAGAAGTGGATGAAGGGTTTTATTATCTCGTGGTCAACCGTGGGGGCTGTATGTCAGAGCCAGACTCGGTTTTTGTCGATGTCAAACCTAAACCGGCAAGACCCAATTTATTCAACAATACGCCCATTTGTGAAGGGGAGAACCTGGTACTGACCACTACTGCTTCGGGAGCCAGTGCCTATCACTGGTTGAGAGAAGGTGTGGAAGTGGCCGTGACGGCAACACCAAGTTACACCATTCCCATTGCCAGTGCCAACGACGCGGGCGCCTGGACGGTCATTGTAACTAAAAATGGATGCGACTCTGATCCATCTCTAATTAGTCAGGCAATTGTACGCCCGTTGCCCATTGCCAGTGCTACGGCTACACCAGAATCTGTATGTTTGGGAGATGCCTTCCAATTGTTTGCCATGCCGCAAGGCGCTACTTACGAGTGGAATGGTCCGGGAATTACTCCAAGGTTTATTCCCAATCCAATCATTAACAATACCACTCAGGCCAACGAAGGATTATATACACTCGAAGTGACCCTAAATGGCTGCTCGGATACCGCTTCAGTTTATGTAGATATACTCAACCGGGTGGACATCTTGAATGTGACCTCCAATGCACCTTCCTGTCTGAATGGCCCAACAGATATTCAGCTGACCCCCACGGTATTCCCTTTTGACAACAATAATAGCTACCAATACCATTGGAGTGGGCCGTCGTCCTATTCTTCCAATTCAAAAATAGCAACCATTTCGGGAGCAACCAGTACGGTTTATCGCGGCGAATATTTTTTGACCGTCACCTCTGCTGAAGGTTGTGAAACCGTGCTGGATTCCGCATTTTTCCTGGATATCAGAGATATTCCGGCCATGCCTTCTGCACCAACTACGATTAGTGGATTGACCCAATTTTGTCAAGGTGATCAAATTACATTAACCACCACCTCGTACTCGGGTAATAATGTCACCTACTACTGGACTTTACCAGGAGGAGGGGGGACCCAGACCACGAGTACGCCCATGTTAGTCATCAATTCGGCATCACCAGCGCTCAATACGGGAAATTATCGGGTTCAGGTTCTGGTAGATGGATGCCAATCTCCGAACTCTCCTCCACGGATGATTACGGTTTATGCCAAACCCAACCTTACGGCAACGAGCAATAGCCCCGTCTGTCGCGGCGATCAAATTGTATTGAATGCCCAGCATTTTGACAATAGCATATACAGCTGGTTTGGGCCTGATGACTTCAGCTCGGCCTTGGAGGATCCGGTAAACAATTCGGCCAACCAAAGTATGGCTATTGGTACCTATCGCGTCGTTGCTGTGGTGAATGGCTGCCCTTCCGATACCGTTTACCTGGATGTTGAAGTTAAGGACCGGCCTGCAGAGCCAGAACCACTAACCATCGCTCCGATCTGCGCGAGCAATGGGGGGGCCACAATCTCCCTGGATATTGATCCCGGATCAGCTACTTCCGGCTCCACCTATAGTTGGTACAACAATCCAGCAGGCACCAATGCACTGGCGCCTGCTTCTCCAGATCCGAATCTGATTCTGACGGACTTTAGCAATTACCCAACGGATGGTATTTACCAATTCTATGTGAGGGCAAACCTCAACGGTTGTCCGTCGGCCATCTCTGATCCGGTGCCGGTGCAAATCAATTATGTACCCAATATCTCGCCCTTTGCGGGATTGGACACCTTGATCTGTGATGGCACGCTGGTAACCCTGAATGCTGAGGCGCCAAGCATCGGTAGTGGTCGCTGGAGCCAGGTAGCGGGCAGCACCAGCGGGGTGACCATTACCAACCCCTTGCAACCCACTACAGTAGTCAATGGATTAAACATAGCAGGAAGCCCTTATAGCTTTCGCTGGACCCTTTCTAACGGCGCTTGTACCAACTTTGCTTCCGACGACATTGAAGTCACGCTCAGTCAGGGAGAAGAAGCCATAACAGGAGGTAGCTTTGTCGCTTGTTACGATGAGGAGATTAACCTAAACGCAACTCATCCTCAAGGACCGACCAGCATCGGCATCTGGAGTCAACTTCCCGCTCAGGGTACGGCCGGTGGTGTATCCATTGCCGATTCGCTTAATCCGACGACAATGGTCTTCGGGTTGGACCCGGATAACATCTATTCCTTCTTCTGGACCGTCACCAGTGATTGTGGAATGGATACTGAAGAAATTAACATTGTCATTTCTGACCCCAATCCACGAGCGGGAGCAGACGACATTGTCTGTAATAATGACCAAATCGGTACTCTTTCTGCTACCGAACCAGCAATGGGAAGTAACGGCCGCTGGACTTCCCTTACCTCTGGGGTAACCATTGATTTTCCGAGTAATGAGACTACCACGGTGAGGAATCTACAACCGGGCGCAAATGCCTTTGTGTGGACGATTGACGACGCCATCTGTGATGCACGAGATACAGTCGTCTTGTTTTATAAGGTACCTCCAGTACCTGCTGATGATGTAGTTGCCGTGCCATTTGGAGAAGCGACACCGTTTGATGTATTGCTCAATGATGTTGTACCGCCGGGGTCCTCTGCTACAATACTTAGTGGACCGGCTAACGGCGGTGTGGTGATGGATGCCGAAGGATTTATCTATACTCCTGCCATCAATTTTGTCGGTAGCGAGGAAATGATCTATCAAATTGAAAGTGAAGGATGTGAAACGGTGACTGCTCGGGTACAATTTGATGTGGGAGAAGGCGCTGCATGTAAAGTACCTTCCATCATCACGCCAAATGGAGATGGCATCAATGATCAGTTTGTAGTGCCCTGTTTGCTGGATACCCAGCGTTTCCCAAATAGTTCTGTCATTATTTTCAATCGCTGGGGTGATGAGGTATTTCGTTCGAACATACCTTACCAAAATACTTGGCAAGGAACTTATAACGGAGAAGAACTGCCCGCTGATACTTATTTTTATGTAGTAGATTTTGGCAATGGCACTGAGCCGGAAAGTGGTTTTGTAGTCATTCAACGATAAAATGAACGGCATGCTTTCTGTACGGGAGGCATGCCCATTCCTAAATTTGGAAATCATTCATTATGAAAAATAAATTTACTCTGATCATCGCAATGTGCTTTCTGACCTGGACCGCTTTTGGCCAACAGGAAGATCAGTTTACCCAATTTATGTATTATAAAATGGGATTTAACCCCGGCTATGCCGGTAGTAATGACGGGGCGTGCATCTCTTTGATTGCTCGAAATCAATGGCTTGGACTGGAAGGAGCACCACAAACGCAGTTGCTCACTTTCAATATGCCGCTTTTCAATAAAAAGGTGGGTGTTGGTGCTAGTGTCATCCGAAATACTATTGGTATTACGGAGCGGTATACCGGTGAAGCGGTGTATTCCTATCGCATTCGGATGGGGCGGGGCACCCTTGGGCTCGGGGTACAAGGATCACTTCGACTGTTACGTATGAATTTTTCAGAAGCCGAAGCTACCCAGCCCGTGGAAAGTGATAATGCCATCCCGGGAGATTTGCAAAGCAAATACATTCCTAATTTTGGCGCAGGCCTTTATTATAGCGACAATCGGTTCTATATTGGCTTCTCTATTCCACGCTTTTTGGAAAACAACATCGACTTAGCTGATTCTGACCAGACCATTTCCAAAGAGGTCACCCATCTATACCTGATGGGTGGGTTACTGATTGATTTGGGAGACAAAGTAAAAATGCAGCCGCAAATGCTGTTAAAGTACGTTAAAAGTGCTCCTTTTGATGGAGATGCAAATTTGAATTTTATCTTTGCTGATAGAATCACTGCCGGATTGTCATACCGAATTGGAGGATCGAAGAGAAGTGGTATTGGCGAATCCATCGGACTCGTACTCGGTGCCCAACTTTCAGAGAGTATTCTTTTCGGAATTTCCTATGATGCAACTTTATCTGAGCTTCGATCGTATAGTAATGGATCGGTAGAAGGCATGCTGCGTTATTGCATCGGTGGACGATCTGAAGGAGAGGAATATATTAGTCCACGTTTTTTTTAAATAAAATTGTAATTTAATACTTAGTTGATGTTGAGCGTCCAAAGATTGACCTCCAAATGTCAGCTAAATAAGAAAGGGGAAAGGTTTAGCACTTTCAAGGAATTTCGCAAATTATTAAATTTGGGACTATGCGAAACATTTGGCTGTTCATATTTCTGCTTTGTCTTCCCGGCTTGCTGTTTTGTCAGCGGCGGAAGAAATCCTCTTTCGAGCAATTGTATAATTCCGGAACCTTCAGTCAGGAAGTTCGGTTGCAAAATGCGACAGCCATCAATACCGATGGGCTAGAGTTTTCGCCCGTCATCTACGAGAACGGCCTGGTCTACGTTTCCCGCTATAAATCCGGAATACAGGACAAAGACAATGGGACTTTTTTCGAATTGTTCTATGCCGAATTAGATCCCAATGGCATGCCGTTGCGGCCACAAAGCTTTTCTACCGAACTCAACTCTCAACTACATGAAGGCCCCGTTTCCTTTAACCGGCGCGGTGATCATATCTATTTCACGCGAAGTAATTTGAAAAAAGGGGTCAGTAAAGCGGATTCTGAAGGGAAAGTCGGATTAAAAATCTACGAAGCGCAACGCGGGTATTTCGATTGGGAAAATGTAGTGGAGTTGCCTTTTAATGACAATGAATTTTCTTGCTTACACCCCAGTTTATCAGCCGATGAACAAAAACTCTTCTTCGCGTCTAATATGCCCGGTGGCTTTGGCGGAATGGATCTCTATTTTGTTGAAAAGAGAGGCGGAGGATGGTCACCACCCATTAATTTGGGGCCAGAGATCAACACCAATAAAAACGAGGTATTCCCTTTTATTCACGAAAGCGGCGTCTTGTTTTTCTCCTCCAATGGCCATGAAGGTTTTGGGGGACTGGATCTATTTATGATCGACCTGGGTGGTCGGCGTTGGGGGCGGGTCATCAACTTAGGTGAGCCTTTCAACTCTGAACAGGACGATCTTGGATTTATCCTCAACCCAACGGGCACCATCGGTTATTTTTCTTCCAACAGGAATGGAGGGTACGGTGGTGACGACATCTACGTTTTTTCTGCACCCAATGGTATTAAAGGTATTGAAACACCGGCAGTAGTGAATACCCGGATTTCGGTGTACGATGGTACTTCTAGTAAACGAATCAGTGAGGCAGCTATTCGCATTTTTGAGAGTTCGCCGGAAGGCTTACTTGATAATGAAGAACTCTATAACCTGGAAATGCTTCCACATCTCACTGAATCGGATGAAATGGTGCTGAAGCTGGTTCGCAAACGAGAGGAAGAATTGGGCCAACCCCAATTCACCACTGATCGAAGCGGAGAAGCTTATGCCGAAATGGATGAAAATAAGGACTACCTGATCCTCGTTTCTAAGCCGGGATATGTAACCAAGGAACTTACCTACTCTACGGGGTCGGAAGATGCAGCTTTACCTCTGGAAATCATGCTGGAACCCAGCAATTGTATGACACTGGAAGGCAAAGTATTTAGCAACCGCTACAACCTCAAGATTCCCAATGCTTTGATTCGCATCATTAACGATTGTGATGGAACCGAAGAATTGGTGCACACCAATATCAAAGGGATCTTTGAAACTTGCCTGCCTATGGGCTGCGATTTTACCATCACCGCCGAAAAGGATGGGTATTCAACCGAACAAACAGAAATTAGCACTGTTAAATTACGGGGTAGCCGCTCGATGAATATTGAACTTTCCCTGACGGCAAAGTCAAACGCAGTTTTAAAAGAACCGATCCGTAAGGGAACCGTGATTGTACTCGAAAATATTTACTACGATTTCAATAAATCAGCGATTCGCAAAGGCGATGCGCCAGATCTGGAGGCTTTGGCCAAATTGATGAAGCAATATCCTACCCTGGAGATAGAACTTGGTGCCCATACCGACTGTCGGGGTACGGATGCCTATAACCTGGAACTCAGCCTAAAACGGGCCGAGGCTGCCAAAAATTTCCTCATACAGAAAGGCATTGCCGCCAATCGCATGAGTGTCTTTGGGTACGGAGAAGCCTTCCCTCGCAACCGCTGCCGCGATGGTGTCGACTGTACCGAAGAAGAACACCAGTTCAACCGACGAACGGAGGTGAAAGTGCTGAAAATCGACGAGCCAATTGATGTGGGTTTTAATACCGACGGATTGGAGGTCAGAGACCAGTAAGAAACGATGTAGCCCTTTTTAAAGGCTCTCCCTCTTTATTCCTTTTAAATCGAACACGTATTTAACCAACGGCCCTAAACAAATATTCGTAAATAGTCTAATATTTTCAGTATATTGCAGATATGCCCTATACAACAACACCTGCTAGGCATTATATGCTCAAGATGACCCAAAAGAAACCATTTTATAACCAAAACTGTTGAAAATTATGGCAATATTAAAAGTTGTTGAAATCCTAGCAGAATCTGAAACTAGTTGGGAAGACGCCACCCGCAAAGCGGTAAAAAAAGCTTCTGAAACTATTAAAAACATTAAATCAGCCTTTGTACAATCACAAAGTGTGACCGTTGATAACGGCGATGTTAAAAAGTTTCGGGTCAATGTCAAGATCTCCTTTGAGGTGAAGTAATCGGAGTGATTAATTTCACTATCTTTTCGGGAGAATTCATCATGATGAGTTCTCCCGATCTATTTCTATTCCATCATGTCTTTAATTTCTATACACGACGGGCTAAATTTTGTCTCCAAACTGAGCTGGCGACGACTGCTTAATGCAATGGCGGTCTATAGCTCTTATCAGCTTACCCGCTGGTGGAAAAAACCCATTCAATGGGGAGCACCCATTACCGTATCTATTGAGCCTACTACGGCCTGTAACCTGCGTTGCCCGGAATGTCCCAGTGGTTTACGCGCCTTTAGTCGCCCTACGGGAAACCTCAAAGCTGATTTCTTCCGGAAGACGGTAGATGAATTGTACCGCGAACTCATTTATCTGATCTTTTATTTTCAGGGAGAGCCCTACATCAATCCCCAATTTTTGGAAATGGTGACCTACGCTCATCAACGTGGCATTTACACCATAACCTCCACCAACGGGCATTTTTTAAACGATGCAAATGCACGCCGTACCGTGGAATCCGGTCTGGATCGGCTCATTATTTCCGTGGATGGCACTACTCAGGAAGTTTATGAACAATACCGCAAAGCCGGTGATCTGGAAGTCGTACTGCAAGGCGCGCGAAATGTAGTAAAATGGAAAAGGCAACTAAAATCCACCACTCCTCACCTCATTTTCCAATTCCTGGTGGTAAAACCCAACGAACACCAGATCCCGGAAGTACAGCATCTGGCTAAGGAAATTGGGGTGGATGAGGTAAAGTTAAAAACGGCCCAGGTATACGATTACAAAAATGGCCACCCTTTAATTCCCGATCAGGAAAAATATGCTCGCTATCAGCAACAAGCCGATGGCACTTATCGGGTAAAAAACAAATTACTCAATCATTGTTGGAAACTCTGGCATTCCTGCGTCATCACCTGGGATGGGATAGTCGTGCCCTGTTGTTTTGACAAGGATGCCCAACACCAGTTAGGGGATTTAAAAGATCGTCCCTTTCGGGAAATCTGGCAAGGGGAGCTTTATCAGCAATTTCGCCAACAATTATTAAATGGCCGCGATAAAATCGATATTTGTACTAATTGTACGGAAGGTTGCAAGGTATGGGGTTAAATCCTCCGCCCTTCCATTTTTGTATAGCTTTACGAATAAACATCTTTCTCATTCTTGGATAAACCCAAAAAATACCTGACTGCTTTCGAAGCACTGCAAAAGCTCCAACGCTACTGCGCCTACCAGGATCGATGCCACCAAGAGGTGCGCAGTAAATTGCTCGACCTGGGCATCTATGGCGATACCTTGGAAGAAATCATCGTCGAGTTAATCACCGAAAAATTCCTGGATGAAGAACGATACGCCCGCTCTTATGCGCGTGGCAAATTTCGCATCAAGCGCTGGGGGCGAAACCGTATCAAGCGGGAACTCAAAGCCAAAGGGGTGACCGACTATTGTATCCGCAAGGGCCTGACGGAAATTGACGAAGAGGAATATGGACACGCCTTAGTAGATATCATCAACAAAAAATCAGAAGCCTTGCGGCAAAAGGAAAGCAATGTCTTTCTGCGCAATAAAAAAGTGGCCGAATACGCCATGAGTCGTGGTTATGAAGGCGATCTGGTGTGGGAAGTAGTGCGCAGTTTGGCGGAGTAATGCTTCATTTTACGTAGCTATAATGGGACTATTCGGCACTATACCCGTTACAAAGTGGTTTGGTAATTTATCACTTGTTCTCCTCGCTCTCCACTGCGTTGCAAAGCCTCGCCGAAACAGTGGCTTCGCCTACTTTTTGCGCCTTGTTGAGAACAACGATAACGGCGCGCTAATTTCCCCCAACCACTTCGTGCCGGGTATATATGGCCCCAAATTAGATTTTCGAGGTCAATTGAAAAGGGATATTTGTCAAAGAACCTATTTTTTAAGCGTTGTTGGAATGGTGAAAAGCCGGAGGCAATAAATCAGAAGGATGCACTTTAAACATGCCCTTAGAAGCAAAAATTGCAGGTTTTGGGTTCTCGCAGGGGGCATTTTTGAGCCCGTCTCGGCTCAGCTGAGACGGACGAAAAAATAGTCGAAAAGAGATTCCAAAAGTTGAAATTTATAGCCTGAATGACTACCTTTAAACATGCTCTTAGCAGACGTTTTTTACACGAGGTATAGTTGCACCACTGCAAAGTACAAAACACAAATTTTAAAAGAGTATAGAAATATGTTTGACAATAAGGATTATTCTGCAATGAGACTTGAAGAGCTATTGGCAGAAGAAAAAAAGATTAAAAGACTGGGAACTTTTTCTGCTGGGTTAATAGGTTGCTTAATTGGCGTTATAATTTACGGAGTGGCGAAAAATGGTTTTGGTTTTCTCTATATTTTCCTTCCCTTACTCATGATTTTCGGCATTTACAAAAATTCCCAAAGTCTTAAACAAAAGCTTGAACAAATACGGGGAGAGATTAGTGCTAAAAGCAATTAAGCATTAGCGCTTTTCGGTCTTTGATAGAGTAAAATCGGGACAAGCTGTAGCCAACCTAAAATGTAAATCAAAAGCGCCTTTGGAAGCGTTGATTTACATTTTAGGTTGGCTCTAGATCACGGGATTTGTCAAAAAACTGCGCTTGAGACTGTTTCAAAAAGTGTGTCAAAGAGAAGGGGTGAAAAATCATCTACGGATTGCTAGAAACGCCCTGATTTTTTAATCCCTCTGCAAGAGCCTGTTGTTTATTGATGAGTTCTTGGGGCCAATTTTTTCCTGGATAGAAATTCTTTAAAGTCTACTTTTTTGATGACACATCGTTTCTTTTTTTATCCGTCTCGGCTCAGCCGAGATGCATTTCAAAAAACGCCTTGTTTTATCAAAAAATGATGCTTTTCGCCAGCAAATCCGACCTCCAAACACGCTCTGAGTCCTTCATTCATTCAACAAAGGACGCAATCCATTTTATTAGTGTAAAAATAAATAGTTTTATTTGATAAAACAATAAAACATTTTGTGTACTTTTACACCGTAAAAGGAACCTTTTGTCGAATAAATCAATTGTTTACCGAGTTATATCTGCACTCGTCGAAAATAAATGGCAGTTTGCATGATCCTAAGTTATCTTTGATTCGCAATTAGATGATGATTTTTAGACAAACCTCCCTGTTGTAAAATCGGGGAGATTTGTCTGAAAACGTAGATTATTAAATATCTAAAATCACCCGACATGAAATTCTTTACGCTGACAGCAGCACTGCTGTGTAGTGTCTTTACCTATGCGTGGGCACAAAATTCTACCGGTAAAATTACCGGTAGTGTATTTGATCAGGAAGCTAAAGCGGTGGCTTTTGCCAATGTGATATTATATGCTGTAGCAGACAGCAGCATGACTAAGGCGGAGTATACAGATGAAGACGGCAGTTTTGAAATGGCCAATGTGCCTGTAGGCAGTTATTGGATTTCGGTAACCTATGTCGGTTTGCCTGCCTTTAATTCAGAAGTTCTCCAATTAAATGCGGACGAAGTGTTGCGACTTCCAGCCTTCGTTCTGAAAAGCGCCGGTACCGAGCTCGACGAGGTAGTGGTGGTTGCCAAAAAACCAATCATTGAAGTTCAACCCGACAAAACAGTGTTTAATGTAGAGGGTAGCATCAACGCTACTGGGAGCAATGCATTGGAATTGCTCAGGAAATCACCCGGCGTTATTGTTGACAACAACGATAACATCATCCTGCAAGGCAAAAACGGCGTGCAGGTTTATATCGACGGCAAACCGTCACCACTCAGTGCTTCTGATCTGGCAGAATTCCTCAAGTCAGTGCAATCAACGGAGATTGAAGCCATTGAACTCATTACCAATCCTTCTGCCAAGTACGATGCGGAAGGTAATGCCGGCATCATCAATATCCGTTTGAAGAAGGACAAGCGACTGGGCACCAATGCTAACATCAATCTCGGTGCGGCCATGGGCGAAGTACCCAAATATAATGGCTCCATTAATTTGAACTACCGCAATAAGCTGATGAATACTTTTGGCTCATACAGCTACAACGGTGGGGAATGGCGCAATTTTATGAACTTCTACCGGGAGCAGGATAAAATCTACGATCAGCGGTCGCGCATGCGCAATGAGAATGACAATCATAATTTTAAACTAGGCACCGACTTTTTTATCAATGATAAAAATACGGTTGGTTTTCTGGTAAATGGTTTCTTCTCCAAGCGGGATTGGTTCAACAATGGCCGGACAACCATCGCTTCTCTAGAAGATGGTGTTGTGGATAGCGTGCTCATTGCGGAAAGCAACAATACAGGAGACCGCCAGAACCTGAATTTTAATGTGAACTACCGTTTTGATGACGGAAAAGGGGTGGTTTGGAACCTGGATGCTGACTACGGTAACTTTACAACCACGGCAGAGTCCTACCAGCCCAATTTTTACAAAAGCCCGGATGAAACGGAGATCTATAGCCAGAATATCTTTGGTAATAATACGCCCAATGATATTGAAATCCTGACCTTTAAAGTGGATCATGAACGCAACCTATTTGGTGGCAAACTGGGCATCGGCGCCAAGTATTCTTCTGTCAATACAGACAACATCTTTGACTTCTACAATATCGTCAATGGAGAGCAAGTGTATAATCCGATGCGTAGCAGTAATTTTGTTTTTGAAGAAAACATCAATGCGTTTTACACCAGTTTCCAGAAGCAAATGGACAAGCTGAGCATTCAATTGGGGTTGCGGGTCGAAAACACCAATTCTACCGGTACTCTGACCAGTGAGCAAACCATCGACAATAAGGAAGTAGATCGGCATTATACCAATTTCTTCCCTTCGGGTGGATTGACTTATCAGGTGGACCAGAAAAATATGTTGCGCCTGAATTATAGCCGCCGGATTGATCGCCCCCGGTACCAGGATTTGAACCCATTTGAAAATAAACTGGATGAACTGACCTACCAGCGCGGCAACCCATTTTTACGCCCACAGTATACGCACAATATCGAGCTGACCCATACTTTCAATTATATGTTGAATACAAGTTTGAGTTATAGCCATACCAAGGACTATTTTACCCAAATTACCGATACTACGGAGGTGAGCCGGAGCTTTATTTCTCACCAAAACCTAGCCAATCAGGAAGTGGTGAGCCTGACGGTAAGTTATCCTTTCTCCGTGACCAAATGGTGGAACATGTATACCAATCTGACGGGGTACATCACCCGTAATCAGGCTGATTTTGGAGAGGGAAAGACCGTAGATATCAGTGCACAATCTTTCAGTTTTTACAGCCAAAATACGTTCACTTTACCTTACGGAATGTCTTTCCAGCTGTCTGGGTTTTACAATTCCCCCAGCATTTGGGGCGGAACGTTTGAAAATCAAGCGATGTACGGTATTGATGCTGGTCTACAGGCAAAGGTACTACAGGGAAAAGGAACGCTTAAGTTGAGCCTAAGCGACATTTTTAATACCATGCAATGGCGTGGCGTGAGCAACTTTGGTGGCCTGTATATGGATGCCAGTGGTGGTTGGGAAAGCCGTCGCATTAGCCTCAATTTCTCCTATATGTTGGGAAATGACCAGGTCAAAAGCCGCAAGCGCAAAACCGGCCTGGAAGACGAAAAGAGTCGCGTAGGTGGCGACAATTAATCAGACGATTGTTAATTGATATATAACCACTAAGTGCTTGTTAGGAGGTGGTTTGCAGCCTAAATGACTACCTTCAAACAGGCACTTAAAATTCATACCAAAGCCCCACTCTCCCTCCATAATTCACAAATTTCCCGTAGCCATCTATCGTGGCTGAGCGCAGCATGTATTCCACTTGCGGCATCAGGTAGAAGCAAAGTCGCGGTGCGATGGGATATTGGACACCGACCCCGAAACCGACAGAGAAATTGGTTTTACGCAGGCCATCATAGCGGTCAAAATCACTGGTTGGTATAGATTCAGTATGGCCATCGTCATAGGTCAGCTTTTGACGGCTTTGATGGTCCACCAAAAAGTTGGATTCGAAGTAGGGCATTATAAAGACAGAAAGCTTTCGCTGAATGGCGATGTATTTCAGGCCTAGCTGCCAATCGAGAAAGAAGTAGGATGTTTTAGTTTCCGACTGGTGGGGGAGGGAGGGATTGGGCGTCCATCCGCCCATACCATCGTGTTCGGAGGGCCAGCGAAGGTCGTTGTTTTCAGACCGCTCTGTAAATATGGCAAATCCGAGTGCAGTAAATACGGCTAAACGATCCTTGAAAAAATGCTGATAATCCACCCCCGGCGAGACCTGAACAATGCCATCTCCCGATAGAGAGGCCGGGTAGATCGGCTCGGTATTTTTGAAATTACTAATAGAAAAGTGTACGCCAACCTGTTCCAATCCTTTTTGGGCATGCAGCGTTAAACACATCACTACTAACATGAGAAAGAGTGCAATGCTGTTTTTCATTTTGAGTGTTTTAGCAAAAGGTTTAAAACATATAGTTGATATGCCCTTGAATGCCATAGGTTTGAGGTTTGACATTGAGCATGGGCGTAATAGCTTGATAATAAGAAGGTTCCAAGACCAATTCAATGCGAGGCGTTATATTATAACCAATGCCCATTGCCAGTCCAAATTCAAAATAGCTGTCGCGGGCTGCACTGACCGTCAAGCGAGGATTGGTTGCAATCAGCCGCCCTGACGAAAGCCGGATAGAGGGAAAGTTGGCCCAATCACGCATCAGCTTATTCCAAATAAATCCCCCCTTCAGGTAAGTGTGAAACTTCTGTTGACCAATCTGGTATTTGACCCAGAGGGGAATGCTGTAATACCGCAATCGATAAGCTGAATTGAAATCGACGTCAAAGGATTCTCCATCTGCGATTTCGGGTTCTGAGCTCCCTTGCTGATTGACAATCTGAGCTCTGAAGGTCAGAATGCCCTCTTGCGAGAAGGTGTAATCACCAACCAAATCACCATTGGCATTTTCGGTAGCAATGTCGGCGTCATATTCTAGAGAAACTTTATCAGAAAGAGAAAATCCATTGTTGCGGAAGCTTAGTCCCGTATGCAAACTCCAGTGTTTGTCTAGTTGAATGCCTGCTGATAAACCGGCTGTTTTACTCAAAAAGACACTGGTAGAAGTGCCGGCTGCGGGGGATACCCGGCGATCTACGGCGTAGTATTGTACCACAATATTGCCCGTCCAAGCACCTACGGAAAAGCGTGGGTAGTAGTTTTGATTTTTGATGATGGGGGAAGCTATGGCGATTGCTGGCAAGGTGCTTTCTATCCGGAAGTCGCGGTTCAATGGGCCCAAATTTGACCATTGATCAGAAGTGAGATTTACTTCCATTTGCTCATCTTTTGCCAATGGTAGGTCGTTCTGTAGAGGTGCTTCTGTTTGTACCGATTCCCTGATCGGATTATTGGCAACTGCCGAGGCATTATAGCGCAAATCAGAGTTACTTGGAGTGATGACCTGTTCAGTAGGCGTGG
Source organism: uncultured Saprospiraceae bacterium (assembly GCA_964015035.1). Taxonomy (GTDB): domain Bacteria; phylum Bacteroidota; class Bacteroidia; order Chitinophagales; family Saprospiraceae; genus BQJU01. The sequence goes on from CAXHCA010000002.1 coordinate 98,750, forward strand.
AGGTGGCGGTCGTTTTTACTTCGGGCTTTTCTGTGGTGGGGGGTGGCGAATGTGTAGCAGATTGAGCCATTTGTAAGTGGGCCATTTTCTGCTCCAACTTTGTTGTTTTTTCCTGAAGGGCCAGTATCTTTTCTTCCCGTTGTCGGTTGTGGCGATCCAGCTCGTTGGCGCGCTGGTGTTCATAGATGGCAAAAACTAATAAGCCGGTACTCAATGCCAGTAACAAAGAAAATTTCCATTTTAATAAGGTGGCCGCTAGCCCTAGTCCTGGTTTGGGAGGGATCGCCATGGCAATTTTGTCCCACATCCCCGCTCCAGGGTCTTCCTGATAGTTTTCCAACTCCCTGCGGAAAAACGTCTCCAGGTTGTCCTTGTTTTGCTCCTTGTCCATGCTTAATTAAACTACTTTTTCAATCAATTTTCTCAATGTTGATTTTGCCCGTGACAATTGTGATTTAGAGGTTGCTTCACTGATACCGAGTTGTTCGGCAATTTCCTTGTGTGAAAACCCCTCAATCACATAAAGATTAAAAACGGTGCGATAGCCATCTGGCAATTGTTGGATCATCGCCATCAATGCTTTGGCCCGAAACGCACTGAAAATCTGATCCTCGGCTTCATACCGATCGGCCAAATCTTCAATCTCTACATCCGTAAAGAGATGCCGCCTGCGTCGCAGATGTTGTAAGATCACATTAACGACCACCTTTCGCATCCAGGCACCCAAGGCTCCAATCGGTTGGTATTGATACAGGTTTTGGTAAATTTTCACAAAGCCATCCTGCAAAAAATCCTCCGCCTCTTCCCGACAACTGGCATACCTCAGACATACCCCAAAAAGCATCATCCGGTATCGCTCGTAAAGCGCCTTCTGAGCCCGGGAATCTCCCTTCTTACAACCATCAATCAGTTCCAGGTCTGAGCTATCCAAAATGGAATTGTTTTCTACCAAATTAGTGCAATTTAATGGCAAATGGTTGCATGTAGGGGGATTTTAACGGCTGAGTTCATGTTTGGAGGTTTAAAATAGGGAGAAACCAGGGTTTTTGAGAGAAGAATCGGATTGAAAATCCGCCTGGCATATAGGGGCACCAATAAAAACAACCGTTTTATTTTCAACAAGCCAGCCGATGGAAAAGGCAATAAGGAAGAAGCTGATATCCTTATACAAGGAGACAAATCGCAACTGCATTCGTTTTTCCTCACATTCCCAGTGCAAACAACCGGATCAAATTCAACCCTTGCACGGCGGTATACTCAATATTGCGCATGCGGTTTTTCGTAAGCTGTAGCTTCAGCGTTTCGGTCTTGTCCTGATTGCCGATGGCCAGCCAAATGGTGCCAACGGGTTTCTCCGGGGTGCCGCCATCGGGGCCGGCAATACCGGAAATGGCAATGGCGATATCGGATTCGAAGAGTTGTAATGCCCCCTGCACCATTTCGATGACCGTTTCTTCACTGACGGCTCCATACTGTTCCAGGGTTTCGATTTTGACGCCCAATTGTTTTTGCTTTACGGCATTGGAGTAAGCCACTGTGCTGCCCAGGAAATAGCTGGAAGAACCCGGAACAGAGGTGATGCGATGCGCCAGAAAGCCACCGGTGCAACTTTCCGCCGTGGCCAGCGTCAAGTTTCGCTCGCGCAAAATGCGGCCCACAACCTCTTCCAGCTTTTCAGTTTCTTCACCAAAGACAAATTCATGCAGCCGCGCCTTGATTTTATCAGAATATTCGTCGAGCTCCCGGTTCATTTGCGCCACATCAGGATGTCGGCCGGTGAGGCGCAGGCGCACTTGCCCTAAGCCGGGCAGGAAGGCCAATTTTAGGCTAGAGGGCAGAGCCGATTCAATGTCTTCCAATTGGGTGGCGATGCGCGATTCACCCTCGCCAACAGTGAGGATAGTGCGGTGCCCAATAGGCTTGCCGGGGAAGCGTTTTTTTAAGAGCGGAATGACTTCAAATTCCATCAAATATTTCATTTCCATCGGTACGCCGGGCATGGAAACCACCACTTGCTGCTCGTATTCAAACCACATCCCCGGGGCGGTGCCCATCTTATTCTTGAGAATGGTGGCATTGGCGGGCATGTAACACTGCTCGTGGTGTGCCGGAGTGGTAGAACGGCCCCAGCGCTCAAACAGGCGCAGAATTCGATCATAGGTTTCTTGGTGAAAAACCATATCTACATTAAAAAATTCGGCAATACTCTTTTTGGTAATGTCGTCTTTGGTTGGCCCCAGCCCACCTGTCATCAAGACCACATCGGCATCTGCCAGGGCATTTTTCAAGGCGTATTTAATGGCATCATCTTCATCGGAGGCGGTGGTGATCCAGGTGATCTCGGCGCCAATCAGGTTGAGCTGGCGCGCCATCCAGGCCGAATTGGTGTCAACTATTTGGCCGATCAAGATCTCATCGCCAATGGTGATAATATGTACCTTCATTTTTCAAAGAAATTTTATCGATTTTACCTCAAACGCCTCGATTCCATCGGCATGGGCGATTTGCAATTTGCCCGTTTCCGTAAGGCCCATAATTGTTCCGCGAAAGCGGCCCCCATCGGCACGTTCATAATCTGCGAGAACACCATATTGATACAAATGTTTTCTATAATCAGCTTCAATTTGTGCCAATTTTTGATTGCGCAATTGCAGATAGCGATATTCCAATTCGCTAAAGAGCATCTGTTGTACGGCTTCCAGGTCGAGCAAATGCGAAATTTGGATGGCTAAGGACGTAGGATTGGGCAAATATTCGGAAAAACTCAATTGATTGACATTTAAACCGATGCCGACGATACAAGATTGAATCGTGCTACCTGACAATTGATTTTGGATGAGGATTCCCGCCGTTTTTTGTCGATTGATGTAAATGTCGTTGGGCCATTTCACGGTGACAGGGCCATGCACGCAGGCGGCTACCGTAGCCCTCACCGCAAGAGAAATGGCTTGGTTGAGGTAAAACTGTTGACGCACCGGCAAGAATTTGGGATAGAAAATGACACTGAGCGTCAGGTTTTTTCCTGCCTCGCTTTCCCAATTACTGCCAATTTGTCCTCTGCCTGCCGTCTGTTCGTAAGCCGATATGACAGTTCCTTCAGTTGGATTGCTTTTTGCTAGTAATTCTTGAGCACTGGCATTGGTAGATTCCACACTAGCGTGAGACCATAGAACCTTTCCAACAAAAAGTGTGTTCCTATTCTGCAAGAATTAGTATCTTTAACAAAGTATATCATTCACAGGAGGGAATCCTCTGTTAATCACAAAACTAATAAATTCAAAATTTGAATTCACAAGCAAAAGCAGAAAGTCTACAACTCGATAACGAGTCATTCCACGAATTGATCATTGACAGTATTCAGGACATCAAGGGAAAAAATATCGTAAAACTGGATTTACGGCACCTTGAAGAAGCGCCATCGGACTACTTCATTATTTGTGAAGGTGATTCGAATACCCAAGTAAAGGCGATCTCTGATAATATTAGCAAGCGCATAAAGGATGAAGCAGGCCTCTTACCTAGCCACGCTGAAGGAGGACGCAATGCCCTCTGGGTTTGTCTGGACTATTTTTCCACCGTTGTACATGTTTTTTACCGGGAAACGCGGAGTTATTACGAATTAGAAGAACTGTGGAGTGATGCCCATTTTACAGAGTATCAAACCCTGTAAACATCTAATCATGCCGATCAAAAGGATAAAAAGAACGTTTTAATGACGGTCTTTGTCGAGAAATCGCAACGAAATTGATTTGGCCGCGTTAATATTAGTGAGTTTAGTAAACTGTTTACCAAACAGTAAAAAGAGAAGAAAAGCTATAATGGAGAATAAAAATAAAAAAGGGAATAAAGAGGGGAAACCTGGAGGTCCCAAATTCAATACCTATTGGATCTATGGGGTCATTGCGTTGTTTTTGCTGGCGTTGAACTTTTACAGTGTATCGGAAGGTAGTAAAGATCCAATCGCCTTCAATCGTCTGGAAAAGATGATCAGTGATCAAGCTGTAGAAAAGATTGTCGTAATTAACAATAAAACAGCTCAAGTCTACATCAAAGAGTCCAAATTGGGTGAACCCGATTATCAGGATGCCGCCGAAAGCAATTTGGGGGGCAACCGGCCACAATATTGGTTGGAAATCGGAACACCGGATTCTTTTAACGACTTTTTGAAAAATGTCCAGGAAGAAGAAAATATCCCTCGGGAAGAATGGATCTATGCCAACTTTAAAACGCAGCAGAATTGGCTGACGCCGTTGCTAGGGTGGGTCATACCGATCCTCATCTTCATCGGTATCTGGATTTTCATCATGCGCCGGGTAGGTGGTGGTGGTGCCGGACCTGGTGCGCAGATCTTTAATATCGGCAAATCAAAAGCCACCCTGTTTGACCAAAACAGTAAGGTGAATGTCACCTTTCAGGATGTTGCCGGACTAGATGAGGCCAAAGAAGAAGTCATGGAGGTCGTGGATTTTTTGAAAAATCCCAAAAAATATACTGCCCTGGGTGGAAAGATTCCGAAAGGGGTGTTATTGGTAGGCCCTCCGGGTACCGGTAAGACTTTGCTGGCCAAAGCAGTGGCGGGTGAAGCAGATGTGCCTTTCTTTTCCATATCCGGTTCGGATTTTGTGGAAATGTTTGTGGGTGTCGGCGCCTCACGAGTACGCGATTTGTTTAAACAAGCTCGTGAAAAGGCACCTTGTATCGTCTTCATCGATGAAATTGATGCCATCGGTCGGGCGAGAGGCCGCAACAGCCTGCAAGGTGGTAATGACGAACGAGAGAATACCCTGAATCAGCTGTTGGTGGAAATGGATGGCTTTAGTACCGATAAAGGGGTGATCCTGATGGCGGCTACTAACCGGCCTGATGTACTGGACACGGCACTATTGCGTCCGGGGCGTTTTGACCGGCAAATTGGCATCGACCGGCCAGATTTGAAGGGACGGGAAGCGATTTTTAAGGTTCACTTGAAGACGATCAAAAAAGCAGACGATATCAATTCCTATGCCTTGGCAGAGATGACACCAGGTTTTGCCGGTGCTGAAATTGCCAACGTCTGTAACGAAGCTGCCCTCATCGCCGCCAGGCGTAATAAAAAGGCGGTGGATATGGACGACTTCAATTATGCCCTCGACCGGGTCATTGGTGGATTGGAGAAGAAAAACAAACTAATTTCTCCAAGTGAGAAAGAAATTATTGCTTACCACGAGGCGGGGCACGCGATCTGTGGCTGGTATCTGGAACATGCTTCGCCATTGGTGAAAGTGACCATCGTACCACGTGGTATTGGCACCTTGGGCTATGCTCAGTATTTGCCCAAGGAGGAATACATTACCCGTACCGAGCAACTGCTTGACCGGATGTGTATGACCTTTGGTGGCCGGGCTGCCGAAAAGCTGATTTTTGGTAAAATATCGACCGGTGCCCAGAATGACCTGGATCAGGTAACCAAGATGGCTTATAGTATGATTGCGATCTTTGGTATGAATGAGAAGGTTGGACAGGTGTCTTTCTATAGCATGCAGCAGGATCAATTTCAAAAGCCCTACTCAGATGAGACGGCTGCAATGATTGATGAAGAAGTTCGCCAACTGGCGGAATCTCAATACGAGCGTGCTCAGGCACTGCTGAAAGATAAAAAGAAAGAATTGGAGATTTTGGCCAATGCTCTATTGGAAAAAGAGGTCTTGCTAAAGTCTGATGTAGAGCGTTTGATTGGCCATCCACCACACATGAGTGCAAAGGAATTGGCAGATCATAAGGCGCACCATGATATGGGTGCACAAAATGGCATTTCTAATTTGAAAGAAAAATTCACACCGGATAGCGAGGAGGAAGAGGAAATCGAACCCTCTGATAGTTAGCCTCCGGTAAAGGTATAAAACAAGCACTTAAAAACCGGTAGTGATGTCATTCACTACTGGTTTTTTTATTTTAAAACCAACGGTTTCTCCACCCCATACCGTCTATGCAGATAATCAACAAATCTTTAAAAAACAATAGTCTATGAACCGCCTGTATAATTTTTTAGGGTTCTTACTCGGTGTGGGCCTCTTCGGTTGCTCCAATGAAACGCCTACTCCAACACCGATCCCAACACCGATTGTGTACGATTGTGAGGATAATCCCAATGCGTGTGATTTGGCTACAGCCAACAACAACTTCGGCTTTAAGCTATTTCAGACCTTGCACGAACAAGATCCGGCTGAGAATATCTTTCTCTCTCCATTGAGTGTAAGCACCGCCTTAAGTATGACCCTCAATGGCGCCGATGGCAATACCAAAACGGAAATGGAACAAGCTATGGAGCGCATTGAACTGGATGTGGAAACGGTCAATGAAACCTACCAATATGTGTTGAATGCACTGCCACAATTGGACCCGTTGATCCAACTCAATATTGCCAATTCGATTTGGAAGGACATCAATTTTGGAGCTTATCAATCGTTTTTGGATGTCAATCAGGAGTTTTACAACAGTGAGGTACAAACGCTTGATTTTAAGGACCCCTTGGCAATTAATACTATCAATGACTGGGTGAAAGACAATACGGAAGGCAAGATTGAAGAAATGCTGCAGGAAATCCCACCCAATGCAGTAATGTACCTGATCAATGCCATTTATTTTAAAGGGGACTGGCGTTTTCCATTCGATCCGGAAAATACCAGTATGCAGAGTTTTACGCTGGCCGACAATACCACAAAACAGGTGGACATGATGCGCTACGATGAGGAGATTTATCTGCCTTTCTTTGCAAACAATCAAATGTCAATGGTTGATTTGCCCTATGGAGATTCCATTTATTCTATGAGCTTGATCTTGCCTCATCCTAGTAGTAGTTTGGATGAAGTCATTGCCTCGCTGAGTGCAGAAAATTGGGAAAATTGGATTGCCGGACTCTACCCTAATGGAACTGTACTTCAGTTGCCAAAGTTCAAGATGGAATACGAGAAAAAACTCAATGAAACCCTCATCGCGATGGGCATGGTAGAGGCATTTGACGAAGGCAAGGCCAATTTTGGCAAGTTGGGACCAGGAGTACTTTGGATCAGTATGGTCAAACACAAAGCCGTACTTGAGGTAAATGAACAGGGGTCGGAGGCCGCAGCGGTCACCGTAGTAGAGGTGTCTAATGAGTCTGCTGCACCGGCCATGATTTTTGATCGACCATTTTTACTTGCCATTCGCGAAAATAGAACCAATAGCGTGTTGTTCCTGGGTAAGGTCATGGAACCGTAGTTCATCAGGGGCTGAAACAGAAACGGAGAGCGGGAGAGGGCGAGATGCCTTCTCCCGCTTTCCGTTTCTACGATGCAGGCGCAATAGCCTCATTCCCATGCTGTGTGAAAAATGCCCTCTTCATCGGTGCGTTCATAAGTGTGCGAGCCGAAGAAGTCGCGTTGAGCTTGTACCAGATTAAGTGGGAGGCGTGCTGTGCGGAAGGCATCGAAGTAGTGTAGGGTAGAGGCTAGTGCCAGCAGTGGAATCCCCAGATCGATGCCTTTCTTGATCACCGTACGTGCAGCAGCCTGTGTTTTAAGCAGATCAGGGACAAATTGGTCACTCACCATCAGGTTTTTAAGCTTAGGCTGACTGGAGAAAGCCTGGCGAATCGGTTCCAGCATACCCGCTCTAATAATGCAGCCCCCTCGCCAGATGCGGGCAATGGCCTCTAGATCCAGGTCAAAACCGTGCTCTTCGGAGGCGTCGTTTAGCATGGCCATGCCCTGTGCGTAGGTCACCAGAAAAGCAAAGTGCAGCGCTTGTCCGACTTGCTCAATCCATGCCGATTTGTCTCCTGTCTTTTTATCGATTTCGATGGCCAGTATTTTGGCGGCAACCACTCGTTCCTTCTTCAAAGCTGAAAGGCCCCGCATGCTTACTGCCGAGTCGATGGTAGGGATGGGAATGCCGATGTCCATCGCATTTTGGGAGGTCCATTTTCCGGTGCCTTTTTGTTTGGCTTTATCCAGAATATAATCAATCAGATCACCACCCGTTTTGGGGTCTTTTTGTTTGAAAATTTCGGCGGTGATTTCAATCAGAAAAGATTTCAACGTGCCGTGATTCCATTGGTTGAACACCTCGTGCAGCTCCTCATTATTCAAACCTCCCCCGCGTTGCAATAAATCATAAGCTTCTGCAATCAGCTGCATCAGGCCGTATTCGATGCCGTTGTGTACCATCTTCACGTAGTGACCAGCGGATGACTTACCCATATAGGCCACACAGGGCTCGCCGTCAACTTTGGCAGAAGCCGCTTCAAAAACCGGGCGAATGATCTCATAAGCCTCCTCATGACCTCCCGGCATGATACTCGGACCTCTTCGGGCCCCTTCCGCTCCTCCGGATACGCCGGTACCCAGGAAGAAAAACCCTTTGTCCCGCAAATCCTGATCGCGCCGATTGGTATCGGCAAAATGAGAATTACCCCCGTCGATGATCAAATCTCCCTGATCCAGATGGGGCAATAAACTGCCAATCACGCTATCCACTACCTTGCCGGCAGGCACCAGCATCATGATGCGTCGAGGCGTTTTGAGCGATGCGACAAAAGCGGCAGTGTCCGTAGTACCCTGTACCGCTTTACCCTTGCCTTCTTCTTGCAGGGCCTGTACCTTCTCCTGGTCCAAATCAAGGCCCATTGCTGAAAAGCCCCGATCGGCTACGTTGAGGATAAAGTTGCGGCCCATCGTGCCCAGGCCAATCATTCCGAAGTCAAATTGCGGTTCTTGCATCATTAAAAGGAGTTACAATTAATTTTCAAAAATCTAAAAATAAAGGATAAAGTCGGGAAACAATTGCGTAATTGGTTGTTTTGTTATAGATTCCTTTTTTATAAACACCCTACTTCATGGATCCACAGCTCTTCGTTATTTTTGGGGCTTCCGGCGACCTTACTGCCCGCAAGCTTATTCCTGCCCTTTTAGAATTGTACAAAAACAAAACTTTGCCCAAAGCATTTGGCGTGCTAGGGGTGAGCCGTACCGAATATACCGATGAAGCCTTTCGCGAAAAGGTCGTCTACAAAAATGAACACCTCAAAAAAATGGAGGTTGATCAATCGGTCTTAAAAGATTTTGCAGAACACCTCTATTATCAGCCCATTGATACGGGTGATGGCAAGGCTTATAAGGAGGTAGCTACCCGTTTGGGTAAATTGAATAAAAAATTGCAGACGGGTGGAAATTACATTTTTTACCTATCGGTGCCCCCAAAATTGTATGAAACAATACCCGCTTATTTGGCGGAGCAAAAGCTCAACAACCATCAGGACGGCTGGAAACGCCTGGTGATTGAAAAGCCTTTCGGTTACGACAAGGCTTCAGCGCATGAACTCAATGATAAGCTGCTTCGGCATTTTGAGGAGGATCAAATCTTTAGAATTGACCATTATTTGGGAAAAGAAACAGTACAAAACCTATTGGTAACCCGTTTTGCCAATGGTATTTTTGAACCTCTGTGGAACCGGAACTACATTCATCATGTGGAAATCACTGCTGCCGAAAGTATCGGGGTAGAAAACCGCGGAGGGTATTATGAATCTTCGGGAGCCTTAAGGGATATGGTGCAAAACCACATGCTACAGATTGTTGCCCATTTGGCCATGGAGCCACCCAATAATGCCGATGCGAAGTCGATTCGCGATGAAAAATTGAAGCTGTTTCAAGCCATCCGACCTTTGCGCGAGCATGAAATTTCACAACATGTGGTGCGCGGACAATACACGGCCAGTACCTCGAATGGTCAGCAAATGAAAGGCTATCGGGAGGAGAAGGGGGTTGACAAAAATTCCCGTACGGAAACCTATGTGGGCATGAAATTTTTTATCGACAACTGGCGCTGGGCGGATGTACCCTTTTTTATCCGTACAGGCAAGCGGTTGCCCACCAAGGTAACGGAAGCGGTAGTCACCTTCAAATCTCCGCCACATCATTTATTTCGCAAGGATGATAGTTTTAATAATAAGCTTAATCAGTTGATTATCAGGATCAACCCGGATGAAGGCTTGGCGTTGCAGTTTGGGATGAAAATTCCCGGAGCAGGCTTCAGAGTTAAGAATGTGGACATGGATTTTCACTATTCAGACCTGACCAATGCCTACGTACCGGAGGCCTACGAAAGACTGATATTGGATGTAATGAAAGGAGATGCGACCCTCTATGCCCGTGGTGACTCTGTCGAGGCGGCTTGGGAATTTGTAGACCCCATTTTGAACGTTTGGGAAAACAATCCCGATTTTAAACTTTATGGCTACCCATCCGGTAGCTGGGGCCCAAGAGAGGCGGATTTGCTTATAGGCGCCAATAAAGTCAGTTGGCGTAATCCGTGTAGTAGCCTGGCTACAGATGGCGCATTTGAGGCGTTGTAAGAAAAAATTTGGGCGTGCCCGCTCGGCAGAGCCGAGGGTCGCTATGTTCCGCTACTCACTATTCGTTCGGCCCTGGCGGGCTGGCCCTTTCAGGGCCATAGCTGCACAGCGCTCACGCGGATAGTTCGTGGTAATTAGAGGACCACTTAGTTTAGTAAAGCGCAAAAGCCATGAAAAGTAAAATACACATTTTTGAAGATAATTCGGCGGTAGCTGCGGCATTTGCGGCATGGCTGGCGCAGTGGTTGCACGGTAAACCCAAGGTTACCATCGCGCTGTCGGGGGGGAGTACGCCCAAACTGTTGTTTCGGGTGTTGAGTGAGCAGTATGCCGACACGATTGATTGGCCGGCTGTTCATCTTTTTTGGGGGGATGAGCGTTGTGTCTCGCCAGATAATGCGGAAAGCAACTTTGGTATGACCCGGGATTTGTTGCTGCAAAAGGTAGACCTTCCTCGAGCTAATATTCATCGCATCCACGGGGAAGCCAATCCACAATCAGAAGCTTCTCGTTACAGTGAAGAAATCAAAACATGGGTCGCTCCCGGACCGGATGGTCTGCCGCGCTTTGATTTAATTATTCTGGGTATGGGCAGTGACGGACATACGGCCTCCATTTTTCCTCACCAGATGGAGTTGCTCACCAGCGAGAAAATTTGTGCTATTGCGGTACATCCGGAAACCGGCCAACACCGCATTAGCCTGACCGGCCCCGTGATCAATGCGGCTGCAGAGGTCGCCTTCCTGGTGACCGGTGATAGCAAAATGCAGAAAGTAAGGGCCATCCTCAACCAAGAGCCCGGATACTTGGATTTTCCCAGTGCACATATTCAGCCCACTGAAGGCCAATTGCATTGGTTTCTGGACCGGGCAGCAGCGGCCGGGTTATAACTTGATCAGGCGCTGATAGTCCAGCACATTTCCTTTCAAGTCGCGAAATTTCACAAAGTAAGTTCCGGAAGGCAATTGATTCATTTCAATCGGCGCGCCGCTTTGCACCAACCGACTTATTGCCAGGCGACCATCCAGGTGGTAAATATCGATCATAAGATCAATTTGATCTGATGCGTTTACCGTTAAGGCCCCGCTAACCGGGTTAGGAAAAATCTCGAGATCAGAACCCCCAAACAGATCAACCGTCACGACCTTCGAATACTCATATTGGCCATCAAAGTCCACCTGTTGCAAACGGTAATAATGCTTTCCGGCGGCAGGGCGTAGGTGTTCGAATCGGTAGGACTGCGGTATGCTGGTCGTTCCATGGCCGGAAACTGTGCCAATGGCTGTGAAATGGCGGCCATCCAGGCTATGTTCTACGCTAAAGTAGTCATTGTTCAATTCAGTTGCCGTCTCCCAGGATAATTGGATGTTTTGCCCTTTGTTGACAGCCGAAAATCGTGTAAGCTCAACGGGCAACACATCACTGATGGTCACTTCCTGGCAGGCAACATCCGGCAAGTTTGCACAGGCATCCAAGACGGACAAGCAGGCTGTAAAGGTTCCATTTGAAGTGTAGGTATGGGAGGCCGTTGCCATCATCGAAGGTGTGGAACTGGTCCCATCGCCAAAATTCCATTCGTAGAAGGTGGCATCTGTAGAGTTGCTGCCGTCAAAGGTCACAATCGGATCATTGGTATCATCAAAATCTGCGGGCGCAAAACTGGCCGTGGGGATGGTGCCGTTGGTAACGGTGAGGTAGGTCTCGCCAATGAAGACGTCTTGATCTGTAGCAGTTACATTTAAAATTACTTTGAAAACTAAATTTATTGTTCCTATTGGAGGTGTTAGTGAAAAACACTTCAGATTAAGCGAATCTCCACTAGTATTGATATCAGAAGCAGTGAGTTGACCTAGAAGTTCTGATGAGGTTGTTCCTCCACCCATGTCATATAGGACTCTGAAATCTAAACTACCCATCCCTGCAAACGCATTATCAAGTGCTGCCGGGGCCATCCAGCGATAACAAATCTCTAAATCGGTGTAATCACAAGTGATATTCACTGGTTTGAATTGCATGGCAGGGTAATTGATCCCTTCAATTCTATCTAAAACACCCATTTTATCACCCCAAAATGGGTAATGGTAATTATTGTGGCCCGGATAGTCCACAATTAAAACATCCTGACTAGCCATCAAATCAATCTCCAACTCATCTGCTACTTCTTCAAAGGCTGTATATTTTAATAGATTATTCGGTAAATCCGGGTAATCATTGGTTGATTCAGTCGTTAGTGCATCCAGTTCTGTAGCGGTCAAGGTATTATCCGGCGATAATACAAATTTATCCAGGCAAAAACCGGCTTCTCTGGGATTGAAAATCAAGGTCGCGACTTGATCAATTTCGGATGCTGTCACCGAATAGACACCGGTAAAACTTCCCTGATCTGGCACCATACCGGAGAGGTCGCCGACCATTTCCCAGTTGTAGCTTCCATCGGCGGTATTTCCTTCAAAGTAGGATCGAATGGGGGTGTTAAAATCATTGGCCACATACACCTCATCGCTGCTAGCATTGAGCGCTTTGTAGCGAATGTACAGGTAATAATCATCATCCTGCTCCAGATACATATAGAAGTAAGCTTTGGCTTCTTGTAATAGCGCAGAAAATTCTCCAGGAGAGCTATCATCTGTTCCTCCGGTGGCTTGAAGTGCTTCTCCTCCGGAAGCATCGACATCAGCCACAACAGCCCAATTTCGAGTGTCGCCCGTGGTCTTATCCGTAATCAAAGACGCATTTTCCGCTTCGATCACAATTTCTTTGTTCATGGGGTCCGCACTTTGGATAAAAACTTGTGGAGTGAGCTGTGCCCAAAGATGGGTAGTGGCAAATAGCATTGCCATGGTGCATAACGCACCAGTCAGTGTGTGTAGTTTTTTCATAGAAGTAGCGTTTTGGAACAAACCCTATTTTGGATGAGTGGTTCATTCCTATTAGCAAATAGCAAAAATGCTTTAATGCCAGAATTATGGTTTTGCAGGTGCCGCCTCCAGGCACCAATACGGGAGCAATTAATTACTTCCGATAGTTTTATTGTAAAGGGTAAATGCTACTAATTAATCCCTAAGGAATAAAAAATAAAAGTATCACCTCCTCGGGGATACAAGATAAGAAGGGAGAAATCGTGCCTGTTTTGGGCAAGATTAGGGCGTAGACAGAAAGGGTGATTTTACATGCTATCCAATGCTCTCACCAGGTAAGTCAGCACAAATGGCAAGCCTACCCAGAAGAATGCAGGCAAAAATGCCAGCAGTAGAATTGTCCCCACCAGAGAAACCAGCGTCAACAACCAATCTGTTCTAGTCGATTTATTTTGAGTCGTTTCCATTATCGATTCATTTTGCTGCAAAGCTAAAAAGTAATTTTTTTATATCCCAGCTATTGGCGAGAATTTGTTGGACGTAAAAGAAATGAGTTACCCCAGGTATGGAGTAACTCATGAGAGGGCGCGCTTTTTTTTGAACCTGCAGTTGTTAATTTATCTAACCATTAGTTTGGCAGCAGCCACCTGTAAACCTTGGTGTTCAAGCCTCAGCCAGTAGAATCCTGCCGGCAGGTGATGTATTTGAAAATCATACTGGTTGCCATAAAATCCAGTTTGGTAAACGGGTTGGCCCAGGCCATCAAAAAGCTGAAGGGTATAATGTTTGCTATGTCCTCCGTCCAATAGCAAGTGGATTTGGCCACTCGTCGGATTAGGGGAAAGGGTCATTTTCCGGAAGGGAGCCTCCGCATGCAACACCTGATCGATGACTTCCAGATTATTTTCGCCTATGCGGTGGAATACGGTATTGGTCATCACTACCTCATTGAAATCAAAATAAATGCCTGCCCGATTTTCAATAACGGCTTCCAACGGAAGGTCTGCTTTTTGATCAATGCGGAAGGTGACAAAACCTTGGGATGCTTCGAAGTTGGTGGTACTATCAGGCAGCAGGATGTTGTCAAAATTGAAGATCAAGATATTTCCTTCCTCCAGGTTGTACGTGTAATGGTGACTGGCCCCCTCCACTTTGATGCTGGCCGCATCCAGGAAGGATGATAAAGTATCTTTCAATACTACCCGGAAGGCGGTGTCTGTGCCCGTGTTTTGAAAACGGATGGTATACTCAATATCCGTATTAGCATAAATGTAATGCTCCTCGCCGTAGCCTTTTGGCAGCGCCATTTTGTCATTAGGATCATAGGAAAAGACATTTTCATCACAATCAATATCGATAAAATCATCTTCGTCATCCGGTGGAAAGGCAGTTACGAAACCAGTGCTGAAGTCGCCATTATTGTTGGCGCCACAGCCCTCTACCGTAGCGTTGGGCATCGAAAAGCCTGGATGGTAAGGCACTTGCATGACTTCCAGCCGGTAGGTAGAGCCGTTGGCTGGAAAAATAACGTCGTAATCCTCCCCTGCATCCAGTTGTACGGTGTCGGGGCTTGGAATGAACATGACCCCATCTTCAATGACGATGAATTTTGAGGAGGTATCCATATTACCCGTACCTTCATTGGTGATGGTAAAGACTACCTCTTCATTGGTTTCATCGCACAATCCCTCCACTCGCAGGCTGGCGCCGGTCCAGAGTTCATTGGGTGCTTCACAGGGTTCACTGGGCGTAATAGTGGCTTCTACACAATGGGTTTGCCCCAATTCGGCATCACAGCTGATCATTACTGTGATCCAAAAACTGGCGATGTCTCCCTCAAAAATATTGCCGACCTCAAAGGTCAACTCATTATCATTTTCTTCACTTACCGGTATTGTTGCAGAAACAAAGGTCATTAATGGATCCAGCGTGACCACGATGGTGGCATCAGTGGCCAGGTCTGTACCCGTTAAATTGTTGTAGTTTACCCGATAGGTTGCAGACTGACAAAGGCGTAGCGGGGTAGAATTATTGATGTACACTTCCAGTTCAGGACAACCTTCCTCGTGTTGCAGCGGCAAGTCCTGCTCAATGACTTCCCCTTCGGTATCAATGATCACGGTATAGGAAGGTTGGCAAGGCAACCACAGAGCATTGGGGAGAATGACAGACACTTCATAAGTTCCGAGGGGTAATTCTGCATTGTAAAAGCCACCATTTTGGGTGAATCGGTAATATCTATCGGTGCCATTGTCAAATTGCACTACAAAGTTGGTCAATCCCAATTCGCCATTATCATACAAACAATTGCCTTCATCCCGGAATACATGACCGCGGATATTGGCGCAAGTTGTGTTTTCAAAATCAATGACTACGCTAGAAATTGCGGTACACCCGGTTGTTTCATCGGTGACCCTTAGTTGATAAATGCCGCCATCTCCGTGATCGTAGGTCAGATAGAGGTTGAAGGTCGCATTGGCCGTAGAGCCATCGGGCAAGATCCAGTCATAAACCACCGGAAAACCTACGTTAATCCCCTCATTGTGCAAAATGACGGTATCGCAGCCATAGTATTCTAAACTGATTTCTGCGGCGGGTAACTCATACTCAAAGACTTGTGCAAAGTCCTCGGAATAGCAGTCGGGTTCGGCAGTATTGGTGACCCGTAGTGTGTAAGTACCCGGTTCGGTCACTACCGGATTGAGTTGGGTAGACGTAAAATTGTTGGGCCCACTCCATTCCTGCGTAATGTTGGGGCCGGTGGTGGTGGAGGGCATCCCCATACCCAGGGTGGCAGGACCATTGCAATTCAGAAATAAATCTGGCCCCGCATTGGCAATCAGGTCGGAGGTGACCAGTGTCGTGGCAAAACCGGTGCAACCTTCAGCGTCAGTCACGAAGAGGGTATACAAACCTGGCGCATAGACTTGCACTCCTTGTGTTGTTTCAATGGTATTACCGTTTTCATCTTCCCAAACGAAGGTGTACATTTCGGTGCCGGTAAGCGGGGTGCCAAAAATGAATACCCCTTCATTGCCACAAGAGATATTGTAGGTAGGGGGAAGATCGATTTGAACAGGAGTCCCTGGCTCGATTTCGTAGCAGGTTTCATTAGAACACCCTGTACTTTGGTCGGTCACGGTAATACAATAAATGCCTGGTACAAAGATGGTAATGTTAGGCGCAGTAGATCCGTTTGACCAAGTATATTCCGCAAATTGTGGATCAATATCGGTCTGAGCAGTGAGCGTCAACGTACCATTTCCACAGCCAATTTCACCATCAGCGACGATCTCCAGGGAAGGAATAGTCGTGTCTTCTTCGACCACCACCTGATTGGTTTGTGAACATCCATTTTGATCAACGGCGGTCAATTCATATACCCCGGGTTGAGTAACCAAAATAGTGCTGTCATTTGTAAGAAATACACCATTCAATTCCCAGGTCAAGTCGAAAGGGCCAGCACCGGTGATGTAACAATCCATCCAGTATTCGCTGAAATTGCAGTTCAGTACCGCTTGACCACAGCTTTGAAAAATGGGCTGGCTAAACTTGATGGGCGTACCCGGTGAAACCGATAAACATTCATCATTGAGGTCTACATTTCCGGTGCCATCGTTCTGACCCGCGATAGCGGAGACGTAATAAATCACGTTGGGCTGCATTGCTCCCTGAAAGGTAAAATCCAGATCGTTGCGGATCTCGAAGATGGTGCCCAGGGATGCTCCCGGGTTGGAATGTAAGACAAACTGGAGCAGGTCATCTGTTTCAAGCGTGGCGTCTTCATTAAAGGTAGCCGTGAGGGTTTCCTCTACACAACCGAGGAGCGGCGTATCGTCCATGCTTCCGGCAGCGGTGTTGCATTGTGCTTGCAGGTGCTGGGTAAAACCGATTATCAAAACAAGTAGAATCGTGGTAATCTGGATCAATTTTTTCATAATGGATTTTTTCATTATTTGACGGTATAAAGATTCACCCATTCCCCAGGAAAGACAAACACATTTTTTGATTATTATTGATTCAATAATTGATATATTTGACCATATAGGCTTATATTTAAAGGAGTAATTATTTTATGTTATTGAATACATATAATTTTGTTTAAAATGAAAACACTGCGAAATCCAGCAAAATAGCCCATTATTATGCAAAATACCCTGATTTACGAACTGCTTGCCGCGTTGGATCATACCGAAATCAGGGAGATGGAGCGATTTCTGAACTCGCCCTATCACAATCAGCGGGAGGATCTGTATCTGCTTTTTTCTTATTTATCGACCTGCATTCATGAATTGCATGTCATTCCCGGCGCTGAACAATGTTGTCGTAAAATTTGGCCGGGAGTAGCCCCGGATTTGGCTAAGCTGCGCTTATTGCAAACCTACCTGTTGCGATTAGCGGAGCAGTTTTTAATGTTGCAGGACATTCGGCGCCAGCCAGACAATTATCAGCATCATCTACTGACCGCTTACCGCAAAAAGGGATTGCAACGCCATTTTCAAAAAGCCTTGCGCAAGCAACAAAAGCAGTTAGAGGAGGCTCCTTTTCGGCATGCGGAGCATTACCTGGCAGCTTATTATCTGGAGCAGGAACGCTATCACTGGACTTCCGCTACGGGGCGGACGCAAGCACTTAATATTCAAGAGCTGGAAGATCAATTGCACCATAGCCTATTGGCCATGAAGCTAAAGCAGGCCTGTTTTTCAATGGCGCATCAAAATGTCTATAATGCAGCCTATCGGCTGGAGATGATGGAGGCCGTTCTGCATTCGGCATCTCAGCCGGAGCAACAAAAAGTACCTGCCATAGCGGTATATTATCACTGTTTTCAAACGCTTAGTTTTCCTGAAGATGAGCGTTATTTTGCGAATTTTAAACAACATCTCTTTCTGCATGTAGATCGTTTCCCACGAGAAGAAATGCGAGATTTATACCTCCTGGCTATCAATTATTGTATCCGGCAATTGAATGCGAACCAGGCTGCTTTTTTGGGAGAAGCGCTCGACCTGTATCAGAAGGGCCTGAAAAGTGATTTATTGATGGAAAAAGGCCAACTTTCCCGGTTTACCTACAACAATATTGTGGGCATTGCCATACGAGCCGGGGAATGGCAATGGGCGGAGCATTTTGTACATCAGTACCAGCCACATCTGGAAGCGGAATACCGGGATGTGACCTTCCAGCTGTGCGCCGCGCGTTTGGCCTTTGCCCGCCAGGCCTACGAACAAGCCCTGATGCACCTGCAAAAGGCCGATTACCGGGATTTGATCAATAATATGGTGGGAAAAATTTTGCAATTAAAAATCTACTACGAGCTTCAAGAATTTGATCTTTTACACACCCATTTAAATACGACTTACACCTTCGTGCGCCGCAACAAAAAGATCAGTTACCACCTGCGCAATTATCACAATATCCTTCAACTGACGGGCAAATTATTGAAAGTAAATCCCTATGATAAAGCGGAGAAAGAAGCACTCCGAACACAAATTTTGCAGAAAGACCCACTAACGGAGAAGGACTGGTTATTGGAGAAGCTAGAGGAGGCGTGATGGTTGTTCTAGTTGGGTGAAATTTATTTTATCCTGCAACAAATCCGTACCGACCAAAATAAATTTTGGCCAACCAGATAGGCAACTACTGCACTACAAACTGCCGACTGCCCTGCAACTGTGCCCCTTCCCAATACTGTAAAAAGTACACCCCTTTGGGCCAGTCGTACACCGGCGGGATTTGTGTGACATCATTTTGGGTAGCCGCAAAGGCCTTGACTGCCTTGCCTGCGGCATTGAGGATGGTGAAGTGGCCGTTTTGGGGTAAAGATCTGGCCTGATAGTAGATATTGAGGTAATCACTCACCGGGTTGGGGTACAACACCAACTTGAAGTCCTCATCCGCAGCCTCCTCCAGATCATTGATGAGGTGGCAGCCGGGTACCAGACAACCGTGTTGATCAACCTTGATCAGCCAGGCTTGCTGTGGATAGGCCGGACCATTTAACTCTTTTGCTTGCCCTACCATGATAAAACCACCATCGGAGGTTTCTTTTACATCGTAGAGGTAATGGTGTACATTTGTTGGTTCGAGAATACGCAATTTACGGCTCCATAAACTATCTCCTTCAGGAGAAGCTTTCACTAACCAACCAAACAAGTCTGCTGTAAAATCAGGGTAATCTTCGTAATAATAACCGGTTGCGGCATAACCACTTCCATCGGAAACCGTAATGATTTTATTTAAAGTGTTAAAATAAGTGGGCGCAGTAGGATCTCTAAATTCACACTCCCACTCCATTTGCCGACTGGCATCCAGTTTGAGGCTTCTTTGGCATCGCCCCAAAGAAGCAAAAGTCTAGGCTGTACCCGGCCCTTAACGCTGCGAAGAACTCCAAAAGCCAAAAGGGAAAAAACTCGCCCGATCGTGCCCGGTCTTGCTCTTGATTGCAGGAACGATCTATCTTTTTGCCAGCTCATATCAGGGATTTGGCACAAACAGTTACCATCACTTTTCACCATTTTGCAGTGAAAAATGAAGTTTTTCGCCGCAAAAAATCTTGTCTCCCAAAATCAACATCTGGTGTAGCTCTTTTAAAGAAACCGCAAAGTTTCTGCAAAAGTAACTTGGCGGCTTTTGCGCTCCGTATGTTCACACCAAGTCGAGAAGCACATTGCCTATTTAGCAGCAGGCTTATTTCTCAAGCTTTAAACTCCCCAACTGCCGCTCCCTCCCATTGGCCAAGTCCAGATTCACCAGAATAGCCATACACATAAAAAAGAAGGAACCCACCTTGTCGGTTTCGATCATGTCGTTGATCAGGAGGAAGGCATCGATGACTACGATGGTCAGAAGCACCATCATCACCAGTCGCTTGCGGTGAGGGTCGATGGTTTGGTGGTAGATTTTTTCACCGCGGATGAGGACGTAAAAACTGAGTACAAAAAAGATGATCAACCCGATAATGCCCTGTTCCACCAACGTCATCAGAAAGTAGCTGTGAATGCCGGAGTTGTCCACATTATTACTCACGTAGGTCTGAAAACTGGTGACGGTATAGGATTTGTAGAAGTTGACAAAATTACCGGGTCCAAACCCCAGAATGGGATTATCACCACTCATGTGGAACCCGGCTACCCAGCGGTATACCCGTTCCATGGTGGAAATATCTTCCATTTTATACGTCGCCTCAATCAGGTTGTCGAAGCTCTCATGGGTGATAGTCCGATCGAAGTTGGGTGCATATTCCAGGTAGGTATTGTCATTGACCATATACACGATGCCAAGCATGGCCACGATCAGGCTGCCAAACAAGACATATCTGATTAATTTAAAATGAAAAACGAGAAAAGCCGCCACACTCAACATCAATGCAATGTAGGCAGCGCGAGTGTAAGTCAGGTACACCGCCAGTAGCAAAAACGCCGTACAGCCCACCAAAAACCACCATTTTAGGCTTTGGGGTTTATACCAACTTCTGGCAATCCACAACCAAGGGAAAAACAGGGTCAGGGTAGCTGCATAATTCACGTGGTTACGCTGAAAAGGGTAAAGCACTGCATTTACACTATGAAAGGCAAAGC
The DNA here is from genome assembly GCA_964015035.1 of uncultured Saprospiraceae bacterium. GTDB lineage: Bacteria > Bacteroidota > Bacteroidia > Chitinophagales > Saprospiraceae > BQJU01. Next base: position 119,554 of record CAXHCA010000002.1, read on the forward strand.
CAAAGGCGGCGTGCCGCACCAGGATCACGGCCACCGTAAAGACCAATGGGATCAGGATCAGCCAAAACAGGGTGCGAATGTGTTTTTCGGTTTTGATCAGGTGCCCGGCCAGGAAATAAAAAACGACGATATACCAGGTTTTGGCCAGCGAAAATTTGATCGACACAAACAATAACTCGGACGTAATGGTAGTGGCGTAAATCCAGGTCAGGTGCAGCAGCAGGATCAGCGTAATCGGGTGGCGAAAAAAGGGCGTGTTCAGACGGTCGGTGCGGCTTGCGCCAAATAGTAAGGCAATCAGCATCAAACCCACCATGAGCGGCTCGGTAGGCAGGTCGGTGCCAAAACCATTAGGCAGGTGAAATTCGGTCGACAGTGGGATACAGGCAATGAGCAGGTAAAACACCTTACGGAAATCGACGATGCTGACAAAAAGCAGTAACAAAAAGGCCGGAATGCCCACCATGAAATACCAGCTGCCGATGATGCCGACAAACAGAGAGATCAGCGTAATTGCCGCAAAGCCATAATACATTTGCTGCTGCTGATCGCCGGATTTCAATATGGACAGGACCTTACTTACCATGATAGATTTCCCGCCAGTTGATGTCCCGGTAATTTTCGATCAACAGCACTCCAATCACACTGAAGAGGAAGGCCACAAATACAGCTGCTATCACAATCACCGAGCGTTTTGGTCGGGATTTAATAATCGGCACCTGAGCCTCTTCTACCAGCAGCAGTGCGGGGATATTAGATTGGTAAGCGGCCTCAAACTGCTTGAGGCGCTCCTTATTTTCACTCAGACTGATACTGGCTTCCCGATACTGACGTTCCAGGGAGGAAACAGTACCCAGACCTGTATTCAGGTTATTCATTCTCTTTTTTAAGCCTTCTACTTCCACCTCCATACCTTTTACTCTGGCTTGCAGCATCGAGATGGTATCGCGGGAGATGCGGGGAGTATTTTGCAGGGCCTCCAGGCGCGCTTGCCCATTGATCAATCGGGATTCGGCTTGGGCGAATTGCTCGGTCATACTTTCCGTTTGGGCCTCGGTATTATAAATGCCATATTTTTCGCGTAAGCGAGCGAGGGTATCGGCTAGCTGGTGCATGTTTGCCTCCTGAGAAGCGATCTCCGCTTTAAACGTATTGATTGCCTTTTGCTGAGTCGATTTTACCAATTTTTGAGCAATATCATCGATTCTTTCCCTCGTCGCCCGAGCGATTTGTGCTGCAAGTTCCGGGTCTGTATCTTCAATGGATAGCTCAATGGCATCGCGTTTGGTCTTTTCAATTTCATACCGCTTATTGAAAGCGAGCTTCACGTAGTAGGGCGCACGAGGGTGATCCTTTTTAATATTATAGTGCTCGAACAACTGAAAGCTGTCGATCAGGTACTCATACAGTTCATTAGATTTGGCAATGGTCAGTACGCGATCAATATCACTTTCCGTACCGTAGTACTCGGATTCCAGCGTTCCTTTGCCGAAGAGTAGTTCGGGTTTGGCTTGATCCGGACTTGCTACCAGAAAGATGGTCGTAGCCTGGTAGTAGACCGGTAGCAATAGCACGATGATGATACTCCCGATGGCAGCGGTAATGCAGGTAATTAGAATGGGCTTTTTCCATTTAAAGAGCGTCCTTAATACTCCTAAGAGATTGTCCTTCTGGTTCATTTCAGTTGATTATTTCGTCGCCGTAGCTCGTATTTTTTTCAAATATTATACAGAAATACCGCAAAAGTAGGAAATTCGGTTGTTGGTGAGCTTTTATTTTGGCAAATTCTGGCGGAGGAATTGTTTTATCTCCATCAATTGAAATAAAAACGCCAAGGGTAAGGCCACTGATATACTCAGTAAAAAATTAACAGTCCAGGGCAAAGAAACATAGGTTTGAATCAGATAAGTGCTGACGACCAGGCTTACGCCAAATGCCATCAACCGGGCGGCAACCGAGGCATTCAGGTATACCTTTAGAAGTTTTTGACACAAAATGACCTGTCCGATAAAGACAAAAAATTGTGTCCCGCAAGTAGCGACGGCTGCGCCTAATGCTTTGTATTCGGGAATCAGTAAGTAATTGAGTCCCAGATTTAATAATAGACCAATCACAAAAATGCGGTTCATTTGCATCAAATTGCCATTGGCGGTCAAAAGGGTGCCAAAAATGTAGGAGCCGCTGATGGCAATGAAACTCAGCATCAGATAAGCCAATATTTTTCCGGAGTAGGCACTGCCATTTGCGTAAAGCAGTACCATAATATCCTCTTGAAAAAACCAACAGGCACTACACAAGGCGAAGGCGCCTGCCCAGATAAATTGTAGGCTCATCTCGGCCAATTCAGCATAATTGCCCCGTTCTTTAATCAGTCGTGCAAACATGGGCAGCAATAGCCCGGCAAAGAGAAAACCAATCATATTGCTGGCATCCAGCAGTCGGTAAGCGGAGGCATAGAGATCGGCTTCCAGTGTACCATTGGGCAACATGCGCTCAATCATTACGCTATCTACGCGAGTGTAAGCGGTCATCAGAAAAATGACCAGGGCATAGGGGTAACTGCGCTTTAACGTGAGCCATAGGAAAGGCGGTTGAAATCGAAATTTTAAGCGCTGCAATTTGGGTAAAACAATGAAGAAAGCCGTCACAGCCGTAGTCCCCAGCGAAAAGGTCTGCGCATATACAAACCACTCAATGCGAAAAGCTTCTTGCCAGGGATTGGCCCAAAGCAAGATGCTGCAAACGATGATCAACAGCAATTTATCCAGTACCGAAATCAGGCTGTCCATTCGATATAAGCCCAATCCGGAAATATTGGACCGGAGGTAGAGTACCAGGGCATTCAACAACCAGTTGAAACCAATCAGCATTAGCAATCCCAAAAATGGGGTATATCCCACAATCCTGTCTCTTATACACATCTGACGCTGCCGACGAAGCCAAGTGGGGTG
>CAXHCA010000003.1:0-112952 GCA_964015035.1 uncultured Saprospiraceae bacterium
TTAATGAGAATGATCTTTTAACTACCAACTTTGAGACAGAGCGCAACTGCGCCCCATCAAGAAGTCTTTCATGGTTTAGGGTTTTATAGCCGCGCTCCCTTTTCAACATCAGGAGAAAGCATCAACTAGGTTAATAGATTTCCTAATATACGGATTTTATTATTTAAATACAACCTCTTTTCGCAAACTAACAATTTAATATGAATTTCAGTCTATAAATGTACCACCTCAATCCCCTTTACCCGCTGCTCAAACCATTTGACTGGTGCTTGCGTCTTATCGCCGGTCCGGGTATCGCATTTAAAAAAGAGGTAAAAAAGCTGAAGTTGGTCCCCTACCCTTTCCAGCAAGTGATTCAACCGGAGTTTGCCGGCTTCGGGCTGATGGAAAAGGCTTTCCATGCGCCAGGAATAGTAGGCTTCGTCGTGCAATTCTATGATATCCAACAAGATGGGATCATCCAGAAAACGCTCCATAAATTTGCGGGCATAAATGCCGTGGTGTTTTGACCAATCGCGGGGCTTTCCTTTGTCTTCCTTATACTTAAACGTATCATGTGCCAGCGTAATCAACCGCATTTTTTCACGCATCTCCATAGAAAGGTTAAGCTGTTCTACATTGTCGTAGATCTCCAGGATGTGTTTATACACTTCTCCTTCCGGATGGCCATAGCGCGGTATGCCCCACCTCAGCCCCCTCAAAAAATCCTCTTCTTTGAGGATTTTCCGCTCCAGGGCAGTTTCCGGCTGAAGCACAGCATGCATATCAATTGGTCCTGTCATGGTTCTCTCAGTCATATTTGGCAGGTACTCCGACAAAGTTATCATAAATTGCGAAATTCTTGGATTTCCGGTTTCTCCAAGAATTCTTACCTATCAGAAAGCCTCTTGTTAAGGTCAAGTTAAACAAAAAAAGTAGGGTAACAAAGACCTTGAATTAGTAGTTATATTTCCGTAAATTATACCAGTTGAAAAAATTAGATTAAAACACCCTGGTTTGGGGATTCTTTCATACCAATATGGTTCTTTGACAAATCTCGTGATTCAGCGTCAATCGAAAATGTAAATCAACACTTCTTTTAGGCGTTTAAGATTTACATTTTAGTTTGACCACGAAATCTGTCTAAGAACGACAAATATCAAAGAAACGAAAATATGAAACAGTTATTTTCTTTAATACTGGCCGGAATGATTGGCGGGTTGATCATGCTAGGTGGATTGTACTTCATTTACGAGCCTGGGCAAATGCCCATGGCACCAGCTGGTCAAGCCTTACAAGTAAGTAACGTGAATGTAGCGCCCCGTGCTGCGGCCTATCCTTTTAATTTTACCACCGCCGCTGAAAAAGCGACGCCTGCAGTCGTCTATATCGCAGCTAGTGCCAGTGCATCGGCCAATCGCAGTGACCGCCAAAACAACAACCCTTTCCGCTTTTTCTTTGGCGACGACCTTTTGGGTGGTCCTCAGGCTGGAAGTGGCACCGGAGTCATTTATTCCTCAGACGGATATATCATTACCAATAATCACGTAGTCGGTTTTGCCGATAAAGTGGAAGTGACCCTTTATGACAACCGCAAATTTGAAGCAAAAATTATCGGTACAGATGAAAAAGCCGATCTGGCAGTCATCAAAATTGAAGCATACGATCTGCCTACCCTACCACTGGCCGACTCTGATCTAGCACGAGTAGGCGAATGGGTATTGGCTGTAGGTAATCCTTTTGATCTAACCTCTACCGTCACCGCAGGTATTATCAGTGCCAAAGGTCGTAGCCTAAAATTGTTGCAAGGTCGCGATGCCATTGAAGCATTTATTCAAACCGATGCTGCCGTCAATCCGGGCAATAGTGGAGGGGCACTGGTCGATACCGAAGGCCGATTATTGGGTATCAACACAGCTATTGCCACCCAAACCGGTTCTTTCCAGGGTTATTCCTTTGCCATACCGATCAATTTAGCCAAACGGATTGTTGATGATATTATCGAATACGGAAGTTTCCAACGGGCCTTCCTTGGCGTCAATATCTATCCGCTTGATGATGATGCCGCTACCGAACTTGGTTTAAATATCAGCCAAGGGGTAGTCATTGATAACTTGGTAGATGGAGGCTCTGCGCAATATGCTGGCTTGCAGCCAAAGGATGTCATTGTAAAAGTCGATGATTACATCATTCGGGATGTACCGGAGTTGACAGAAATTGTAGGTCGGGCAAAAGTAGGAGATGTGTTGAATATCACTGTCAATCGCCGGGGAGAGAACGTAGATGTGCCCGTACGCATGAGAGCGTCGAGTGCAAATTGAATGTAAACCGACATTTAAGAAATTATTAACACCCTACTAGCAACATTTTTTTAAAACATTGAGTTAGTAATAGTGAAAGTGTTCATCTGGTATGAACAATAACATTTAACGGATTTTAATTTAATTCATTAAATGTTAAAAGACTTGTTTAAAGTTGGTTTTTCGTTTTGTTTTGATGCGTCTGCCTCGCTTTGCGAGGCGGACGTTTTTTTTTGGGCGGCCTTTGTGTGGTTGGGAATAATTTTTAACTTTAGGAACGATGTATTAATATAACAGCACCAATGCACCAAATTCGCCCTCCAATGAAAGCGCAATTCCGATCCTTACACGACTTTTTTGCCCTCTTCTATCCCAATCTGTGTCTGGTCTGTGATGCCAATCTTCCCCCCAATCAAGAATCCATTTGTTTGCCTTGCCAATATCATTTGCCTAAGACGGATTTTCATCTGTATAAAGAAAATGCTTTTAGTGAGCGATTTTGGGGAAGATTGCCCCTTGAGTCGGGTGCCGCATTTTATAAATTCAACAAAGGTGGCCGAACCCAACACCTCATCCACCGTCTGAAATATGAAAACAAACAGGCCGTAGGCGTTCGCATGGGGCAATTGTACGGCAGTAAACTTCGGGAAAGTCCTTTTTTTGCTGGTATCGACCTAATTATCCCGGTACCGCTGCATGCCCGGCGTTTTCATGAGCGCGGTTACAACCAAAGCGAGTTATTTGCCAGGGGATTAGCGGAAGCGATGAAAGTTCCCAGCCTTCCCGATGGATTGGAGCGCACCCTACACACGACTACCCAAACGCACAAAACGCGCATGGAGCGGTTGCGCAATGTAGCGGACGCATTTGTGGTGAAATCGAAAAAAAAATTAGAGGGAAAACACATTTTACTCGTCGATGATGTCATCACCACCGGTGCTACGCTCGAAGCTTGCGGTCAAAAATTATTGGAAATAAGTGGTACCCGATTGAGTATGGCTACCATAGCTATTGCGGATTATTAGGAAGCCTTATCCGCCGATAAAGGTACCAATTGTTTCTCCTTGTACAATGCGCAGTAAGTTGCCTTTTTCATTGATATCAAACACAATGATCGGTAGGTCATTCTCTCTACAGAGTGTGAACGCCGTCATATCCATGACACTTAGCCCTTCGCTAATGACCTTGGCAAAAGTGACTGTATCGAGTTTGGTCGCATTGGGATCCAACTCTGGATCGGCAGTATAGACACCATCAACCCTAGTCCCTTTGAGGATGACATCGGCCATCATTTCATTGGCGCGCAGCGCGGCAGCAGAATCCGTAGTAAAATAGGGACTACCCGTTCCCGCAGAAAAGATCACCACCCGGCCTTTCTCCAGATGACGAGTAGCGCGACGACGGATATAAGGCTCAGCAATTTGCTTCATTTCAATGGCAGAGATGAGCCGAGTGTAAACGCCTTTTCCTTCCAGGGCACTTTGTAGCGCCATACCATTGATTACGGTAGCCATCATGCCCATGTAATCACCTTGTACGCGCTCTATCCCTGAGCCTTCGGCCTGCAAGCCCCGAAAGATGTTTCCACCACCAATGACAATAGCCACCTCTACGCCCAGATCGACCAATTCTTTGATCTCTCCAGCATAGTGTTGAAGCATGTGAGGTGCGATACCGTAGCTTTGATTTCCCATGAGTGATTCACCACTCAATTTCAGAAGTACCCGCTTGTATTTCAATGGCATTATATGATGAATTTGATCGATGATTGACGTGCCAAAGTTGCAAAAAAAAGGCGAATTAGATGTCTAATTCGCCTTTCGTTATCAATTATCCTAAAGTCACATGTTTAAAGTCCGTGACTGCCAGATTTTTATCTTTACTCTGTAGATAAGAAGCTACTGTGAATTTGCTGTCTTTTACAAACTGCTGGTTCACCAAAGTTTTCTCTTTGTAAAACTTGTTCAGCTTACCCATAGCAATTTTCTCCAACAAGTTATCAGGTTTTCCTTCCTGACGTGCTTGTTCTTTTCCAATCTCAATCTCCTTCTCTACCAGAGAAGAATCTACACCATCTTTATCTACAGCGATCGGATGCATAGCCGCAACTTGCATGGCTACATCGCGGCCGGCATCGAAGAATTCGTCGCTAGACTCATTCAAGCCAACCAATACACCGGCTTTGTTGCCCATGTGGATGTAAGGTGCCACCATTGGAGCTTCCAGCTTCTCGTAAGCAGCCAGTTCAATTTTTTCACCAATAACACCAACCTGCTCTGCAATTTTGTCGGCAACGGTAATATTACCGAAGTTCAATGCCAGGAATCCGTCCAAATCTGCTGGCATTTTCTCCAAGCCCAGCTTGGCAAAATCCTCAGCCAATTGCACAAATTTTTCATTTTTGGCAACGAAGTCCGTCTCACTGCTCAGTTTCACAATCACCCCGCGGGTGCGGTCGTCAGAAACTAATGCCAGTACGACACCTTCCTTCGCATCGCGATCTGCGCGCTTATCAGCCATCTTTTGGCCTTTTTTACGCAGGTATTCAATTGCTTTATCGAAATCCCCGCCAGATTCGGCAAGGGCCTTTTTACAGTCCATCATCCCTGCGCCGGTCATATCGCGCAGTTTTTTTACATCAGAGGCTGAAATTGCTCCACTCATTTTAGCTTCTTTTAATTTTGATTCTTTGATTAATGAATTATCAGAGGCTTATCCAATACCGTCTATCCCTTGTCTTTTTCAGACTTGGATTTCTGACGCTCGTCCAATCCCTGACGGATCGCTTCTACCATATACTCCGTGATGATAGAAACAGACTTAGAAGCATCATCATTGCCCGGAATCGGATAGTCTACCTGATTAGGATCAGAGTTGGTATCAACGATTCCAAAAGTACGTATGCCCAATTTGTGGGCCTCTGCAACTGCAATGTGTTCGTGGTGAATGTCCACGATAAAAATTGCAGCAGGCAAGCGGTTCAGGTTAGCAATTCCCCCTAGTACCTTCTCCAACTTGTTCAGTTCGCGGGTTAGCGTCAACCTTTCCTTCTTGGTTACACTGGTCAAGCTACCATCCTGCAACATGCGGTCGATGGTCTGCATTTTCTTTACAGAACGACGGATAGTAGAGAAGTTGGTCATCATACCTCCTAACCAACGCTCCGTTACAAAAGGCATGCCTACGCTACGAGCGGCATTCGCTACGATATCACGGGCCTGCTTTTTGGTTGCAACAAACATAATTTTACGCCCGGATTTAGCGATTTGGCGCATCGCATTTGCTGCGCGCTCCATACACTCAGTCGTCCGGTTCAAGTCGATCAAGTGGATCCCTTTGCGCTCCATGAAAATATAAGGAGCCATTTTAGGATTCCACTTCTTTTTGAGGTGTCCGAAGTGTACTCCGGCCTCAAGCAAATCTTTATATTCTGGTTTTGCCATTTTTCAATAATTAATGATGGTGTTAAAATAAAGAGTCCATTGAGCTCTACATCCAGATTAACGCTTGGAGAACTGGAAGCTCTTTCTCGCCTTAGGCTTACCGTATTTTTTACGTTCCACCACGCGGGAATCCCGGGTAAGGAATTTTTCTGCCTTAAGCGGACTGCGGAAGTCTTCGTTCAACTTAACCAAAGCACGGGCAATAGCCATACGTACAGCTTCTGCCTGGCCTTTGAATCCACCACCGCGAACATTAACATTGAGATCGTAAATATTTTCAGCAGCAACCGTTACGAAAGGTGCTGTGATTTTATTTTGAACATGGTGCTGAGGGAAGTAGGCTTTGTAGTCCTTACCATTGACGGTGATTTTTCCTTCACCTTTTGTCAGGTACACACGAGCTACAGAGGCTTTTCTTCTCCCGATTGCATTGATCATTTCCATAATCTATAGTCGAATTATCGTTAGCAATTAAAATTTGAATGGTTCGGGCTTTTGCGCCTGGTGTGAGTGCTCCGATCCTGCATACACAAACAACTTCTTGAACATTGCACGGCCCAATTTATTTTTAGGCAACATACCCTTCACTGCATTTTCAACTACAGCATAAGGCTTCTTGGCGTTCAGTTCTTTAGCTGTCGCTCTTTTCTGACCACCGGGGTATCCAGAATAAGTAATGTACTCTTTCTGATCCCACTTGGCACCGGTAAAGCGCACCTTATCCGCGTTCAACACGATGACATAATCACCACAGTCTACATGTGGTGTATAAGAAGGCTTGTGCTTGCCGCGTAGCACGTGAGCGATCTTTGAGCAAAGGCGACCTACCACCTCTCCTTCTGCGTCGACAACGTACCATTTGCGCTCAACGGCCTCCTTCTTCTCAGATTTCGTTTTATAACTCAGCGTATCCACGTTATATTGGCTTTAATGAATAAAAAAAATATACCTCTAAAAATTGCGACTGCAAAGGTAATTTTCTTTCGCACAAAATACAAGCCTTTTTCAAAAAAAAATGCACCTCCCATTTCATAAGTCCCTGAAAAACAGTAAAAATTTCGCACAAAAAATTTAATAGCCCCCTGAATCCCCCCTCTCCCATCCCTCTATTTTGCGCTAAACCATTTGCAGTTCCCTTTGTTACTTGAAAAAGTTCAGCCCACCCTGGTTTTATCATAAAATCAGCCCGAATAGCTAACTTTGCATTTGATCCACTATATTTAATTACAAGAATGAAGGAAAACCCACAAGATAAAACCACGGTCTCCTCAGCAGATTCGGAAGATCCCAATGCGCCCAATCGCAAGAAAGACCACATTGAGCTGGCCTTTCAGTCGCAGATAGCAAGGGCGCAATTGGACGACCGGTTTTACTATGAACCGATTTTGTCCGGGCATCCCCAAAGTGGTAGTTGGCCCCCCTTCCGCTTTCTTGACAAAACCATGCGGCTCCCCATGTGGGTGTCGAGCATGACCGGAGGAACCGAAATGGCCAGTACCATCAACCAAAACCTGGCACGAGCATGCAAAGATTTTGGCTTTGGTATGGGATTGGGTTCTTGTCGCTCCTTATTATATGGTGATGAAACCCTGGCCGATTTTAATGTGCGTCCCATTATCGGCAACGACTTGCCCCTATACGCCAATTTGGGCATCGCTCAGGTTGAGCAACTGATCGCGAAAAATGAATTGCACCGCGTCCACCTTCTCCTGGACAAATTGAAGGCAGATGGCCTCATTATCCATGTCAACCCCATGCAGGAATGGCTGCAACCGGAAGGTGATCGTTTTCAAACCCCTCCCCTACAAACGATCATGACCTTTTTAGAAAAGATGGATTACCTGCCAGTGATTGTCAAAGAGGTAGGGCAAGGCATGGGTTACGGCAGTCTGAAGGCGCTTTTCCAATTGCCGCTGGCTGCCATAGATTTTGCCGCCAACGGAGGCACCAATTTTGCCAAGCTGGAAATGTTGCGCAGTGACGCACAAAAGGCCGAAATCTATAGCCAGCTGGCCTTGGTTGGGCATAGTGCGGGGGAAATGGTAAATTTAACCAACCAAATCCAGAAGGAACTGGGTGATCAGCTGCGCTGTCGGCAGGTGATTGTCTCCGGTGGAGTACACAATTATCTGGATGGCTATTATTATATTGAAAAATTGAAACTGCCTGCTATTTATGGGCAAGCTTCGGCGTTTTTGCGCCACGCCAGAGGTGATTACGAAACGCTTTACCAATATATAGATGCACAGGTACAAGGCCTGGAATTGGCCAAAGCCTTTTTACAGGTAAAATAACCCAAACTTATTAAATGACTAAAAATGCAGGATAAAACAATTTCCGGATTTTCCAAGTGGAGCAAAGAAGAAAAGGTCAAATGGCTGGCCGAGCATTTCTTTGCCGATGCGGAAACCTACGCCGAAGAGCTGAGCAGCTTCTGGCACGGAAATGTGGATTTACAGCGCATCCTGGACGGATTTAGCGAAAATACCATCTCCAACTATATCATTCCCTATGGCATTGCCCCCAATTTTCTCATCAATGGCCAGGTCTATGCCGTTCCAATGGTCATTGAAGAAAGTTCGGTGGTGGCTGCTGCTTCCAGCGCGGCTAAATTTTGGCTGACCAGAGGTGGCTTTAAAGCCAAAGTCATCTCTACGAAAAAATTGGGACAAGTGCATTTCACCTGGGGAGGCCCTCCGGAGAAACTGAAAAAACATTTTACCCAGCTTGAAGCAGAATTGCGCCAGGAAGCCGCTTACCTTACGGCAAATATGGAAAGTCGTGGCGGGGGTGTGCTCGATATTGAATTGCGAGATATGACCGACTTGGAGCCCAACTATTACCAGCTAATGGTAAGCTTTGAGACCTGTGATTCTATGGGCGCCAATTTTATTAATTCTGTGCTGGAGGAATTTGCACAAACGCTGGAAAACTTTCTTCAGAAACAAGCAGACTTTACGGGGGCTGAAAAAGAGGTTAACGTTATTATGGCCATTTTATCCAACTACACGCCGGAATGTCTGGTGCATATCGAAGTATCCTGCGCTATCGAAGATTTGAAGGGGGCCTGTCTGGAAATGGACGGGCCTACCTTTGCAGAAAAATTTGCCACCGCTATTCGCATTGCACATATCGATCCATATCGGGCCACCACCCACAACAAAGGTATCTTTAATGGTGTCGATGCCGTTGTTTTGGCTACAGCCAATGATTTTCGCGCCGTCGAGGCCTGTGGACATACCTATGCCGCTCGTGAGGGGCAATACCGCAGTCTGAGTTACTGCGAGATCAAAAATGGCGTTTTCCGCTTCTGGATGGACCTACCGCTCGCCTTAGGAACAGTGGGCGGATTAACCACCTTACACCCTCTGGCTAAGCGATCGCTGGAACTCCTGGGCTACCCCAGCGCCGAGGAATTGATGATGATCATTGCCGCTACGGGATTGGCACAAAACTTTGCCGCCGTGCGTTCTTTGGTTACAACGGGTATCCAGCAGGGGCACATGAAAATGCACCTCAAAAATATCTTGAATCACCTCGGTGCTGATGAACGGGAATCGCTACAGGCCGAGGTCTATTTTACCGATAAGGTGGTGTCTTTTAGTTCGGTACGCGAATTTGTAGAATCTCTTCGCAATTGCAATGGCCAGGCAGTTTATGCTACCAAATAAGGATTGATGTCGGCAGCCACTCCATACCACATTCATACCAATGGCAAGTTGCTGCTCAGCGCAGAATATTTTGTATTGGATGGTGCTCAGGCACTGGCCTTGCCGACCAAGTTGGGACAATCCTTTGCAGTGAGGCCGCTGGCTGGTAAAACCAACGAAATCCACTGGAAAAGCCTTACCAAACAAGGCTCTTGCTGGTTTGAAGCCACCTTTTCTTTATTTCCTTTGCAAATCATCGAAGCCAATCACCCAATGACCGCCCGGCGGGTATTGGATTTGCTGGAAAACATCTCTCGCTTACGGCCGTCTTTCTGGAACAAAAGACAGGCTTTTCAGGTCGAAACCCGCCTCGATTTCTCCCGTGAATGGGGCCTGGGCAGCAGTTCTACACTGGTATCCGCATTATCTCAGTGGGCCACGGTCGATCCCTACCAGTTGCTTGCTGATACTTTTGGCGGTTCCGGTTATGATCTGGCTTGTGCGGTAGCCAACGGGCCCCTTTTATATCAACGGCAAAACCAGCGAGGTACCTATGTTGAAACGCCGTTCCGCCCTACTTTTGCCGATCAACTGTATTTTGTGTATTTGGGTAAAAAGCAAAATAGCCGGGAAGGTATCCAGCGTTACCGCAGCCTGACCGATAAGGATGAAGGGTTGATCCGGAAAATCAGCCAGCTTTCTTTGGCTATGGCCAATGCGACAGCTCTACCTGATTTTGAAAAAATCATCCTCGAACACGAGCGATTGGTCAGCCAAACACTCCAACTTGACCGGGCCCAAAACTTGCATTTCTCCGATTTTCCCGGCGAAATCAAATCGCTAGGTGCCTGGGGCGGCGACTTTGTGCTGGCCACCTCCCCCTTTTCACCATCAGAAACGATGAATTATTTCCAGCAAAAAGGCTATAATGTCATCTTCTCTTACCATGATTTAATCCTCTGATTGATTGCCCTGCTAAAGGGCATAGTTTCGCCCGTAGGGACGTATTATCGGTAGTCGTTTTTCTACTACAAACGGGAGTATCCTGAGAACTGCATCTGTATGTATCTTAGTGCCTGTTTGGAGGTGGTCATTCAGACTGCAAATTTCGCTTCTAAAGCACCACCTCCAAACAGGCACTAAGTTCAAAAGCAATTTCCCAATGCTGAATTTTTGATTATTCTAAAAATTGTCCAACCTTAATCAAACTAGGATACCAATAATGTGTTAATTTTGTAGAATGAGTCTAAATAAAGCCTTAGATTCCATTTTTCAGAAAGTTTCATCGCCCTCAAACGGCAATTGATGCCGGTGGGGCGTAGAATCCAAAAATAGATAGATCATGGAGAGCACGGTAACCAAAAGCCCGGTAATGTTGTATACGGAGCAGACGCCTAATCCGGAATCACTGAAATTTGTCACCAATCGAATGTTGTACAAAGGTACGGCCGATTTCCGTGAGGAAGAGCTGGCACAGGAATGGTCGCCACTGGGTACTGCATTGTTTGAATTGCCCTATGTAAAGGGTGTCTATATCTGCAATAACTTTGTCACAGTCACCAAGGAGTTTAATTACGCCTGGGAAGACATTATGTTGAAGTTGAAGGAATTCATCAAAGGTTATATCGAAGCAGGCAAAGAGATCGTAAAAGACGGTTTTGATGAAGCGATGGCCAAGATTGAAGCGGAGCGTGGTGCTTCTTATGAATACTCAGATGATGAGGCAGAAATTGTGCAAAAGATCAAAGACCTGATCGATACTTACGTAAAACCTGCCGTAGAAATGGACGGCGGTAACATCGAATTTAAGGCTTTCAGCCAAGGAACGGTTACCGTAGTGCTTCAAGGGTCTTGTAGCGGCTGCCCTTCTTCTACCGTTACGCTCAAAGCGGGTATTGAAGGCATGCTTAAGCGCATGATCCCGGAAGTCAAGGAAGTTGTTGCCGAAATGGGATAAAAGATGCCCTGAAAATCATATTCACGCAAAGATGCCCGGAGCAATATTAATTCCTTTTAATCTTCGTTTTCGGCATCTTCGCGTGTCTCTTTCTCGCTAGACTCACTGATCTCTGATAACTCTCCTTCGTATGCTGTTTTTACCTCAATGGCTTTGTATCCCTGTTCGCGCAACCAGCGGCCAAAAAGGTGCGTATATCCATGGGTAACATAGATGGTCTCTGCCCCCGTAAGTTTAATGGCCTCATTTAGTCCTTCCCAATCTGCGTGATCTGATAAAACAAAACCCCGATCTGCTCCTCGACGGCGGCGGGCACCTCGTAGCGCCATCCAGCCCGAAGCAATGCCCACTGAGACTTCCTTGAATTTCTTCGCCCAACTCGACCCGACCGCAGGAGGCGGAGCGATTACCAGGTTCCCCGGATACTCACTCGTTTTGATGCGCTGTGTCACCCGGGTAGTTGGCTGCAATTTTATCCCCTGCTGGCGGATAACCTCATTGGTATTTTCAATGGCACCATGTGTAAAAATTTTCCCAATGGAAGTATCCAGATGTTTGATGATGCGCTGAGATTTGCCCAAAGCATAGCCGGTCAACAGACTCACCTTGCCTGCGGCCTGATTGCCGCGCCACCAATTGTTGATGTCTTCAAAAATGGTTTCTTGATCTCTCCAGGTGTAAACCGGTAACCCAAAGGTAGATTCCGTCACAAATGTGTGGCATTTTACCGGTTCAAAAGGCTGGCAAAGGCCATCATCCTCCAATTTATAATCCCCGGATACCACCCATATTTCGCCCTTATATTCCACTCGAATTTGCGCAGAACCAATAATATGACCTGCCGGAAAAAAGGTAAATTTAACCCCATTTATATTTTTGGTTTCTCCGTACTCCACCGTTTCCAGTTTGATCGGCCCCAACCGATAGCGGATCACAGGAGCTGCTTTGCGGCTACAGAGGTAATAGCGATGTCCCGCGCGCGAATGATCCGCATGGCCGTGGGTGATCAGTGCCCTTTTTACCGGCCGCCAAGGGTCAATGTGCACCTGAGCCGCTGCACAATAGATGCCATCCTGAGTAAATTCCAATAAGGGCATATATGTTGAATTCGTTCACATCATGGAACAAGGTAAACTAGATTTGGTTCTGCCGTTGGCTATCCAGAGCGGGGCGCGTGTGCTGGGTATCATAAATGATGCGAAGAGAAATAATTTTACCCATTTCATCAAATTCAAACAGATCCACACAATCAAAGGTCGTCTGAGCCCCCTCTGCCAATGTCCAATGATAAAGAAAGTTGACGCCCCAATTTCGTGCAGTTTGTCCTTGATAAATATCCAAAAGTTCAATCCGAGACTGGTGGGTATCCTGAAATAAATCGCGGTAGAAACTAGCGGGGCTTTGCTGGCCATAAAGGGGGGAAAACACCTTGGCCCCTTCACAAAAAAGGCCTATAACCCCCTGGTAGTCTGCTTTTTCTAAGGCCCCCAAGTACCTTTTTATATTTTCCTGAATCATTGTTTCTTTATCGTGAAATAAAAAGTAGCTCCTTTTCCGGGAGTAGATTCCACCCAAATTTCTCCTTGATGTTGTTCCACTACTTTTTTGCAAATGGCCAATCCCAGTCCCGTGCCTTCGTAGTCACCCATGCCATGCAATTTCTTAAACAACAAAAAGATGGTTTCCAAATAATCAGGTTTGATTCCAATGCCGTTATCCGCCACTCTAAATTGCCAGTGGCTTCCGGTATCTCTGGCCGATATTTCAATATATGGCACTTCATCCTCTTGCTTAAATTTGATGGCATTGGCGATCAAATTCTGGAAGAGTTGTTTCATCTTAATGCCGTTGGCATAGATTTTCTCCGGCAAGTTTTGGGTATAAAAAATGGCTTTGTTTTCTTGGATGGTTTTGGTTAATCCATTTTTCACTTCTTCCAGTAGGTCCTGCACATCAATCATCGCTTTTGTCTGGTCGCCAGTATTGACCCGGGAATAGGTCAGCAAATCCTCAATCAATTGATTCAGGTTCGCGGCCCCTTTATTGATAAAATCAATGTAACTCTGCCCCTGCTCATCCAGCTGATCACCATAGCGACGTTGCAACAATTGGGCAAAGGTACTCATGGTCCGGAGTGGTTCCCGCAAGTCATGAGAAGCGATGTAGGCAAAATTTTCCAGTTGCAAATTAGAATCGATATATTTCTGCAATTGCCGATTCTTAACATCCAGCTCCTGAATTTTTTCCTGGAGTGTGCGTTGTGCCTCCTTGCGTTCGGAAATATTCCGAACCACGACAATGAATTCAAACTCATTTAATTCACTGATCCGGGCCTCAAAATAATTGATTTCATCCCTGATCGGCAAGGCATACTCAAAGATCTGTACACTGCCGGTTTCCTGCGCTTTAATCATATTGGCTCTAAACCCCATAGCAACGGGTGGAGGCAGCACTTCATCCATCGTTTTTCCCATAAATGCCTCTGGCGGCAGCAATAAATCCTTTTCATTTTCTGCGGGGTAATAGTCCAGAAAAACCCCATCCATATTAATTCGGAACTTCAAATCAGGCAAGGCTCTCAAGACCCCCATCAGCAAAGATTCACTTTCTTGCAGTGATTCCAGTGCCTTATTCCGATCATTGACATCAACGACCATCGATACCGCATGATGCAGTTGGCCATCAGCCCCATAGATTAGTGCAGTTCCTACACTGGCCCAGATGGGGTAGCCGTCTTTATGAATAAACCGCTTCTCTAATTTAACAGAAGGCAACCCTTTTTTCCTGGCATGAGCAATCTGTTGGAGTTGCCCTTCTATATCCTCAGGATGGGTCAAATCACGAAAATTAACACCGATTAATTCTTCCTTCTCATAACCCAAAAGTTGATGAAAAGCTGGATTACAATTCTTGATAAAGCCCTTGGGATCTAGAAATAGTACACCCATCGGGCTGTGTTCCAAAAGGCTGTTATAGAGATCTTCTCTTCGTCTAGATTTAACTTCAATCTCTTTTTTCTCCGTAATATCTCTCCGGTTGCCCCATAGGCCCATAAATTTTCCATCTTTAACTATACCGATAGCATATACGATATAGTACCGAGGAGCCTCCAGCTTGTCACTATCCTTATATTCCTCATAATGTAATTCATAGCCATTTTCCATGAATTTTCGTATCGAAGCCCGATTAGACTCCGGATGAGGCCCTTTGAGTTCATCATACTTTAGTCCGAGAATGTCCTCAGGAGTGTCAAATCCATAGATTTTGGCCATGGCGAGATTGCATTCCTCTATGTAAGAATGTTCGCAAAATTGCTCCACCTGCTCATCGATAGGCAGTGCAACGCTAAAAGGTTTTCGGCAATTTAGGTACAAGAATCCGTCAGAAGTAAGTGCTACGAACTCTTTAAACCTTTTAAAATTACCTGGGTCTGATTTTTCCACCATCTAATTTCTAAATCTTCCTTCATGCTTGCAGAAGCCCTTTATACAAACACTAAAGAGGTGCTCTAAATACGCTTGGTCTGGATGGAGGGTTTGGGTACATTATTTTTCAGTAATTGATCCAATGCCTGATTGTATTCATTAATCAGGCGGGTCGCATTTATGTTATAATGTTCAATTACCTGATTATATACGTCTACATCCTCCTGCGTCAACTGTTCTTTTTTCAAAATATTGACCACCTTCTTATAACCATCTTGAGCCAGCCCGAGATAAAATTCAAGGATAGCCACGGCTCCATCGCGATAAGCCGTATTTCCGTTAAAATCAGGCATCAACTTCAATATTTTCAACTCTGATTGGGCAATCTGCTGCAGCTTGAGTCGGGCTTTATCCATTTGTTCTGCCTCTTTGGCTTGCATCGCTTCCGATACTTCAGAATGTTGCTTGGATACTCTAAAATACTTGAGAAAAACGGCCCGATAATAAGCATTGACATGATTGATCTGTTCAATTTCGGTATTCTTTGCCCCTTCCAATAAGGTGATGTTGTGGCTTTTGGCAAATGCCCGTTGCGCATCCTGAAACCGTTCAGCCGCATCGGCAATCTTTTTCTCCGCGGCGTCCTGCGCTTCCAGATAACGCTCCATGGCTTCGAAAGAATCCTTGCTTTCGCGCTTCAAGGTATTGATCTCACTGAATTCTATTTCGTAAGATTCCAGGTACAATTTAAGTACCTCTTGCATTTCGTCACGCATTCCGGAATCACCTTCATAGGCTGGCAAAGTGGCTACCTTGATGATGGCTTGCGCCAACTGCTTGATAAGATCCAAGCGTTTTTGTTCTACTTCATTATAATCATCACTATGTACTGAATACTGTACATATTCCAGATTTTTATTGACAATCCCCGCATGTTCGTTATTGAGGTAATCAAAATATTGAACCGGATCAGCAAACTCCTGCCCCATAAGGGTGTGCCCTGACAACACAAGCACCAATAAAGAAAAAACAACTCTCATTAGTAATGATTTTGGTTTTTTGACAAATCAATTATTGCCTGTACGGGAAAACAGGCCAAAAGGTACAATGAATAATGGATAATAGCAAGGTGGATTTGGGAAAAAGATAGGGTTTTAGGTGCCGGCAATGCCAACATAAGTCAGCATACGCCGACAACTTGATATGAGGGTTTTGATCGAAAGGGAATTAGGAACGAAGGAAAGATTTCAGGTGCTTGGTCTAGAGCAAATATAGTTTAAATTATTTCTTTCACCCCATTTTATGCAAAATAAAATTATAATATGTAGCAAAAGTTTAAAATTTTTATTCAGTGCCTGTTTGGAGGTAATCATTCAGTCCCGGTAAAACCAGGATTTTGGAACCTCTTTTCGGCTCTTTTTTCGTCCGTCTCGGCTGAGCCGAGATGTACTCAAAAAAGAACCTTACGAGAACCCAAAATCTGCAATTTTCGCTGCTAAGAGTATGTTTGAAGCACCACCTCCAAACAAACACTCACGCAGGCCACTCGCTAGATTTCCGATAAACCGTTCCTTTAAATAAGCCTACCACTTCCTCATTTTGGTTGGTGACCCTCACCTCATATACTGCTATGCGATGGCCCAGCTGTAATTCTTTGGCCACTGCTTTCAATTGGTCTCCCGCCACCACCGGTTTGGTATGAGAAATAGAAGTTTCAATCGACACCGCATTTCTACCGCGCCCATTGGAAGCAAATGCCAGCGCACTATCGGCTAGAGAAAAGGTAATGCCGCCGTGCGCCAGCCCAAAACCATTGAGCATAACATCAGTGATGACCATTTCCAGGGTGCACGCTCCTGGTTCTACATCAACAACCTTGATCCCCAACCATTGGCTAAACGCATCCCGTCTAAACATTTGATCGGTAATTTTTTTTGCTCTATTTTTTGCCGTCATGCTTGCAATTTAATAGTTGAAAACGTTAAAGAAGTAATCATTCCCTTAGAAATTATTATTTTAGAGGAGCCCCTGCAAAATATATCGCCACATTCTTCCCCCTTGAGGCAGCATTTTGGAAAACTATTGTATCTATTAAACAACCAGCGTTATCTTGAGAGGCAACTTAGTATGCTCTGGACTTGCGCCAACCTGAACAAGACGTGACGGAAAAAGAACTCATTGAGGGGTGCATCCGGGAAAACCGGATGTGCCAAGAAGAAGTTTTTCGGCGCTACGCCGGAAAGATGATGAGTGTTTGCCTAAGGTACACCCGACACCGCATGGAAGCCGAAGATATTCTCCAGGATGCTTTCATTAAAGTCTTTGACAATATGGGTAAGTTCCAGCACAAAGGGTCCTTTGAAGGGTGGATCAGACGCATTGTGATCAACACCGCTCTCAAAAATTACAGCCGAAAAAGTTTCTCTCACGAGCAAATTGGCGTAGAATATTATCCGGACGTGCCGGTGGAACCCTCCGTGTATAGCGATCTGGGGGAAGAGGTGCTGATGCAGTTGATTGCCGCCCTCCCAGAGGGCTACCGGGTCGTTTTTAACCTCTACGCCATTGAGGGGTATAGCCATAAAGAAATTGCAGAAACACTGGGCATCCAAGAGAGTACGTCGCGCTCGCAGCTGGTTAAAGCGCGTAAACTCTTGCAGGTGCAAATTTTAAAATTGCAAAAAATAGCGGTATGAGTTCTCGCCATCCCATCGATGAGGTCTTTCGAGATAAGCTGGCTCAGTACAGCACAGAATCTCCCATGCACCTATGGGAAAAGATAGACCAAAAACGCAGCCAACGCAAACGGAGAGGCCTCTATTTCCGTGTGCTGGCTGGACTAGGGGTTTTGCTGGTCACTTTTGCCCTTATTTGGACCAATTTCTCCGCAGACCAATACACCTTAAACGCACTACCAATTCCATTAAAAGAAAGGAATAACCTGTCGATTGCGCAAAACAAAACGCCCCACCTTGCTAAATCTGAGACCCCCGAGCCAAATCAGGAACAAATTGTTCAGCGCCTCACCTCTATACCTAAAACTGAGAAAAGGATATTTACCACCGAAGACAAATCACTAAATGCTGTTACAGCAGAAGACGCCGCCGAGCAACTGGAAACTTCCACCGAAATCGAAATGGAAGCCAAGAAAAGCATCAATACTGAAAAATGGGCCAGTCAGACTTTACCTATACTTGCCTTCCAATCTCAGGTAGCCACAACAGCAACTGATTTTGAATTTACCGATCCCACGGATTGTGCTAAATTTAAGAAAAGACCCTGGAAATTCTTTGCCACCTTTGGTGGTGCCATTGACCTGGCTCGCCGTCAAATGACTCCCAAGGATGCAGATGCTGCAGCCTACACCGATACCCGCGAAAATACAGAATTACCCTTCTACACCTTTAGCCTTGACGCCAGGGCATCCGTCATCACTCCCATTGGATTGGGTTTCACTACCGGACTTGATTATACCCAGATCAACGAGAAATTTGACTATGTTGATCCCGATGCCGAACGCACCGAGATCATCACCACAGAATATGGCCCGAATGGAGAAATTACCGGAATCGATACGGTGCTTATACTGGGTAGCCGCGAAATTATTACCTACAACCGCTATCGCATTTTGGATATCCCGCTACTGGCCAATTATGAGTTGGATTTTACCCATTTCGCGCTTGAAGTCAAGGGCGGAATTTTAATCAATATCCTTTCTCGGCAAAAAGGAGATTTTCTTTCTCCAAACGACCTGGAGCCGACGAGTTTTACCAGTGATGAACCCAATTCCTATTCTGCCTTTCGGCAAAACATCGGCATTGGGTATTACGGTGGTATGAGTTTTAATTACAAGCTAAATGGTGGCTTCCAGGTAAGCTTTGAACCATTCTTTCGGGTTTATCCCAAATCATTTACAAAGGAGAACTTTCCAGTCACCCAAAAATATTTCCTGACGGGCCTCAAGCTCGGACTGAAAGTACCGCTACGCTAGGCTATTATACTCCTTTAAAAATGGCAAATTCCCATATTTAATCCTTAATTCAGGCAACGTTTTGCAAAGCTGAGGCATCTAATCATTAACAAAGATCACGTTTGAATGATAACGAAGTGCATAAGTGAAATGAAAAAGATTAGCCTCGTACTCAGCGTATTATTACTAGTAGCCTCCTGTAGGAAGGATACTGATGTTTTTCACGTAGATGAGGAGATCATTATCGGCTCTAGCCAGTGGACCGGTCAAATCAGTAATTTCTACGCCGAAGTTGATGATGCTCATCAAAGCTACACCTTTAATGCAGCCTTTGCGGCGACCTTTAGGACTACCCAACAAACGGAATTTCATTTCAACCCCTATGCCTTTTCTACTGAGGCTGGCGTTATTGTCGACGGTAGCATCCACTTTGATGTTCTTCAGGTAGAAAGTCGGGGCGACCTCGTGCTACACAATATTTCCACCTTGGTAGATGGACAGGTCATGGAACTATCCTCCCTCTATGAAGTAGAAGCCTTGAAAGGCAATTTGCCCTTAAGATTGGCCAATGGGGAGCATCTTGAATTCACCTTCCCAACAGAAGTTTCACCTACTCATCAGGAATTGATCTACGGTGACGTCCATCAGGATGGCGTTATCTTTTCATCAGCCGATACCCAAGGAAATTCATCGATATCCCCTACTGAAATTTTTGACGAAGGAGAAGACGTTTGGAGAATGGCGATTACCTCCAAGAGTAATCAGTTGGGCTGGTTTGGCTGTGGCCAAAAAATTGATGCGCCGGAAGGAACAACCACAATATGTGTCAATCTACCAGAAGGTTTTAACCACTTTAATTCTGCCGTCTTCCTCGTTTTTGAAGATTATTGGAGCGTCGTAAAATTGCAAGGATCTGTAGATGGATCATTTTGTACTGACCACATTCCGGTAGGTGCCGAAGTAAAGATTGTTTCAATCTCTGAGCGAGAACCGGGCAATTTTTACCTAGACTTCAAAGACATCATTATGGCCGAAGGCTTAGAGAATGTAGTCAATTTACAACCGGAATCCACTCCACTTAATGAAATCATGGTCTGGATCCAGTCAATTTAAGAACACCGTTTTCCTTCTAAATATATTTTGATAATAGCCGCCTGCATCCCGAAAAGGATCGGGCGGTTATTTTTTTATTCCGGCAGCACCATTTCCATATCAATGCGCCGACGGTGTAAATCCGCAGCAAGAATGCGCACGTGTATGGAATCCCCCATTTTTAAAATGGTATCGCTGTATTTGCCTTTCGCCTGAAGTCGGCTTTCGCCAATTTCAAAAGGTTCCTCCATGGTTTCAAAACCCACCATACCTTCACAGCGGTTTCCTTCCAATTCCACAAAAATTCCACGATCGATCATTCCTGAAATAACGCCAGGGAATACTTCGCCAACGTGTTTTTCCAAGAATTCGACTTGTTTGTATTTGATGGATTCCCGCTCCGCAGCCATAGCCTGTCGTTCCATTTTGGAAATGTGTCTACACTTTTCTTCCAAATCCTCTTTCTTCACCCGGAAAGTAGCTGCTCCCAGGTTTTTTTCAAGTATACGGTGTGCTAAAACGTCTGAATATCGGCGAATGGGAGAGGTGAAGTGAGCGTAAAAGTCAAATGCTAAACCGTAGTGGCCAATATTTTCCGTGGAATACTCCGCTTTGGCCATCGTACGGATCGCCAGTGGTTCCAATAATTTCAGGCCAGGACTAGCTTCTGCTGCCCGGCTTAGTTTATTGTAGGAATTGGCAATTTCCTTGGGAGAACCAATTTTCATGACAAAGCCCAATTCTTTAGCAAAAAGCGCCAATTCTGCCACCTTATCCGGATTTGGCTCATCGTGAATACGATATACGTATGGAATTTCCCGCTCGGTATCCTTTCCTTTTTTGTCAATGAAAGCAGCCACTTCGCGGTTGGCCAGCAGCATAAAATCTTCTATCAGCATGTGGGCATCCTTGCGCTCTTTGACGTAGACTTCCACAGGCACCCCATTTTCATCCAAGCGGAATTTCACTTCTTCCGTTTCGAAGTTGATGGCCCCTTTCCTGAAGCGGCGGCGGCGCAATTTATAAGCCAGTTTGTTGAGCTTTTCCAATTCTTCGGCAAAATCTCCCTGCTTGGTTTCCAAACGTTCCTGTGCCTCTTCATAGGTAAATCGACGATCAGAATGAATCACGGTTTTGCCAAACCATTTCTTAACCAATCGATCATTTTTATCAAATTCGAAGATGGCTGAAAAAGTCAATTTGTCTTCATTGGGCCGTAAAGAACACAGCTCATTAGATAGCTTTTCCGGTAACATCGGCAATACCCGATCGACGAGATACACGGAGGTGGAGCGTTTGAAGGCTTCCTCATCTAATGCGGAGCCCTCCAACACATAGTGGGAAACATCGGCAATGTGTACGCCAATCTCCATATTTCCGTTTTCCAGGGTTTGAATGGAGAGGGCATCGTCAAAATCTCGTGCGGTATCTGGGTCAATCGTAAAAGTGGTGACCTCCCGCATATCCCGGCGGCGGCTAATTTCTTGCGGACTAATGTCTTCCTGTAGCGCCATTGATTCTGCCATCACCTGCTCCGGAAATTCCAGATTGAAACCGTTATTGATCAAGATGGCCTTCATTTCAATATCGTGGCTGCCGGCCTCCCCAAGTACACTGGTTACCACCCCTTTCAGGTTGTTGGAGCGGTCTGCTTTCCAATCTATTATTTTGACCACCACCTTATCGCCATCGGCAGCACCTTTGGTGTCATCAAAGCCTACTACAATGTCAGATGGTAAATTGCCCTCCGGGGAAACAATGGCATACTTTTGGAAATAATTGAGTGTGCCGATAAAAAATTCACTAGTACGCTCCAGTACTTCAAGCACTTCACCTTCCGGCTTGCGGCGACCGCGTGGCGTCCAGGTTCTGATTTTTACCCGATCACCATTCATGGCCGTATTCATATACTTGGCGGCTACGTGTACATCGCCCTCCATTTCCTTGACCACAATATAGGCGGAGCCTGTTCGGGTCATATCCACTATACCTTCGTAGGTCTTTGCAGGCTCCCTGCTCTTGCCGTTGGAGCGATCAGTATTTGAGTTGAATTTATATTTCAAATCACCAACAGGAACGATTTTGCCTTCCTCGACTAATACATCGAGGGCATGTTTGATCGAATCCTTATTATTGGTGATTTTTAATTTTTTGCCGATTTGCTTTGGTGCGAAAGGTTTCTTCTGTTCATTTTTCAGGAGGCGAAATACTTCGTGTTTCAGTTGTCGGGCGCGGAGGGTCTGTCCTTTAATTTTTGGTCTTTTCTTCTTAGACATAGAGATTGATCTCGTTTTTTGGGTCATAAAGTTAGTTCAATGTTTTGATCTTCTGACTTTTTTGTAATATCAAGTTGCTAAAATAGTCAGTGTTATTTTGGTATTTTAAAATACTCTTTAATACCTATAAAACACATTTAGCAGGTAAAAAGGTTTCCTTTCTGAAAATATTTGTTGTTTTGTAGCAGCAAATAAGTAATAAACATCCAATGATTCTTGAAATTTGTTGTGACTCCATTGCCTCCGCCATTACTGCGGAAGCCAACGGTGCCAATCGCATTGAACTATGTGAAAACCTGGACCAGGGCGGAGTAACACCAAGTGCGGGTAAAATTGAATTGGCCAAAGAACTAGTCAACATCCCCGTGTTGGTACTGGTGCGCCCCCGTAAAGGTGATTTTTACCATTCCGATACAGAATTTGAGCTCATCCTTCGCGATATCCGCATCGCCCGAGAAATTGGTGCAGATGGAATCGTTGCCGGAGCACTGCGCGCCAATGGCCAATTGGATCAAGACCGCACTGCTCAGATGATCGAAGCGGCCGGACCGCTGCCCTTTACTTTTCACCGCGCCTTTGATCACTGCCTTGAACCGGTAAAAACACTGGAAGCATTAATCGATCTTGGTGCCAGCCGCCTCTTGACCTCTGGACAAGCCAATTCTGCGCTGGAAGGCCTCCCGATGTTAAAGGAATTGATTCAAGTGGCCGGTCAACGCCTGGAAATCATTGCCGGTGGTGGAGTGAGGCCCCGCAACATTGACGATTTGGCGGAAGCCCTCCCTGATTTAAAAGCTTTTCATTCTTCCGCACGTAAACTGGTGCTCAGCGGCATGAATGTCCGCGCCCAGGTAGCCATGGGTACAGAGGCCGCCGAGCTGGAGGGGCAGTGGTACGAGGTGGATGGTCAGCAAGTAAGCGATATGCGGAAAATTTTGGATGAATACCGTTAATACCAATGAAAAAAGTATCACTTTTCTTCTGGATACTCAATCTGGCCCTGTTCATCTTCTTTTTCATGCCCAATCTGGTCAGACATGGCATGTTTGTCGATGGCCTCTGGTACGCCACCTTGGCACGAAACTTGGCCGAAGGTAGCGGCACGTTTTGGCAACCACACCTTACGGATACATTTTTTCCCGTATTTTATAGTCACCCACCATTGATGTTCGGCATTCAGTCCTTGTTCTTTTCTCTTTTTGGTGACCACCTTTTTGTGGAAAGGCTGTATTGTCTCGTCATCGCTTTGTTGACCATCTACTCCATTTACTTTTTCTGGCGCTATATATTTCGGGCAGATCCAAGATATCGGGCACTGAGTTTTTTACCCATCTTATTTTGGCTCAGTAATGAAACCGTCTATTTTGGGTACGTTAATAACCTTTTGGAATGCACGATGGGGTTATTTACGTTCTGGGCTATCTTCCTGTTTTATCACTGGTCTGAAAACTACGGCGACCGGGGGTATCGCCCTTGGCTAAAACTCATTGCCGCCAGCATTTTAATACTGTTCGCCTTTCTGACCAAAGGCCTGGTAGGGCTTTTCCCTCTGGCATTACTGGGTATTTACTGGTTCTTTTTTCAAAAGATGAGCTTTTTACACTTGGTCATTTATACCGCGTTGATTTCGGGCATTGTAGGACTATGCTTTTACCTCATCCTACAAATTCCTGCGGCAAGTGCTTACCTCGATGGCTATCTCGATATTCAGCTATCTCATGCCTTGGTGGGAGAAAGTAAGGAGAACCTGCGCACCACCCGATTGCACATTCTCAAGATGCTCATTGAGCGGTCCCTGCCCGTATTGATCTCAACAGGTTTGCTATTGGCCTACCGATACCGGAACAATCAAAAAATAGCCTTTGGCCACATTGAGCGACGAGGACTACTATTCATTGTGGTTGGTCTTTCCGGTACCCTTCCAATTATGATTACCTTAAAGCAAGTGTCTTACTACCTCATCCCAGTACTGCCATTTTTTGCATTAGGGTTTGCGTTAATCGTCGTGCCTATTATCTCTAAGTTGTTGATCGAAGTCCGGTTTCCACCCTTTGGACGGCAACTCAGCTGGACCCTCTTAACCTTATTCCTAGTTTATGCCATTGGTTATGGCTTCAGCCAATTTGGAAAAATTGATAAACGGGATCGGCAACTGCTAACCGATGTAATGTTGATTGGTGAAGAAATTCAAGAAGGACAGGTCATTGGACACCAGCTACCAACGGTTGGAGACATGACACACTGCTACTTTGCCCGCTACTACCATATTTCACTGGATAGCAATAATATCAAATATCCATTCCTCCTTACGGAAAAAGGAAATATGCCGACATCGGAAGGTGGCTACCAATTCATACCGCTATCCACGAGCCTATTTGATTTATACAAAAGACAATAAGCCTACAACTCCCAACCTTTGCGGTATTCTCTTTTAACAAATTGATTGGCCAAATCGAAATTAGTGATGCGCATATTTGCGCCATCCCATTCCAGGCGATTACGTCCCGGGAAGTCATAGGGATCCCAATCACCTACCTTTTTACCGGGCTTTAGTACTTTGTAATTATAACTGCGAATCGCCAGATTTCCCATCAACACGGTTTCCGTGAGCGGTCCGGAATAAGAAAAGTCTGAAGAGGTTGGTGTCCCTTCTTTGATGGCTTTTACCCAGTTTTGCTGGTGCCCTTCCGGTACCCGTTCCAGCGTCGGTTCGGGTTGTTTGAAGTATTCCATAGATTTCAGCGGAAGAAGGCGCGGGTTTTTACCATAGACATCACAAAGCAACTTGCCCCGGCTTCCCTCGAAGAGGCAGCCTCCATCAGAATTGCCGAAGGCTTCACCAGATTCTAATTCCATCGGGCGCTTGGGCATGATCCCTCCATCGTACCAAATCAACTCTACGGCAGGCATTCCGTTGCGAGCTGGAAATTCAAAATGCACCTTAGAGGAAGGAGGACAGCTGTCGGAATAGTCAGCCAGCACAAAATCACCGGAATAAACCTGGCCTACACTGGCTTCCACTGCAACGGGATATCCCAATTGTAATGCCTTAAAGGGTGGATCAATGATGTGGCAGCCCATATCTCCCAGGGCACCGGTACCAAAGTCCCACCAGCCCCGCCACTTAAAGGGCAAGTAGGCTTCATTATAAGGCCGCATGGCGGCTGGCCCTAACCATAGATCCCAGTCCAATTCCTTCGGAAGAGGTTGTTTACCAACCGGCGTTGGTATGCCTTGTGGCCAAATCGGGCGATTGGTCCAGCAGTGCACCTTAGTCACCTCACCAATCACACCTGCCTGAATCCATTCCGTAATTTGTCGAACGCCATCGCCGGAACTTCCCTGGTTGCCCATCTGAGTGACCAGTTTATTTTTTTTGGCGGTCTCCGTCAATAAACGCGTTTCGTAAATATTATGGGTCAGCGGCTTTTCTACATAGACGTGTTTCCCCATCTGCATAGCGGCCATGGCAATCACCGCGTGTGTATGGTCAGGAGTAGCGATAGCCACGCCATCGATATTTTTGCCTTCCTTTTCTAACATTTTGCGGAAGTCCTTGTAGCGGTTGGCTTTGCTATAGGTTTTATAAGTATCCGCGGCCCTGCGATCATCAACATCACACAAGGCGACAATATTTTCTGTACCGCCATTGTACAATCCTTTGAGTACCCCACTTCCCCTACCGCCAACACCGATGCCGGCTATGTTTAATTTATCACTGGGCGCGATAAATCCTTTGCCGCCTAAAACATGGCGGGGAACGATGGTAAATCCGGCCATCGCAAGACTACCGGTTTTTAAAAATTTTCTACGGGAAATAGAAGATTGTTGCTCTGGATTCATAAGTTTAGTTTTTGCCATCAGCCAAGATAAGGAATGCGTGATGGACCAAAAAATATGAACCCAGGAAAGTTTACACTTTTTAAGTTATTCCGTATTGCGTCCCCCTTTTATGAGGTAAATCACTCATTTATAGGTTGCTTATCAATTAAAACATTTGTATCTTTGGAAAGCTAAAGCAACACCTAACTCATAACGTAAATGCTTGGCAGACAAGCTACAAATCCGCTCCTATGCCGTACCCTAAGCCATTATTTGCCGCCAGGTTCTTTTTAATACTGGCCATTGGAATGGCATTTTTTGGACTTCAGTTACTTTCCAAAGCTAACCAACAACTTAGCCCCTTATCCTTATTGTCTAGTTCCAACAATTGGAATTTACCAATCGATATAGATTCCATTCCCAATCAGTCCAATTTACTTGAATGGAGAGCCAATATGATGAATGATTTAGGGCAATTGGTGGCCAATTATCGCGAGAGCAAAAATAGTCCGGAAATACTGGAAAATTATCTAAGTAACAATGAAAAAAGTAAAAGGTGGCTTTCTACTATTCCCGTGGACTCCTTAGGCTTGCGACCTGTATTTTATCTAAGGGAGCACTTGATCAGAACGTTGATGTGTGAATTGGACATGGAGAGTAAGCACTGCGAGGCTGCTTGTGAGGCTATTCAAAAAGCCATTCTCACTTATAACGAATTCACTGAAAATTACAAAGGCAAAACGATCAATATTTTACAAGCAAACAATACTCATTTTGTTCTTAATCGTGAAACGTTAGATGCTTTTGCTCAATCACCACGTACCGATGCCATTGGGTGCAATGGTTATCAAGACGAAACACCTTACCCTTATTTGGTGAATTATGATGAGGTCTCATCTGTATTACAAAACCTTGAATTTCTTAAAAGCAGGGAACCGATTATACTCAACCTTACGAATGTTAAAGGCACGGCTACCTATCAGGAACTACTGTCCTTATACGAAATGGATCATTCTCTTACAGATGGCCAGAAAAAAGTACTTTTCAGTTCCCTCAAGGCCCACAATGCTTCTAACCTATTGGCGCAACATCTTGATGAGGGAGGCGAAAAACAGCTAAGGGATATTGCAATGACAGAGGAAGTTTCTTCTGATTATTTCCGATTATTAAACCCCGCCGCAATGAATTTGCAACTAATGCTCAGTAGCTATGGGCATGTTATGGGGCTTGATCATCCCAATGTCAAGATAAAATCCATCCGTCCTTACCCCGCCGGGGAAAAATCCGATTAATCACATCATTTTTAATTACATATCAATTTAATTATTTGTTACTTTTGAATAATGTGATTGAGTAATGATCACTTTTAACCTCAAGTAATCAAAATTGATGCAATACGGCTACAGAACCTTCTTTTTTGCCTTGCTCCAATGTTTCTTGATCCAGCTTATGGCCCAGGAAAAACCCTCTTCCGATCGATCTTACTACACCACAACTCTTGAAGTTTCCAATCCATCTCATCGGGCTAAACGGTTTGAAATTCGTCGGGGCAGTATCCTCGCTAATGCCGATGCCAAAGAAGCGGTACAAAACCTGATCATCTGCGATTTACTGGATTATCCAGAAGTATTGACCTTTACCTTCATCGATAGCCTCGAAACCTGGGTATCTCTCCTTCCCCCACATTCGGGACCGTTTGAAGTAGAGGTAAAGTGTTTCTGCTTTAACCGAAATTATTTTGGGCCAAACTCGTCCAAAGGACCTTATGAAGCAACCAATCTCTTTTCAACGTTAGACTTAGATAAACTTTGTAAAAGTCAGAAAAGGGCCTGGGAGGAAATTACCAATAATTATAATCGACTGGAACGGACCACCATTCGTGGCCAACATCCAAACTCCTTTAAGGGTGCCATCAGAAATGGAGTAAAGCGTTATTTGGTCAACAGAATTGGAAT
Organism: uncultured Saprospiraceae bacterium; assembly: GCA_964015035.1. Classification (GTDB taxonomy): domain Bacteria; phylum Bacteroidota; class Bacteroidia; order Chitinophagales; family Saprospiraceae; genus BQJU01. Next base: position 27,870 of record CAXHCA010000003.1, read on the forward strand.
CCCTGGTGAGGCCCTGGACAATCTGTATCTGCACCCCGTCATGAAAGATGAGGAAAATGCTATTGTAGCAGATACGATCAACGTATTTGTACGAGGGAAGAGCGATAGCAAAGACTACTACCTGTTGGTATTGGACCGCAAGGAAAGTCGGTTTCCTACACCAGAGAACCCCTATTATTTCATTCGCATAGAAGTGGATGTAATGGAATGTTATTAGCACCCTTTAAATTTCTATGACCTTGCAAGACAACAGTTCTCATATTCCCAATTTCACCCTGAATGACTTGCCAAAGTTCTTTTCTATTCCACTGGTGGGGTTATGGCTATTGGTGTCTGCTTATACCGTTTTTGAACTGAGCAGCCACAAGCTGTTGCTGAATGGCCGTACGGCCCTGTTGCCAGCACTTCAATTGCCGTTGGAAGAGGTGACCACCTTTCAAGCATTGGCCTTATTCTTCATCTTAAACGTAGGGGTCATTCATCTATTCCTGTTGTTATTGGAATGGCGCATCAAGAACAATGGCGGTCGGGTAGGCAATGTTTATTCGGCTTTGCGAGGGGTACATATCCTGGGGCTTTCTATCTTTTTGGCGGTGGAGTTATGGCAGATTTTTCGCCTGCACAACGGATTGTATTCTTTTTTAGCGCTCTTTCTCAGTGCTTTGGCTTTGCTGGGATTCATTTTCCAAAAACGACAGCAACTTTTGCCGGTATTGGTCGCCGTCATTGTCGGAGGTAGCATTTTGATTTACACCATTAACCTGGGGTGGTGGCCCTTCTTTAATCTCAATTTTACTAAACATTGTCTTTGCCCTTTGGAATCCCCGTACCAATACCTCATTCAAGATCGAAATCTGCGGGGAGCCTTTGCCGAGCAGCCAGTAAACTTTGAAAGACTCGACTTCAGAAATTGTGATTTTTCGGGGGCCAACCTGGCTCTAGCTACTTTTGACAGCTGCTATTTTAGCCATAACACTCGATTTAAAGCAACTAATTTCCAGTCGTATCACGACCAGCCAGGAACGATTTTCAAAAACTGTACCTTTCGGAATGTAGACTTTTCTGACACGGACTTAAGTAAAGTTAAATTTACAAACTGCCAATTTTTCCCGGAGGTTGACTTTTCCCGTGCGAGCTTACGCTATACCCGCTGGGAAAAGACTGTACTGAGTGGCGCTGTTCACTTAAAACTGGATTCCCTCTGTATCAATGGAGGCAGTGAGTTGTACCAAGAAGTCATCTATCCCGATTATCTGTTACAAAACCTGCGGGAAAGGATCCTTCAAAAGGATTATCATTGCCGCATTTTACTCACTAATTGTACCATGCCCGAGTGCCTGGAATTAACAGAAAGATTACCTAAATAAAAGCTTATTGCTTACGCAAAAAGCTACTTTTGGCAACAAATTTTCATTTAAAATCCAAGTTATGCCAAAATTTATTCTTCCAACCCTTTTACTTTTGTCATTATCCCTCACGGCTCAAAAGCTTCCTACCAAGATCGCTTTTGGCTCCTGTGGGCATGAAACCGTTGATCACCCTATTCTTAACGTGGTGACTAAACACCAGCCGGATTTATTTGTCTATCTGGGCGACAATATCTATGGTGACACCAAAGATATGGATGTGCTACGCGCCAAATATGCCCTATTGGCTGCCAAACCGGAATTTCAACAATTGCGAAAGCAAGTTCCGGTCGTTGCGACCTGGGACGACCACGACTACGGCTGGAATGACGCGGGCCGCCATTACGCTTTCAAAGAGGAATCTAAAGAGATCTTTCTGGATTTCTGGGGAGAGCCCAAAGATTCTCCCCGGCGAGACCACCCCGGAATTTACACTTCCTACCTATTTGAAGATCAGGGAAAAACGCTACAATTGATCTTACTGGACAACCGCACCTTCCGCGATGACTTACGCAAGTACCGTGGCGAATTGCACTACGATAATAAATTCTTTTACCCTCTGGATTATTACCCACATGAGACCGCCGATTCTACCTTCCTGGGTGAAGCTCAATGGGCTTGGTTGGAAAAAGAATTACAGCGGCCGGCAGATATTCGCATCATCGGATCAGGATCTCAGTTTAGTATTGCCTACAATGGGTATGAAGCTTGGGCCAATTTTCCGCACGAGCGGCAGCGCATGTTGGATTTGATTAAAAAAACCAAGGCGAATGGGGTACTATTTATTACCGGTGATGTGCATTATGCTGAAATATCGGTATTGAAGGAAGAAGGGTTGTACCCCATCTACGATGTAACGTCCAGTGGCATCACTTCTACCTGGTACTTTGCTACGCCCAATGCCAATCGTATTGAAGGGCCAGTTATGGACAATCACTTTGGGCTGCTTACCATCGATTGGCAGGCTAAAGACCCAACGATTAAAATGGAAATAATTGATGTGCGCGACAATCAGCGTATTGAGCATACTATTCCGCTGAGCGACTTGACAAAGTGGTAATTTAAGGACTACTCAGCTAAAGAAATCCCCCGGCTTCCTGAAGCCGGGGGTACAAAAGTCCTTTATCTGAAGGGTAGGTATAAATTTCTTTATACACTAGTCTCTGAACCAAAAACAGATGAGAAATAGTCTCGGTTCATTTTTGCGATATTTTCTACAGAAATTTCTTTTGGGCATTCCGCCTCACAGGCCGTCACATTGGAACAAGCGCCAAATCCCTCTTCATCCATTTGTTTGACCATAGCCTGTACACGGCGATTGGCTTCCACTTTACCTTGTGGCAACATATCCAAGTGAGCTACTTTGGCCGAGGTAAACAACATCGCCGATGCATTTGGGCAAGCCGCAACGCAAGCACCACAGCCAATACAGGCGGCGGCATCAAATGCTTCTGAGGCTACCATTTTTTCAATGGGCGTGTTATTCGCATCCTGAGCCTGGCCGGTATCCACAGAGATAAAACCTCCTGCCTGAATGATGCGGTCAAATGCCGTACGATCCACCACTAAGTCGCGGATCACCGGAAATGCCTTGGCCCGGAAAGGCTCGATGACAATGGTATCGCCATCTTTGAAATGGCGCATGTGTAACTGACAGGTGGTGGTACCACGCATGGGGCCGTGAGGTTGGCCATTAATGACCATATCACAGGTACCACAGATACCTTCCCGACAGTCGTGTTCAAAAGAAACCGGAGGTTCTTTTTTCGCCACCAGTTGTTCGTTGAGTACATCCAACATTTCCAAGAAAGACATGTGCTCAGTCACATTATCCAGTTGATAAGTCACAAATCCTCCTTTATATTCTCCTCCCTGACGCCAAATTTTTAATGTAAGCTTCATGGTTAATTTTTTTTGTGATTCTCTGACTAAAAGTCAATCAATAATGATGCCCTACTTGTAGGATCTGGTTTTGAGTTCTACATTATCAAATACCAGTTCTTCCTTGTGCATTTTTGGTTCTTCGTCCCATCCGTTGTATTCCCAGGCGGCAACGTAGGCAAACTCGTCGTCTCGACGCAGTGCTTCTCCATCTTCGGTCTGGTATTCTTCCCGGAAGTGACCGCCACAAGATTCTTCCCGATTTAGGGCATCCAGAATCATAACCTCGCCCAATTCCATAAAGTCGGCAACCCGAAGGGCTTTTTCCAACTCGGGGTTGTATTCTTCATTGCTGCCAGGCACAAAGACATCCTTGTAAAATTCATCTTTGAGTTCGCGCAGCAAGGTTCTTGCCTTTTGCAGGCCTTCCGCATTACGCGACATCCCACAATAATCCCACATGATCCGTCCTAAGCGCCGATGGAAGCTTTCTACCGATTGGTTCCCTTTGACATTCAACAAAGAATTGATTCGGTTCTGCACCTCTTTTTCCGCTTTTTCAAAAGCAGGAAGTGTAGGATCGATCTTTGGGGTACGAATTTCTTTAGATAAGAAATCGCCAATGGTGTATGGCAAGACAAAATATCCATCTGCCAATCCCTGCATCAGTGCGGAAGCCCCTAAGCGGTTGGCTCCGTGATCGGAGAAGTTGGCTTCACCCGTAGCGAACAAGCCAGGAATATTGGTTTCCAAATTGTAATCTACCCAGAGACCTCCCATGGTGTAGTGAGCCGCCGGATAAATCTTCATTGGCATCACGTAAGGGTCCTCTCCGGTAATTTTTTCGTACATCTCGAACAGGTTACCGTACTTCTCCTCAACTACTTTTCTCCCCAATTCCAGAATTGTTTCTTTACTTGGGTTGTGCATACCGGATGCATGAGCTTTGGATTTGCCATATCGCTCAAAAGCAGCAGTAAAGTCCAAATAAACCGCCAAGCCGGTAGGGGCCACTCCTAGTCCTTCATCACAAGCGGTTTTAGCAGCACGAGAGGCTACATCACGAGGCACGAGGTTACCAAAAGCCGGGTATCTCCTTTCCAGGTAATAATCTCGATCTTCCTCAGGGATATCCAATCCCGTTTTGCGACCTTCCCGAATGGCTTTGGCATCTTCCTGTTTTTTAGGCACCCATACCCGACCATCGTTCCGCAAACTCTCCGACATCAAGGTCAATTTTGACTGATAGTCACCGGAAACGGGAATACAGGTCGGGTGAATTTGCGTAAAGCAAGGATTGGCCATTAGCGCCCCCCGACGAACCGTGCGCCAAGCGGCACTGACATTACAATTCATGGCGTTGGTTGACAGATAAAACACGTTGGCGTAACCACCTGTAGCCAAAACTACGCAGTGGGCCGCGAAACGTTCCAATTTGCCATTGAGTAAGTTGCGCGCGATGATTCCACGGGCCTTTTTCACGGTATTGCCGTCTTTATCTTTCTCATCTACCAGTACCAAGTCCAGCATCTCGTGACGGTTGTACATCTCTACACTGCCCAGAGATATCTGGCGAGAAAGTGCCTGATAGGCCCCCAAGAGCAATTGCTGCCCGGTTTGGCCTCTGGCGTAGAAGGTACGACTCACCTGCACCCCTCCAAAAGACCGGTTGGCCAATAAGCCACCGTATTCGCGTGCCAGCGGCACACCTTGCGCCACGGCCTGGTCAATAATATTGCGGCTCACTTCAGCCAGGCGATGCACATTTGCTTCGCGCGAACGGTAGTCACCGCCCTTGATGGTATCATAGAATAAACGGTAAACACTGTCGCCGTCATTTTGGTAGTTTTTTGCCGCATTGATGCCTCCTTGTGCCGCAATACTGTGTGCACGACGAGGACTATCATGGAAGGTAAAACACTTTACGTTGTATCCCAATTCGCCAAGAGTAGCAGCTGCCGAAGCACCGGCCAAACCAGTGCCTACTACTATGATATCGATACGTCTTTTATTATTAGGAGCAACCAGCGGCATTGTTGAGCGGTACTGTGTCCACTTTTCTGAAAGGGAGCCAGGAGGTACTTTTCCGTCTAGTTTCATGGTTGTGGTATTTAAAGGAAGTTGTTAGCAAATGTTTTTTTCATCAATCAAGGAAATGCCGATGGTCATTACATCAGGAAATACATGTACAATGGAATGATGGCGAATCCAAGCGGAATAAGGATGGCGTAGATCGTGCCAACGGTCTTGATGAGGGGCGTGTACTTCTTGTGATTCAAGCCCAAAGTCTGGAACGAACTTTGAAAGCCGTGCAACAAATGGAAGGCAATCACAATCATGGAAACGACGTAAAGGACCACAAAGGTGACATCTTCATAGGTAGCAGCTACTAAGGCGTAGAGATCTTTTACCTCGTGCCCATCGTAGGAGGCATAGCCAATGACATCCAGTTTCATTTGTAACCAAAATTGATACAAATGCAATACGATGAAAATAAAAACTACCGTGCCAATCCATCCCATGGCACTTGCTACTTTAGGATGATTGCGCTCTGCACCGCGATTGACCTTTACGGCATAGCCCTGACCGCGAGCAGCTTTATTCTTTCGCCACAGCATCCATCCCTGCACGGCATGCACCAGAATAGATAAATAAAGCAGGTAAGAGACCGTCTTGATCAACGGATTGGTGGTCATGAATTCCGCGTAAAGGTTGAACTTTTCTCCACCATCATCAATCAACAACTGTAGGTTGCCGATTAGGTGAATCACTAAAAAGATGATGAGAAATAAGCCGGTGAGGCTCATAATCATTTTTCTCCCTATAGAAGAAGTGAGAAAATTTGAAAACCAACTCATGTTCTTTGTTTTTAACGTTTTGTTACTTTTGCCACATAAAGTGGGTAAGAATTTGAATTTGACGCAAAACCGATCGATACAAAGCTAAATGTTAAAGTCCAATTGCCCAACGGAAGTTTAAATTCATTGAAAATTGGCAGTTTATTTAGAATTAATCAAAATTGTTTTTGGATAGTCAACTTTAATTCCTTCCTACTTGTTTGGGGAGGATAAACTGAATAGAAGCATTTGCTGATGGAAGAGAAACAACAAATTGAGTTTAAATACTTTTTGGAAAAATTTCCCGAATTGGAATTGCCGATCACCTTGGGAGAGGAGTCGCATCATATATTTAGTCAAAACAATGAACCATTGCCATCTGCTATGGTGGAGCAGTTCTTGGCGCCCTTAGAAGAAGACCCCGTTGATGAACTAACCGAATTTGTCACTTGTTTTTCCCTGCCCGATACTAAGAAATTCCATGCGGTGGTTTATTGGAAAGCCGGTTTACTCAATTATCAATATCGATTGGTCACTTTCGACCTCCAAGGAAAATTGGTAGATCACAAGGTTATCGCGGGCACTCATGCCGATGACGGGGTTATCACCCTTTCGGTGGCCACCATCAAAGAAGATTGGTTGATCATCATTGTTTCCGGTCAGACTTACGCTGACCCCAAAGCGACCTCCGATCCCACTTCCAGTACGGCCAATCGCCTGGCAATCGGGACGGAAGGTAAAATTGTAAATCTGTAAAATTTTTTCTTCCTATCTTGCACTATTGCAAGCCCATAAAATATTGACCTATCAGGCCCCGCGTCTTTCAATTTCTTATCCTGTTCGCCCTTGTTGAAGGCTTTTGCCAGACCTTCGGTCAACGGTATTGGGATAAAGATATCGCTGCCATCCTCTATTTGCTGGCAGGAATCAGCATTGGTGTAATTCCATTGCTTAAGCCAGAAAATACGCCCCTACCTACGAAGCCCAATAGCTTTTCTTTCCGTAGCCTTTATCTTTGGATTGGATATGGGGCTGTTTTTCTGGTGTGCCTTTTTTTAGCCAATGATCTTTTTAAAGGACAACCTTTGGATTACCAGTTTGCAGACATGCTGCCCGTGATCGAGGTGATGGGACAGCGCTGGCTTTCCGGAGTGTCCGTATATGAGCCCATTCCCGAAATCTGGGGGGGACTACTTCCGCGATACTTGCCGGCCCTGTGGATGCCTTATTTACCGCCATTGGCACTGGGCGTCGAAATGCGATTTGTCAATGTTCTGTTTTTACTGATCCCGATTGGGTTACTGCTCTATCTGTTGGCGGGAAAAGAAAAAGTGCAGCTTACAGCATTGACCATTGCGATACCGATTTTAATCTTACTGGGCTATATTTTCATCAACTATTCTACCCTAATCACCATTTCGGAAGAGCCGATTGTTATTGGATTTTACCTGCTTCTGGCAGTGGCCGTTGCCCGAAAGTGGCCCATTGCCCAAGGTATTTTCCTGGCCTGTTGTCTGATGAGTCGGTATATGCTCATTTTTTGGGCTTTTTCTTACCTGGTTTATGTCTTTTTTGTCATTTCGCGAAAGCGCGCGCTGCTTATCGCGGCAAGTAGCGCCCTTACCGGCATTTTTTTACTGTGGGTTTCTCAGGGGATTTATCACCTGGACCTCTTCATCTCTCTAAAGGACAGCTACCTGGAAACGCTGCAAAATCCGGAGCGCCAATGGGGAATCATCAATACCATTCAAAAAAACATTGGTCTGGCCCGATTTGTACCCTTTGAAAGCTTGCCCACCTTACACGCCGCACTTTTTTGGGGTTCGATCTGCTTGCCGGTGATGCTTTACCTCTTTTACTACTTTGTCGGCAGAAAATGGATCAATGCAGAACTATTTGCCCTATGCAGCCTCAAACTTTGTTTGGTTTATTTTTTCAATATGAACGCCCTACCCTTTTCCTATCTATTCTACACCTCCACATTTCTCAGTCTGGTGCTGCTGGCGGTTTACTATCAGCAACTGCCCACAGAATTGTTACCGGCGGCTTCTAAACCAGATAAAGGTGAGCCCGCCAAGACAGATTAGCAATCCAAAGAACTCTCTTGTCAGCTCGACATAGGGTGTTTCGGCCTTCATGTGTTCGGCAATATTGGGTGTTCCTATTTTGATCCACTCGACAAAATCGGGAACCAAAGTCGCCATCCAAAGGGTGCAAACGACCAAACCCACGATGAGCCCCGGGTGGTAGTATTTGCCAAATGCGGCCATGCCAAACATCGCAGCTACAAAAAAATAGAGCACCATCCAACCCAGCGGATCGGGATCGTTGTACTGCACAGCACCAAAAAGGATAAATAAAACGCAGAGGGTTAAATTGAGGATTTTCATAGGTTGTGTCGGTTCGTTTTTTTATAAGATGAAATGATCACAATTCCAGTATTTATCTTACATTGAGTAGATACTTTCATCGGAAGATTTTAGGCTTTCGACCATTTTTTTAGGAAGATAACCCATAAATGCGCAATTTTATGGACGAATCAATTAAAATACAAACAAATGGGACTGTTAAATGACCTGAAGAAGGTGCTTTTCGGTGCAAAATCTGTTGCCAAATCTGCTGCCGACAAAGCTACTGATGCCGGCAAGGAAGCCGGAGAAGAGTTATTTGAAAAATCAAGTGAGTTTTTAGATAAGGCCAGTGGCAAAGCCAAGGAATGGTCGGGAGAGGCCGTTGAAAAAGCGGGAGAACTTTATCAAAAGACCAAAGATAAGGCAGAAGATATTGCCGATAAAATTTTTGAAGAAGCAAAGGCGCCTAAAAAGGCTACGCCTTCCACACCACCACCTCCACCGAAGACATCGGCCGGTATTGAGGACGATGGCCCGCTGGAATTTGAAAGTAGCTTTGAAGAGGAGACAGAACCAACCCCGCCCCAAAAGAGCAAACTGGAAGAGTTGGGCGGCAAGGTATTAGACCAGGCGGAGCACCTCGGCGAAACCTTTATGGACAAGACCAGTGGTGTGCGGGAAAAAGTAAAAGATACTGCGGAAAAAACCGGTAAAAAGGTGTTGGATACGGCCGAAGATATTGGGGGCAAGGTATTGGACGTTTCCGAGGAAGTTGGCGGTAAAGTGATGGACACCGCAGAAAAACTTGGCGAACAAATCTTTGAGAAGGGCGGCGATCTATTTGAAAAGGCCAAAAAAGCCGGTGGCTCCCTTCTGGATAAAACCGAAGACCTGGTAAAAAAAGCGCAAGAGGAAGCGGAAAAGGAAAGCCTGGATGACACCATTGAAAAAGCCAAATCAATGGGGGATCAATTTGCCGATAAGGTGAAGGAAAAAACGTCTGGCCTAAAGGATGAAACATCGAAGGCTAAAGACAGCCTCCTAGAGGATACCGATGACTTTTTTGCGAAAGCACAACGATTTGCGGAGGGAGATTACCACAATGAAGGCGGCAAAAAAGGCGGTATGAAGATAAAAAAAGATCCAGATCATCAGGAAAAACCTAAGCGTGAAGGGAAAGTGGCTGGCTTTGAAGACCTCGACGGTGACGGTGATGAGATTATAGACGACGCCATCATTGACGATGATGATTCAAAATGACCGATAACAACGAATGGCAGAAAGTGCGTTCTGAAGCAGGACCGGATCTAAAGCTTTTCCGGGCGCGCTTTGACTATATGCGCAATCCGCGCAACGGACAAACAGAGCGCATGATCATTCTGGAAGCGCCGGATTCGGTAAATGTGGTAGCCGTAACCGACCGACAGGAAATTCTTTTTGTGCGCCAATACCGCTTCGGCATTGAAGATTACACGCTGGAACTGCCCGGAGGCATTGTCGACCCCGGAGAATCACACGAAGTTGCAGCCCAACGGGAACTTCGGGAAGAAACCGGTCATACCGCAGCTCAATGGCATTTTTTAGGCGCCATTCCCTCCAATCCGGTATTTATGGATAGCCAAATCTTCCATTGGTGGGCGGAAGGCATTGTGCTCACACACGAATTACAGCTCGATATCGGAGAAGATGTTGAGGTTGTTCGATTGCCAGTGGAGGAAGTCCGTGAAATGTTGTTTAGCGGGCAGTTTAAACATCCACATGCAGTGAATGCCTTGCTGTGCTATTTCCATCAGGTTGATAAAGAAGGGTTGGCCACTTGATCGCCTTTTGTCAAGAGCGCAGTTGCATCCTGTTTCAGTAAGTGCATGTTCGCTTTCCAAATCCGTTAAAAGCGATAAACTGTTTGAGCCAAAAACATGGATCTTTCAACGACCAACTTTGTTTTTTCAGAGCGAAGTTGTCCTTCTCTGCACATTTTTTTGCTTTATCCTTTGCCCTTCTGCAAGCTGATCATTAGCACCCCGCCAATGACCAGCAGCGTTCCCACCCATTGGTACACACCAAACTGCTCATTGAGAAAAACATAGGCCAAAATAATGGTAGAAATGGGTCCAACACTACCGATAATTGATGCATTGGAAGAGCCTATAATGCGAATACCTTCAGAAATCAGAAACGAAGGCAAGACGGTAGCCAAAATGGCCATGACCAAGCTCAATTGGTACACCTGCGGCGCAAATCCCAATAAATCCCAATGATACAGTATGCCGTGGTGTACCAAGATCGAAATAGCGGCAAAGGTCATTGCCAACGAGGTATACCGCAACGTGCCCAATCTAGGCAACAAACGCCCACTGCCGATCAGGTAAATCGCATAGGCCAGAGCGCTGCCAAAAATCAGGACAGCGCCCAACCAAAAATGGGCCTCACCGGAGCGCTTTGCCCCCTGAGCAAAAGCAACCGTTATGCCAATATAAGTCAACACAAGGGCCATAAATTGCTTCGGTAAAACAGGCTGTTTGTACACCAGAGCTGAAATGAGTAACACCAGGGTAGGATAAACAAAAAGAATCAAGCGCTCCATGCCTGCTCCGATGTATTGCAATCCCAGAAAATCCAGGAGGCTGGCTAGGTAATAGCCGGCAAATCCAAGGAGGGCAATGGACCCCCAATCGCGACGGGTCAGCGCGGTCCTTGTAGGATTTTTGCGCTGGTTCCACCAACCAATGAGCAGGAAAAACGGCAAGGAAAACAACATGCGCAGCGCCAGTAAGGAGGTGCTGTCTACCTCATAGCGGTAGGCTAGTTTAACAAAGACAGCTTTGGTAGAAAAAAGAATCGCTCCCCAAAAGACCAATGCAGCTGCCCACAAGGTACTTTTGGTTGAAAACGCGGTAGATTTTGCCTCATTCATGCTGCGAAAGTAAGATAGGACGGCGTAAAAAACGGTCTTGATTTTGTCTTTTTTACAACCTTAAAAAGGAAATTTACCGCATTTACTGAGGGCACTTTCTCACCCCAATTTAATCACCTTCATCACCATTGCCACTGTCTTTCCCCGTTCAAAACTAGTCTTCATCTCCTGCTGCAAGATGTCCATAATTACATCGTATTCACCACTGATCTGAGTACTCATACTATTCGTCTGCACCCGAATTCCCGAGTATTTATTCAATCGCCCTATAAAGTCAAGAATGGGTGGTTCATATTCTTCATTTAGGGGGTACATACTAATTTCTATGGCTGCTTTCATATCTTTTATTTGGATTAAAAGAGGTGATAAAATAAAGGTTAAACTTAACAATTTCCCAGCGATGAGCCCAATCTAAGGATACATCCATAATCAGGGCAATCAGGCCGAAAAACTATTTTCTCCTCAAAAATGGCTAAAAATCACCAAATTATTGAATAAAAATCAACCATTTAATGACACCCGGGACAACTTAAATTTTATTCTTTTCTCAATTCCGATTTATATTGACTAATTTTGTAGGCGCTAATCAATTACTGAATTGGCTCCATTAAAATGCTTCTCTGATTGAGTTGGAGAAGGACATAAAACTGTTACTGTAAGTTCATGGCGAAAAGAAAAGCGAAAAAGGGGCAGCTATCGCTGAAGCTAGGTATTAACGACGAGCGCATACCTAAGCTAGTAGGAATATTGTGTTTGTTTCTGGCCCTTTATTTATTTGTTGCATTCTCCTCCTATCTGTTTACCTGGTCTATCGATCAGGATAAAGTCTTTCACTTCTCCTGGGGGTTATTGCTGCAAAGCGATATGGAGATGGCCAATTGGCTGGGACGCCTCGGTGCCATCATTTCCAATATCTTTTTCTTTTGGGGGTTTGGATTGGCCAGCTTTGTATTTGTATACTTACTGGTGAAAGGTGGGTTATGGCTCATTCAACGCAAGCCGTTCAGTTTGTTTGTGCCCATTCTCAATTCCTCCCTTTTACTGATTTTAGTGACTTCCGTTTTCCTGGAGTTTCTCTTTGGCCGGAGTTCTGACTTTCCCTGGGGAGGCGCTTTTGGTGAGGGACTAAGCAACTGGCTGTTGAGTTTTGTCGGCACCATTGGTCTCATTGCCCTCATCCTCTTTATCATTACGGGTTTATTGGTTTGGAAATTCAATCCCAACTTCAACGAATTGACGCCAGGCGGCTTTTTTGAAGATTTAGCAGCCTATTTACGAAATCTGATCTCCGGAAAAAAACGGCCCAGCCGGCCCGCTTCATCCAATGCCGCTAATGCAGCCGATGCTACTGAAAAGGTCGCCACCTTAAGACCGGGGGAACATCGAGTTGGAGGGCATGCCCAAACAACGGAGAACAACGGCCAGCCTTCTACCCCACTAACGGGCAATCAGCTGGCCTTTGAGCTGGATGAAGATAAAAAAGTACAAAAGCCACAAACCTTAAAATCTGGCGAAGGAGAATTGGAGATTGAAGAGGGACCCAAAGGAGGTAGTGAGCAAACGCCCGGTCCGGGAGGAGCAGTACCTCCCAACGCAATGCCTGTCCAACAGGAAAACGTCGATCACAGCGAACCGTATGATCCCACTTTAGAGCTTTCCTCCTATGAGTCTCCGGTGACCAATTTGCTGGAAGATTACTCCGATCAGAAGGTAGAGATTGATCGGGCGGAACTAGAAGCCAACAAGGATCAGATTATTGAAACACTGCTGCATTATAAGATAGAAATCATTAAGATTCGCGCCACTATCGGGCCTACGGTGACCCTCTACGAAATCATCCCGGCTCCAGGTGTGCGGATTTCCAAGATTAAAAACCTGGAAGACGACATTGCGCTGAGTCTTTCGGCCCTGGGCATCCGGATCATTGCGCCTATTCCCGGTAAGGGCACCATTGGTATTGAGGTACCTAATCGGCATCAGCAGACGGTTTCGATGAAGGAAGTGCTGATGCACGATAAATTTAAGCGGGCGAAAATGGATCTGCCCATTGCCCTGGGTAAAACCATCAATAATGAAGTCTTTGTTGTCGACTTGGCCAAGATGCCTCACTTGCTTGTCGCCGGTGCTACCGGTCAGGGTAAGTCAGTAGGTATTAATGCCATATTGATGTCGCTCTTGTATAAAAAACACCCTTCTCAGGTCAAACTGGTATTGATTGACCCGAAAAAAGTGGAATTGTTTCCGTACGCCAAGTTGCACGATCACTTCCTGGCGTATTTGCCTGGCCAGGACGAGCCGATCACTACGGAAACCAACCGGGTTATCCACACACTCAATTCGCTTTGTATAGAAATGGATGAGCGCTATAATCTGCTCAAGAAGGCCTCTGCCAGAAATATTCGCGAATACAATGAGAAGTTCGTACAGCGCAAACTCAATCCGTTGAAAGGGCATCGCTTTTTACCTTTTATTGTGTTGGTCATTGATGAATTTGCCGACCTGATCATGACCGCCGGTAAAGAGGTAGAATTGCCCATTGGCCGCCTGGCTCAGCTGGCACGGGCGGTGGGCTTGCACCTGATTATTGCTACCCAACGGCCATCGGTGAATATTATTACCGGGGTGATCAAGGCCAACTTCCCGGCGCGTATTGCTTATAAGGTGACGGCCAAAGTAGACTCCCGGACCATCCTCGATGCCGGAGGTGCCGACCAGTTGATCGGGCGTGGCGATATGTTGTTGTCTGTAGGCGGAGAAATGGTCCGCTTGCAAGGCGCTTACGTCGATACGCCTGAAGTAGAACGTGTGATCAACTTTATTTCCAGTCAGCCAGGCTACCCGGAACCTTTCTATCTACCCGAATTCCACGGTGATGATGAAGTTCCCGGCACGCAAAGCCTTAAATACTCTGATCTAGATGAAATGTTTGAAGATGCCGCTCGGCTGATTGTTCAAAACCAGCACGGCTCCACCTCTATGATCCAACGCCGCCTCAAGCTTGGCTACAACCGCGCCGGCCGTATCATGGACCAACTGGAAGCCATGGGCATTGTCGGCGCCAGTGACGGCAGCAAGGCCCGTGAAGTACTGGTGTATGATGAGATTGAACTGGAGCGGTTTTTGGATAATATCCGGAGTAAGAAGTAAGGTCACGATTTCTTGCGAGGTATTTTAATTTCGTAGGTCTTACCCTTTGAATTGGTGAGCTTTGTGGTGCGCAACCAAGGGTTGTAGACCTTCAAATGCCGGTAACTCACCTTATGCACTTCGGCAAAATCAGCTAAATTTTCGATGGGGCCATCCACCTTGACGATTTCATAGTCATCTAGCGGTGGGTAAAAATCTTCCTTTTCTACCCGGTAGCCAAAATCTTGAGGGCGCTGCAAAATTTCTTTGAAGGCCAATATGCGAAATACATAACGAGAGGTTTCCACATTCAAATTTAGATCGTAGTAGCTTTTGGCTTTTTGTTCCTTTATCTCGTTGGCCAGGTTAGTACCTCCTGTGTTGTACGCCGCTGCCGCCATCGTCCAGGAGCCAAAGCGCTTTTTATACCCCAAAATATACTTGCAAGCCGCTTCTGTGGCCTTTTCTACGTGAAAGCGTTCGTCTACTTCCTTATTGATTTCCAAGTTGTAATACTCGCCCGTACTTTCCATAAATTGCCAGATCCCTTTGGCACCAGCATAGGAAGTACCATTCATCAGATCACTTTCGGCTACAGCCAAATATTTGAAGTCTTCAGGAACGCCATTCTCCGCCAATATTTTTTCAATAATGGGAAAATAGCGAGTAGTCCGTTTGATGTTCAGCAAGGTGCTCGACTGCCAGTAGCTGTTGACCAGCAATTCGCGGTCTAGACGTTCGCGGACATCAAAATTATCCATAGGCACGGGCTCACCTGCCAGATCGAACTCCCGATCCAGGTCAACCGGTTGAATTTGTTGTGGTAAATCGCCTGCTGCAATGGCTGCAGTACGCTCCGGAGGGTCAGAGTCATTGGCACTAAAAGCAAAAATGGCCAGTACGGCAATGGCCGTCATCGCTAAAGCGAATATTCTAACTTTCTTATTAATGTCCATGGCGATTCATTCAAGGATTGGTCTCAAAAAACAATTATTTCGGCCGTTTATAAATCGGTACTGTAGAGCAAGGTTCTCCGTACATGATGCTTTTGGCATAGGGCTGTAATCGACGCGTCAATTCAAGGTAAGCGGCAGGCGGCACGGGCTTGTCACTACAGCCTTTAATCACAATCCGTTGATCATTGTACTGAGTCATTTCCAACTGTGAAATGGCCCGATTGAAGGCGGCTTTGTAATAATTTTCACGGTCGCCCTGAAAAACATCTTTGGCGTATGGTGCCGCATAAGTGGCTACCAACATAAAAGCCCAAACTGGCACAATGGCATCTGTTGAGCAAAAAACCAATAATATTTTATCCTGGTATTGCAACCAGTCGTGTTCCTTCAAAGCCTCCCGAAAATCCTTCTCTTTTAGGATCAATTCCATGTAGAGATAGTCCTTCAAATCGAATTCGACGACCTCTCCTTCCGGAAAATAATTTTCCAAATTGATGGTGATCAATCCGCTGGCAGCTACCCGGTTCACAAGTGGTTTGTCCATACTACTCATTCTTCTTCGTTGTCATTTACTGATTCCTCGATGGGCGCTTGTTCTCCGATTTCGTTGTCGGGGTTCCGGAATTCTTTAGGTACAGGCAGGTCTTTGAGGCTTTTCAGGCCAAAATAGTCCATAAATTTCTCACTGGTGCCGTATAATAAAGGTCTGCCCGGTCCGTCACTGCGCCCTATTATAGAAACAAGTTCCTTTTCTAATAGTTTTTGCAAGGCATAATCGCAGTTAACCCCACGGATATTTTCCATATCCGTTCTGGTCACCGGTTGTTTATAAGCAATAATGGATAGGGTTTCTAAAGCAGAGCGGGACAATCGCTTTTTGGTCGTTTGTTTGAGATAGACACCGATGGTTTGGTGATAAGCGCCCTTGGATAGAAATTGATAACCTCCGGCTATTTCTACCATTTCAAAAGCATATTCATCTCCACGATAGCGCTCCTGCAGCTGAGCGATCGCTCCGGTGACCTCCTGTTCGAGAAATTTCATACCAAAGGTCTCCGTCAGACAATCTTCAATTTCTTTCAGGCTGATAGGTACATCGGCAGTAAAGATCAAACTTTCAATATGTTGTGCTAAACGTTCCAAATTCCTTTTTTCGCAAAAGTAAGGAATTCTCAATTACCATGCTGCCCCCTTTTATTGCAAAGCACATTCTTTAGCCAAATCCTGAAAGGGCAAATCTCGGACCAGGCGTTTATAGCTCAGCTCATTGTGATCGGGATTTTCTGCTATGGAAGCCTCTTGAAAGTAAAAATCGGCAAGACCACCGATGCCTTTTATGGAATAGGCGGCTTTCGCCAAACAGGCCACCTGTCGGGGGCGCAATTCGGAATGTAAGATGGCGTGTTTGGTAATGGCCTTACGGAAATAGAGATCCAGTTGCGATTGGGAAGGTTGGTTAAAATCTATACGACCGATCTCCGGATTCTGGTCATTGTATACAACTAAAAATTCATCTCCCTTTTCCAAGGGCATGCCATGTTCCAGCGTTTGGTTTGGCGTAAGTGGCAAAGTAGTGGTATTGCGTTGAACCCTTCCTCCCGCACGGTACGAATAGGATATATTAATGGCTTGCTCCTCTTTTTCGACTTGCTCAATCCGGGCCAATTCTGTGCGATTACCGTCACCGATGAGTTGCGCACGCTTTACCTCATCTTGCTGTTGGTCATAGCGCAAGAAAAGAAACACTGCCAGGGCCACACAAACGACCATTGCTCCAAAAAATATAGCCGATTGTTGCCAATGGCGCTTTTCTTTAGCCTTGCGCACCCGGTTACGTGGGGTGTCGACATCTTTATTGATATTGAAAGAGTAGTAGAATCGGTTTTCGCGCTGCTCCAATTCAATCTCACACAATTCTTCTTCCAGGAAAAAGGAGTAGGATTTAGGTTCCCGCACATTAAAGTCGTAGAGCATTATCTTGGAGTTACAATGGATCAGCAGGTGGCCGGTGCGGTCACCATGAAACAAGCCCACCTTGTAGTGCTTGCCGCTGTCGCCAACGTATACCCAGGAAAATTGCGCCAAACCTTTTAAGGATTAAGAAGTTTAGAGTCGTAATTAAGCTCTTCATTACTTAAATGCGATTACCAGCAAAAAGTTACGCTTTTGTCCGGAAAAGCTGAAAGACTTTAACACTTCGACTTTGTGTAGGCGCATTCTCTAATGCCAAAACTGCCAGTTCTCGGTTCCCTAAACAATTTTGACATAGCTTCTAGACTGGCTGAAGTAAAAAAGGGTTAGATATTGATTCTCGACCAAAAAAACGAAGCAGTTCAACCTCATTTGTTGAATCAATATTATTCTTCTTAATCTCTTTTTGAACCTTAGGTTGCTTTATGCTAGGGATTCGATGAAGGAAGAAAGGATACAATTCTTTACTTTGATACA
Organism: uncultured Saprospiraceae bacterium; assembly: GCA_964015035.1. Lineage (GTDB taxonomy): Bacteria > Bacteroidota > Bacteroidia > Chitinophagales > Saprospiraceae > BQJU01. The sequence goes on from CAXHCA010000003.1 coordinate 45,789, forward strand.
CCTTATCTCGGTTAGGAAAATCTGATAATGGTTTTATTCTATCTTGATTTTTAAATTCATCAGAGTATTGAAAACTCCAGACGCCATTCTCTAACTTTAAGATACCAATTAAGAGATGTTTGTAATTCTATTTAAAGATGATCTTTTCATCCTTAGGAGTAAGAAAATCCTCTTGTCCTTCTGTTTTCCATCGTTTAAATAGATTAATCATAACAATCAGATTTACATAATAAATTTAGTTTCTCAAAACGCCTCTTTAAACACTCCTTAACTAATTTTAAACGTTTGGAAGTGTAAAAAGTTGTGAATTCTTGATCTAGAAGGTCAAGTATTGCACACAATTGTTCTTTCTTTATTAAATTCAAACAAACAACTTGAAAATCCGGATAATGCTCGTTTATCTTGGCGATGAGTTGAAAGTGATTGATTTCATTGGCTTCTTTCCATCCTTCCCATCCTATCTTGGGGCGTGAAGAATTGATATAAGTATCTAAATTGGAATAATTTATCTCATACCCGTCACCCTTTCTTCTATAAAATTTTCTTTCAATTACTTGCTCACTATTATTCCAAAAGAGCCCCCTTGCTGAATCATAAATAGGGGAGAATCTTGGAGGATTTTTCTCTTCAAGGTGAGTTACCACTGCCCAATTGTAGAAGTGTCTATCATTATTACCAGTAATAGCATCAAAAACTAACAATTCAACAAATTGGTTCATTATGATTTGAAATTGTTTTGGGAATATAAACTTTAGTGCTTCATACGTAAATTGAAATGTAAGCAATGCCCTAGCCCAGTTTTGGTCCTCAATTTCTTGAACAAATTTATCATCATTTTCTTCTAAATATGCTGAATAGACCTGGGCTCCATGAACCAAAATTTCTTCATCTCTAAGAAAGTATTTACTCAAAAACCTTAATTGACCATGGGCAACTCTAAGCTGCGATTTGGCCATATTCAACCCCAATACTTCTCCAATTCGATTTAATAAATGTTCCGAAATGCTTTCCATTTGAGAGAGGAGAAATACTTGAATGAATTTTCTTAATTGGAATCCCTCCGCTAAAATTTTTGATGTAGCTATTATTCTTTAAGTTGGACTTCTCGTCTTCTATCAACGCCCATACACTTTTGTCGTTATATCCATAAATTTTCTTTGGAAACCAACTCAGTGGTGACAGGACATCGTTGTCCGATCTTCTTCTATTAGTTTCATTTGTTTTCATGAACACAAAATACGACTATTCCAGCTATTTTACCCCCGTCACACAATAATTTGAGAATCGATTTGTCCTCTTCGTCCTTCATTACACTACAAAGCCTCGCCGAGGCTCCGGCTTCGCCTACATTTTGTGCCTTGTGGGGAAGGACGATAACATCGGGCCTATTCTCCCAACCACTTTGCAACAGGGATTACAAGAATACGTTCTTTACCAAATCTTTCCGTTATTTGTAAATAAAGAGATCAGCTATGGTTTACGAATTTAAAGGCTTCATCCCTGTCATCCATGAAACGGCATTTATTCACCCGCAAGCGGCGGTTACCGGAAATGTAATTATCGGCCGCAATGTGTATATCGGCCCCGGTGCAGCCATTCGCGGTGATTGGGGAGGTGTGGTGATCGAAGATGGCTGTAATGTGCAGGAAAACTGTACCATCCACATGTTTCCAGGGGTGACGGTACGCCTTCATGAAGCAGCGCATATTGGCCATGGCGCCATTATTCACGGTGCGTCCATTGGCAGGAATACCTTGATTGGCATGAACAGTGTGATCATGGACGAGGTAGAAATTGGGGCGGAATGTATCATCGGAGCATTGTGTTTTATCAAAGCCGGTGAAAAAATTCCCGACCGTAGTTTAGTGGTTGGCAACCCCGGTAAGATTGTGAAAGGCGTAACGGATGAAATGATTAATTGGAAAACAAAGGGTACCCATTTGTATCAGCAATTGCCGACGGAATGCTACGAAAGCCTGCGCCCCTGTGAACCCTTACGAGAAGTACCGGCCAATCAGCCCAAGCAGGAATCGCTGTACGATACATGGAATCAAATCAAGGGAGGTGGCAGTAAAAAATCGTAATAAATATAATGATTATTTTTGTCAAGTATCAGGTAATTTCTCATCCAAAAGGTCAACTATTTCTTTTGGAAGAAAATGTCTTGGATTATCATAACCAAGGGTGAATTCTGGATCATGATATGGAATCAATTCTTGGTCTTCCTTTTTTATAGAGACTATAATAGTATTGTGTAGTACCCATTGATTCACTTCAACTTGGGCGCAGTTCCGTCCTGTCTCAGTAAGAATACTGTTATAATTTGTTGTCAAAAATGGTGGCTGTAAATACACTGCATTACGACTCTTAATTTTTGTTTTCAGGCTGGTAAATTGCCTCCGGCGGTCGTAAACTTGAGTTTGAATCTTCTGATTTCGACGATATTGTAGCCTTCCAGTTTGGGTTTGACTTTGATTCCGATGACTGGGTCTACGAAGAAGAAATTGAAGAAGATTTACCAGACATGACTTCTGATGCAATTGGTGAGACGCTCGCTTCCAGTGGTAACTTGAAAATTGCCTGGTTTGATACAACTGGACGGACTTTGTCGGCAGGTGAAAAAATGCTTAGTCTGGAGTTTTCGGACCAGCCTTGGGTATTTGGTGGTAGCCTACTAACAGAACTTGCGCTGAATGAAACCAATATACCCGCACTAGCTTATCAGGAAGATGGAACACCGTTGGTCATTCGATTAGTTCCGAATAGAGGAGGACATCGGTTGCCCAATCCTTCTACCAATACGACTGAAGTTAAAGAAACATTGGTGGAGGTACAGCCTAATCCAACTAGTGACGAAGTTAACTTTAGTATATATAGTTCAAAGTCGACTCCTGCCAAATTGCTTATTTTTGATACTCAAGGAAGGAAATTAGCAGAAATCTCAATTGAGTTAGGCATAGGAAAAAATAATTATCAACTGAAGGAAATAAACAATTGGCCTGCAGGTTTGTACTGGTATCAAATAAACATTGATAACGAAGTCTCCAATGGAAAAATTTTGAAAGAGTAAGTCACTAAAAAAGTACTGGGGTTTCAGTTACTGAAGCCCCAGCATTATCTTAGAGTATTACTAGTTGGTGTAAATGCAAGACTATGGTTCAAATAAAATTGTTCTTTCTCACCTTTTTTTTGTTAGTGTCTTTAAAAGTACAAAGTCAATGTTGGCAAACAACATACAATGGTGGAAATGAAAATGGATTTACAGATATTTTCTTCTCATCAGACTCCATTGGTTGGGTGAGTGATGCACTAGTAGGAGTATAAAATCTATTGATAGTGGCGAGAATTGGGAAGAGCAGGAAAATGAAGGCTTGATTAGAGGGTTTTGTGTATTTTTTTTAGATGATAGTATGGGTTGGGTAATCCGATCTTCACAAACGATCTATAAAACCACCAATGGTGGCCAAGATTGGGTAGGATACACTTTTTCTAATAATGATACTGAACCACCATCTGATATAGAATTTATCAATGCAGATACCGGATATATGGTATCAGACTTTGCTAGAGTGTATCGATCTATTAATGGAGGAGAAACTTGGGATATTGTTTTTGAAAATGAGGATTGGCAATTTGCTACTTTAGATTTTGTGACTAGTGAAGAAGGTTGGATTGCAGGAAATATTGGTTCAGGTGATTCTGTGAGAATTTTACATACAGCTGATGCGGGTCAAAATTGGGAAATACAATTGACCGCTCCTCCTTCTGGATTAGCTCCTAGTGTTGATTTGCATTTTCTCGATGACCAGAAGGGCTGGTTTGTCAACCGTACAAACTTAATCTATAAGACAGAGGATGGAGGAGAAAATTGGACAAGTTATCCGATTGCTCAAGATGGTAATGCTTATTGTAGACGCATTTTTTTCATAAATGACACTTTAGGATGGGCCGCATCTACAGATAATGCAACTATATATGTTACTACTGATGGAGGAGAGTCTTGGAATAAGCAAAGTACTGATCCTTTCTTCAATATTGGTAATACCTCCATTTTTATGACTGGGCCTGACAATGGTGTGGCAGCCTACTGGCCCTTAATTAAGCACTACCAAGGCGGTCCTGCTGATTGTGATATCCAACTGATTTCTCCCTCTACAACAATTACAGCTCTGCAACCCGAGATCAAATGGAACAAGGTAGCAGGTTGCGTTGATGGCTACCGCTTGAGCGTGGGGCTAATTCCCGGAGGCACGGAAATCATCGGGCCACTGGATGTGGGGCTGGATACCAGCTATCTGCTGCCCTTTGCCCTGCTGGAGGATATGGAATACTATATTAGCGTAGTACCTTATAACCATGTGCATGGACTGGCCACTACTTGTGGAGAGCCGTTTGCTTTCACTTCTGTTTCCTGTCCACCAACCACCCTGATCGATACCAGTTTTTGCGATCCTCCATTTGTTTGGGTCGATACTTCATTTGAAGAGGCGGGAACTTACCTGTTTGAGTACATGACCCCACTGGGTTGCGATAGTGTTGTAGTCTTGGCTTTGACTCATGAAGACGATATCTATACCGAAATAGACACCGCCTTGACAGTTGGTCAACCTTACAACGGGGTGCTTTATGAAAGCGATACACTACTTACCGAAATATATGCCGCCAACAATGGCTGCGACAGTATTGTGCAAATACAACTCACCATCGTCACCCGAACACAAGAACCCGATTTCATTTCACAGTGGCAGGTATTTCCCAATCCTACCGGGGCCGAATTATGGTTTCGCTTTTCTAGCCAATCCACAACATCTGCTACCTTAAAGCTCTACGATGCGCAAGGAAGGCAGGTATTTGCCAAGGATTTATCCTTACACACAGGTGAGAATAATTACGAGTTGAAGACTATTCGCGATTGGCCCGTTGGATTGTATTGGTATCAGTTGGACACGGAGGAGGGGAGGTTGAGTGGAAAGGTATTGAAGCAGTGAGCTTACGTTTTTACGTTTACTAAAATTTAAAAGTTTAGTAAACGAACGTAACATTGTTTATCATCATTATATTTATTACGATTGCCAACTTTTTCTACTTTCCCGACATTTCATTTTGTACCCATTTCAATACCAGACTATGTCGAATAAAAAGACCATCCTGGCCATTTCAGGAAGTACCAAGGAAAGTTCTACCAATACGACCATTCTAAAAGCGATTAAAACACGCTACGCCGACCAGTTTGATGTCCATATCTATGATCAATTGACTGAGTTGCCTTATTTTAACCCTGACCTGGACCTGGAGCCTTTTCCTCAATCAGTCCTGCGCTTTCGCCAACTCATCGAATCTGCAGATGGGGTTTTGTTCTGCACGCCGGAATATGTTTTCAGCCTGCCGGGCATTCTCAAAAATGCCATCGAGTGGACGGTATCTACTACCGTTTTTTCAGATAAACCGGTTGCCATCATCACGGCAGCAACTTCCGGTAAAAAAGCACATGAATCTTTACATTTGGTGATGACTACCATTATGGCGAATATTGCCCCGGAAGCTCATTTCCTCATTCAAGCACCCAAAACCAAACTCAACGCTCAGGGTGAAATCAGCGATCCGGCTACCTTGGCAAAAATGGATACCTTAATTCAGGCTTTATTGACTACCATTAATCATCAAGAACATGCAACAAAAAGTACTTTATCAAATTGACCTGCTCGAAATCACCAGAAAAAACATGCTGGATGCAACAGCCGATTTTTCCCCAGAGCAACTCAACCTCATCCCTCCGGGCTTCAGCAATAACCTGGCCTGGCAGCTAGGTCATGTTCTGGTTACCCAACAATTGCTACAATATGGCCTGTCAAATAATACGCCGCATATAACCAATGACCTCATCCAAAAATACCGGAAAGGTACTCGCCCGGATGGCTCGATCGAGGCAACGGAAATTCAGTACATACGAGAGCAGCTGACGCGCACCACTACCCTACTGCGCCAGGATTTTGAGGCGGGTATTTTTACCGATTATAAAACGTATTCCACCAGCTATAACGCGACCTTGCACAACATTGAAGAAGCTATCACCTTCAACAATTTGCACGAAGCGATGCACCTGGGCTACATCATGTCTATCCGGAAGTTTGTTTAAAATAACTAACTAGCCGATCCATTGCCACGACTAAATGGTCCGTGGGCACCGCCGAATGTACGATACGGAAAACCCCCTTCTTTAGGTGCTGAAAACCGGCGCCGGGGGTCAGCAATACGCCGGTTTGCTGAAAAATATCGATCCAGAGTTGCTCTTGGCCTTGGTCGCTGTCTTCTGGTAAATATTTGGAAAAATCTGCCCACACAAACAGGCTACCCCGAGCCGGAATATAAGGCACTTCCAATTTTCTCAAAGCTTCTATCACCACCCGATAGCTGGCCGTTACACGCTTTTTATTTTCGGCAATGTATCCTGTCAAAAAATCGGTATCTTGAAAAAGTTCTGCCACTGCCCATTGCGTAATATTAGACACCATTTGTGGAATATTGACATTGCCAAAGCCAATCATCAGGGCCTGATTGAGGGAATGAACAATGCCAAACCGCATGCCCGACATGGCAAAATCTTTAGAAAGGGCGTACCACAGATGTAGGTAATCACTTTGCTTTTGTGCCATAATTTTCGCAAAAGAAACGTACGACCCAACAGATTTATAGTCTCCTTGCAGCATGGGGTCATTGGTATCAATTTGCGACAAGCCATAGATTTCATTAACCACGAGATGCACCTGATGTTTGATGCACCAATTGGCTAGTTCATTAAGCTGACTTTCCGTGTAGATGCAACCGGTGGGATTATCCGGAGAGGTTAATAGCAATAATTTGAAACATTTGCCTTGCGCTTCGATATCGGCCAATGCCTCATCCAATAATTCGGTAGTGAGCAGAGCAGTAGCCCCCTGTTGTTGCAAGTGAAGATGTGTCTGTATATCGTATCGCTGCATCCCACTTTTCACGCCTAAGTCATTGGTGTACATCGGGTAGGCCGGAGCGGGGATAGCCACCACATCTCCCGGATTAGCGAGTACAAACGAACTCACTTCAATAATGCCGGCGGCCCCGGAAGAAAAACCGATAGTCGCCGGATCAATGGGACAATGACAAAGATGGTCCTGCATAAATTTTGCCATCACCTCCCGGGCATCGGGATGGCCTAAAGGATCAGTGTAACTAAGCACCCATTCGGGCAGGGAATGGCTGGATAAAATGGACTGCAATTGCGCCAAGATGCGGTCGCTCATGACTTTGTTTTCAGCGACATTTAGAGGGAAGGCCCCATCAGTTTTTTTTACGGGATCATAAAGGTTTTCCATGGCCTCCATAAATAGGTCCATATCGATTTTAGCCGAACCGGAAGCTAATTTTGCTCCACGTTGTGACAAGCTACTGGTGTCTGGATTCATTTTTGATGCATTTGCACACAAGGTAAAAAGGTGAAACCAGATTTTACAATTATAGGCGACAACTACCGCAGCAAGAGTACATCTCCTTTGAGCAACAACTCCCGTTCCGCTCCCAAATTGAGCTGAATGAAATAGGTATACACGCCGGCTTTCGCCAATTGTCCGCGTATCTGGCCATCCCAACGCGGGAACTGTCGGGTAGAGGAAAACACTTGTCCGCCCCAGCGATCAAAAACCTGGAAGGAAAGCACCTCAAAATCATCAAGTACGGTGTAAAATTGAAATTCATCGTTTACACCATCTCCATTGGGCGAAAAGGCATTGGGCAAATAAAAACCATTTTGGTCTTCAACCGCGAAATCGAACACAAAGGAACAACCAGCTTCATCTGTGATTGTCAGTAAATATGTGCCCGCGCTTAATTGACCCAAATTTGGCGTTTGTCCCCCATTACTCCAGCGGAAACTATAATTTTCATTCAAAATAGCATCCAATAAAATCACACCATTTGCCCCACCGATGGCCGGAAATATTGTGGCTGCGAAAGCGGGTTCAGATGGTCTCGAAATCGTGGTTTCTTGGATGTAATGACACCCATTGGTATCGCTTAAGGTATCCTGGTAAATACCAGGCATCGAGTACACTTCTGTGCCAATTTGCAGACTATCTCCAAGGCATAACGCGACATGATCCTGAATCAAACCCGGAGGCAACACCTCCAAGTCTAGCGCCTGAACATACCCACAGCTGTCCGGGTCTGCACTGGCGTGAAAATAGACACCCGATTCCCGGTATTGCTTACCCGAAAAACTGATTTCCTGTCCAGCACAAATGCTTCGATACAAGGTATCACCAACAAGAACCGGCAACTCAAAGACCTCCAAATAAAAGGTGGTATCACAATCCCCATCTAGGCCGGGCATTTCTACTTCATATTCACCTCCGGTTGTAATTGCCAAGCCCCGCCAAGCCAGATCATTACCCGGACATTTGGTGGCAGATTCGCACACCGCTATTTCATCAAATTGCACCCATACCGAATCTCGATCGATGCAGTTGTCCCTACTCATTTCTACCCAGTACCACCCGGAGGTATCAGCAATAGTGGTCACTGTTTGGTCCCCCGTATTCCATAGATATGCGGTTTCTTCCAAATCTTGCGCCATCAGTGTCAGGGCATCGCTACCACAGGTGTCAATGCGTTCCGGCAGTTCGGCATTGAGTTGCAAAAAGTCAGAAAAATAACCATACCGACACCCGGAACCGCTGCCACCATGTAAAACACCGAGTTGAAAAATGCCCGTCGAATTGGTTACCGTGCAATTTTGTCCGGCCCCCACCCAATTGAGATCAATTGCGACCCAGCCGCCAACCCAGTTGCCGCCCGGCCCCGAAAACTGCAAAAGTGACTGGCCATCAACGGGAATGCCATTCACTAAAAAGGAATTCCGTATTGCTTCAGGGCCAAGTAAAAACAGGAATAGATTTTCCGTATTGGCCCGGGTAAATTGTACCGATCGGGACCCCCGACAATCCAATCCAGGCAATTGAGCGCCACCTACTTCACAGCCAATGCCCGTCACGTGGTAGGCATAAGTGGGCTTACTGGTTGAAATACTCAACACCTGCTGTCCGGTGCTCGTGGTATGTCGATATAACTGTCCCGTTTGTAAAGTTGCGACCAGGCTACCATTGGCATATACTTCCGTATTGTCTTCCGTAGCCGTTATAAAAACCCGCTCCATCTCAGTACCTAAAAATCCTTTTAAAATCACGTATTCAGTACCCAAGGTGGTGGCAGGCGTAATCTGGTCTCCCACCTGATCACCACAGGTGCTCACGCCATATTCGCGCACACTATCATCGACAATCGTGATGGCAATCGGGTGATTGGAGGTCACCTTGGTTCCACTTAAATAATAATAATCCACCGCATCGGGAGTACTGACCGAGTAGCTTTGCCCTTTTTGCAATTCAATCCAGTAAGGTACATGAGCGGGATGATTGATCAGGTCATTAGTGGGCCCAATGGCAATAGTGGTATTGTTTTCAGTCGCCACTAATGTAAAGGCCTGTGGGGTGCTCCCGCCATCCCAATAATCCTGAAATGGCAAGTAGAACAGTTCTCCGAGTGCCGCTTTTCCCTTTAACACATAAATTTCCGGGTTAAAAGCCAGTTCATCGCTATCGGTAGCTTCCATATAGACACTTATTTTAGCAGTGGCATGGATGCGAATGCCGTGATCCGTAATGGTATCGTTCGGTGCATTTTCAATGGTCTCCAACCAGGGCGTGACATTAAGCGTGCGACTTTGCAATGCAGGTATTAAGATGGTTGTATCCAGCCCGTCAGAATTTGCCGGTTGGGAAAAACGGACCAGGGCAGCCTCATCTGCTGCAGCGACTCGAAACAAGATTGTTTTTTCCGTATCTGGTACATGTTTGGCCACTTTAGGAACAGAAAACCAAAAGAGGGTATCCGTTTGGGCCAAAGCATTTGAAATCAAAAAGAGGCAAAAGAAGACAAGGGTAAAGGTTCGAGCATGCATAGAGCGCTTTTTCCTTTTAAAATAAATACATTTCTCTTCTTTTAACGAATGTCTTGGACTACTTTAAGGCCGGTTTAACGTAGATGTTATCAAAATGTTGGTTAATCTGTGATCGCCCTATGATGTCTTCCGATAAGCCAGCATGGCCAAACTGCTAAACACCACCGCCAGAATGGCCATCACCCCAAATTGGAACTGGATATCCGCAAAAGTGCTGCCTTTGAGCAGGACCCGACGCATAACCTCGACAAAGTGGGCAATGGGATTGGGAATGGTCAGGTACTGCGCCCATTTTGGCATACTTTCGATGGGGGTAAATAGTCCACTCATCAGGATGAAGATCATCATAAAAAACCAGGCGACAAACATGGCCTGCTGCTGGGTATCGGCCATGGTGGAAATGAGTAAGCCAATGCCCAGTACCACAATGAGATTGACCACGCAAAACGCAAAGACCAATCCCAAGTTGCCCACCATGGGGATATCAAAGATCAGCTTGCCAGCCAACAAGCCGAGGGCCAAGTCAAACAAGCCAATGAGCAGGAAGGGCAACAACTTACCGAGAATAAATTGGTATTTTTTGATGGGGGTTACATTGAGTTGTTCAATAGTACCGATTTCTTTTTCGCGTACGATGTTCATCGCCGTGAGGATCAGCACAATAATGGTCACCAGAGTACCCAATATCCCCGGCACCATAAAGGTTTTGTAATCCAAAGTGGGATTATACCAATGGGAATAAGTGACTTCCAACTGCGGAGAGGGCCTGGCATTGGCAATTGAGAGCTGTGCATCGGCGATCACCTCCCGATTAAAATCCCGGATCACTTGGGCGGCATAGCCTCCTGCCAAACCACCTTTGGAGCCGTTGATGGCATTAATCAACAGCTGTAAGTCGGCTGTCTTTTCACGCAGCAAATCTCGTTCAAAATGGGCGGGAATTTCCATAATCATATCCACCTCATCGGTTTGCAGGCTGCGTGCGGCCTGATCGTGATAATCGGCGTATTGCTGCAATTTGAAATAGCCGGAAGCGGTCATTTTTTGCATGAGCAGCCGAGAATAAGTTGAATGGTCATGGTCTACTACAGAGAGGGAAATATTTTTCACCTCATTACTGGCGGCAAACGATAAAAGGATCAGCTGTACAATGGGAATGACGGTCAGCAATGGCAACATGGCTTTATTGCGAAATACTTGCAGCAATTCTTTTTGTATGATGAGCCAGATGGTACGCATAATTGCTTGGTTTAAGGTTTGAAAATGGATATGCGCCGGCCTAGCGCTGTGCAGTGGGCATTCCGGGAACCGGGATGCGACCGCAGGGCCGATCTCGGCTCAGCCGAGAAAGCCACGGAACATAGCGACCGCAGGGAGGCCCCAAACTAATTTTACTCATGCTAATCTAATTTTGAAGTTTTTCAAACTCACGATTAAAAACACCAAGGCCATAATTGCTAAAACGGATACTTCCCAGAGGAGTAGCGACAACCCACTGCCTTTGAGCATGACGTCTTTGAGCAAGATGATGAAATACTTGGCAGGGATAATGGTAGAAATCCATTGTAACAGCTTGGGCATACTCTCCACCGGAAAAATGAAACCCGACAGCAACATGGTTGGCATCATCAACATCATCAAGGAGGTGAGCATGGCGGCCTGTTGGGTCTCGGTGCGGGTAGAAATGAGAATGCCTAATGCCAGTGCCGTAATGATAAACAAAAGGCAAAGGGCCAACAACACGGCTAGACTCCCCTTGACGGGAACGCCGAAGACATGCACGCCCAGCGCCAGGATGAAAACGGCATTGATCAGTGCCAGAAAAATGTAGGGGGTCACCTTTCCGATGATGATCAATAATGGATGTAAGGGCGAAACGAGCAGCAATTCCATGGTACCCAATTCCTTTTCGCGCGCCAGGGTCAATGCCGTCATCATGGCGGAAACCAGCGTGAGGATCAGGGCCATCACACCGGGGACAAACATGTACACGCTTTTAAGCTCCGGATTATAGACCATGCGGCTTTCGGCATTGACGCGGATCGGTAAGGGCGGGGTCTGGGCTTTACGCACTTGAAACTGAGTGATCATACTTGAGGCGTAATTGAGTAAAATCGTGGCAGTATTGGGGTCTGTGCCGTCAGACAGGATTTGAACGCCGGCATTTTTCTGTTGGAAAAACGACTCAGAAAAATTGGGTGGAATGACGACCGCCATCTTGATCTTCCCACGCCGAAAAGCCCGATCAATGTCGGCTAAATTGGCTACCTCTTCAGTAATCACAAAATGACCGCTGGCCACGAGTTGTTGTCTCAATTCGATACTCAACTCATCCTGCGCCCCGTCCAGTATGGCAATAGAGGCCCCACGAAACTCATTGGTCACCGCATAACCAAAAATGAGGACCTGCAAGATGGGCATACCAAAGAGGATCAACAATGTGCGCCGGTCGCGCAGGATGTGGAAGATTTCTTTTTTTACAAATGCGAGAAAAGGTTTCATATTGACATACTTTTAATCACCCCGTTGAGCACCTCGGGCGAGTTTGGTGAAAGCAGCATCCATTGATTCAACGCCAAGACTTGATTTGATGCCGGAGGGGCTGTCGAGGGCCACAATTTGCCCGTCTACCATAATGGAAATGCGATCGCAGTATTCGGCTTCGTCCATGTAGTGGGTGGTCACAAAAACGGTGACGCCTTCATCGGCCGCTTCGTAGATCATTTCCCAGAATTGTCGCCGCGTGATCGGGTCTACGCCCCCCGTTGGTTCATCCAGAAAAACGATCTCCGGATCGTGGAAGAGGGCCAGCGAGAAGGCCAGTTTTTGTTTCCATCCCAAGGGCAGGGAACCGGTCAATTTACGAGCCACTTCTTCCAGCCCCAGGTAATGGAGCAGTCGGGCACTTTTTTCTTTGATTTGCTTGCGCGAAAGACCGTAAACCCCTCCAAAAAAGCGTAGATTTTCAAGAATGGTCAAGTCTTCATAAAGCGAAAATTTTTGGCTCATATACCCAATGTGCCGCTTGATCATCTCCGGCTGGTGATACACATCGAAGCCAGCTACGGATGCCTCTCCGGAAGTAGGCCGGGAAAGGCCGGTGAGCATGCGCATGGCTGTGGTTTTACCCGCGCCATTGGCTCCGAGAAAGCCAAATATTTCTCCCTTTCCCACTTCAAAGCTGATGGCATCTACGGCAGTGAAGTCACCAAATTGCTTCGTCAGGTTGTGGGTTTTGATCAGTGCTTCCATGATAAATTAATTGGTCATCAATTCCATAAAACAATCTTCAATTGTTGCTTCGGTGGGGTGCCAATCGATTGCTTGGTGGCCCTTTTCCCGGAGGAAATCGGTCAGTTCTCCCTGCGCCAACTCGTGGTGGGTAGACAGGTGCAGGTATTCCCCGAAAGGGAAAACCGTATGGGTATCGGGAAACGCCCGTAAGTCTTGTAGAAGGCGGTGCAATTTGTCGGTGCGGACCGCATAAAGCGGCTTGCCATACTTGGCGATGATATTGTCCGGACTATCCACGGATAGGATCTTTCCTTTCTGCATGAGGGCAATACGGTCACAAAGGCTGGCTTCATCCATATATGGCGTAGAAACCAAAATGGTAATGCCCTTTTCCTTAAGCTTACGCAACATCTCCCAAAATTCCTGCCGCGAAACGGCGTCTACTCCGGTAGTCGGTTCATCGAGAAAGAGAATTTTGGGTTTGTGGATCAAAGCGCAGGACAAGGCCAGTTTTTGTTTCATGCCCCCGGATAAGTTGCCGGCCCGACGCTTTTTAAAGGGCTCGATCTGAACGTAGATATCGCGCACCAGATCGTAATTCTCTTCAATGGTCGTACCAAAAATCGAAGCGAAAAAGTTGAGATTTTCCTCCACCGTCAAATCTTGGTATAGAGAAAATCGGCCTGGCATATATCCAATGGATTGGCGAATTTTTTTATAATCTTTCTCCACGTCCATTCCCGCCACCGTTGCATGACCGCCATCCGCCAGGATCAAGGTGGTCAGGATGCGAAAAAGCGTCGTTTTCCCGGCGCCGTCCGGCCCGATAAGGCCAAACAAGGCGCCCTCATCTACCTCCAGATTGAGGGGGTACAACGCCTGGGTTTTTCCGTATTTTTTGCTAATATCTTCGATGGTGATTGCTTTCATTGGGCAGCTAGATTTGGATCCGAGAAATAGACTTCAGCCGGCATACCGACCTTGAGAAAACCATCATTTTTTACTTCAATCTTGGTGGCGTAGACCAGGTTGACCCGCTCTTCTTTGGTCTGAATGGTCTTGGGCGTAAATTCCGATTGATCGGAAATCCAGATGACTTGCCCCTCATAGGTTCGGGTTTGCTCCGGACCTTCATCAACCAGTATTTTTACGGTTTGTCCGAGTTGAACATTTCCCAGTTGGGTCCCGCTGATATAGGCCCTCAAGGTCAAGGTATCCAGGCTGGCAATGCGATACAACGGCATGCCCATACCCACTACTTCTCCGGGTTCGGCCAACTTGGTAAGTACCGTGCCGGTGACGGGGTTATAGATCAAACTTTTGCGGATCTTATCCTCCACCAACGCAATTTGTGCCTGCAAGGGGTCCCGCTCACTCAGAATGCCCTGATTGGCGGTTTGGCTATTCTTGCGGGCTGCCTCAATTTGAGCATTGACTAAGTCAATTTGAGCACTGATGTCATCGACTTGTTTAGGCGTAGCCGCTTTATCAGCCAACAGGTTTTCAAAGCGGCTTTTCTCACGGAGTAGTGATTGCTTTTGCTCTTCCAACACGGCGATCTGTGGCTTGGGATTTTGCTGCTTTTTTCCCAGCGCGCGGATGGTCGCTTCCAATTGCAGTTTTTGCAAATGCAGCTGGGATGTATCCACCCAACCAATCAAGGCGCCCGCCTCAATCTTTTGTCCTTCTTCCACCCGGAAGGCCATCAATTTGCCGGGAATTTCCGAGCTGATCGTGGTGTGGGTGGTTTCAAAATTGCCATAGGCATCGGCTCCTTCTTCTTCAGGAGCACATTGGGTAAACAGCAAGAAAAAAAGGCCCAAAGTAAGGGCGAATCGAATATTTTTAAGGATTGAATTCATTATAACCAGCCTTTTTGTGTGAGATAATCCAATGTCAAGTGTTGCAATTGCAGTTCGTGCAGACTCAAGTTTAACCGGGCATCCAATTCGTCGCTGACCTGATTGAGGTAATCCGCTACCATGATGACGCCGTGATCGAGTTGGGAACTGACTTGTTTCAAGATTTCTGCCTGTAGGGCGACTATTTCTTTATCATTTTCAATCAGGCGTTGTATCCGGTTGCGATCTTCCCGGTATTTGCCGTCGATCAAATTGAGGTTGTAGAGAAACTCCTCCTTTTGATTGTCAACAATTTGCGCCTGTACCCCCAAGGATTCGCGCTGCAATTCCGACTGCTTCCAATCCAGGATTTTCCAATTCAGCCGCACGCCAATTTGACCAAAAGGACTGAGATCCGTATCAAAGAAATTCAGGGGATTGGGATAACCTAGCCCGGCACGGGCATAAGCACTCAATTTTGGGCGATTTTGCACTTCTGTCATTTCAGTATTGGCCAAAATCTGTTGGCGCTGTAGTGCAAATAGTTCCAATTCCGGGCGCCGTACGGCTTCTGTAAAAGAAGGGGTTGGCAGGGTGGGTATCTCCCAGGTAACTTGCTCATCAAAATGCTGTCCCGTCAATTGGTTGAATGTAGCCAAAAGGCCACGGATTTGTCCGGCGACTTCTTCGCTTTGGGCGTCGAGTTTTAGGCCTTGAACACGCACCTTTTCCACCTCGCTGGGCAGGACCACCCCATGCTTTTCGCCCGCTTCCATTGAAGTCAGGCGGGTGTTGAGTTTTTCGCGGGTATTGGCCAGCAAAGCAGCTTTGGCACGCAGCAGACGAATCCCCATCACCAAATCGTTGACGCGGGTTTTGAGCTGAGCCAACTGTACCTCTACCGATTGTTGTTGAGTAGCCAGCTTAGCCGTTTCCAATTTGCGTTGGACCTCCCTCATCCCACCATCATAGACCACATAATTGAGGTCGAGTGTACTGCGTGCATTGACCAAGGGCAATTCAATTTTTTCCGTTCCCGGAAGGCTAAAGGGCACGGTCACCGACTCCGTTTGCAAAGCAGCTTCCGTATTCCAGGACAGGCTAGGTAGTTTGCTTTTGTCCAACTGTTGCAGCGAGAGTTGGTACTGCTGATCGAGCAAGGCCTTACGCTGCTGAATGGGGTGTTGCTCTTGTGCCCAACGGTAGCAATCTTCCAACTTTACGGTTGATTGTGCCCAAACGCCGGGGGCCAGCAAGAGACTCAAAAAGAGAATGAAATATCTCATGACTATCGTGTTTTTCAAAATATTGAGATTTATCAAACGGTTTAACTGTCTGGTTAAATGAGGGGCAAAAAAATTTAATTGCTAATTGCCCGGTGAATAAAGTTTTTGACTTCTTCCTTGCGGTTTTCCATCAATGCACTCCAGGTCGCATCATCCATGCCCGAGATCGCTTTCACCATTGGTTTGGCGATAAAGGGGAAGGCACAGAGAGAAAGAACATTCATAAAAAAGTGCAAGGGGTGCATTTCGCGAATATTTCCCTTTTCCATTTCCATCATCATTTGCTGAAAGAAGTCTGCTATTTCCGGAAACATCTCTCTGCTCTTTATTTTCTCCACAAAGCGATCCGGGTTTTGCGCAATTTCATTGACGATAAAAAGGGGTACATGTGGATTCTGTTCAATGGTAGAAATATACCTGTCTACAAAATCATCCAGCTTTTCCACCAAGGGTTTATCTGTGGTAATAGTCTGCTTCAATTGCACCACCATCTGGTCGAAAATCTCCGAAAAGATGGATTCAAACAACTTGTCCTTTGTACGGTAATAATAATGTAGCAAAGCCTTATTGATGCCTGCCTCTTCTGCTATTTCCTGCATCCTAGCGCCGGCATATCCTTTGCGTACAAAAATCTTCCTGGCCGCCTCTTTAATAATCTGTTCCGTCGATGTTTCTTCCGTCATTAGTCAACTGGTTTAACCAAATGGTTAAGACAAAAATAAAGGAGATCTTTGAAAGATGCAAGGAGTGAGGGCTTTTTTATGCAAATCCATGTGTGCCTGTCTCCCCATTTTGTCAAACGGAAAAGGATTTGCAATTTACAGGTTCAAAAAAAAATCAACATGAATCGGCTCATTTACCTGCTTTGCACCCTTTTTTTAATAGCAAGCTGCCATTCTGCCGACGAGCAGGACACGGCAATTCCTGAACGACCAAAAGCCCCCTATCTCATCGTGTTGGGGATCGCGCAGGATGCCGGTTACCCACAAGCCGGGTGTACAAAGGTGTGTTGTCAAGATATTTGGGAAGGGCAAAGGGAGGGCAAAATGGTTTCGTGCCTGGCCTTGGTTGATCCGATTAGCCAGCAAGCTTGGATGTTTGATGCAACACCTGATTTCCGGAACCAATTGCATTTATTGGAACAGCACGCCCCTCTTTCCGGCATCTTTCTGACCCATGCCCATATTGGCCACTACACCGGATTGATGCACTTGGGGAGAGAAGTGATGGGGGCAGATAAAACGCCCGTTTATGCCATGCCGAAAATGCGGAATTTCCTTACGGAAAATGGCCCTTGGAGCCAGTTGGTAGATCTACAAAACATCCAATTGTATTTACTACGAGCAGACAGTACGATTCAACTAAACGAGCGACTGCGCGTGACGCCATTTCAGGTACCCCATCGCGATGAGTTTTCCGAAACAGTTGGCTATTTGATTGAAAGCCAACAGGTGTCGATTGCCTTCATTCCTGATATTGATAAATGGAACAAATGGAGCACCGACATTGCCGGATTGGTGCATGCTGTAGACTACGCCTTCGTCGATGGCACTTTTTTCGAAAATGGGGAGATTCCCGGTCGGGACATGAGTGAAATTCCCCACCCTTTTATCAAAGAAACGATGCATGCCCTCAACGACCTCGACCTTTTAGATAAAGCGAAGGTACATTTCATTCATTTTAACCATACCAATCCGGTGCTCAGAGACGAAGCTTCTCGCAAAGCCGTAGAGCATGCGGGTTTTCGCCTGGCTTGGCAAGGACAGATTGTACCATTATAATCGTCGATTCGCGCGAGAATCACTATCTTTGCGAACGAACATTCATTCGTGATGTTGTTAATTGTAAAACCTAGCCAAATATGAAATTAGCACACTATATTCAAGGCCAATGGGCACCACATGATGGAGATGGGTTACCACAATACAATGCTATTACCGGAGCACTGATTGGAACTTGCAGTACCGAAGGGTTGGATTATGCTGCCATCATGGATTACGGGCGTAAAGTAGGAGGTCCTGCCCTCCGGAAAATGACCTTTCGGGAACGGGGTGTCATGCTCAAAAAATTGGCCCTATACCTCAATGATATTCGTAAAAAATACTACCCTCTGAGCTACCAAACCGGCGCGACCAAAGCGGATAGCTGGGTAGATATCGACGGGGGTATTGGCACTTTATTTGCCTATGCCAGCTTACGCAAAAAGCTACCCGACGACCAAGTGTACATTGATGGCGAAGCGGCCAGTTTATCCAAGGAAGGCACCTTTATCGGTCACCACGTGCTTACCCCTCGACATGGTGTGGCTGTACACATCAATGCCTTTAATTTCCCCATTTGGGGCATGTTGGAGAAAGTCTCTGTCAATCTATTGGCAGGTATGCCGGCGGTAGTCAAACCCTCTGAAGTAACCTCTTTTCTCACGGAAGCTATGGTTCGCGATATCATTGCTTCAGGTATATTGCCGGAAGGCGCCATTCAGTTGGTCAATGGTAGTGGCGTAGGCATCCTGGAGCCGATGACCAGTCAGGATGTGGTGACTTTCACGGGCTCTGCCTCGACGGGCAGAAAGTTGAAATCCCTACCAGTCATTACCGAAAATGCGGTTTCCTTTAATATGGAAGCGGATAGCCTCAATGCGGCCATTCTAGGTGAAGATGCCACCCCTGGCACGCCAGAATTTGACCTTTTCATCAAAGAAGTAAGGCGGGAGATCACCTCCAAATGTGGCCAAAAGTGCACTGCCATTCGGCGCATCATAGTTCCGGAAAAACTAGTAGAAGACGTGCAAATCGCCATTGGTAAAGCACTGTCTACCACCACCATCGGCGATCCTCAGGCGGAAGGCGTACGCATGGGGTCATTGGTCAGTAAAAAACAAGCGACTGAAGTACGCCGACGAGTGGAAGAATTGACCCAATCCTCCCAAATCGTATTTGGCGACTTGGACCATTTTGAAGTGACCGGAGCCGACAAAAACAAAGGTGCCTTCTTTTCCCCCATCCTGTTGCGCAACGACGATCCTTTTCATAAAAAAGGCAGTCATGAAATCGAGGCTTTTGGTCCGGTGAGCACCCTGATGCCCTACAAAGATTTGGGTGAAGCCATCGAACTAGCCAATATGGGTAAAGGGTCGCTGGTGAGTACCGTTTGTACTTTCGACCCTAAAGTTGCTCGCGACTATGTCATCGGTGCAGGAGCTTATCACGGCCGCATTCTGATGCTCAACCGCGAAAGTGCCCCCGAAAGTACGGGTCACGGATCTCCGATGCCCCTGATGGTACATGGTGGTCCGGGCAGAGCCGGCGGTGGAGAAGAAATGGGCGGTTTGCGTGGCATCAAGCACTATTTACAACGCACGGCCATTCAGGGGCACCCCAGTATGATCACAGCAGTGACCAATGTGTACCAAATTGGCGGTCAACAAACCGAAAAACTGGTGCATCCCTTCCTCAAACACTTTGAGGATCTCGAAATTGGAGAAACCTTGATTACGCATAAACATACCGTAACCGAAGCGGATATCGCCAATTTTGCCAATGTGAGTGGTGACCACTTTTATGCCCACGTTGATGCCACCTCATTGGAAGGAACGCCTTTCGAACAACGCGTTGCCCACGGTTATTACATTCTATCCAAGGCAGCGGGCATGTTTGTAGAACCGAAAAAAGGCCCGGTTTTGCTCAATTATGGATTGGAGGAATGCCGCTTTACCAAACCTGTTTATCCCGGCATGACCATTGGCGTTAAGCTAACTGTCAAGGAAAAAGTAGCACAAGAACAACGGGAGGATGAAGATTTCCGCAAGGGTATCGTCAAATGGTTGGTCGATGTTTATGACGAAACAGGGGAGACCGTTGCTATTGCCACGATCCTCACCATGGTGAAGCTAAAAGGTTAAGGAAACTGTTAATTATTTATTATTGTCCCTTCTTTATAAGACAGTTATGGATTGGGGATGGTTATATTTGTAGTTATTCAAAAACCATTATCACAACTATGAAAAAAGCATTCCTATTTTGTGCCTTTTCGTTGACCGTTTTGGCCCTTCAGGCTCAGTTGAAGCCCGTCAAGTGGACTTTTGCATCTGAAAAAACCGGTGACCAAGAATACACCCTAACGCTTACTGCTGATTGTCAGGTAGGCTGGAATATTTATTCCCAAAACACCGACCCTGATGGCCCCATTCCCACCTCATTTACTTTTGCCCCAACGGCGGGTTTTGAACTAATTGGCGAAACCGAAGAAGCTGGTCATAAAAAAGAAGGTTATGACGAGATGTTTCAAATGAATGTCATCAAATACACCGATGAGGTAGTCTTTACCCAAAAGGTGAAATTGACGGAAAGTCCAGTGACCATCAAAGGCTTTGTGGAGTACATGTGTTGTGATGATGAAAAGTGTTTGCCCCCAACCAAAGAAGGATTTTACTTCACACTCGAAGACTAATCGGACCGCATTGCTATTATGTTGTCTGCAAGACGATTTTCCAAGGTGTTGGGGCGCCTATTTACCCCCACACCTTCTATTTTTGCAAAAAATCACCCAAGCCGATCTTTTTGTTTATCAAAGTTCTAAAACCAATTGTGTGGTTGGTTAAGAACATTTAAACTCTGAATAGCGACATGAGACTTTCATTGCTACTCTTTTCTCTACTGATTAGCTGGAGCCTTTCCGGTCAGATTTTTGATCCGGTGACTTGGAAAATGGACCAAAAACAAATCAGTGACACCGAATATGACCTCATTTTCACAGCTGAAATTGAGGATGGCTGGTGGGTGTACTCCCAATACCTCGATGGAGACGATGGGCCCATTCCCACGACCTTCTATTACGATGAAGGAGACCATTATAAATTGGTTGGTAAAGCCGAGGAAAGTGGTCATATCAAGAAAGCTTACGACAAGGTTTTTGAAATGGAACTGGTCAAATTTTCCAAAAAGGGCATTATTACCCAACGGATAAAGGTTAGTGATCCATCAAAACCCGTAAGTGGATATTTTGAATTCATGACCTGTAATGATGAGCGCTGTTTGCCGCCTACGGAAGTGGATTTCAATTTTGAATTCAAGGCTGCTGCCCCGACAACCGGGGCGATGGAAAAGCCAGAAGAGGAAGCAGAAAAAGCCGTTGCGGTGGAAGAAACATCCGCAGAGGGCCAATCGCTTCTAATTGATGAAGCCGAAGGGGAAAGAAATGCACAATCCGGTTTGCTGGAAACGGCACAAGATGATGGCAAACTACATCCGGTGACCTGGACGGGAACAATCACCAAAGAAAAAGATAACGAGTTTCTCCTCACGCTGAAAGCCGAAATTCAGGAAGACTGGACCCTTTACTCTCAATTTACCGATGATGATGGGCCTATCCCCACAACCTTTGATTTCGAAGGCGCTGACCACTATGAATTGGTCGGTAAGATGGAGGAAAAAGGTCATAAGAAGGAGGGTATGGACCCTATGTTTGGCGTGAATGTCATCAAATATCTGGACGACGAACCGGTGTATTTTACACAAAAAATAAAGAGCTCCGCCCCCGATCAGCCGATTACCGCCTTTTTGACGTATATGAGTTGTGACGATAAGCAATGTATTCCATTTATGGACAATGCAATCTGGATCAACCCATCTACGGGAGAAGTCTTGATTGGTGCTGAAGCAGACCAACGCATAGATCTAGCCGCTATTGCGGTTTCGGGAGATATCGCCATTATTGGCGACACTTTGGATTCCCGTATTGCGGCCATCAAGGCATCCTATAAAGATCCGGTGGGTCAATGTGGTGAAGAGAATGTGACTCGTGATATGAGCCTGTTGTGGACTTTTATTTTCGGTTTTGCCGGAGGGTTATTGGCCTTATTGACGCCCTGCGTATTTCCGATGATCCCACTGACCGTGAGCTTTTTTACCAAGAGCAGTAAAGATCGTAAAAGTGGTATTCGCAATGCCCTTATTTATGGCTTGTCTATCATTGGCATCTACGTAGCAATTGGGCTATTAATTACCGGTGTCTTTGGTGTTACCGCCCTCCAGGATCTTTCCACCAACTGGATTGCCAACACCATATTCTTTGTGATATTTGTCTTTTTTGCCTTCTCCTTTTTCGGTTATTACGAAATCACCCTGCCTAGTTCCTGGGCCAATAAAAGTGATACGATGGCCGACAAAGGTGGTTTGATTGGCATTTTCTTTATGGCCTTTACGTTGGCCTTGGTTTCTTTCTCCTGTACCGGTCCAATCATTGGTTCGGCACTAGTGCAATCAGCTACGGATAAACTGGGACCTTTTACGGTCATGTTGGGCTTTTCTTCGGCACTGGCTTTGCCATTTGCCTTATTTGCCGCCTTCCCCGCCTGGTTGAACAGTCTACCCAAATCCGGTGGATGGATGAATTCCGTAAAGGTGGTCCTTGGTTTTCTGGAATTGGCGCTTGCGCTTAAATTCTTGTCGGTAGCCGATATGACCATGCACTGGGGTATCCTCCCCTATGAGGTTTTCCTTGGTTTGTGGATCGCTATATTTGCTGCGATGACGTTGTACCTATTTGGCGTGATTCGCTTCCCTCACGACAGTCCGGTAAAAAAACTAAGCCCAACCCGCGGCTTCTTTGCGGTAGGTGCTCTGGCATTGACCGTTTATTTGTGTACTGGCTTTATTTTCAGCGAGCAAAAACAATCTTATGATTCCTTAAAATTGATGAGTGGTCTAGCCCCTCCGGCCCACTATAATGTTTTCCTTCCCGAGCCAGAAGTTAATCCGGAAATCAAAGCCCGTTTTCCTTCCTATACCAAATGTGCAAACAATCTAGATTGTTTCAAGAACTACCAAGAAGGCTTGGCTTACGCCAATGAAGTAAAAAAACCAATTCTGCTCGACTTTACCGGGTACGGTTGTGTCAATTGCCGCAAGACGGAAGAACACATCTGGGTAGCGGATAAGGTGCGCAATCAGATTCAGGAAGACTTTGTATTGGTATCCCTTTATACGGATGACCGGGAAAAGCTGGAGAAACCATTGATCTCCAAATATGATCAGAAGAAACTACGCACGGTGGGTAGTATTTGGCAAGATTTTCAAATTGTGAACTTCGATCAAAACTCGCAGCCACTGTACGTGATGCTATCTCCGGATCAAAAAGTATTGGCAGCACCCCGTGGTTACCAGGAAGGCGTTGATGGCTATTCAGACTTCTTGCAGTGTGGCACTGAAACCTTCAAAGCCTATGAAACCAGCAACGAAGAAACAGAAACGGATAAAAGTTTAGGAAGCAATTAAATTGATCAGAATTTGTATCTGATCCCCTCCAATTGTCAGGAGGATATCGTAAAATTAGTCAAAAAAAAGCCGCGAAGAATTAGCTCTAATTCGCTTCGCGGCTTTTTTTATTTGTCTCTCTAAGAGCGTTCTATTTCTATTGCCCTGCGTCTACATTTCTCATCAATTCCACAAAATCACGAGCTTTTTCAATATTTAGGCGAGTACCGGGCTGCCGAGTTGGGCATTCCTGCAAACGAGCTACTTTCGCTGGGTCTTTGTCCAATTCAATCGGTGCTCCCGTAGTCATGTTCATGATCCAGGAAGGATCGCGCTCCTTCGTTAAGCCGGCCAAACCAATCAAATCGCCCTGATCTTTACCAAGTGCATGGCAACTGCTGCAACTCCGCTTGAAGACCAGCTCTGCCTTGCCAACCATCACCATATTGATAGACGGTCCCATGTTCACCCCTTTAATGACGATCGGTTCTTCATCCATGGTGTGTTGCTGAGGTTTTGGTTTCAAATTTTTCACCTTTTCCAGCGCATCAGGCGCAAAGATGATCTTGGCGTCCCCATCCGACTGGATGACCAGGCTATCCCCTTCATAAGTTTCTTTTCCTTCAGTATCTGTGGTTGGCTTAGGCTCCTGACCGCAGGCCAACGTCAGGGTAGCAATACAAAAAAATGTGATTAATGCTTTCATGGAAAATAATTTTGTCTGGCGCAAAACTAGTGAAAATAATGGAAGGGTGACAAGAAAGGGCGGAGGGGTGTGTATAACAAATTGCAGGAGGGTGTCAGGTTTGTCCCAAAAAAGAGATTGAGCAGATGGGATTCTATTAATTTGCTTCGTCATTATTTTAGATTTGTGCTTTTCGCCAGCAAAGCCAACCTCCAAACATGCTCCTATACCAGATGCCTCCGGCGGTTCCTTTTTTGCCAAGAAAACAGGGACCGCCGGAGGCATATTCTATTAAAAACAAAGAAGATTGTCTCATCCTCACACAAAGGGACAACCCCCAACTACACCCTATCAGCATTACCGAACAGCTCTACCCGTTGAGAAAATCAGCCCTGCGCTGACCCACCATTGGCGCTCATTCCGGATTTATTTGTAACTTAGTGCATATTGGGAGGTGGTGCTTTAGAAGCGAAATTTGCAGCCTGAATAGCTTGCCCGAATATACTTCAGGGACTACCTCCAAACATGCACTAAAGAAATGAAACTACAAACATTCACTTTCCTGCTGGGAATCCTGATCATTCCTACTTTCGCCACAGCCCAACTCCACCTTTCCCGACTATTTGCGGACAATATGGTCTTACAGCGAGAACAACCGGTCAAAGTATGGGGATGGGCAAGTCCTAAAGTCAAGGTGACTATTGACTTTATGAACCAGCAATATAGCGGCAAAGCCGATAAAACCGGGAAATGGCTGATCGAACTGCCCGCACAAAAAGCCGGCGGTCCGTATGTCATGTCTGTCTCTTCCAAAAAAGAAAAAGTAACCCTCAAAAATATCCTGATCGGAGATGTCTGGATTTGTTCCGGCCAATCCAATATGGAATGGGTGCTGGCCAATACCAATGATGCAGAAAAAGTCATGGCCGAAGCCACGGATGCACAAATACGGCATTTCAAAATCCCCCACTCGGCCAGCAATCATCCCGAACAGGTTCTAGCGGGCGGCTCCTGGGAAATCTGTGATCCGGCTACTGTGGGTAACTTTACAGCTGTAGGATACTATTTCGCCCAACAACTGCGGGAAACAGTGGGAGTGCCCATTGGATTAATCAATACTTCATGGGGCGGTAGTCGCATCGAGCCCTGGATGGATTACACCATGCTCGGTTATAACAACCAGGAAGAGGTAGCCCAAAAGTTGGTGGCGGAGCAAAAGGCCAGAAAAGAAGCCTTTGAAAAACAGGTAATGGACAAACTTGGCCCTGACTATCCAGTACAAGATATCGGTATGCAGGACGGTAAACCCATTTGGGCGGCACCAACTCTGGCCGATAACCAGTGGGAAACGATGTCTCTTCCCGGCATCTGGGAAAAATCGGGTTGGAAAATGCTGGACGGCGTGGTGTGGTACCGCAAGACCATCGAGCTGAGCCCGGAACAAGCCTATCAACCTGCTCAATTGGGCATCGCTATGGTCGATGACCAGGACATTACCTGGGTCAATGGCCGTCTGGTGGGTCAAACCAATGGCTGGAACGAGGTGCGGAAATACGATATCCCCGCCGAGATCTTGCAACCCGGGAAAAACACCATCACGATCCGGGTGACCGATACCGGTGGGGGTGGTGGCATTCACGGAGAAGCCAACCTGCTTTGCCTCAAAATTGGCGAAAACACTATTGATTTAAGTGGGGAATGGAAATACAAAATCGGGCAGGTAAATCTTAATGTGGTCGACGGCTCAGACAATCAACTGCCCACCAAACTGTATAATGCGATGATTCACCCCATTCTGGATTACGGCATCAAAGGGGCTATCTGGTATCAAGGTGAGAGCAATGCCAATACGGCCCAAGATGCCAAAGCGTATACTTCTCAATTCCAAGAGATGATCAAAGGTTGGCGAAAGCTATGGAATCAAGGAGATTTTCCATTTTTCTGGGTACAGCTGGCCAATTACCTACCCGCTGCGGAGTTTCCCGGTGAAAGCAATTGGGCTTTATTGCGAGCGTCTCAGCACAGCGCCCTGGCCTTACCCAATACGGGTGAAGCGGTGATCATTGACATCGGCGAAGCCAAAGACATCCACCCGCGTAATAAAAAAGATGTGGGCTATCGGCTAAGTCTGGCCGCCCGTAAAATCACCTACGGGGAGAAAGACCTGGTCTATTCGGGGCCAATTTATAAAAGCATGCAACAAGACGGTCAAAAAATTCGGCTCCAGTTTGACCATGTGGGTAGCGGATTGGTTGCTAAAAATGACCGCTATGGATACCTACGCGGCTTTGCCATTGCCGGCGCTGACGGAGAATTCCTTTGGGCCAAAGCCATGATTGATGGGAATGAAGTCGTGGTGTGGAGTGAAGCCATCAAAAAACCGGTGGCCGTACGTTATGCTTGGGCCGACAACCCTGATGATGCCAATTTGTATAACCAAGAAGGGCTCCCCGCTTCGCCATTCCGAACGGACAACTGGTAGCATTTACACTCCATAAGGATCAATTGGCACGCCTGATGGGCACATTCACCTAATGACCGTTCTGCGAAAGCCCTACCATTGCAGCTTGTCTACTTTTTTCATTATCTTGAGATATGGCGGCGCTCAAAATCTTAAGCTATGAAAAAAGGTCTACTTATTGGTTATGCACTATTGCTGGTCACCTGTTTACCAGCTCAGCAAGTCATTGATTTACTCAATTGTGATCAGGAAATTCCGCTATTGGGCGATATCCGGTCTATTTCTCACAAAAAGATTAACCTGTATCCCAATGAAGGATTCAGTACGTGGGAACTAAATTTTGACAAAGAAAACAGGCTGGTACAGGAAAAAGCCGTTGAGCAAGGAGCCGAATTACGGCATCGCTATAGCGAAATGGGGCAATTGACCTCCACCGTACGCTTTGTAAAAGGCACCCGAATGGATTCCACAGTTTTCCTCTATGACGACACCGGCAAATTATTCCGAAAACTAAGTTTTGGCACCTCTAAAAGTCCACAAACCATCTTTCAGTTTTCATACGACACCTTGGGGCGAATCACCCAGGTAGAAGCCAAGGATCAAGTCAATCGGTTTAGACAATCAGTGGAATACCTGGATAGCGCCAATCAAGTCATCATCTCCCACGCGCAAGGGCCACACACCCGACGGCTGTTATTTCCCTTTGATTCTGACAAACAGTGCATCAATCGCCTCATCCGGGAGGTCAAAAACATTAAAGGCCAAATAGCCATGCAAGAGGTGGCTAAATTTTCTACCAGCAAAACAAACAATGAGGTCTCTATTTTGCATGAGTACCAATACGATGAACAGGGCAATTGGATCTGGCATCGGCAATCGGATTTCCAAAACGGCATCAAAACGCCT
Source organism: uncultured Saprospiraceae bacterium (assembly GCA_964015035.1). Classification (GTDB taxonomy): domain Bacteria; phylum Bacteroidota; class Bacteroidia; order Chitinophagales; family Saprospiraceae; genus BQJU01. Next base: position 73,443 of record CAXHCA010000003.1, read on the forward strand.
ACGACCCTCTGGATTAGAAAAATAAAATATCGATAAGACTTATTTTTTTGATCCAAAGGTTGTGTTTAATTGTTTTCTGTAAAAAACCAATTAACATGAGAAAAATAAGTATTGCTATTCTGGGCCTGTTAATTATAGCGCAGTCTTGCACCTCTTCTACCGGCAATGAACCGCAAACCGAGAAACCATCGGCCAATATCAATGCTGTAAAAGTGGTCAATCCCCTCAATGATGTGCCGGTCAAATTGGGTGATTACTGGTATCAGGGCAAGGGAGAAGTGAATCATTATAAACTGGAGCAAAACCGGTACAAAGACATCCACCCCGGTGAGGTAGTTATGATTTTTGTCACTGAAGATTTTCTGACGGACAAACAGGTGAAAAATGATACTTATCAAGATAAAAATTCCACGAGCGTCTTGAAAATGAATCAGATTCGCCGCTTCTCAACGGGCATCTACGATTATTCCATGATGACTTCTGTCTTTACTCCTGTCGACCTCAAAAATCACCCTCAAACCCTTAAGGTGACTTTGTCATCACAAGATTGGTGTGGCCATACATTCACGCAGTTGAACTATAAAGACAACGCCTATCAATACCAACTACTCAGTTATTTCGAAACCGAGGGGGATGTCGGTAAAAGGATTGAGCCTGCGCTGCTAGAGGATGAACTATTCAATCGAATCCGCATGAACCCGGATTTATTACCTACGGGTAAAATTAAAATGTTGCCTTCTACGACCTTTTCTCGTTTAAAGCACAAGGCTTTTGGCCAATTGGATGCCGTAATCACGCGTACAAAATATGACGGCAGCGATTTTACGGGCGACAACCTCATGGTTTATCAGGTAAAATACCCAGAAGTAGATCGCACCTTGGAAATCATTTATGAAGCCAGGGAGCCTTATGCCATTGCAGGATGGAAAGATAGTTACCCCTCTGCTTTTGATGAGCAAATGCGAACCACCGTTGCCACACGTACCAATACACTCATGATCCCATACTGGCAAGATAATGCACTAGAAAATACGGCGATGAGAAAGGATTTAGGGTTGGAGGTGAATTATTAAGATCGCTTATCTTAGCTCGACTTTAGCATTTTGAGCTATTGTTTATGCACTCAAATTAGTCGTTCTTTGACAAATTTCGTGGTCAAGCTAAAATAGAAGTTGTTGAATCACGGAATTTGTCAAAGAACCAAATTAGTTAAACAAAGCGAGCACTCATTAGGCGTGATTAAGTTCATGTTTGGAGGTTGGATTTGCTGGCGAAAAGCATCATTTTTTTGATAAAACAAGGCGTTTTTTGAAATGCATCCCGGCTGAGCCGAGACGGATAAAAAAAAGAACGATGCGTCATCGAAAAAGTGCTGTTTTGCAGCCCAAAGTTTGACCTCCAAACATGCCCTAAGTTGGGTCCTCTGAAAAACGCTCCTTGGCATAAACATCTTCCTCGCCGATGGTAAAAAGCTCAATTTTCTGCTTTTTGCCCTTCAGTTCGATGATGCCTACGCGATGAGCATAGAAATCGTGCGGTGGCCAGTTCAACTTATCGAGGAGGTATTTTGAAATCAAAAGATCCACCCCATATTTATTGCATGCATTTTGGATACGTGAGGTGGTATTCATCACGTCACCGGAATAAACAATGTCTTTTTTTATCACCCCAATTTCTCCAATTGTGACCATCCCACAATGCAGTCCTGCCTTAAACTGAGGCACCAATCCATAAGTCTCCTGATAGCGTTGCGCCAGCCGGTTGATCGCCTCTTGCATATTGTAAAAACAGCGCAAACAATTGGCATTGGGCAATCCTTCCCCCATCGTCCAGGCGATGACCACTTCATCTCCTACATACTGATACATTTCTCCAGAAGTATTGATAATGGGAATGGTGATGTCTCGGTAAAAATCGTTGAGCAGATTAAAAAACCGGATGTGTCCCAGCCGTTCCGCAATCGTGGTTGATGACCGAATGTCGAGAAACATAAAGATCCGTTCTTCTTCACGGGGTCGATAATAACGCCCCAGCAAAAGTTTGAGCAAAACTCCAGTTCCGTATTTATCATTGACGTGCAAAAAGGTAATGGATAGAAAGACGACGATGCCCCAAAGGATAAAATATTTGAGGTAAAATGCAGGGCCAACTACTAATGCGGTATTCTCAATCACATCGGGATGCCACCACACTTCCTTCAGGTAAAAGCTAAAAAAGAGCGAATAGGTCAGCACGGTAATCAACAAATTCAAAATGGCAATGACCATACTGTTGACCACCAAGGCAAAGCCAAAGGACTTGGCGCGCACCCACTCTCGCAGAAAGAAAATCAGTATCGCGCCCGATACCAATCCGGCAAAGGTAGCACTTAGGGTATTGACCAAAAGATATTGTGCAAATGGATATTCTTCATCCAGGTGAAAGTATCCCACTCTGGTAATGGCGTGCGTATTGAGGGCATCAAGTACACCAACAATCGTCCAGACCAAGGTGATCCACATCACTTTAATAAATTTCATTCTGAACCGCCTGGTTTGGAAGAATCTCATAGTTCAATTTGTGCGGCAAAATTAATGGAATTATTTTTCCAATCACTACCCTATTCACAGCGAATGCTTTAGATTTGGGAAAAAACCCGATGTTGAACAGATTATTAGACATTGATACCGCCATTCTCACCCCTCGTACGGTGACCCGCCGCTTCCGGGAAGGCGAAGGGGCCTTGCTTTACGATACAATCCAAGATAACCATTCCTATTTGATTGATTCCTTCCCCAAAACCATCGAAGAAACCAGCAATAAAGAAAAAGCAGAGTTTTATGTCCGCACAAAACTGGCTCAATGGTTGTTACAACAAGAGTACTGTTTTGGTATTTGGGATAATGAATCTGCTAAATTAATTGGTTCAATTCGCATTTTTCGGGTTGATTGGTCCGTACCTAAAGGAGAACTTGGCTTTTTTATTGACCATCAATATGGTAGTAAGGGCATTATGTCGGAAGTAGTGGTAGCGTGTCTGCCTTTTATCTTTCGCCAATTGCAGCTAGAGCGCCTGTACCTGCGCACCGCAACGGACAATTTCGCCTGCCAACGGTTGGCCCGAAAATGTGGCTTTCGCCGCGAGGGTGATCTACGAGCCGATTTCAAGAAGTTTAGCGGTGAATTAGTGGACGTCATGATATTTGGAATGACCCGGGCAGAATTTGAAAAGGTTTGATGTTTTTGAACCTCTCTTAATCTCATGGCTTTCAACCGACCATCTAATTAAATGGAGACCTAATCATCCTTTAAATTTGCAATTCCGCCCTTTTTTTAGTACTATAAGCCATGTAGTTGTTATGCTACAAGTGGGTTTGTGTTTGCTTTTTGGCAAATATTTGCAACAATTTTGGAGGTAATCTCTTGGTTAACCGCCCCCGTATCTACCACTTGTAGCCCGCTTTGCTGACCACCAAAAGCTTCGCTGTCCTCTTTACCTATACGACCCAACTAAAGATGGCCTTGCAGTAGACTGGCAGCATTTTGGCAATTTGCCAAATCCCACAATTAACACCTGCCGAAAATGCATATTGGTGGTCCTGTGGATCACTATCTGCTGCACGTTAGACCTCCTTTAGATCTATCGAATCATGACTTTTTTTAATCAAACCCTAAATATATTTATGGCAAACCGATTTGCACTAATTGGCTGGAGTCTTCCCGTAAACGAGAGCATGCTACGGGCCAATACGCCCTTCGTCGTCCTTTCTTTTCCTGGCTTTGCCCCCGACGCAGTTGCGCCTCTTTTGGGCAAACAAAAACACACAGCGATAAAGATCACCTCCATCACCAATTATACCCAGTTGCTGAACAATGAAATGCCATTCATAGAGAGTTAACACAAACAGATGGAGAGCGATATTCTAACCGTATTTCCTAATTTATTGGACACAGTTCGATAGACACTCCCGCCAGCCCAATACCTCATAAACCCAACATCACCCCCTCTAAATGCATGTCCGGAGGTGGTGCTTTAGAAGCGAAAATTGCAGTCTGAATAGCTTGCCCGAATATACTTCAGGGACTACCTCCAAACATGCACTAAACATTCACATTATGCAAAATCCACAACTAATCCTCATAAAATACGGCGGCAACGCCATGCAAAGCGAACGATTACAGGATGCAGTTGTTAAAAATATTGGTCGCTTGCGGCAAGATGGCCACCAAATTGTATTGGTACACGGAGGAGGGCCCTTCATTCAACGCATATTAAAAACGGTCCGCATTGAGTCGGAATTTATTGAAGGGCACCGCAAAACCAGCCCCGAGGCCCTCAAATATATTGAGATGGCGCTCAAGGGAGAGGTAAATGGCAATCTGGTCAATTTATTAAATCGTGCAGGCCTGAGAGCCGTTGGCCTTTCCGGTAAGGATGGACAAATGGCCATTGCCACCAAACGCTACCACGTCAAAAAAGACGAAGCCGGGCAGGAACAACGCTACGATCTGGGGCAGGTAGGCGATGTTCAACACATAGATACCCGGTTGGTCCACACACTGCTCGACAATGACTATTTGCCGGTAGTCACCTGCATCGCCTCTGATGAGGCGGGAAATGATTACAACATCAATGCAGATATGTTTGCCGGCCACCTCGCGGGTGCCTTGAAGGCAGATCACTATCTGGTACTTACCGATGTTGATGGCCTATTGCGCGACATCGAAGATCCCACATCCAGGATTGACCAACTACAGCTAACAGAGCTCAATGGTCTATTTGGCAATGTCATCACCGGAGGCATGATTCCCAAATTGGAGTCCTGCCAGATTGCGTTGCAGACGGGCGCAAAGTCAGCCTGCATTATCAATGGCACCAAGCCAGCCACCATTGCGGAGGCCATTTATTCAAAAAAATCAATCGGAACCAAAATATGCTTGTGAAAGAAAATGAATCAGTCACCAATGCCGAATTACACGACATTGATCAGGAATGCTATTTGCCTACTTTTAAACGCTACCCATTGGCCTTTCGCCGTGGCGAAGGTGCCCGGCTTTGGGATGTAGAAGGCAATGAATACCTCGATGCGTTAGCAGGCATTGCCGTAAACAACCTCGGCCACTGCCACCCCAACGTGGTCAAGGCGGTCCAGGATCAGGCGGCCCGGTTGATGCACATTTCCAACTTTTTTGTCAGTGAACCGCAGATGAAACTCGCCAAAATGCTGGTCAGTAACTCTAACTTGGACCGGGTTTTCTTTACCAATAGTGGAGCAGAATCGGTGGAAGGAGCCATTAAAATTGCCCGTAAGTACGCCCACACCAATGGCCGAGGCGGCGGTATCATCTCTATGCACCATTCCTTCCATGGCCGCACTTTAGCCACCATTGCCACCGGTAAGGAAAAAATGCAAAAGGGATTTGGTCCCATGCCAGAAGGGTTTCACCGCATACCCTTCAACGATATTGAAGCCGTTCGGAAAAAAATCAGTGAAGATACCGCTGCCATTATACTGGAACCCGTGCAAGGAGAAGGAGGCGTCAATATTGCCAAGCCCTGCTATTTACGTGCCCTGAGGGAACTCTGCGATCAGGAAAATATCGTACTCATCTTTGATGAAATCCAATGTGGTATCGGCCGCACAGGAGAACTGTATGCTAAGGATCACTACGAGGTACAACCCGATATCATGACCCTGGCCAAAGGATTGGGCAATGGGCTGCCCATCGGCGCCATTCTCAGCAATGAAAAAGTCAGCCAAGCCATCGATTTTGGTGATCATGGAACCACCTTTGGTGGTAACCCACTGGCGTGTGCCGCCGCGGTAGCCACACTGGAGACCATTGATTCCGAAGAAATTTTACGCAAGACCATGCGCAAAGGATTCTGGCTAAAAGAAATGTTGGAAGACCGCATTGGCAATCAGCCCGGTCTCAAAGAAATTCGCGGACTAGGACTGATGATCGGTATTGAGTTTGACTTTGAAACCAAACCGCTCGTTGCCGAAATGCTCAAAAGACGAGTCATTGCCAATGCCACAGCAGATAATGTGTTGCGTCTGGTGCCCCCACTTGTGATGACCTACGAAGAATTGGAACAGGTAGCCGATGTCATTGCTGCGTCCCTCAAAGCCATTAAATGATATCCCTGAAGCCGGATACTTAATTTACTACTAAACTTATTGTATGATAAAAGCAGGAATTATTGGCGCTACCGGATACACCGGATCAGAACTCGTGCGTCTTTTATATCAACACCCGGAGGTGGAGATTGCTGCGATCACTTCAGAGAGCCGCAAGGGGGAATCTTTTGCCGCCGTTCACCATCAGTTTCGGGGGCTCGTTGATCATACCTTGCAATCGGCAAATGAACTGCCGGATGGACTTGATGTCGTTTTCCTCGCTTTGCCTCACGGCATTTCGATGGAATATGTACAGAGATACCAACAAAAAGGATTTAAAATAATAGACTTATCCGGAGACTTCCGGCTATCAACCCCCGAAGTTTACCAATCGTGGTACAGCAAGCCTCACACTTTTCAGCAAGGATTTGCAACAGCCGTTTATGGCCTACCTGAACTTCACCGGGATGCCATTCGCAAAGCAAGCCTGGTGGCCAATCCCGGATGTTACCCGACCAGTGCCATCTTAGGACTGGTTCCGCTCGTAAAACAGCAATTGATTCATCCAAATCAAGTCATTGTGGATTCTAAATCGGGTGTGACGGGCGCCGGTGTAAAGGCCAATGCGACGACCCATTATTCCAATGCCAGCGATAACTTCAAGGCTTATGCGTTGAAATCCCATCGACATACCGTGGAAATTGAGGAGCAGTTGTCGGGACAATCAAAAGGTACTGTGCAGGTGCAATTTACTCCACACCTACTGCCCGTTGACCGCGGCATCTTATCGACCATCTATACCACCCCCCGGCAAGCCATTTCAGAAGATCAACTTCGAAAGACTTATGCTGACTTCTATCAAGATCAGCCTTTTGTCAGAATTTGTGAACAGCCGCCGACCATTAAGGACGTGCGCGGCTCCAACTATTGCGATTTGTTTGCCACCTACGACCAACGCACCAATCGCATCATCACCGTTGCCGTGATCGACAACCTTGTCAAGGGGGCCGCCGGACAGGCCATTCACAATATGAACCTGATGTTTGGTTTTCCCGAAACGACAGGTTTGCAACTTATTCCATTAAAACCTTAAGATTCTCAATAAGATGAATAATCAAACAACCATTAGCCCTATGATCCAGAACTTAACCACCGTGCGGGGCATCAGCTGCTGGGGTGCACATATCGGCATCAAATCCATGCGACGCGACCTGGCCATTATCTATTCAGAAGTTCCCGCCAGCACTGCCGCCGTTTTCACTCAAAATCAAGTGGTTGCTGCACCAATATTGGTCTCTCGTCGCCACCTCAAGGATGGCATGGCACAAGTGATCGTCTGTAATGCCGGTAATGCCAACGCCTGTACCGGAGAACAAGGCATGCATGGGGCCGAGGCCATGGCTGAGGCTGCTGCCAATGCCTTAAAGATCGAAAAAGATTTGGTCGTTATTGCGTCCACTGGATTGATCGGAGAGCCCTTCCCTACCGATGATGTGGTTAAGGGGATCCAAGAAAATGTAGCCAAGTTGTCTACTGATTCCAAAGCCGGTTCTTTTGCCGCCAATGCGATTTTAACAACCGATACCTTTGCCAAAGAAGGTTTTTCCGATTTCACCATTGATGGCATCAACATAAATATGGCAGGCATTGCCAAAGGATCGGGAATGATCCATCCCAATATGGCAACCATGCTTGGCTTTATCGTCAGTGATATTGCCATCGAACCCGCTCTTTTGAATAAGGCGGTCAAAGAGTGCACCGATCGCAGTTTTAATATGATCACTGTTGACGGAGACACCTCCACCAATGACATGGTAGCCGTAATGTGTAATGGCCTTGCGGGAAACGAAACACTCACCTCTGCTGACGATGACCGTTACCTTGAATTCAAAGACCAGTTGCAGGAAATGATGATTCACCTAGCCAAGTTGATCGTATCCGATGGAGAAGGTTCCTCCAAGTTTATCGAATACCATGTGACTGGTGCCCCATCGGAAAAAATTGCCCGTAAGCTGGTACGCAATATTTCAGATTCATCTCTCGTGAAAACCGCAATGTTTGGCCGGGACCCAAACTGGGGGCGCATCATCTGTGCAGGTGGTAATGCGGGAGTACCTTTTGATTACACCACCGTAGACCTCTATCTGGGCGATGAACAATCTCAGGTACAAGTATTGGAAAAAGGGCGCCCATTGCAATTTGATCGCAATCAATTGAAACGATTGCTGCGGGAATCTCACTTGGTCATCCGGCTTGACATGAATTCAGGAGAAGGAAAAAGTGTCGGTTGGGGCGCCGACTTGACCACTGATTATGTGATGTTTAATTCCGTTTACACTACTTAATTTAGGCAAATAATTAGTAAGTTGGGGGCCTAAAATTACCTGAGTGCATGTTTGTGGTTTATAATCCAAACCCAAAACCTGTGATCAACCCAAGTAAAAAAATATAAATGGCCCACCAATTGACGGCTGAAGCAATCATATTTGCCATTAATTCAGCCATTAAGCTCGGACGAAACGTCCAAAAAGCCTATGCCGAGAGTCTAAAATCGAGAGAGATTCTTCTTCCTCTTCCTCGATTCAGCGGGGAGCCGCCACTACGCACCATTGAGGACTTTTTTAACAACCAGGATAAGATTGAAGGAGGTGCTCGATTTTTAGAAAAAATCGAACACCTCCAAATCTTGCACACCACCTATCGCGATTCTGGACTGGAGGGGGAGGACCGCAAAGATTATGTTTCTTATTACCTCCAGTTTTACGATCTATTACAACAAGACCATCAAGCCATTCGATTGAACAATGAGGGTGGCCCAATACAGATTGATGACAGCAAACTAAACGTCGACGACCTGCTTTCTCTATTGCGTATTCGACAGTACGAGCACCCCAAAATGGTCAAGACTTCGGCCTTGCAAATAGTTGCCGGCACCATGGTCGAGATTGGCATCGATTACTTCAACCAGGTACCCGGGGCATTAAATACCAACTCTTCCTTTGGCAAAGCGATGAAAAGTTTTCTTGCAGCGCTGGATGACATCCCCTTTAGTGATGGCGAAGCCTTCAAGGAAATGTCCAACCTCATTTTGCCCAAACTGTTCATTACGGCGGCCGAAGTCATTGGAGAGTTTAGCGCTGAAATTAGCAGCGATGAAAAACTCCAACAGTTTATCCAGGCCACCAGCAAAGGATTGGCCAATGATCTTTTTGTGAAGGTGCGCAAAATTAAGGAGGATGCTTCTCTAAGTACGCTGCAGAAGGATGATGAAAGTGAGAAAGCTATCCGATGGGGGCAACTCATTTTACGCAGCATGGTCAAGAATGCGGGCACCTACGTGTTTAATTCCCCCGCGGAGCTTTTTGACACCAATGACGGTGGCTCTCAACTCATCAAGTCGACGGGGGGGGCACTCCTGGAAATCATACTCTCCGATCCTGACAATATAGACATCCGCAAAGCTTTTAATATCGAATCGCTGGATCGCATGGTCAAGGTCGCCTTGAATGTTGTGGCTGAGCACCCTTCGTTAGTGGTTGGCCCAAATGGAGAACGAAGGGAAGGTTTTCACCAAATCGTCATCGGTATTTCTCAGGCTATTTCGAAAAGTGGCATCCGACGTCCTGACTTACTGCCTGAGCTGATACGTCTAGTACTGGAACATACCGCAGGCAACCTGGAAATGCTCTGGATTTCAAAACCCGGAGGCGGAGAACACCTATTGGTCATAGCTGTCAAACACCTCATGGAGGTCATTTCAGAACCCATTCCCAATGCTAGCTGGCGACCAACCCTTTCTAAAGCCCAACTCATCGCCATTGCCGAAAACATTTTGGATGAAGTTGTTGAAAATCCAGGATGGGTGCGAAAGCGCGAAAATAAACCATCCCTACTAAAAGCCGTTTTACGAGCAGTATTTCAGGCATTGGCCCCAATCCCCAAACACGAACGCTTTAGTGGTGAAGTCGTGACCTTGCTGATCCGCATCAGTATGCGCACCGTAACCAATAGCCAACAGGTGCTTAAAAGTATTCCCTGGGAAAATGAAGAAAACAAGGTCGTGGTGCTGAATAAGGCCCTAGACCTCGTTTTTGCCTATATTTTTGATCAGAAGAAAGTCAAACCCACTGAGCGCATTGGCCTGCTCATCGATTTGGCAGAATATATTACGGAGGTCATTATTGCCCGCCATCCCAATAAAAAAGGATTGTTATTGGTCGATCTCATTCTGTTTAAAGCCCCTGGCGTAGATTATACCGGAGGGTTTAACCGAAAACTGGCGGATCAATTAATTAACGCCTCCTTATCCGTCTTAAATGAGCATCCCAACCTGGTTAGCAGCCAAGTTTCTTTACAAAATATCATCAGTGGTGTTGCAGAAATTCTGGATGCATCCAGTTTTAGAGAAGCCGGAATTTTGCCGGAATTATTGCGCTTGGTACTGGAGAACACGGGCCGAAATATTCGATTGATTATTAAGCCAAAATCCGACAGTCCGCAATATATGCTCGTTGTGGCCTTGGAGCAATTGATGTACCACCTCTCTAGCAAAAAAGGAGCGGATCATTGGCAGCCCCAACTGACCAGTGCCGAAGCCCTGAGCATTGTAGAACTGATGCTCGACGAGATTGTCTTACACCCCGAATGGGTGATCCCAGAAGGAGATAGCACGCTCTACAACGAAGTACTCACATCCATTTTTGCCGCATTAGCAACCATTCCCAAAAGGGAACGCCTCGATGCGGATACACTGGCCGTCATTTTGCAAACCTGCATGCGGACAGCCGCTACCAGCCAAAAAATACTGGACGCTCTACAATGGGCCGATGATACAGCCGAGGTGACCATCCTCAATAGAGCATTGGACCTCGTTTTTGAATATGTCTTCCGGCAGAGTGCAACTACCGGCGAAGTACAAATCAATTTGCTGGTAGAATTGTTGGAGTACATCATGGAGGTTATTCTGGCTTACCATCCCGATGAAAGAGGCCTGATCTTGATTGATCTAATCCTATTTAAACACCCAGATGTAGATTATACTGAGGGATTTGACGATGAACTGGCGGATCAACTGATCACCGCCACCCTGGAAGTGATGGAGGCTCATCCCGAATTAGTGACGCGACACAAAGCCATGCAGATTTTGGTAAGAGATGTTGCGGCTGCTTTAGATGCCAGTAGCTTCGACAATCCTTATCTACTTCCAGAGTTGGTTCGATTAGTCCTGGAAAGTACCGCCGAAAACATACATTTAGTCCTAGAGACTACCAGCGGCACCCCGCGTTTTCTATTGATCGATGCGGTAAAAAAACTACTGGCGATTCTTTCTCACCCCGGAACGACCACCGACCCGTGGTTGCCAAGACTTACCCCAGCCCAAGTACTCGAAATTGCGGCAGACAGTGCCGATGAATTGGTAAATCACCCGGAATGGCTCATTGAGCGAGAAGATGGACTCAGCCTATACGAAACAGTGGTGGATAGCGTATTTCTGACCCTGGCAAAAGCCCCAAAATCGGATCGCTTCACGCCGGAAGTGCTCCACTGGATATTGCGCAATGCGCTGCATGCCGTTGCTCGACACGAATCTCTTCTATCAAAAGTAAAATGGGGCACTGGAGAGGAAGAAGTATTCATTATCCAACAAGCATTAGATATTGCATTGAGCTACATCTTCGAGCGCGAAGACCAGACCAACCGAATGGCGCTGATGGAAGTGCTGCTGGATTATATTTTCGAAACGATCCTGCGACAGCACCCCGATAAACGGTGTCTGTTATTGATCCATTTGATCCTCTTTGAACATTGCGCCTTTACCCCTTCCGGTAGCTTTGATGAAGAAAGAGCCGACCAACTGATTGATGCGGCACTCGCGGTCATCAGCCAATACCCCGAACTGGTCAGCAGAGACCGAATCTTTCAAAAAGTGCTCAAGGATACGGCTATTGCTTTGCGCAACGCAAAAGTAGATGCTCCAAACTTATTGCCTGAACTCATCCGGCTAACACTGGAAAACCTGGCCAACAACCTGGATGCATTGATGAATATGCGGGTTAGCGGCCCACGCAACTTGCTGGCATTGGCTATCGAACAGGTATTGAGGGCTATTGCCGAAAAACCAGCCAGTGGCAAATGGAAGCCCAGCCTGACAGAAAATCAGATGTTGGAAATCGTGCTATTGGTCATGGCCGAGGTGGTCGCCAACCCGAAATGGGTGAATGACAACCTGATTTATGTGGTCATAAAAGCCATTTATGCCGGTTTGGAAGCCATTCCTAAAACGCATAAAATTGCCTATCCCACCTTGCTGGTTCTCGTCGAATCGGCGCTACAAGCTGTGGCGTTCCGCAAACAACTGGTCATCAAGTTCATCGATCGTGATGGTGAGGAGCAGGTGTTGGCATTGACTTATTCTCTAGAGGCTCTTTTTGTGACTATTTACGATAAAAATGGCGATACGGAAGGCAGTTGGACGCTTTCGCAAACTCCCGCCCTAAATGCTATTATTGAATTGTACTTATTAAAATTATCCGAGCAGGGTGCATCCAAGGAATCGATTGAGAAGGCCACCGATAAGGTAGAAGATGCGATCAAGAAAATCAATGATGATCTGGCCTTTACGCTACACGATTTACTGGGCGCGTTGCAGGAAGTTTAGAGCGCTATGCGTTTTTTGGCGGGGGAAAAGAAGTATATTGCAAAAGACGATTAAACACAAAAAAGCGATGGGATATTGAACCCCCAAAGTGTCAATACCAAAACGAGAAATAAAAAACATGAAATACCTTAATCTGTCAAAAAAACTACTGGGGCCCATGATGGTGGTTCTAGTCTTCAGTAGTTGTAAAACGCTGGACTACTACAAGGAAGCCGTCACTTATTTCAGCCAGGCTGCTGAGTTGGAAGTACGACAAAAATCAGGGGAGATGAACGCCACTAATCTCACCACTTTAGAAGAGCTCTATGCCGTAGGGCCCTCGACTCCCCTCCAAGACACCTCTTCCGCCAAGCTCTACAGAGAGGCTTCTGAGCATATCAGTAAAGCCCTGAGCAAACCCACCAAGCTCAAGAACAGTGATTATAACCTGATGGGCAACGCTATTTGCCTGCAATCATTGGCAGCCTGGCGGTTGGGCAATACCCAGGAAGCACTAAGTAAACAAAAAGACGCACTCGAGGAATTAGTGCAAAAACCAACTCAAAAAACACCTGAAGACGAACGGGACATTACCCTGATGACCGCATTGCCAGCACTTGTTGATCTGGAAATGGCCTACGACAGTATGATCGTATTCCGAAAGGAATTGGGTGCAAAAGTATTGGCCGTCAAAGGAGCCTCAGAGGTAGACCGAAAAGCTCTTTTCGACCAGTTACAAGCTCATTATCGCAAATTTATCGTGGGCGAGGATACAGAGTCAGGAATTGTGCTGCAAGCCATTACGCATTTGGAAAAATCAAAAACGAAGGCTGGGCCCAAACATAAAATTCAGTCTTATATTCTACTATCGCAACTAACCGGCATGAACACCTGGGCCCTTGAATTCTCGGAAATTGACAACGCCGCACGGCTATTAAAATTGCGAAAAGAAGACTCGCCTATTGGAAGGTGGCTGGAAAAACAATACGAGGGTTACAAAATGATTCGCGATGCCCATTTGGTCACCTTAGAGAAAATGTTGCCAAAAGGCAAGGCAGACCCAACCTATATTTCTTGGAAAAAAAGGCTATAATTCCAGGTAAAAAACGAACGATCGTTCCCTGTTCCAAGCACTAGAACAATCAAAAAAATGAACAAATGATCAAGTGTCCATACCGCTGTTTTTTTTGCGACTTTTAGTCATTTTATGTTCAAAATCAGGTCATAATCCGATAAAATTCCCAACCTTTGCGGCTTGAAAAGGGTTTTAGATCGACTTATAATTCAAAATCAAATCGCTTTGGAAAATAACATCCATCCCATCTTTGACCGCCTGCTGAATCGCAGCGATCGGGAGGAACGCCTCCAGCAGCTTAGCAAGGTCTTCTGGTTTACCGGACTGTCGGGATCAGGTAAAAGCACGCTGGCTCAGGCTTTGGAGCGGCGGTTATTTAACGAAGGGTACTTTGCGCAGGTCCTGGACGGTGATAATATTCGCTCCGGCATCAACAAAAATCTGGGATTTAGTGAAGCGGATCGCATTGAAAACATCCGGCGGATCGCCGAGGTGGGTAAGCTATACCTCAATAGTGGCATCATTACGCTGATATCCTTTATCAGTCCTACGCGCAGTATCCGCGCCATGGCGCAAGAAATTATTGGCGCCGAAGACTTTCTGGAAATTTATGTCAATGCCCCCTTGGAAATTTGCGAAAGCAGAGACGTCAAGGGCTTATACAAAAAGGCAAGGGCCGGCGAAATCAAAGACTTTACGGGAATTGACGCACCTTATGAAGCTCCTGAAAATCCCGCCTTGGAAATCAGAACCGATCAGCAAGATTTAACCGCTTGCACTTCCAAGTTGTTTAATTTTATCAAACCGATTATCGAATACAAATAACGCTATCATAAATGCAATATCATCTCAATCACCTAAAAGAATTAGAAGCCGAATCCATCTTTATCCTTCGGGAAGTGGCGGCTCAGTTTGAAAATCCGGTGTTGATGTTTTCCGGTGGAAAAGACTCCATTTTAATGACCCACCTGGCCATGAAGGCATTCTATCCGGCACGTATTCCCTTTCCGCTATTGCACATTGATACCGGACACAATTTTGAGGAAACGATAGCTTTCCGCGACCAGCTGGTGGAAAAACTCGGGGCTCGGCTCATCGTTGGCTCCGTACAGGAAGCCATTGATCAGGGATTGGTGACCGAAGAAAAAGGATTTAATGCCAGTCGCAATGGCTTGCAAACGGTTGCCTTGCTCGAAGCACTGGAAAAGGGGAAATTTGATGCTGCCTTGGGTGGCGCTCGCCGGGATGAGGAAAAAGCCAGAGCCAAAGAACGCTTCTTTTCTCACCGCGACGAATTTGGACAGTGGGATCCCAAAAACCAACGCCCGGAATTGTGGAACCTCTTTAATGGTAAAAAACAGTTTGGAGAACACTTTCGGGTATTCCCAATCAGCAACTGGACCGAACTGGATGTTTGGCAATACCTCGCTGCCGAAAAAGTGGAATTGCCCAACCTATACTTCGCTCACACGCGTAAAGTATTCAAACGCGATGGCATCTACTTGGCAGATACGGATATCATTGCTAAAAAACCTCATGAAGAAGTGGTCGAGATGCAAGTTCGCTGCCGCACCATTGGCGATATGACCTGTACCGGCGTATGGCCGTCATCGGCTTCCACTATTGAAGAAATTATCGAAGAAGTAGCAACTACCCGCCAAACGGAACGTGGCGGTCGTGCCGATGATAAACGCTCTGAAACTTCTATGGAAGACCGGAAGAAACAAGGGTATTTTTAGGAGGGGTTAGGGGTTAGAGTTTAGAGTTTAGAGTTTAGAGTTTAAAGGTTAGAGGTTAGAGTTTAGAGTTTAAAGGTTAAAGGTTAAAGGTTAGAGTTTAAAGGTTAAAGGTTAAAGGTTAGGGGTTAAAGGTTAGAGGTTAGAGGTTAGAGGTTAGAGGTTAGAGTTTAAAGGTTAAAGGTTAGAGGTTAGGGGTTAGGGGTTAGAGTTTAGAGTTTAAAGGTTAAAGTTTAGGAAATATGTCTAATACAATTCAACATACTGATTTACTTCGTTTTACTACTGCTGGTAGTGTGGATGATGGCAAAAGTACGCTGATTGGGCGTTTGCTTTACGATAGTAAATCTATTTTTGAGGATCAATACGAAGTATTGAGAGCCACGACCGAGCGTCGCGGTGAAACGGGTGTCAATCTAGCCTTATTAACTGATGGCCTAAAGGCCGAAAGAGAACAGGGCATCACCATTGATGTGGCTTACCGCTACTTCTCTACGCCACGCCGTAAGTTTATCATTGCCGATACTCCGGGCCACATCCAATATACCCGTAACATGGTCACGGGAGCCTCCACGGCCAATGTTGCGTTGGTACTGGTTGATGCTCGTAACGGTATTGTAGAACAAACTCGCCGCCATGCATTTATTGCATCCTTATTGCAAATCCCGCACTTGGTGGTTTGTATTAATAAAATGGACCTGGTCGACTATGCCGAAGAAGCATACGACCGCATCAAGGAAGAATTTGCTGAATTTACCCACAAACTAGATGTGAAGGATGTGCATTTTATCCCCATTTCTGCCCTCAATGGTGATAATGTGGTGGACAAGTCGACCAATATGCCTTGGTATGGCGGCACTACCCTACTCTACTACCTGGAGAATGTACACATCGGCAGCGACCACAACCTGATCGATTGCCGCTTCCCGGTTCAATATGTGGTGCGTCCCAACACGGATGAATTTCACGATTATCGCGGCTATACGGGCCGCCTTGCAGGAGGGGTAATCAAAAAAGGAGACAGGGTTATGCTCTTGCCTTCTGGCTTCACCTCTAAAGTAGCCAAAATTGATACCTACGATGGAGAATTAGAGGAAGCCTTCCCGCCAATGTCTGTCACCCTTTTGTTGGAAGACGACCTTGACCTGAGTCGCGGCGATATGATCGTGCGGGAAAACAATACGCCAACCGTGAGCCAGGACCTGGAAGTGATGGTCTGCTGGTTTCAGGATAAACCATTGCAACCTCGTGGTAAATACCTAGTCCTTCACACCACTCAGGAGGTTCGCTGCGTGATCAAAGAAATCCGTTACAAACTGGATATCAATACCCTGCACCGAAACGAAGCGGACAAACAAATTGGCATGAACGATATCGCCAGAGTAGTAATCCGCACCACCAAACCGCTATTTTATGACCCCTATCGCCGCAACCGCATCACCGGCAGTATCATCTTTGTGGATGAAGGGACCAACGAAACACTCGGTGCTGGTATGATCATTTAAATCAACAACAGATGGTCCAGATCTTGAGAACGGACTCCAATCATCCTGACTTTGTAGCCCTGGTCAAAGCACTCGATCATTACCTCAGGGTACAAGATGGTGAAGAGCATGCCTTCTACGCCCAGTTCAACAAGATCGAAAACCTGAAATATGTCCTGATAGCCTATCACCAAAATGAGGCGGTAGGCTGCGGGGCCATTAAACCTTTTGATATCCAATCTATGGAAGTCAAAAGAATGTATGTCAAGCCAGCATACCGAGGCCAAAAAATTGCCTCACAACTCCTCACAGCCCTCGAAAACCGGACTCGGGAACTTGCCATGAGCCGCTGTATCCTGGAAACCGGCAAAAGGCAACCGGAAGCTATCGCTCTCTACGAATATAGCGGCTACCAACGCATTCCCAATTATGGACAATACCAAGGCATGGACAACAGCGTCTGCTTTGAGAAGCAATTGTAAAAGCGGCTATTAATCCGTCTTTTCAAAGCCGGGATTTTAAGCCTCCAACAGTACCTTTTGACCTCTAAGTGCAGGCTTGGAGGTGCTGCTTTAGCAGCGAAAATTGCAGGTTTTACCGGGACTGAATAGCTTGCCCGAATATACTTCAGGGACGACCTCCAAACATGTACTAATGCCAATCACTATTCATCCATAAAACCAACCGTCCTATTTACATCAAGCCGTTCACCTCTACAAACTTTCGCTCATATTATCAGAGGGGAATTTAGTCCCCCCTCATAAACCCGGAAAAAACGCATCCTCAAAATGCTCAATCACCGGTTGAAATTCATTGGGTAGCAATACAGATATAATATCAAATCGGATTTCCCAGTCATGGCCAATCGCCTCCATATACGCCGAAGCCGCATCCGCCATAAACGCCTCTTTCTGAGCACTGACAAACTCCTCCGGTCGACCAAAAACTGCCGATCTGCGCGTTTTCACCTCCACAAAAACCAAAATTTCGCCATGCTTGGCAATCAAATCAATCTCCGCCCGCCGATACCGCCAGTTGGTCTCCAACACCCGATACCCCTTTCCTTCCAGGTACTCCCGGGCCAGCCGTTCCCCAAATTCTCCCGTTTCATTATGGCGAGCCATCTCTTTTTTATCCGGAAATTACAGAATTATCTGCACATCCTGCCCCCAACCGCCGCCACCGCACCAATTACTCATACTTCAACGCCTCCACCGGATTACCCAAGGCCGCTCGAATCGCCTGAAAGCTCACCGTCAACGCCGCAATCAATAGCGCCGCACCAATTGACATCAGAAAAGGATAAATACTCATCTCCGTTCGATATGCAAAATCCTCCAGCCACCGCTTGGACAACAAATAGCCAAACGGTACCGCTATAATGCCCGCCACCAGCACCCAGCGAATAAAATCTTTGACCAACATAAAACTAATCCCCGAAATAGATGCCCCCAATACTTTGCGAATGCCAATTTCCTTGGTCCGAGTCACCGCAGCGTAGGTTGCCAAACCAAAAAGGCCTAAAACAGCCAAAAAAATGGCGAGAATGGTAGCATAGAGCAACGTCTTGCCAAACCTGGCGTATTCCGCATATTGTTTTTGAAAAGATTCGTCCAGAAAAGAATACACCATCGGGTGGGCCGATTCCACCTGTTCCCACAAGGCGCGAATAGAGGCAATCGTCGTGGTCAATTGTTCCGGCGACACCTTGATAGCCGTGTAATAACGATCGTGGTGACCACCAATGAGCAACGGCCGAATATTGCCATCCAAACCTTGATAGTGGTAATCCTTGATCACCCCCACAATCTGACCATATTCCTCCTCTCCCATAAATTTTAGCTTTTGCCCCAGTGGGTTTTCGATGTGGTAATCTTTTACAAAAGCCTCATTTACCACGTAGTTATTCAGCGTATCCGCCGGCCGATCTGCCGCCAAAAAACGGCCTTCTTTTAGGGTCAGGCCCAATGTCTTGGCATAGTCCGCATCCGCGAAAATAATGCGCGGATAAATCGGATCGGTCATTCCATCTACATTCATGCCCCAATCCGGTAGCCCATGCCCGGGCATCCGACTGGCCGTGGTCATCGACTTGACTCCGGGGATAGCCAAAAAGGCATCTTTCCTACTTTCCAATTTGCGGTGGGAGTCGTCCTTATTCAACGGAATCATCAATACCTGGTCTCCCGAAAAACCCAAATCCTGGCTCATCATATAATTCATCTGCCGATAGATAAACAACATCACGATCACTAACACCACTGATAAGGAAAACTGCGACACTACCAGCGCCCGACGGAACAACTGCCCACCACTGCGTTGCATCACCCCTTTAAGCACCTTCACGGGTTGAAACCCGGAAAGCACAAAGGCTGGATAACTTCCCGCCAGCAAACTCACCAATAGAACCAGCAATAATAAAGGTGGAATATACTGCCCCCAAGCACCATTCAGAAAAGTAAGCTGCCGGTCAATAATTTGATTAAAAGAGGGCAAAAACACCTGTGCCAAAAATACCGCCAACAGTAGAGCCGAAGAACTCTGCACCAGCGTTTCCGAAAGGAATTGTATCACCAACTGCTCCCGCCGAGCACCCGTTGCCTTACGTACCCCTACTTCTCGGGCGCGATTCATCGCCCGCGCAGTCGATAAATTGATGTAATTGATACTGGCAATCAACATAACGATCAAGGCAATGATACTGAAAATATAGATGTATTTGATATCTCCTCCTGTTGACCCTCCCCAGCCAATATCACTGGAATACAAATGAATCTCATCCATTGGCTGCAATTCCCAGCGGGCCAAATCATCATCCTTCACCGCTACACCTACTTCTTTCATCTCCGCAATAAAAAAGGGCTTCACCAGGTCTGTCATCTTCTGCTCCACCTGAGCTATATCCGCTTCCGGTGTCAGCCTTACGTAAGTCGCCCGGTTGTTACCCGTCCACGATGAGGAAGACCAATTAAACCGAGTGTACAATTCATAATCGAGGTGCGAATTCCCAGGATAAACCTCCAGCACACCACCCACAGTCAGGTCCATTTCATCATTGAAACGGATCGATTTCCCCACCGGATTGACGGGGCCAAAGAACAACTCAGCCACCCGCTTGGAAAGCACCACCGCATTAGGTGCCTTCAAGGCCTCTTTCGGATTGCCATACAGCAAAGGCAACTCTACTACCGACAAAAAAGTACTATCGACCATTGCGGCACGCTTCACATAGATTTTTTCCTGCTCATATTCCATCAGCACTTCGCCATAGGAAGACAATCCCGCAGCTTTGGTCACTTCGGGTAAATTTGCAGCCAGCCCCTCCGCCAACGGATCAGGCGTCCAAACCGTCTTACCGCCACTCTTCCAGTGCCGATACACCCGATGCACCTGGTCGTGCCCATTAATCCACTGGTCATAATTGAGTTCGTGCTGTACATAAAGCGCAATCAAGATCGCAATTGCCATCCCCAGCGCCAGTCCGCCGATATTGATAAAACTGTATAATTTGTTCTTAAACAGATTACGGAAAGCCGTTTTGAAATAGTTCTGAAGCATAATCAATGAGTGTTAGGTACCTTTTAAGGACCACCTAAATTCCTAAAGGTTGCCACAATATTGACCGCGTTAAAAAATTTGGGCGTGCCCCCGGCCCAGCCGGGGTCGGGCTATCCACTCTCACGCCCTGCGGTCGTACCGCTACTATCCCTCACGCAACGCAACGCTTTCACCCACCGTCTTTTGCTGGCAAGCATATCCAGCATCACTACCGAGCGCCCGCCATCAAACCTTCGTCGTAAAAAAGGTGCTCTTCCCAGACGCCAGTCAAAAATCCTTGTCGTTCGTCTGAAAAAAAGTGCATTTCGCTCGAAAAAAATAGCTTCTTAGAGAAAAGCCTTGCAACTTTGCCACGAAATCACCGTCTTTCTTACTAATAAAGGAAAGCACCTTAAAAACTTAATCATGATCACCCGACAAAAAATGATGGCCATGGCGCTGTGGATAGCCGCCATCAGCCCGATGAATGTATTTGCATCGTCAGCAACAGGCTTACCGAGTATTTTTGACCGGCTGTATTCTGAACAGATTCTGGAGGCGACGCTGGAGGTAAATGTTGATTTTCTTGTTGAAAAAAAGAAAACCAACGACTATCACCCAGCGGTATTTACCTTTACAGATGGTACCGGACAGGAGCAACGCTGGCCTATAGAAGTACGCGCCCGCGGCCGTTTCCGCAGAGTCTATGGAGAATTCCCGCCACTAAAATTAAAGTTCCCTAAAAAAGCCCTCGCGGCCCGGGGTATGAATCACCACAACGACCTCAAACTGGTGACCAATATTACCGGTACCGAAGAAGGCGACGACTATATCTTGCGCGAATACCTGGCGTATAAACTATACCAGCAAATGAGCCCATACAACTATCGGGTACAATTGCTGCGCCTCACCTACAAAGATCTGGTTAGCGGTAAAAAACAAGCCAGTTATGCCATCCTCATTGAAGATACCGACGAAATGGAGGATCGCTACCAGGGCGAAACTTGTAAGGACTGCTTTGGAATGGCAGATAGCCTTTTACAACAGGACGCGGTTTATGCCCACGCCTTGTTTCAGTATATGATTGGCAACACGGATTGGTCCGTTGCTATGTCCCGAAATCTAAAGCTATTAAAACTACCTTCAGGCAAACACGTCCCGGTACCCTACGATTTTGACTTCTCCGGACTGGTACACGCAAAGTATGCCATACCACGCGCTGAATTAGGCCAGCAGTCCATTACCGATCGGGTTTTCCTTGCAGAATTGGACCAATCGGCACTGGCCCCTGCTATTGACCAATTCAAGGCCCGACGGGAACAATTACTTAATACGATTGAAAGTTTTGATCTACTCAGCCGTAAAAGCCGTAAGGAAATAACCAAATACCTCGATCAGTTCTTCATCGAATTGGAAAATGGTTTTGCGCCTAAGCTGCCCACCTCACCGCCGTCAGAGATTGTCAAACCTGAGATCAACTGAAGGAACTGAATGCGGTGGAGACGCCCGGCCAGCATCTCCACCGCATTGTAAGTGCATGTTTGGAGGTGGTGCTTTAGCAGCGAAAATTGCAGGATTTACCGGGACTGAATAGCTTGCCCGAATATACTTCAGGGACTACCTCCAAACATGAACTTAATACCCTACCTCCAATTCCATACAAGCCGACACCATGGGAAACTTCTTCCATTCCCCCTGACTCCCATAGTGATAATAATGTACCGCACCAATAGAAGGCACCGTAATTGGCAAATTCAGCGCACCGCCCTTCGTTGAATGTTCTATCCACTCGATCCCCATCACAATATCGTCATCCACTTCAATGGAGTAACTGCTTAAATCTACCGTAATCCAACCTGATTGTTTATCGGTCACCTCTACGATAATATTCTGTTTGTTAATGGGAGCAGCGGGTTTACCTTTTTGCAGGCTGCGCACATTAACCCGAAATTTCACTGCTTCAAAATTATTAGCACTGATAAAAAAACGAAACCGCTCTAAGTGCACCGGTTTGCTAAAATTGAATTTGCGCCCAATCTCCGCGCCCAAATTTTGATTGGGCTGTTCACTGAGTGAAAACTGAACAAACATGTTGGCATCCGCATTATCGTTACCCTTCGTCTTATAATGTTCAAACTGCGGCCGAACGGTCACTTCTGGCAGTTCGAGATGCTGAGACTTTAGGATGATTTCCAGCGGCTCATTCTGACTCACGGCCAGTAGGTGCTCCAACGTCAATGCGACACTTTCATACCCTACCATAGAAAAGACCACAGTATCAGCTGCGGCGATGGCCTTCGGCAGATAGAGGCGAAAGCTGCCATCCTCTGCCGAAACAGTGCCTTGTGCTGTTCCCGCAATACCAATATTTACATAGGCTAAGAGTTGGCGCTCATCATCGAGAACGATCCCCTGAATGACCTGCTCTTTTGCGAAGAGGGAGGTGCCCATAAAAAGTGTGCTGATCAAAAGAAGCAATAAATTTTTCATAACCGGATTTTTTTTTCAACAAAAGTATTCTTCCGGCCAATAGCGCGCAGCACCATGGGAGTAACGACAAGTTGCAGGGACTAAATGAAGTCGTCATGGGGTCAATGACAAGCTACCGGGGCGAACGGTAAGCTGAGGAAAGGTAAAAAAGAACACCTTCTTCGACAACAAACAAGGTGTTCCGGTTATTTTACGCATAGCTGCCAAATGGCAACAAGTTTTTCCAAACTTTGCGCGATTATTTTTCCTCGTTCTTGATACGCTGCGCCCCAAAGCGATACATCACCGAGGCACCGTAAAAGGTGTACCAATCATCCTTATCGGGGTTGCCCGACTGGCTCACCCCATCGAGGTAATCGGTAAAGGTTTTGCGCATGCCCAGCTCTACTGCCAATAACCACTGCTCCTTCAAATCAACTTTAATCCCAAAACCCATGGGAATAACAGGCAAAGTGGTGGAGTAGTTTTCCTTTTGATCTTGTTCAACTTTTTCCAAGTTAAAATTATTGGACTGACTATCCCCATAATTGGTGTCGGGTTTGAAAAAGGCGATGCCCACGCCGGCAAACAGATAGGGAGAGACCAATCGTTTAAAGTCTTCTTCATAGCGCTGTTTGCCCAGAGCATCCCACTCAAATTGAACAGAGAATTCGGTTAACGGCGTGCGAAAATTAAACCCTCTTTCTTTGAGACGATCATAATTGTCGTCATTGCCCTTGAGTTTTCCATGCAATAGATTGGCACGCAGCGCAAAAATTGGCGAGAGATGATACTTAAAATTTAAGCCGACCCCCAGCGTAGTTTGATCCACATTAAAAATATTGGTTTCCACCAAGTCCCCTTGAAAATTCGCCCCTCCCAGGAAGAGGCCACCTTCAAATTTGTATGCCTGGCCCCAAAGCATACTTGTCCACAATACACAGACCAGCATTAGTGTAGATTTGTTCTTCATCACGTAACGATTTATTTGTTTTGGTAAAAGTTTGATTGCCAAATCAGTGCCATTATGATCCAATGGCGGAGGGGGGAGAAATAATCTATCTACTAGCTTGTTGTAATTAGAGCACTACTTGATCGGCTTGTGGGAAAAGCGATGGAACGGTGTGTGTGTTTGACATTAAGAGCATGTTTTGCAGCCTGAATGACTACCTCCAAACATGCACTAAAATAGAGCATTGGCCTCTGGTGAGTGGCAAGTTACGTATTTATTTTAATGAAGTCAATTATATTTTGAAGTTGAAGTTGTTTAAGAATTGCTGCGATAGTCAAAAATCAGGCATTTTTGTCCTGGTTGAGGCACACACGGAGCATGATAGCAGGGCTATCAATGCGAGTACGGAACGAAAAGTAGGGCAAAAAGGACGATTTTGGGCATTGTAAGTGCATGTTTGGAGGTAGTGCTTTAGCAGCGAAAATTGCAGGATTTACCGGGACTGAATAGCTTGCCCGAATATACTTCAGGGACGACCTCCAAACATGCACTAAGTAGTTTTCAAACAACTTTTTTATATGAAATTAACCCAATATCGCATTTAGGATCTTTAAAGTAATCAGGTAGGTAGGCCGCACCCCATCTACCCCCAAGCTACCCGAAGCCAGTGTATGGCCGGTAATCAAGGGATTATCCGAAGCGTAGTAGGCATAACGGAGCTTCACATTTTCATTGATGCTTTTGCGAATTTTGGCAGCAGCCTGAATTGCCTTTTGGTAATGTGCCCCTTCCATTTCCAACCCAATGGCACGCCAAGAGGATTTTAGAAAGTACCGCAGGATGTCTTTGTTTTGTAAGGAAGTCCCCAACACTGTAATCATCGGCCCCTCATATACTTTCAAACCGTGCCCGGTAAAATCTTCCTTCTTAAATTCATTTTCAAAAGGGTAATTGTCGGCGGTTCCTTCAAAGATATGTGCGTTGGGTACCATGATGTCTCCTTTCCCGCCTTCGAGAATACCAGCTTTTCCCATAATGGAGATAGACTCCACATTAATACACGTCTTTTTATTGCCTTCTTCAAAGGGTTTGAGCAATTCATCCATCGTCTCGTAGGCCTGCTCGCCAAAAGCATAATCCATCACTACCAAAACGGGGCGTTGTGCTTCGGGCAGGTCATCGCGCCAGCTAATTTCAGGAGACAACATGCTTTTATTCAATTGGGCCGTATCAAAAATTTGCACTGAAATATTGGTGCCACTGGTATCATCAATCTGGTACATCCCCTGTCGGCTGGCTAGTTTACTAACCTGCTTGCGCATTTCTTCATTTTCCAGGAGACTCAACTCTCGTGCATAGTCTTCCAGCTCATTCAAACTTTTGTATTTCTTGAGCGCGGAGGGCGCATAGAGCGTATTCATGGTACTGTGCAAGTTAGCACTGATGATGTGTAAGGGGCGCTCCAAAAGACCTTTGTTTTTGAGAAATTGCTTGATTTTTTGCGCCCACATCTCGCCGTAATAGTGATGCCCAACTTTTTCCCGCAAAGCAGAAGAAAAGGTGATCTCCCGGTCATTCTTATTCTGTGCCTCTTCAATGGACAGGCGGCCCATCCAGTAGGTAATGTGAAAGATACTGTTGACGTCCGGGTCATTCCCAAAGCGCTTACAGGCTGCTACTGTCTCATCATACGTACGCCCCAATAAGGCGCTCAGGTAGGTATAGGCCACCTCCTGATTGTATTCTTCTCCGGCGTCCTCTCGTCGCACAATTTCTTCCAACATCGTCCATTCCCGCTTGTCGCGATCCCGGTGATCCTGGCTGTTTTTGCGAATTTTTTCGGCTTCAATATAGAGAAAGGTGAGGTGTGTGAGGATGTCATAAATATCGCTGCGCCCACGGGTCATTTCGATGTAAATTTCCTCCTTGTCGATGCGGTAGGCATTGCGCCGTCGCTTAGGAGGGATAATGGGCTTAAAATTACTGTTTTCAAATCCTTCGCGAGAAATAAGCCGTACGTACCGGCATTCCTCGATGCCTTTAGGTAAACGCTGAAAAATGTACAATAATCCATCCAGTTCGACCCGTTCAGGATCAGTAATAGCACCATAAATTTCTGGTTGCAAGACCATCAGCGCCTCAATCATGGCCTCTCCAGAAACGCCCAGAGGCTTATAACCTCCACGGATAAACAAATGGCGCATTGCAATGTATAAGCGTTGAATGGCTGCACGTGATTCCTGGGCTCTAGTTCTTTGACTACCGGATGTCAACATATTATTTTTACCCAAAAATAGAATTTATCCTGATTATTTAACAAACGGAATAATGTCAATTTTCAAACGGACACAGTTGCCCCTGTCTCAGTAAAGATACTGTTAAGGGGTAGCGAAGAATAAGTTGTCTGTTTCAGGCATGGTATTTTGTCGCCTTTTCGCTTTCCAATCCCGGTTTAATAGCCGCTTAAAATCCGTTAAAAGTGGCAACCTGCTTGAGCCAGAAATAGGAATTGGGTGGCCAATCATGATCAGTAATCAAACACTAAATACTGCACGGGGCGGGAAGGCTGGTATCGAGGTTGCCCAAAAAGGCGCCCCTAATTTTCAGTATGCTCATCTTTGTGAAGTAGCTCAAACTCTACCCTGCGGTTTTGCTGACGCCCCTCTTCGGTTTCATTACTGGCAATGGGGAAGTCCACGCCATACCCGATATAGCGCATTCTCTCCGATCGAATGCCTTGACTAACCAGATAATCATAACAGGCCTTTGCTCTTCTGCGGGAGGTAGCCATATTTTGGGTGGCTGATCCTCCACTATCACTAAACCCCTTAATATTGAGTCGGTAATTGGGGTTTTCCAACAGGAAGTCTGCAATTTTATCCAATAAGATATAACGCTCGATATCAACACTATTGCGGTTAAAAAACAGTAGTTGGCGGGACAAAGACTTGGCTTCTTCCCGTGGATTGATGACTAAGGGGCAACCATTTTCTTCATATACGCCAAAGTCAAACGGACACGCATCTTTGGCATCTTCAATACCATCTCCGTCGGAATCAGGGCATCCGCCAAAAATAGGTACGCCGTATACATTAGGACAACGATCATCTTCGTCCAATAAGCCATCACCATCAGTGTCGATAGCTGGGCAGCCTTCGCGTTCTCTTGGGCCGGCAAGCTGCGGACACAGGTCCACATAATCTTCGACGCCATCCCCATCCGAATCAAGATAAGGGCAACCATTCCGCTCTAAAGGGCCAAAGTCATAGGGACAGTGATCATCCTGATTGGAAATACCATCACCATCGTCATCGGGGCACCCCAGGAGGTGCGGCGGGCCAATCTCAAACGGACAATAATCTACATGGTCGGCCATCCCATCACCATCGGTATCCGGACAGCCATAGGTCCGCTCTAAACCGGGAAGATTTGGGCATTCGTCATGTTTATCTGCAATGCCATCACCATCAGCATCTTTGGGGAGTAATTGGTATACGCCGTTTAATGCAAGATATCCGTACCAGTCATTCCGTTTGGGATTGGCGGCTTCACTGATGCCATCCAAATAATCGGTAAAGGCGGTGCGTAATCCTAGGTCAAGGCCAATACTCCAGGACTTATCAATTTTCCAGGTTACGCCTACGTTAATGGGAAGTGCCAAACGAACTTTGGCATAATCTGCATTTTCGTCCAATGCAATACGCGGCAGCAAGCTCTCGTTTTTCACCAAATCAAAAAAAGGCTCGGGATTGATAAAAACTAAAGCCAACCCGCTACTCAGATAAGGAGAAATAGCCGGAGACCGACGGCCGAGAAAATGCCATTCTACCAACGAGGAAATTTCCGTTAACTGAGTACTAAAGCGAAAAGCTCTCTGTCTGCGGGTATCAATATTGCGTCGATTAAGATCATTGCCAGATAAGCGGCCGGAAAGCAGTGAAAGGCGGAGGTTGAAGCGATCGTTGATGGAGCTATGAGCCATCAGACCTACGGTAAGATTCGTAGCCTGCGGGTCAATAAAATCACCACTGACCAGGTCGCCTCCGTAATTGCAGAAACCGGCCATGATTCCCCCTCCCCAATCTCGCAGCTGAGCGGAAAGGAAAAGCGGAAAAAGCACCAGTATCAAACAATAAATCCCCTGTTTTACCATGTCATTTCGATGCACCGACTTCTAAAGTCAGAGCAATTGTGTCTCCTCAAAAATCGAAAAATACCTGCTCAAAACGAAATTTCACAGCAACTGATCAGCGTTATTCAATAACAACACCCCCAGATGAGGTTGAAATTCACACCATGCTTTGGGTCAGGTACAAAGTACAAATCAGGGTAAGATTACGGATAATTCCTCAATAATGGCTATAGAAATCGAAACAATAACAATCGCTTTTGTTCAATTAAACCCCACTACAATTGGGGGAATGCTGCGCTTATTTGTTCTTTAGTTCCTCAATTTCCCGATCGCGATTGCGGATCATGGCCTTGAGTTTTTCATTTTCAGATTTCAAGTCCTGCACTTGTTGCCGAAGGTCTTGAATCGTTTCATTGTCAGAGGAAGTTGACTGGTCTTGATCTGCCTGGATGGTGGTTGTTTCCTGGTCTGATTTTTTATCGAGGCCCAGTAGCTCTTTGATATTTTGCACACCATCTTCGCCATTGTAGTAGGAAGCACCAATATAGGCCGCCGGTACCAAAAATAGCATTACAATAAAAAAGCGAGCAAATCCGGTCATTTTCATTCTAGTAGCCATTGTTATTTGATTTTGATTTCCCCACAAAGATAAGCCTGACGAGATACAAATCGAAGGTTTATTCTACTTAAAGCCAATTTTTATGGACCAAATAAGAACTAGAACCTTAAGATCAATGCCATGCCTTTAAATTCCTCTTCATACAACATTGACACACTCATTTTGCCTTTTAGTTGGCGATGGAGCCAGGGTACAAATATTCCGGTTGCTGCACCTACCAGGCCACCGACGAGCGAATCAGTAGGAAAATGCCGTAGAGCCCTCACCCGATTCACCCCCACCCAAGCCGTGGGAATGGCGGCTAATCCATAAATGAGCCAACGCTTACCCCTTAATTCCGGGTGATGGTCCAGGTAAACCTGAGCAGTCAGGAAGGTCCCCGCAGCAGCTACTGAGGTATGACCGCTGTAAAAGGAATTGCGTAACGCCCCAAAATTACGCTCTTCCAGAGGCGCATTGGCATAATAAACGATCGGGCGGTAGCGGTCAATGAGCAGTGGACCGAAAGGGCCCCAACTTTGCAAATTACCGGCTATCGCCTGCGCTTCCAAATGCATAATGGTAAAATCGACCCAGTTTCGGCGACTCTTCCGGTCGAGGAAAAGTAAAAGAGGAGACGCTGCACCGAAGATCAGCCCCACATCGGAGAATTTGCCAGCCTTCTTGCGGGTCGAAAGGTTTTGTCTTAAAGCAATTCGATCAAAAAAATTGACGTTTTTCATTTCCAGTTCCGCCAATGTCTCATTAGAAATACCTGGTTTCTTCTGGTTGTTGCTCACTCCCAATGGCTGTAAGAGTAAGCCTCCGACTGCCAGCGGTAAGCTGATCAAGGGGTTGACCTGATAAGGGTCGGGAAAACTATCGCGCAGGTTGGTTTGTGCCCAAATGGAGGTTCCAACGAAACAATAAATAAAGAAGCAGGCAAACAAACGGGTTATCACAATTGTCTTTTTGGTATACATATTAAGTTTCCACCATCGACATAATCAACTATTTTGAACGATAAATGTTTTTGGTGGTTTTATTTTATCCAAAAAATGAATAGTTTTCTAACTTCGATGGACTTTATGAGTTAGTTTTCAGGGAAACTCCTTTGGGTTTTAGGAGCAAATCATTTGTATGAATATCATTACGGAAGCAAGAGACTATATTAAAGAGCTTTTAAGCGAAAAACTAGATCAAAATTATAGATACCACGACCTCAATCACAGCCTTGCTGTTACAGAGGCCAGTCAGGAAATTGGGAAAGCCCTGGATTTCGATGAGACACAGCTGGAAATCCTCGCATTGGCGGCGCTATTTCACGATACGGGCTTTGTAGAAACCTACGAGGGCCATGAAGAAATTAGCCAAAGATTTGCCAAAGATTTTCTGGAAAAGAACAACTACCCAGCAGAAAAAACGAAGCACGTCATCCATTTAATTGGCATGACCAAGAAAGACCAATCTCCTGAAACGGTGATGGACAAAGCCATGAAGGATGCTGATCTGAGTAACCTGGGTCGGGAGAATTATTTTGCACACCTTGCAGATTTGCGGTTTGAATGGCAACATTTCCTGGGCCAAGAACACAGTGATGCAGAATGGTTTAAACTCAATCACAAATTTGTAAAGGAGCACAACTACTTTACGGAAGCAGCAGCGTTTTTGTACGGCAAGCAGAGCAAAGCCAATCAAAAGCAGCTCAAAAAAATGGCCAAAAAGGAAAAGAAAGCCAAATCCAAAAGCCTAGAAAGTTCCATTGCCAACAGCAAGAGCGCCCAAATGATGTTCAAAACGGCCCTGAGAAACCACCTTGACCTAAGTAATCTGGCGGATAACAAAGCCAATATCATGCTCAGTGTCAATGCATTGATCATTACCATTGCCATGCCAATGGCGGCTTCCTATGTCAGGGCAATGCCCTACTTATTGATTCCTACCATTAGTTTGCTGCTGGCCTGTCTGGGATCGATGATTTTTGCCACACTGGCTACCCGGCCAATCAAGATGACGGGATATACCGAAGAAGAAAAAATCAAATCCAGAGAATCCAATTTATTCTTCTTCGGTAATTTTTATAAAATGGACTACCCAACCTATCAAAAAGGCATGGAGATCATTATTGATGATGAAAAAAACTTGGAGAGTTCCATCATGCGAGATTTATTTTTCCTGGGACTCTCCTTGGGAAAAAAATACAATCAACTACGGATTTGCTACAATATCTTCATGATCGGAATTATCGTAACCGTACTGATTTTTGGTATTACTTATACCACTTTCCATCATTAATTACTGCCCGCCCAAGATCAATGGCAGGCCGGCATCGCCGCTACCGACAATCACTACTTTTGAGTTTGGTGAATTGGCCAAGGTTAAAGTGGCCTCAATCCCCTTATCTCTAAGGATTTTATCCGTCAATGACGCATTCAATATCTGGTTGGCATCGGCTTTGGCCTGGGCTTCAATCACTTTTCTTTCAGCCTCTTTGCGTTCCTGTGCGAGGATAAACTCATACTTCAAAGCTGATTGCTCCGCTTCAATCTTTGCTTCGATGGCATCACGTACTTTGTCTGGCAGTTGAATATCGCGGATCAGTACCGCCCGCAACTCCACGTAATTGGCCTTGAGGTTTTCTTCCATATCTTGCTGAATCAACCCCTGTACTTCATCACGGCGCGTAGAATAAAGCTCCTCTGGCTGGAAACGACCAATGATCTTCCGCACCGAGGAACGAACTTCCGGGCTCACCAAAGATTTGATATATCCCTGCCCAAATTTATCGTGCAAATCACCAATTTTCTCATACTCAGGATTCACCCTTACCGTTACTTCTACTTGGATATTCAAACCATTACTTGAAAGAATCATCATCGATTCTTCAATCTGCTTTTCCCTAACATCATAAAGGTGCATGGTGTTCCAGGGAGCAATCACATGAAAGCCAGGAGTATAGATGTTTTCTTTATCCAATCCTCCAGAGAAAGTACGGAAAAGCACGCCCCGAAAACCGGCATCAATGGTCAGGAAAGTAGCATTCGAAAAAATGATAGCTACCAATAAAACGATAAAAACGACAATCCCGGAGGTGACCAATTTCCCTTGTCGACTGCTCCGATTTCTAGATTCACTCATTAGACTTTTTTTTGGTTTACTTAGATTTCTTAGTTCTTTGACAAATGCCGTGATTCAATACCCGTCGGAAATGCAAAAGAACCAGCTTGTTTTAGAAGGCTTCACTATTGCAACAACTGCCTCGCCCTTTGGTTGGGATTCTTAGATAAACTTCCCATTTATCGCGATAAAGCCTGGGTTAACTACACCGCATTGTGCAATTAGCTATAAATATAAGTAGTAATTCCTTTACTTTGCAATTACTTCGTAAGTACTAAAAATGATACCCAATGAGACATCTCTTATTATTTGCCTTAATTGCAGGGTTGGTCTGGGCCTGTGGTGACGCCGGATCTGAAAAAACGGAAAGCACCTCTAGTAGCACCGCCTCCGCTGAGAAACCCGCTGCCGATGCCCCGGACGGTAAGAAAATTTACAAACAATACTGCATTGCTTGTCATGGCCTATACGGCGACATGGGGGCCAGTGGAGCGTTCAACCTACAGACGTCTACCCTACAAGTGGAAGAACGGGTGGCCGTTATCACCAATGGCCGGAATGCAATGACGCCCTTCAAGGACTTACTTTCTGAAGAGCAAATCAAGGCGGTCGCTCAGTACACCTTGGAGCTTAAAAAATAAAGTTTTCAATGAGCACACCAATTACTTCCATCGGACTCATGTCGGGAAGTTCACTGGATGGCTTAGATCTAGCCTGTGGAGTCTTTACCGTAAACGCGGATGCTAAAACCCCACAGGATTGGCTAAAACAATGGGAAATTATCGCCACAGCGATGATCCCTTTGCCTGATTCCTGGATCGTCAAACTGCAGGAAGCGCCCAAAATGACCGGTCGTCAACTGGCCAAAATGCATGCAGATTTCGGTGCTTTTGCGGGTCGGCATCTTCAGCAGTTCATTCGGGATAATCACTTGGCTCCACATTGCATTGCTTCGCACGGACATACTATTTTCCACTACCCTGAACAAGGTTTCACGACCCAAATCGGGTGTGGGGCTACAATTGCTGCCGTAACGGGAATTACGACCATCGACAACTTTCGGGCCCAAGACATTGCCCTGGGGGGACAAGGTGCGCCGCTGGCACCTATCGCAGATGAATATTTGTTTGCTGAATTTGAGGGATGTCTTAATCTTGGGGGCATTGCCAATTTAAGTATCAAAACACCATCGGGCTACGTCGCCTTTGATATCGGGGGTGCCAACCAAATCCTCAATGCGATTGTTCAACCCCTGGGCCTGGCCTATGACGAGGGGGGGCAACTGGCTCGCAAGGGGCAATTAATCCCTAAACTGCTACAATCGTTGGATGCCCTACCCTACTTTGCACAACCCTTTCCAAAATCGTTGGGCAATGATTGGGTGAGAGAAGTGCAATGGCCATTATTTGCCGCAGCAAGTGGCCGCCCGGAAGACAAGTTACACACGGCCTGTCGGCAATTAGCCGGTCAAATAGCCCAGGCGATTGCTGCCACGATGGAAAATGAAGCCTCGCTGCCCAAAGTGATGGTCACCGGAGGAGGTGCCTTTAACCAGTTTCTCCTGGAGTGCATTCAGGAAGCATCTGACCGGTTGAAGCCCATTAAATTGGTGGTACCCAATCCCGAAATCATCAATTTTAAGGAAGCGATGCTGATGGCATTGATGGGTGCACTTCGGCTCAGTGGCAGGCCCAACTGCCGGGCCTCTGCAACCGGAGCAAGTCGCGATAGCATTGGCGGAAGCCTACATTTGGTAAGCCATTAACAATCTAGAATTTTGATAAAAGAACAACCCATTTTGGTCACCGGCGGAACCGGTTTTTTAGGCTCCTATCTCTTGCGCTATCTGGTCCGTGATGGGTATACAAATGTTCGAGCACTGCGCCGACCAGAAAGTTCTTGGGAGATGGTAGCCGACGTCAAAGAGCAAATCGAGTGGATCAATGTAGATATCCTCGATCTGGCTGATCTCGATGAAGCGATGGAGGGGATAGAGCGGGTTTTCCATTGTGCCGCACAAGTTTCTTTTGATCCAAGAGACCGGGAATCGATGTACCGCACCAACCAGGAAGGGACCGCAAATATCGTCAACCTTTGCCTGTACCACGGCGTGCAAAAATTGGTACACGTCAGTTCTATTGCTGCCATTGGTCGGGATGAAAAAAATCCCATCGTCACCGAAAAGACCAAGTGGCAACGCAGTGAATTCAATACGCATTATGCCATTAGCAAATACCTCGCCGAGCAAGAAGTATGGCGGGGTATGGCCGAAGGCCTCACTGTTGGAATAGTCAATCCCTCCGTGATCTTGGGCAGTGGCCCTTGGAAAAGTGGCCCGCTCCAGCTCTTTGGGCTCATCTGGAAATCATTTCCCTTTTATCCTCTGGGGCAGTCTGGCTTTGTTGATGTTCGAGATGTAGCCAAATCCATGATCCGACTGATGGAAAGAGACATTGAAAATGAACGCCTGATCATCAACGGGGAAAATCGCAGTTTTCGCGATATCATGGAAACCATCGCCCACGCGCTACAGTGCAAAGCCCCCAGCCGGTATTTACCGGTCTGGCTGCAACAGATACTCTGGCGATTGGAATGGCTGCGCAGCCTCCTGACCGGACACCGCCCCCTCATTACCCGAGAGTCAGTCATGCTATCGGGAGGCAACTTCGAATTTGACAATCAAAAATCAAAAGCACTCCTGGATATGGTCTATACGCCGATCGATGAGACCATTGCCGCCACCGCTCGCCAGTATATGAAGGCGCAACAAAGAAATTCCTCCTCCGATTGTTTACCTCTTATCTAAGAACGAAAGTAATTTTTGATCTTAAACGTCTTCTAAATTGTTTAGGTAAATAAAAAGAAAAAAATTCCAAATTATGGCCGTTGATACGATGAATCCTGTGCGGGGAAACAAGGAAGCTTATAGGGGGCGTATCTCTTTTAATGAGGAGACTTTCCAAAAGATGGGCGTTCACTTTATTCCATTCAAGTCTCACTTAAGCTTTGCGCCCCTGATAGAGGCCATTGAACGGAAACTAGAACAAGGAGATCCGGCAGAACAATTTTTGGCGGAAACGATCTTAAATAAACTGGAAGAAGCGCCCTTCTTTCGAGCCCCCATCCAGGATCGCAGTCTACTGGAGGAACACAAGGAGCTATTGCAACTCATGATGCTGATGGTCATTTCACCGGCAATAAGAGACACACAATTGTCAAAAATTAGTGGGCCCTTTGAGACAACCCCTCTGTACCTGACACCAGCCCTGCGTAAATTATGGGCAGAAAATAAAGTGAGCTATGTTGCAACGACTTCTGACGATTCCTTGCATTGCACCATGATCATCAGGTCTTGCTGTATGATTCTCAATAAGTTTTACAAGCAAAATATTACCGTCGACTATCCGGTGATGCTCACCTTTGACAATGAAAAAACCGGCATGCGGCAGTTTTTTAAAACTAGCTTTAACACTGATTTTCTAGATATCAAGGCCATTAAACCACTAAAGCCTTTAAGTCAGGAACAGATCAATGAATTGTTGAGCAACGTTTACGACAAAGACCTCTGGCTGAAATACATACAACCCGAGCGCTTTGAATTTCACGGTTTCTTTTTGGGCAACCTCATTGACATTACCGACGAGGAAGCCCTATCGCGAATGAAACACCAATTGCTGGAAAAAGATGCCGTAGTCTCTAGAGAAAACCTGGATCGGCTACAGTCGTTTATGCGCATCTATTTTAATATTCCAAACTTACAATTGGGACTGACTGCCATTGATTATCCAAAAGAAAATCAGGGAGGGCATCGGTATAAAATACGTTTCGATTTTCTGGCTGAAGTGCAGGAATGTCTGTTGGCTCCGGAAAACAAAAATTCCATCTACGAGAAGGCTTGTAAGTATAATGAAGTTTTATTGGTAGAAGACATCAAGTCGCTTAAAATCCAAACTCCGATTGAGCGGGACTTACTGAAATTAGGACTGCAAAGCATCATTGTTGCGCCCTTGATGAGCAAGGACAACAAAAAGGTCATTGGCTTGCTGGAAATTGCTTCGCCAAAACCTTATGAAATGCACAGCTTTGTCGAGTTGAAATTCAAGGAGATCATTAGTCTTTTCAGCATGGCTGTAGAGCGCAGCCGAGAAGAGATTGACAACCAAATTGAAGCCCTCATTCGCGAAAAATATACGGCCATTCACCCCAGTGTGGAGTGGAAATTTGTGGAATCAGCGTTCAACTTGATGGAAAAAATGGAAGGCAATGAGAAAATGGTGCAGGAGCCCATTATCTTTAAAGATGTGTACCCCTTGTATGGCCAGGCCGACATCGTGAGCTCTTCTCATTTGCGCAATGACGCCATTCAGGCCGACCTGGCAGAAAATCTGGAAATGGCCCTTGAGCTTTTACAAAACATCACCCAGGGCATCTCTTTTCCATTAGCCAGGCAGATGATGGTCACCATCCAAAACAACCTCGAAGGGCTGCACAGGGAATTTAACTCCAACGATGAATCCCGGATTGTGGAGGTATTGGAAGATGATATTCATCCATTGCTTCGCCAATTGGGCGATGAATATCAAGATTATAAACCGCTCATCAACCGCTATTTTGATCAATTGAATCCCGAATATGGCATCATTTACAAACAACGAAAAGACTATGAGGAAAGTGTAGAAATCGTATCGGAAACCATCAGTCACCTACTGGACGAACAGGAAAAAGAAACGCAAAAGGTGCTGCCCCATTATTTTGAGAAATACAAAACTGATGGGGTGGAATATGATTTGTATATTGGACAATCCATTCTCCGGCGAGGGCAATTTTCACAACTGCATCTAAAAAATTTCCGCTTGTGGCAATTGCTACACATGGTGGAGATCACCAAAAAAGTCAGGGCGTTACAGTCTGCTCTTCCTATTCCACTGACGACGGCTCAACTGGTATTTGTCTATTCTACTCCACTAGCCATCAGTTTTCGCATGGATGAAAAATTGTTTGATGTGGATGGCGCCTATAATGTGCGTTATGAAATCTTGAAAAAGCGCATTGATAAGGCCACCATTGAGGGGACCAACGAACGCTTGACGCAATCCGGAAAAATTGCCATTGTCTATCTACAGGAAAAAGACCAACGCGAGTACATGGACTACCTTGAATACCTGCGCCACGAAGGGCTGATCACTGACGAAATAGAAGACGTTGCTTTGGGCAAATTGCAAGGTGTGCAAGGATTGAGGGCGCTGAGGGTGACGGTAAAATAGAGGCGGTTGAGACGGGGAGCGTATATGGGGTGTCACATTCTATTTACGACAAGCGGTCTTCTTCGGCATTAAATTGTTTAGCGGAGTCGCCGCGCAAAATTCGTTAAAAAGGGTAAACTGCTTGAGAGCATGTTTAAAAATGTGTGCCTCTTTTGGAAATCCAGGACAAGTCACCACACCAATCACCTCTCAAAAAAAACTACCTTTGCACAAACAAGCTCTAACGTGAAACGCTCTATTTGGCCCATTCTGTTATTATTTTTCTGCTTTAAAGCATCTGGACAGGATGATTCAAAGTGGAAAATCTTACATCCTAGTGATACCCTTAATAAAACGCGCTTTTGGGGGAGCATTGGCGCTGGAACTATAGCCTACACCGGCGTCTCTATTGGCCTCTACCACACTTGGTATAAGCAATATGATCAAATTGGTTTTCACACCTTTGATGATCTGGGAGAGTGGAATCAGATGGACAAGGCCGGGCATTTTTTGACGGCCTATACCGAAAGTGATTTTAGCTTCAATATTCTGCGATGGACCGGCACTTCGCGAACGGCGGCTCTCTGGACATCTGTAGGCATTGCCACCTTGCTGCAAGGGACCGTAGAAGTGATGGACGGCTATTCTGCCAAATGGGGTTTTTCCTGGAGTGATATGGGGTTTAATGCCTTGGGCACTGCGACCTTTGCTGCGCAGGAATTGGCCTGGCAGGAACAGCGTATTCGCCTCAAGGTTTCTTCTCTGCCGGAATCGCCTTACGCTGATGAGCCAGTCCCGGCAATCAATAACGAGGCGTTTTCCAGTCCACGCCAACGAGCCAGCGAGCTGTTTGGCCACACTTATCTGGAAGGTTTTTTGAAAGACTACAATAACATGACCGTGTGGGCCTCCATCAACGTCAATGCCTTCAGAAAACAAAAAAAAGGCTTCCCGGATTGGCTCAATGTTGCCGTGGGATACGGTTCACAAAACCTCTACGGGGGCTTTGCCAATGAGTGGACGGATGATGATGGAGCTGAATTTGTGCTGGACCAAGCGCAATTTCCCCGTTACCGGCAGTTCTATCTTTCGTTCGATATAGACCTGAGCCGTATCAAAACCAGGAGCCGGGTACTGCGCACCCTATTTAAATCCATCAACTGGATCAAAATTCCCGCACCGGCCCTGGAATTGAATACGCTGGGGCAAGTTCGTTTACATCCGATTTTTTGGTAACAAAAAAAAGAGAACACCACATTTTCTCCAATTTCTGTAGGCTACTCCCGCAAAATATCCTCTAAGTGGCAGTGGAGAATAACACGGTCCTTCGCAGCGCTCTAATAGCTCCACGTATCATGCTCTCGATTAAAGATATCTGCTTCTATTTTTTGGCCTTCCTGCAATAATTCCACGCCCGTCACATAATCTTGCAAGCGACGATCACGCACATTTGATTCCTTCATGATGTAGCTGGAAAATTGGCGCATTTCAAATAAATCCTCCCAACTCATTCGCCCCTGATCATTCCGCGGATTAAATACCTCCTGGTGGGCCAGCACCTCCCGGGCTTGTGGGTAATACACCCAATAAAGTGGTTTTTCATAAAGGAAATTGCCATTGTCATCCTTCACATCAATCATAGGTGCAATGCCAAGGATTCGGACCCGCAATACACTGTGTCGGCTATCAAAATACCAGACTTCCTTGAGGCGATACCGCTTGATATCATCGGGATCAATCTCATTAACAACAACCTGAAGATCAGATATATAAGCAATAGGATCATAAATAGAAATGGTATCCCTTTTGTATAGTTGTGCAAACAGTTCCACCGTATCCAGAGGCTGACTAAAGTCATCACTTTCCGTACTGTATGCTGTCAGCTCGCCAGATTGGATGCCCTCCTGTAAAATGTCAAATAGCATTTTATCAGGATAGCGGAAACAAAGGTTTTGCTTTTCACGGGTATCAATCACCCGCCAGATACGTTGTTCCCACAGGATATCGGCCTCCCGAATAGGGGGATAAGTCAAGGGTGACTTTTCCCTCAAGGTGGTGCGCTCCACGACACCGTCTAATGGGAAGACGGCGTCGGGAGTGCTTCCCACTTGAGCAAATAAAGATAGAGAGAACGCGCTACTAAAAGTAAAAATCAAAAGAATCAGTTGACGGGGTTCCTTAGGTATAGACATAGCTAGGGTATTTTAATTTTTGACAATTAAGTGAATAGAAACAGAGGCATTACTGAAAATAATGCGCTAGTGAAGCAGTCTAAGTACATGTTTGGAGGTGGTGCTTTAGCAGCAAAAATTGCAGGTTTGGGGGTCTCGCGAGGCTCATTTTTGAGTGCATCTCAGCTGAGCCGAGACGGACAAAAAAATAGCCGAAGTGAGGTTCCAAAATCCCGGTTTTACCGGGACTGAATAGCT
>CAXHCA010000004.1:0-103470 GCA_964015035.1 uncultured Saprospiraceae bacterium
AGTGATTCAGCGTCAATCGAAATGGTAAATGATTGTTCCTAAAAGTTAGTGCTTGTTTGGAGGTGGTGCTTTAGCAGCGAAAATTGCAGATTTTGGGTTCTCGCAAGGCTCATTTTTGAGTACCTAGCAGCGCTAAGAACGAAAAAATAGCCGAAGTGAGGTTCCAAAATCCCGGTTTTACCAGGACTGAATAGCTTGCCCGAATATACTTCAGGGATTACCTCCAAACAAGCACTTACGCTTGATGCACGGTTTATCATGATCCCAATCTAACATCGAGGACATTTGTCAAAGGACGAAGCCAGTTAAAAAACAGGAAAATTAATCATCCGACTTACAATTGCTGGCCTCGTGCCGCGGAGCGAGGCAGGGCAATTGAATGTCAATTTTAAATCAATACAATTATGAAATTTTTAAAAATCGTTTTCGTACTTGCCGCAATGAGTATCGGCAGCAGTGCAATGGCTCAGGCCAACGCCATTGATAAATACTTTCAACAATATCTTGATGATGAACGCTTTACCGTAGTCTATATCAGTGCGCGGTTGTTTCAAATGTTTGACAATATGGATATTAATGGATTGGACGATGAGGAATCA
This sequence comes from uncultured Saprospiraceae bacterium, assembly GCA_964015035.1. Taxonomy (GTDB): domain Bacteria; phylum Bacteroidota; class Bacteroidia; order Chitinophagales; family Saprospiraceae; genus BQJU01. The sequence continues at coordinate 600 of CAXHCA010000004.1, forward strand.
AAAGCGGTGACCGATATCGCCAAGGATTTACGGGGTCTCCGCATCTTGACCGCAGAAGAAAACGCCGCCCAATTCTACAAGGAAGCTAAAGCAAAAATCAATACCAGTGAATACGAATTGTTGATGACCGTGCGTAGTAAAGGGCATCAAAATCTGGAATTTCTGGTAAAAGAAGGAACTGAAGGCAAGATCGAGGAGCTATTGCTAATAGGCGGCGGGGATGACGAAGATTTTGTGCTCATGAGCTTTGTTGGCAACCTGGATCTCAACAAGGTTTCCAAAATGGCCAACGGAATGAGCCAATAACGCCCCCCTTTCTCTGCTCTTTTTTATTCATCTACAACACAATGATCATGAAAAATCTAATGGTAATCACCACATTACTACTGGTACTCCCTTGCCTTATTTACAGCCAAGATCCCAGTATCGCCAACTTCTACAAGAAATATGAAGGCCTGGAAGAAGTCACCAATATTACCCTTCAAGGATGGATTCTAAAAATGGCCACTCAATATACCGACGAAGAAGAGGTGGACAAAATCCTCAATAAAATTACCAAACTTCGCGTATTGGTTATGGAAAATGGAAACTTGGTCAGTAAGCAGGAAAAGCGCGACCTGGTCCGCAATGTCAAACAAAATCACTTTGAAGACCTCATCCAATTTCGGGATAAAGACAGCTTGGTGGAATTCCTGATTCGAGAAGACCACGACACCATCACCGATGTTCTGGTGCTCATCAGTGGCGAGGAAGAATTTGTCTTGCTCAGCCTGGAAGGTGCTCTGAAATTTAGTGACCTCAATGATTTTAACATTGATATTGAAGGGGGCAATCACTTTAAAAAGATTCCCGAAAATAAAAAGGATGTGCCCCGAGCCTGATCTTTAGAGCATCTTAGAACTAAAAAAACAGGGCCGACAAACCGCTCTTGATTTGTCGGCCCTTTGAGCTTATCTCTCAAAAAACGGATAGGATTATAAGGGCGGTGCCATCACACTTTCCATCTGTGCTTGTATGGTTTCCACTGCTTCGGCCGGCGTGAGTTGCCCTTTCAGAACGGCATTAAAATTCCAGGCAATATCAGGAGAAATTTCCATGTAATGTGCCGTCACTGGCCGAACCCGAGTATTTTCGATGATGTTTTTGGCCAGGGAGATAACAGGCACCTGACTCACCAAGGTTTCATCATTATATAGGCTGTGAATACTAGGCATGACTCCTGCCTGTGCCGACAGGTATTTCTGTTGCTCCGGTGCAGTCATGAATTGGATAAAAGTCCACGCCGCGGCCTTCTTCTCATCACTTACTTTGGCATTAATCATCAGATTCCAGCCCCCTAAGCAACTATAAGAAGGATTGCCTTTTGCACTGACCGGTAAGGCTGCAATACCAATCTGATCCGGCTTAACTTTGGCATTCCCCTTAAGGAAACGACCATAAACACCCGGCCAACCACGCATAAAGGCAGCATCTCCCTGTTCAAAGACCTTAACAGCCTCCAATTCCTTATAATCATAGATGTCTGCCGGACTAATTCCCGATTGCACAATTTGATAAGCTTCTTCCAGCCCCTGAATGACTTCAGGGCTATTCACCGTAATAATCGCTGATTCTCCAGCAGAAGGATCAGCGGATACACTCGCGGAAAGATCGCCAATGAGGATTTCTCCACCTGCATTCCAAATGTACTCACAGGCATTCGCTACCCCTCCTTCGTAATTTGCTCCCTGAAAGACAAAACCGTATTTGACCTGCCCCTCCTTCATCATTTTTTTTGACATTCGCTTTAGCTCCTGCCAGGTTTCCGGGGCCTGATCATAACCATTTTGCGCCAGCAAATCTTTGCGATAATAGAGAATGCCCGCATCGGTATACCAGGGCACCCCCCAAATCTTAAATTGATGAATGGCCGAATTGAGTGAAGCTTCCAAGAAGTCATCCGTTTGGTATGTTTTATAAAACTTGTCAGACATATCTTCTACCCACTCCCTTTGTGCGAAGGCAGAGGTCCACACAACATCCGCTCCGATCACATCCATCATGGGGGTCTCAGCAGTAAAATCCTTTTCTACAGTCCGATAAAATTCGTTAGATAAACGGGAGGTTTCTGTCCAATTCACATGGATATCTCCCTGGTGTTGCTGGTTAAACTCGTCAATTAAGTGCTGTACCGCCCCGCTATCATCGGGGCCAAAGGCAAAGTTGATTTTAACAGGTTCTTTTTGTTGACAGGCAAAAAGCAGTAATAGTAGCATCAGTAACAAACAGTACGTAAGCGTGGTAGGTAGGTTGGTTAGGAAAACTCTTTGATGCAGTTTCATACTATAAGGATATTTAGAGATGATGATAATCAATCCGTATGAGTAAAATCAAGGAGAGGTGTGGTTAATTTAGGATATTGTTCTCTCTAAATTTAACCATATTTTCAGACTAATGCAAGCTCACACCTTTTATAAGCCTCTGATTATCTGATAAAAAGAAATCTCACAAAAGTTTTTTATGTTTACAAAAACTAAAACACCACTGCTATGTCCAAATTTTTTCTCTTCCTATTATTGCTTCTATCGCTTCCAGGATTCACCCAATCGGAGCAGCCTCCATTTACCCCGGCGGAGCAACGCATCAACAGTTTTGAGCAGCGGCAACAATTAACTGCCACATCAATTGTTAAAGGTGTTGAATTCCGATCCATCGGCCCCAGTGTTTCCAGTGGCCGAGTAGTAGATGTAGCGGTATCTCCTGACGATCCCAGCCACTTTTACGTGGCCTACGCTTCAGGAGGGTTGTGGAAGACCGAAAATAATGGCATCACTTTTACTCCACTTTTTGATGAGGAAATGGTCATGACCATCGGGGATATTGCCGTTGATTGGACCACCAATACGATCTGGCTAGGTAGTGGGGAAGCCAATTCCAGCCGTTCTTCTTATGCGGGTACGGGTGTTTTTAAAAGCACTGACGGAGGTAAAAACTGGACCTATCTCGGATTGGGCGAAAGCCACCATATTGGGCGTATTATTTTGCATCCCAATGATCCACTAGTGGCCTGGGTAGCCGTATTGGGACACCTTTATTCTGCTAATGAAGAACGAGGGGTCTATAAAACGACCGACGGAGGCGCTACCTGGAATAAAACCTTGTATGTCAACCCCAATGCCGGAGCCATCGACCTGATCATTGACCCTGATGATGCAAACGTGCTTTATGCGGCCTCTTGGGAACGCACCCGCCGCGCCTGGAATTTTGTGGAGTCCGGCACGGGAAGTGGCATCTATAAAAGTACCGATGGTGGAGTATCCTGGACCTTACTCACCAATGGAAAAAATGGCTTTCCGGCAGGAGATGGAACAGGACGTATCGGACTGGCAATCACCAAAAAGGGGGGTGAAAAAATACTCTATGCCGCTATCGACAATTATAACCGCCGCCCTAAGGAAACGAAAGAAGCGGATATTCTGACAAAGGAGGAATTGCGAGGCATGGACAAAGAGGCTTTCCTTGCAAAAAAAGACTATTTGATTGAGGAATACCTGAAAAATAATGGTTTCCCGGATAAGTATTCGGTCAAAAAAATCCGCGAGATGATCGAGAAGGAAGAAATTACGTCTCTGGCCTTGGTCGAATATGTAGAAGACGCTAATTCCTTGCTTTTTGATACCCCCGTTTTTGGATTAGAAGTATACCGCTCCACGGATGAGGGAAAAACCTGGCACAAAACCCACAAGGATTATCTGGATGGCGTGTACAATTCCTACGGTTATTATTTTGGGCAAATCCGTGTAGCCCCTTATGATCCAGATAAGGTCTACGTCATGGGGGTTCCGGTGCTGCGTTCTGATGATGGCGGCAAGACCTTTAAATCCATTAACGGAGACAATGTACACGTTGATCACCATGCGCTTTGGATAAATCCCAATCGCCCCGGGCATTTGATCTTGGGTAATGACGGAGGTATAAATATCTCTTATGATGATGGTGAAAACTGGATCAAGGCCAATACCCCGGCGGTCAATCAGATTTACTACCTGGCAACGGATATGGCCAAGCCCTATAATGTATACGTTGGCTTACAAGACAATGGGGTTTGGATGGGGCCTTCTACCTATAAGCCCAATACCCAATGGCACAATAGCGGACAGTATGCTTTCAAAAGTATTTTGGGCGGCGACGGAATGCAGATAGCCATCGATACGCGCGATAATCAGACCGTCTATACCGGATTTCAATTTGGCAATTACTTACGCATCAATACCAATACCGGTGAGCGCAAATACATCACGCCTAAACACGAATTGGGCGAGCCACCGCTACGCTGGAATTGGCAAGCTCCTATTCATTTATCGATACACAATCAGGATATCCTGTATATGGGCGCTAATCGAGTGTATCGGTCCTTCGATCAGGGAGAATCTTTTGCCCCCATTTCCCCTGATCTGACTACCGGTGGCAAACAGGGGGATGTCGCATTTTCGACATTGACGGCGATCCACGAATCCCCGCTGAAATTTGGGCTGCTCTACACGGGCTCAGATGACGGCTTGGTCTATGTTAGTAAGGATGGGGGCAATAACTGGATCAATATCACGTCGGGCTTGCCGAAAGACATGTGGGTCAGCCGTATTCAAGCTTCCAGTCATGTGGAAAGTCGGGTGTACGTAGTATTGAATGGCTATCGATGGGATAATTTCACCCCCATGCTCTATCAATCAGACGACTATGGCGCCACTTGGCAACAGCTGGGCCACCACCTGCCCTTAGAGCCATTAAACGTGGTAAAAGAAGATCCCGAAAATGAAGACATCTTGTACCTTGGGTCCGACCACGGCGTTTATGTCAGTTTGGACAGAGGAGAAAATTTCATGCCATTCTCCAATGGAATTCCTGCTGTTCCCGTGCACGATTTAGTAATTCATCCCAGAGAAAAAGAACTGGTCGTTGGCACCCACGGCCGATCTATATATATTGCCGATGTGCAGCAATTGCAAGCTGTAAACCAAGAAATACTAGCTAGTCATTTAAAGCTTTTCCCTATTGAAAAACTGCGGTATAGCTCTCGCTGGGGAAGAAATAGTTGGTTTAGAGACAATAAGCCCGAAGTAAAAATTCCCGTTTACACGAAAAATGGAGGGTCTGTCAAATGGCAGGTCAAAACCTCCGAAGGATTGGTATTGCAGCATGGTGAGGCCAAACTTCGCAAAGGCTTAGATTTTTTCCTTTACGACCTTTCTATTGATGAGAAAATTCTAACTGAGTATAATGATTTTTTAAATAAGGAAACAAAAGAAGATAAAAAACCAATTGTAGTTAAAGCAGCGGATTCCGGAAAGGCGTATCTTTACCAAGGAGAATACGAGGTGGAAATAGAATTGGGGAAGGACACTGCGCGTGAAAAACTAAAAATAGACTAGGCTTTTATAAAACCCCTGACAAATGGCTGAGGAAAGTATTATTGGAAGTGTGCTGGGCTTTTTCATCTTTATCTTTTCTTATAAAGGTTTCAAGGACCCCCAATTCTACGAGCAATATATATTTGATGTGGATAAAATCCTGATCGACGGAGAATACAAACGGATGTTGACCTCGGGATTCCTGCATGGTAGTTGGTGGCACCTGATTTTTAATGTGATAGCCCTACTTTCTTTTAGTGGTGAAATTGAATATGAGTTTGGTCCATTGCGGTACCTGCTAATCTATTTTGGCAGCTTGATTGGCGGTAGCTTACTGGCCCTTTACATCCACCGCAATCACGGCGATTATCGGGCCATTGGCGCCTCCGGAGCCATCAGTGGATTGATTCTATCCTTTGTTGTGCTAGCGCCAAATAGTTCGATTTCCTTCATTTTTCTTCCCATAGAAATCAAGAGTTGGGTATTTGCTCTTCTCTTTGTCTTAGTCTCTATTTTGGGCATCAAATACCAACGAGACAATATCGGTCACGAAGCCCACCTGGGCGGTGCCATCATAGGCGTTTTGATCACGATTGGTCTCAAATTGTCGGTCATCAAAGAGCATCCATGGGTCGTGGCCGGAATATTGGGGCCTTCTATCCTTTTTTTGTTACTAATCATTCGCCATCCAGAGATATTGATGATTGACCATTACTGGGGAGAAACAGTCGACAGGATTAGGCTGGGTATCAAGCAAAAGCCGGAGCGGATGAGTCGGGAAGAAGAACTGGATATGCTCTTGGAGAAAGTCAGAAAAAAGGGCCTGAATAGCCTATCCGGAAAGGAACGAAAGCGATTGGATGAATTGTCTAATACCCAGTAAAACCTGGGCCTTGGAGCAGACCATAAGTTTTTGAAGTCAAAAAATTTTCAAAACCCTTTTGATCGGGTATCTTTGCCGGAAAGTAAAAATTACTGATATGCCACAAGAACTAAAAAATTTAAGCCCGGAGGAACAGCACAGCATGTTAGAGGCCATTCCTTTGATTACCATTCTCGTTGCTGGTGCAGATGGCAAGATTGATCAAGAAGAATTGGCACAGGGAGAAAAAATCACCAAGATTAGGAGCTATGATTACCACGCGCAGCTGAAGCCTTACTTTAAGAAGGTGGGAGAAACGTATTCTGAACGCCTCCAACAATTGATCGCTGAATTGCCCAGTGATACTGCTGCCCGTCAGGATGAAATCAGCAAGCGATTGAGCCAGCTCAATACCATTCTTCCCAAGTTGGATGCAGGATATGCAAAGCTATTCTATGAAAGCTTGCTCACATTCGCCAAACACGTAGCCAAGGCTTCCGGCGGGATTTTAGGTATGATGACCATCAATGCCAAGGAACACCAGCTCATTCGATTGTCCATGCTCGATCCAATTGAATAAATACGGGCCTTAATTTTTTTTTGGAAGGAATAAAAATGACTTATTCTATTCCTTCCAAATACTCCTTCCTATCGAATCAAGACGATATCTCCTTCAAACACCTCTGTTGTACCGTCAATAAACTCAATTTCAGCCATATAGACAAATACAGCGGGTTGCATCAAGCGCCCATTTAATTGGCCATTCCAGCCCACTGCAGGATCATTCAAAGCCATATCCTTCCGATCAAAAACCAGTTCCCCCCAGCGGTCAAAAACCATCAGGTGTTTAATAGAACGCACCCGCTCATCTCCATAGATCACGAAGGTGTCATTGACACCATCGCCATTTGGGCTAAATGCATTTGGAATATAAACCTTCCGTCTTCGATCTACAAAAATGTGAATGTCATCACTGGCCGTGCAACCATTCGTATCCACTACGCTAAGGGTGTAGAGGGTTGTAAAGATCGGCCCGGCAACGGTTCTGGGACAGTCCCCACAACTTAAACTATCTAGCGGTTTCCAGGTATACACGGCTGCAGAACCAACGTTTGACTGCGAAGTAATCTGTACGGTTTCCCCCATCTTAATGGTCTGGTCTTCAGGTAACTCCACCCACACCGGCTCCGGATCATCAATAAACACATCCAGCGTGTCCCGACACCCATTTTGGTCCTCGGAAATGACCAGATAATCACCTGCCGGTAGGCCATAAAAGCCTTCAACCGACTGGAAGTTGGTACCATCTAAACTAAACTGCATTCCCGGAGTCCCCACCAATTCAATACTACCGTCCTCATCTCCTGCACAATTGGGTCGGTTGGCCACAAAACCGAAGGTTTCCGGGTTGAGCTCATTTACATCAAAAGTGATAGTCGCCTGGCATCCGATGGCATCGGTTACCGTTACGGAATAAGTGCCTCGGGAGATATGCTCCACGATAGGGCCCAAATCTCCGCCTGGCAGCCAAGCATAGCTATAAGGCGCTTGCCCCCCTTCCGCAATGATCACGACTACTCCATTATCCTGATCGGTACAGGGTGCCAGCATCGAATAATCAAGCGTAATGGTTTCCGTCACCAACTCAATGGTATGCGTGGAATCACAGCCATTTGCGGCAGTAAATACCTCAGAATAGAATCCAGCCTCTCCCTCGAAGTTGCCAAAAATGAGGATAGAATCTCCACTGCAAATGATGATGGTTTCGTCCGAATTAGTCGGTTGCAACACCTCTAACGCAATAGTAGCTATCGAATCACAGCCATTTGCGGAGGAGAAGGTCTCGGTATATTCACCAGCCGTACTTTCCCAATTGCCAAAGATTTGAATAGAATCTCCTGCACAGATGCTTAGTTCCTCAAAAGTAGCGATGGTCTCCAAAACGAATAAGGTGGTCTCGTGGATGGAATCACAACCATTTGCTGCCATAAATGTTTGGGAATAGCTCCCTGCTTCCTGTTCGTATTCACCAAAGATCAGGATGGAATCCCCCTGGCAAATGGTCAAGGTATCACTGCCAAATCTGATTGGCAACACTTCAAGCGTGATCGTATGCGCCGAATCACACCCCACATTATTCAAAAATATTTCTTCATAATCACCTGGCTCTGATTGATATTCATCAAAAATCAACACCGAATCTCCTTCACAAATCATCAAAGTATCAAACGTAGATACTAACGGATTAACTTCCAGATTGACCAGATGAGTAGAATCACAGCCCAGTGAAGAGATATAAACGCCAGTATAAGTGCCTGCCGCTGTAACCCAATCATCAAACAACAGAATGCTATCCCCTTCACAAATGGAAAGGTCCTCCATCGTCAGTACAGTGTCTAAAGCAATCACTTCTATGGTAGAGAGCACCAGACAATTTTGATTCATCATGGAATCCATAAATGTCCCAGGTGCTGTTACTTCCATGCCAAAGACATTCAAGGTGTCCCCCGGACATAATCCCAAGGTATCCAAAGTAGAAGTTTCTCCACCGATATTGATCTGCAAACTATCCACACTGATACACCCCAGATCAGTACTACCAACCAGTCGGACCAGAAGTGCGGTATCCGTAACAATCTTTACTGTATCACAATCTGGACAATCCACGATTTCCGGAGGAAACCACTGGTAACTATCAAAGCCACTGGCAATCAAACACAACGTATCTCCAGGACAAACCAGTGTATCCGCACCAATGTCCAAAACAGGTGCCGGTATTTCGGTCACGATTACTGTATCGCTTTGTGCAAAGCCACATTCATCGATAGCCACCACCCAATAAGTACCCGGTTCAAAACCGGTAAAAGTCATTTCTGTGGAGCCATCCGGCCAGGTATAACTTATAAATCCGGGATCGGCCTCCAAGGTAAAGATGCCGTTTTCACAAATGTCTATATCGGGCCCCAGGTCCAGAGTCAGAGGGGCATATTGAAAGGTAAAGCCTCTAATGTTGTTGAGGTAATCACATTCTGCAATGGTGGTCACCGGAAAATCGTCTTGCAGGTCGTAGGGAGAGGCTACAGAGCCATCATCATTCACTACAACGTGGTATTCATTAGGAAGCAACGGCAATTCAATGGTCATCAACAAACAACTGTCCGGAGCCAGGCTTTCGCCCAATGTTAAACCGGAGGTTGGAGCATTGGCCAGCCCTAGCCTAGGATCATTGTCATAAACAATAATCGGAGTTTGATAACTCAAAATCTGATCGCCAATATTGCAGATTTCGAAGGTTGCCAATAATGCGCCATCGCCACAAGCAAGATTGTCCACTTCGACCATTGCATCAGGTAAGGGATTTTCCGGATTGGCGTATTGTTGTAGGAAATAGTTGAGATCACCATCTCCAACCAAATGTGGCTGCTGTTGAACAATGGGAATGTCCAGGTTGTCTTCGACATTGGTATTATAATAAGTATGTTGATTCCACACCGGTCTTGCAGCCACCCACGGAGAACCATTAGAACTCCAAGCCGTAATTCTGGCTATATTCACAATATTGGGTGTCCCCCCACAATTACAGACGATTTCCGTTTGGCCATCCGCATTAATGTCTGCCACTACCGGATATTCGACTACCGTTCCTGAAGTACAAGGGAAGGTCTCCAATACCGCCCCCGATCCTCCATTGATAATGCGAAGCTGGGTCTCATCCCGATAGACCACCTCCGATTGTCCATCGCCATTAAAGTCGAAGGCAGTTGCACCGGTCGCCCCTGAGATATCATTAGTATTAAGCGTCCATAAGGTAGTAATTAGGTCATTTTCAATCACCTGCAGCTGTCCCGCAAATTCTGTACCCCCATGTACCGCTATTTCCAGCTCGCCATCATTATCAAAATCACTGATACTTGGCCGGCCCAAGGCATAGGGGCCCACCGGATAAGCCCAAAATGGCCGAATCAAACTTTCGGTTTGTGGGCTCCAAACGTAAACGCCTCTGGCAAAATTGCCAAAACGTTGATACCCCGCCACGATGACATCCAAACGACCATCCTCATCAAGATCGGCAATGCTGGTATATCCATCTCCGTAATTGGGCAAACTCCGCTCTATTTGTATTTGATTAAGAGACGGATCAGTGTAAGAAGCAATCACAACCGAATAAACATTCGGCCCGGCAATTATTTCCAATCCCCGGCATTCTGGCCCACCACAATCCTCCTCCGAAAGGACATCGGCAACGGCCACTACCCCAATCGGGGGGTAATCAATATTGGTACCGGTAGAACCAACACCTTGTACCAATAAAGTACCATCAATGCTGCTGAAAACGTAGGTACCAAAGACAATTTCAGGGATGCCATCCTGATTGATATCAAAAATGCCAGACACCCTCAGCTGGGTATCAAAAGGAAACGGCACTGCCCATTTGAGGGTGCCATCGTGTTCATAAACCCGAATTTCATCGTCTTGCCAAACCACCACTTCCCCTTCAGGGTCGGCATCGAGGTTACCAATTGAGGCGTAGGTACTACCCGTCAGAATGCCCGGATAAGTATAGCTGTATTTTTCAGCCCCCGTAATGCCATCAAAAGCATAACCTGGTCCATCAGAGCGGAAGGAAATCACCTCGGGAATACCATCGGCATCCATATCTCCTACGAGCGGTAAAGCCCAATTGGCCACCGTTTGCGCTGATTCCCATAGGGTTTGTATAGAAAATTCACTTGGATAAGGTCCTGCAAAACAATCATCTTCACAATCGGCAGTGTAATAATAGTCTTCACATGGTTCCGAACAACCACAGTCTTCATCAAAGCAATCTACCAAACCATCTTGGTCATCATCAATGCCATTGTCGCAGATTTCCGGACATGCAGAAGTACACAAAGCCTCACTAAAAGCTTCTGTATCCAAAACCGGTGGATTTTGACCTTGAAAAGCGAGGGAAGCAGCATGATTGGTCAGGGGATGAACGCCATCATACGGATTACCCAAATCACTAATATTAACCTCAATATCCTGCACATACTCACAATCGCCAGATATCTCCCCATCCGTGGTCAAGCGGGCAATAAACCCATCATCATTTCCGCCAAAGCTATTGGTCCGGCCCACCAGATACAAATAGGCCCCCGACCACACCAAGTCTCTAGGTTCATCCTCGCCAGAAGCCCCTATTTGCTTGGCCCATTCCAAGTCTAAATTGTCATCAAATTTCATGAGCACAGTTTCCTGTTGTGCTCCGACACGGACATAGGCCAGGAAATAGTATCCTGTGGGGCCAGGTTGCAGGCGAATGGATCTTTCTGTATTGACTCCCGGTATATCAATGGTTTTCGCGATTAACACGTTTCCATCCAAATCCGTTTGATAAATGTATAGATTGACATCCATAATATCCGTGCCATTGGGATCACCAAAACCACCAATTGTAAAAGTATTTCCCTCCGGTACGATATCGTTGACATATAGTCGAGCATTGGTCTGAACATTGATCAGATACAAGCGGCTCCAGTCTTCCACCCCGTTGAGTCCGGTTTTGGTCAATCCCGGCCGGAATCTATTTTGTCCTCCCCCGGAAAAGTTATAGCGGCCAACGTGGTAGAGATTATTCTGCCATAAAACCGTCTTGGAGAAGGTTTCACAACTTCCCAAATTGTAGGCCTGGTCATCGAGCAATGCGCCGGTATTCGGATCCATTTCAAGATAAATGCCATCACATCCCAGTCCCGGTGGTGGCGCAGGATTGACGTCGCCAAAAATCAGATACCGATCATTTTGCGGATGTTGAATAAACGTGTACAGCGTAGCGCGGCTATTGCTGAAAAATGATTGGGTCCAAACCAATTGATCCGTAGTCAGATCGTATTTAAAGACAAAATTATCCCGATCGTCGTTGACCACATCTGAATTGATCAAGCCTACCAAAAAACCGGCGTTATCCAGCGATAGCTGGCTAAAGCGTGGGCGCAAGCTCGAAAAGGGAATCGTCTTTTGTTTCACCAAGACGCCATTGAGATCAAACCAATACAAGATGGCATCATTTCCCTGGTATCCACCGGCTATAAAACTGCCATCCGACAGAGGTAAAATTCGAGCAATTTCTTCTTCCTCACTATCGGTACCTACCGTAAAGAAAAACTCATCTCCACAATCATTATTATTGTTTGGTTCACATTGGCAGCCTTCTACCCCGAAATCAGGCAAATCTATCGGTGCCACCTCCTGTGATCCATCCACCAGATTGATATTGGCTGGTGAAGCAGTCAGGTTTACAGCAACTGCGGTGACATCATCAATATCCGTTACCGTTACCTGCAAATCGGCAATGGCAATGCAATCATCATTAATACTCCCTTCTCCGTCTGTTTTGATCAATAAAATATCGTCATCCACCCCATAACTACGAGATTGGCCAATGAAGACCAGATAATCTCCCAGGGCCAGCAGCTTATGCTGGGCATTCAAGGGAAAGGTCTCCAGGTCCGGGCCTCCATAACTTTTTGCCCACATCAACTCACCGTTAAAATCCGTTTTCACCAAAAACAATTGCCGATCATTTGATCTACTCAATCCGATCATGACGATCCCGTCAGCTACCTCCACCATTTGTTCTACCCACTCACTGTCAAACTCCAGAATATCGTATTTTTTGGTCCATAGTGGGCTTCCTTGAATATCTGTTTGCGTCAGAAAAAAATTGGTAACATCAATACTTGATCCACTATCATCACCACTATACGAAGCATAGATCAGGTTGTTTTTAATCAACATATCTCGCCCATACAAGCGAGAGGTGGCGGAAAAGGGCAAGTTGTAGATGTACGACCACTGCTCCACTCCTGTCATGGTAAAGCGGGAAAGCGACATGCGCATATTACCAGCACCGACCCCATTAGTATATCTTCCGGTGGTAAATAAACTATTATTGTACACCAAAGTAGTATTAAAGTTGTCACTGGCCCCAAAGTTGTATTGCTGGTTAAGAGTCCCGTTTAGATCACCGGTGGCTCGATTTATTTCTGTATAGGCCGCATCATCTGTCACACTACTTTGATCAACGATATTGCTGGCCAATAAATATGGACCGCCCAGAATGGGCTCCAGGATTTCCATGCATTTGATCCCTTCATTTAACACCTTCACCCAAAGCAATACATCTGCCACAGGATCATATTTGAAAATAAATCCCTGGCTATTTGTGCCTGTACCGGCATCGCCAATGCCCACTAAAAAACCATCACTATCCACCAGTAGATCATTCACAGTTAGGCTAAGGTTGATCAATACCAATTCTCTTTGCCACAAGAAATTGCCCTGTATGTCTACTTTGGCCAGCCAGATATTGCTGTTGCGAGACCCCGCCACGTATAGATTGCCCTCACCGGAAGAAACGACTACACTTCCACCTTCTACCTGATCCGGCTCGCCGATGGTTTTGATAAAGGTGGGGTCCTCACAAGGACCTCCCGGGTTATTGTCAATAAAGACATATTCACAATAGGCATCGGTGCAAAAAGCATTGCTTCCTTCCAGGCATACCTGAAATATTCCGGGTTGATCAAAGGTATAATTGAGATTTTGTGCAGTGCCCACTGAGGTCCCATTGATTGTCCAGTTGTAATCATCCACAGCTGTTGTTTGAGCGGTAAAATCAATGGTGACAGGTGCCAGATAAGGCTGCAACGGATAGGTAAAACTTGCCTCAACCGGACAAACTACCTCAATTGCTATGGTCACGCTTTCCGACAAACAAAGCGGATCATTAGCGGATACTTCCAGCGTAATTTCATAATTGCCCGGGGTACTAAAGGTATAGCTGGCATTCATTGTTGATGCAAAACTGACCCCATCCACCAACCAATTGTAATGCGCTCCATTGATTGACGTATTGGTAAAATTGACCGTTCCGCCTGCCGCAATAGTCGTTGCATCGGCATTAAATGCGGCAGTAATTGGGTTAGAACAGGGATTTAAACAAGCTGGTGAATCCAACAGACTACTCCGCGTATTGTCAATAAAAAACCACATGCGTTCGGTTTGCCCTTGGGTAAAGGCAGAATAACAATCCAGATCGCCATAGTCCATGTAGTTGATATACATGTCATCCTGGTCGGTGGCAAACCCGGAGTTGGTATCCGTAGTGCAACTATTGGCACTGCCGCCGCAAGGGACTACTGCCGTAGATTGATCCGGCGGCGTATCACACACCAGGTCGCCATCTGTCAGGCAGTTGTCATTCACACATCCCCCCTGAAAGGTATGTCGCAACCCCAGATAATGCCCCATTTCGTGGATCAACACCGCGCTATTGGCTTCCGAACTCCCCAGATACCGTGCCTCCATGACAATGCCATCCACATTGGTGCCATGTGCGGTCGGATAGTAAGCATATCCCGCTACGCCACATCCGTTGAAGCTACAAATCTCGCGCACCACCCAAACATTGATATACTCGGTAGGCTGCCAGCGAATGAGGTTTTTCAAGTCCAGATCCTGTAGGTCAGAATTGATTTCCGTCAACGGGGAAATGACGCGGTTAATCCCCGTAGAAGCACCGCCTTCCGGATCGCGGCGAGCCAGGCAAAACTGGATTTGGGTCACAAACCCGGTATCCTGATCGTAATACCCCACATTGGCGAAAGCCTGATTCAGGTGATCCAGACCGGCCTGCACGGTGGCATCGGAAATGTTTTCTACACCATTGTCATGAACAATGTGAAAAACAACCGGTAGAACATAAGGAGGCGGGGCTGCTTTTTCAACATGGGACTGCTGGTCCTCAACCCATTGTTCCTCCAGCTTTTGTTGCAATGCTGCCTTTTTCGGATGAGCATCCAGCCATTGCTGCATCACCTGATCAGTAGCACAATCGAGGTGTTGATTGTCAATAAAATTGGTTTGGTGAGCATTTAAAAAATAGATGAACAGTATTCCCGTAAGGGAAAACATCAGTAGATAGAGCTTCTTCATGGATAGCGGTTAAAGTAACAGTACGCATAAGTTCCCTCTAAAATAATAAAGTAACCTTAAAGCTCAACATATTTCATTTAATTTAATTAATAACCAATCTCTCTCCGTCAGCGGTTCGGTTTTTTGCATGCGCTTACGCAATTGCTCCACCGCTTTTCTGTCATTTGGAGGAAGTGCCAGTAAGGCCTTGGTCATGCGCACGATATTGTAATAATTGTGCTGGTGGTAACTCATCTTTTCCTTGCGTCCGAGGAAGGTCCCAACGGATTTTAAGTGAGCATCGAGCAAGCCAAATTCCTGCAATTCAAAATAGATTTTCAATTGCAAAGTCTTCGCCACCATGGAATGGATCAGATCCTTATAATCCGCTTGCTGGAGGTGCTGCAAGGCCAATCCGTATTGCTTTTTGGCATAAGCCAATCGGGCAAAATTGTGGTGGTAGGCCGTATCCCGGTGTTTGTCACTGAGCAACGGGCGATAGGTGTCCAGAAAATGCGCCGTCCACTCGTGTTCTTCCAGTCGCAAGGCAATGCCTACGGCATTATGGTAGGTAAAGTGCGACATCCGGCCGTTGTATAATAACACACCATTGGTAATGCCCCGTTGATACAAATCCAATGCTTCGCGCAAATAGGTCATCTTCTCTTCATTGATCTTGCGGATGCAGTAGTTGATGGCAAAGAGAAACAAATCGCGAAGATCAGGAATGGGAAACTGATCAATGGACTGCGCAATGGCTTGCTTAAAAGCAGAAAAGTGTTTTTCTTCTTCGGGATGGCACAACATCTGGTATCCCAGGTAATAAACCTTGACGGCAATACAATCGGAAAAGGGAGGTTGTTGGCTTAAAGCCAAAAAGTCTTCGGGCAGGGCAATCTGATAGTTCGTTTTATAAACCGCCTGGTGGGCTAAAGTGTTGCAAGCTTGCCGCAATTTCATACTCAACATTGCGGTGGTAAGTTCGTCTTCTAATTCCTGCAAATTCTGAGCACTGGTGCGCGATTGTGCCGATTGAAGCTGGTATTGCTCCTGGGCAAAGGCATAATTTCGCCAGTGGTATTCCGGATGCCGCAGCGGTTGTTTGTGCTGCTCTTTCATAAACCTTCGATACGTCCTTTGAAAATGTTTATGCAATCCTCGTTTGCGATAAGCCAATAAAAGGTAGGTGCTCCATTCTTGCTGCTCCTGCCATTCTTTTTGTTCAATAAATTGCTCCAAAATCCGTAACAAATAGCTAAACAACAAACGCAACCGCTGGTCTTCATAGGGCTCATTGTCCCCATATAGCTTACGCCAAATGCTGGGTTTATCTAAGCCCTTTTTACTTTCAGCTGAAGCAACCTTGACCAATATTTTAAACAGCTCTCGCAAGTCCGTCCGCTGATTAAAATAAGGGGACTGCAACCAAAGTGTCGCTTCTTTTTGCTCTTTCACACTAAAAGTACGGATCAAATCAACTACTAAACTGTTCTTCAATTCTACATTTTTTATACACAAAAAACTCACTTCCAATATTTTAAATAAAAAATATTGAAACATCTACTCTACAATTTAGCAAAACTGTGGTTGTTTATCCCGCTTTTACTTTGAATTTTTGTATCATCAAAAAAGAGAATGTCTCATGAAGCAGTTCAACCCGGTTATCTTTTTACTATTGGCCCTATTGCAGATGCCAATGTCCAGTTTTGCCCATTCCACTCCCGAAGTGGTTGAAATCACTTACAATCAGGTCGATATTAGCTGTCACGGAGCAAATGATGGCCTAATTGATTTGACCGTGGTAGAAGGGGTTTCTCCATTCACTTATGCCTGGAGTAATGGGATGACTACAGAAGACCTGTTTGACCTTGCTGCCGGGCAGTATACAGTCACAGTAACCGATGCCGAAGATATGTCCGCTACCCTAAGCTTCTCTATCTCCGAACCCAGCCCTCTGAATATTGTCGTTAACATCACCTCCCCCTCCTGTTTTGGAGAATCGGATGGTTCAGTAGAGGTGATTGTCACCGGCGGTTTCCCTTCCTATTTCTATTATTGGAGTACAGGTTATGTAGGCCAATTTCATCCAGGATTAAGTGCAGGGACTTATTTTGTTGATGTGGTAGATAGCAACGGCTGTCTGGCCACTGAAACCTTTGTCATTAGCGAATCTTCCCCAATTACCATCTCAACAATAATAGAAGATGCCAGCTGCGGACAAGGGAATGGCGCCATTACCGCCACCGTTACCGGTGAAAATGGACCTTATACCTACAACTGGATAACCGGAGCAACCACTCAAACCATCACAGCGCTTTTTCCGGGCGACTATACCCTTACCATATCGGATGGGCTTGGCTGTTCAGCGGTAGAGTCCCTCACGGTAGGTGAAAAAAGTATTGAGGGTGAGGTCATCAATATTACCTGTGATGATAATGACACCCCCACCGTTCCCGACGATGATGTATTTTACTTTGTATTGCTAGTCACCGGAGGAGGCCCCACCGGGTGGACCTCCGGGGTGGGTTTAAGTGGCAACTATGATCAACCAACCACTTTTGGACCTTTCTCAATTGCGGCAGGTCCTTTCAATATTCTCCTGGCCGATAATGAAACGCCTGCCTGCAATACCACTATCACTATTACCCCGCCAACGGGTGGCTGCGATGAAATCTGTGAAATACTACCAACCATCAACGAATACATTTGTGATGATAATGACACGCCCGGCGATCCTGACGATGACGTTTTTTACTTTACCTTAAGCGTCACAGGTTCCGGAAATTCTGATTCCTGGATAGCCAATGATCTCAACAATTCTACCGGCCAATACAACGAAATAACCACTTTGGGGCCCTACCCCATTAGCGGTGGCGTATTTGGCTTTGACGTGATCGATGCCGAAAATCCAGATTGCTCGGTAGGAATTGTGGTCACCCCTCCAGTGGATTGTACATGTCAACTCAATCCCATTGAAGTTACCCTCACCGGTGATTTGATGGTGCCTTGTGAACCGGGTGCCACTACTACGGTCACAGCATCCGTCAGCGGAGGAACATCACCCTATACTTATGCCTGGAGTCCGGGATATACCGACTCCCAGGAAGAACTGGAAGCGGGCACCTATTCACTGACCGTAACGGACGCCAATGACTGTGCTGTTACCACCAATTTTGAGATCATTCTAGATTTTGACCTGGTTGCGGAGGCCGGGCCGGATCAAGTGCTGACCTGCTCCACTCCTTCCGTGGAATTGGATGGTAGCGGCAGTAGTGTGGGGCCCAATGTGGTCTATGAATGGATTGGACCAACCGGAACCTTTACCGGGCAATCCGTCATCACCGTAGATCAACCGGGTACCTATCTTTTGACCCTTTATGAAGCCGGTAATGACGCTTGCTCCTCTTCTGACTTCGTCATTGTTACAGAAGACATCATCAGTCAATTGACCATCAATAGCAATCGGATCAGCTGTGACTCTGCACTATTGAACTATACTTTGGGAATCGGCGTCGGGACTCCGGCCTGGTCTTACCCTGATGGCAGCACATCGACAAACCATGTCATCGGCACCACTCAAAGTGGTTACCACGTACTCTCTCTGGTCAATGAAGATAATGGCTGCGAATTGACGGATTCCATTTTAGTAGAACTTGATCCCAGCCAGTGTGCTACTATTACTGGGCGATTGGTCCAGGATACGATCATCAATTGCCAACCGGAAGCACAAGAGCCTGGCTTGAGCGGCTGGATAATGGTGATTGAAAGTGATGACGATATTTTTTATGCGGTGACACAAGCCGATGGCACCTATAGCCAAAGTGTTCCCCTGGGGGAATATGAGGTATATCCGATACTGATCAGCAACTTGTGGGAAAGCTGTGAGGACTTCTATCCCGTTTCCCTCACCACAGCAGGCGCCACCATAAATCAAGATTTGGTGGTCCAAGAATTGGAACCCTGCCCTGAATTGATGGTGGAAGTGACACTACCAATTCTTCGCACCTGTTGGGAAAGGGGTATTTATATTTATTATTGCAACCATGGAACAGACATTGCAGATGATGCCTACATCAATGTGACCCTGGATGATTACTTTACCTATTTGTCTGCTACGCTTCCGCTTACGGCACAGGATGGCAATCAATATACTTTTGCCATAGGAAATGTGGAAGTAGGTGAATGCGGCTCCTTTTATATTAATGTGATGACCAGTTGCGACGCGATCGTTGACCAAACCCTTTGTGTAGAAGCCAAAATTTTCCCCAATGATCCCTGCACGCCACCTGATGTGAATTGGTCGGGCAGTAGCCTTCAGCTATCCAGCAAGTGTACGCCCGATGAAGTATTGTTTACCGTGAAGAATGTGGGAGAAGATATGGTTGGCGCCAGCAACTTCATTGTCATTGAAGATGGGGTAATGCTGATGGTGATTCCCGATACCGTGCTGCTAGAAGCAGGAGAAACTTTCGACTATGGGCTACCGGCCAATGGTTCGACCTACCGTATGGAGGTTGATCAGGTAGATCTACATCCCGGCATGAGTCATCCGACCGCCTTTATTGAAGGTTGTGGCACCAATGACCAAGGGGCTTTTAGTACCGGTTTCATCAATCAATTCCCCATGGACGACGAAGATGAGTTTGTCGATATCGACTGCCGGGAGATCGTGGGGTCTTATGATCCCAATGACAAACATGGTTTTCCAAGAGGGTACGGTGCTGAACACTACATTAAACCCGGTACTGGTTTGGAATACCTCATCAACTTCCAAAATACCGGCAATGATACCGCCTTTTTAGTCGTGCTACGCGATACCCTTTCACCCTATCTGGATATTCGGACACTACGGCCGGGTGCATCCAGCCATCCGTATACCTGGGACATTGAAAATGGCAATGTGCTGGTATTTACCTTTGAAAACATCTTGCTTCCCGATAGTACCACCAATGAAGCTGCCAGTCACGGCCATGTAGAGTTTAAGATTGATCATTTGGTGGATTTACCTTTGGAGACCCTGATTGAAAATAGCGCCGCCATCTATTTTGATCTCAACGAGCCGGTCATCACCAATACCACCTGGCACCGATTGGGTGAGGACTTTATTGAGGTCGTACCAACGGCAACCAATGCTCCGGAACCTAAAGGTACCGTTCAAGTGTTCCCAAATCCGATGAACCACCACACTCGTTTTGTACTGAATCACTGGCTGGGCAACCAGTACAGCTTCACCCTGAGCGATGCGCGTGGGCAAACGGTCTTCCAGGATGAATTTAGTCAGAACGTCTACAATTTTCCGAAAGGAAAGCTACGTACAGGCGTGTATTTTTTCCAGATCACCAGTAACCGTGGGGGGCGTGCTGTAGGTAAGTTAGTGATTAAGTAAAACCATGAAGGTGGCTTCCAGATTCGAAGCCACCTTCAAAGTCCTCGACTTGCCTTGTTCACCGTTCTTAGACACTGAGGCTGGCAAAGGAAAATGAGCTTAGGGATAGCATGATCATTCTTTAATGACCTTCCCACTCAATCTCCCCTCCTCCGTATCCAACTGATACCAATACAATCCCACTGGCCAATCGCGAATAGCCTTCAACTGGTAATTATTCTCGCCGGTGTGTAAGGACAAATCCGTTGCAAATACCTGCTGCCCTTGCGCATCGTAGAGCTTTAAGGTAGCAAATGTTGTGAATTGGCTGGAAAAGCGAAACCATAATTCAGAATCGGTAGGGTTGGGAAATACCTGCCACTGTGAAATGAAATCGGGTTCCTGTGTTCGGGTGACGATGGTGAGTTGTATTTGCACGATACTGTCGCAGCCATTACTGGCAGTATATATCTCGGTAATTAGGGTATCGCTTTCATAAAGCACCCCGTTGTAAGGTTGACCAACTGTCAGGGCGGTGTCTATTTCGGTATAAATATCGTCTTCATGAGTCAGCGCCAAGACTACAACACTATCGCAACCCAGTGGGGTCATGTATTCAAACAGGTAAGTTCCCGCCTCTTCAAATGAAGTATCGGCCCAGACGAACGGAGGGTCACAAAAACTGGTATCGATCAGGGTGGTTGGTGGACAGGAAACAGACGTAAAGGCAAACGGCTCTCCACAAGTAGTGGCCAGTCCGTGCACATGGTTATAAGGCACAATGTTGACATAGTATTCCATATCCTCTAGCAGCGCAAAGGGCAGCAAATAGCTTGTATCTAGTCCCACATCCAGTGGCCCGATGATTTCCGTTCCTCCGGGAATTAGTCCCACGCTCAAGCGGTAGCCATCAACGCAACCAAGAACCTTATGCCATTTGATTTCGGGTTGCAAAGCGGTAATTGCTGTAGAGGGGGAAATCAGTTGGATGTCACAATTGGCGGGACCGCCTTGGTAGTGTTTGATGTAGCCCCAGTAAACTGCCACGCCATTATCTGGGCCAGTCATAAAGAGAGAGGTATTGTTATTCCCTAGAGAAAAGGCAGTGCTTTGAGTATTCCAGCTTTCTCCTCCATCTGTAGACACATATACAGGTTCGTCGGATCTTGATGAAACCCAGCCTAAGGTATCATTGACGAAGAAAACTCGCATAAAATAGCCTTCTTCTTCCGTGATGGAAAAGCTATCCCATGTTTCTCCACCATCCTCCGTCTTATAAATTAGATTTGTATAATTAACGAACCATCCTAATTGATCATTTAAAAAGTGTAAATCTACATTAGGTCCAAATGACCCAAATGAAGAGGAGGGCGCTGCTAATTGTTCCTCCCACGTTTCCCCAGCATCAATGGTGTGCAATACTCTGACTGGACCACCAAGGTAGATGCTTCCAGCCACCCACCCTTCCTGACTATTTACAAAATCTAAACTGGCTAATTGCCAATCTTCATTTTCGAATACAATTTCCCAAGTCTCTCCTCCATTGACAGACCTATAGACTCGTGCATAATTAGACACCATGTACCCGGTATCGATATTTAAAAATTCAATATCTTTTGGAGAGGAAAGTTCATCTATCGAATAGTCTAGCTCTAACCAATTTTGCCCAGCATCAATTGTTTTAAATATGCTTCGACTTGAGTGTCCTACCCAACCTATCTCTTCATTTAAAAAAAAGATACAGGTAGAGCGATCCAACTCACCAGTCTCTTGTATTTCCCAACTAAGGCCTCCGTCAGAAGTCTTATATAGTTCATTGCCCCAATCACTTACCCACCCTATTGAATCAGATGGGTAAAAAGCATCTCCTCCTATATTATTTCCTCCATTGTCAATCACTGTTTGCCAACATTGGGCATGTAAATTTAAAGACACAAAGAATAAGCTTACGATGAATATCGTACGAAACTGGATCATAATTTGTATTTTAGAATATATCTTTAGATTAAATGCCTGGAAGTGCAGTACTTCCAGGCATGTCTTTTAATCTATTTTATTCTTTGATTATTTTTCCACTTAAACTTTCTTTTTCACTTTCTAATCGATACCAATACAACCCAGTCGGCCAGGATTGCATCTCTTCTAATTGATGCATGTTCTTACCTTTTACTAAATCTAATGGTATGCTAGCAATTTGTTTGCCCTGAATATCAAATATAAACAAATTAGCAGAAAGAGTTTCCTTAGTTTTGATACTAAAAACCACTTCTCCTTTACTCGGGTTTGGTTGTACTGCTACTAAAATTTGGTTTTCCTGCTCTTCATCATGTCCTGCCGGATAAGGTAGTCGATGACCTGTATCTTTAACCAATCGAATTACCAATGGTGTTCCATCTCCCTTATAGGCGACGGCCTGAATATCCGTTTCATTCAAGGCTAATTCGGTCAAAATGCTGCCTCCAAAAACCCATGGTTCATCTTCAAACTCCAGGCTGAGCATTTTCTCACCGCCCCCCAACGTTCTGCCTAGAGTAGTAGTATCATACCAGGCTATTTTTAAGTTGCCACCTGCTGCCCCACTAGCACCTACCGCGTCACTAGTGAAGAAAGGCAAATCCTCTTCGGCTTCATCCTGATACACCCAATTGTCTGAATCAAAGTCAATAATATCATTGTTCCCCAATGAGTAACTCATTAGGCGAATAATTAATGATCCAAATACTGTTTTGATGTGTTGTTTATGCTGACTTTGAAACGCAGGTAGAAATGAATAGTACGGCTGGTAGTATCAGAAAATAAAATATCAATTGCAAGTAGATCATATTAATTTAACACATTCTCTTTGGACCTTCTTCTAAAATTCTCAGACTCCAGCGAAGCGTACACAATCCTCGGCAGCCTTTTGAGCAAAGGCATCTTTTTAACCGTCTTTCGCTCCGGCTCAGGAAGGTCGATCTCAATCTCGGAATCGCTGATTACATCGCGGGCCAGATAAACTTTAGGCTTCCAATACCGGGATTCATTCAGGTTGTCTACCACGATGCCGCGGGAGCAACTGTGGATGATAAATACGCCCTCTTCGTTATTGTCGACCACCAGTGCTACGTGAGAAACCGCCCGTTTTCTCGAACGGCGAAAGGTGATGAGATCACCTGGTTTTACTTGCTCAAGTGGAATTTCCTGCCCCAACTGTGCCTGTTCTCGTGAGGATCGTGCAATGGGTATGGCATACCTCTCCATCAGGTATTTGGTAAAGCCGGAACAGTCAAAACCGGTTTCCGGTTCGGAACCGCCATAGCGATAATCCATACCAATAAAATGACGAGCTTCCTCTACGATCAATTGGCGGAGGTAGTCTTGCTTTTTCTGTGCAATATTGGTGGTATCACTTACTGAGGCAGCAAGGGATGAAAAGCAGACAAGTACAAATAAGGCGCAACAAAACAGTCCTTTTAACAAGGGTTTCACTAAGTCCATACAACAGGTTTAGTAAGAAAAGGTGGGATTATGACCTGTGGTGATGTTGCTGTTTTTTGGGTATGATGTTTGTGCAAAAATAAAATCAAAAATCGGAAAGCCTGCTACTTTTGGGCAACAAACTTTCCGACTTGATGAAAACTTTTTTTAAGAAATGGCAGTGCCTATTCCGCTAATGCGCTGTTCTTAGAGCGCTTGCGTTCGTGTTCTTTCAGGTAAATTTTGCGTAAGCGCAATGATTCCGGGGTCACCTCTACATATTCATCGGCTTGGATGTATTCCAATGCTTCTTCCAGTGTAAAACGCCGTGGCGGGATCAATTTCAGTTTATCATCCGAACCGGAAGCCCGTACGTTAGATAGCTTCTTGGTCTTGGTCAAGTTGATCACCAAATCACCTGGACGGCTGTTTTCACCAACCACCTGTCCTTCGTAAATATCCTCGTTGGCTCCAATAAAGAACTTCCCGCGATCCTGTAGGTTGTTGATACTATAAGGAATGGATTTACCCGTTTCCATACTAATCAGGGAACCGTTGGTTCGGCCGGGGATCTCTCCCTTGTGTGGCTGGAACTCTTTGAAACGGTGGGTCATGATGGCCTCTCCCTGTGTAGCGGTCAACATGTTGCTCCGCAAACCGATGATACCTCGTGAAGGAATCTCAAACTCCAACTGAATGCGATCGCCCTTAGGAACCATAGACAACATGATGCCTTTGCGTTGGGTTACCATATTGATGGCAGTACCAGACACCGATTCCGGCAAGTCGATGGTCAATTCTTCCACTGGCTCGTGTACCTTATCGTCAATGCGCTTGGTGATGACCTGAGGCTGTCCGATTTGCAGCTCATATCCCTCTCGACGCATGGTTTCAATCAATACGGACAAGTGCAAAACACCACGACCAAATACTTTAAAAGAATCTGCCGAAGCAGTTGGTTCTACCCGCATGGCGAGGTTCTTTTCCAATTCCTTTTCCAGGCGGTCTTTCAAGTGACGAGAAGTCACAAATTTTCCTTCTTGTCCAAAAAATGGAGAGTCATTGATGGTAAAGGTCATACTCATCGTTGGCTCATCAATGGCAATCGTTGGCAGTGCTTCCGGGTTTTCAGGATCGGCAATGGTATCGCCAATCTCAAAACCTTCAATGCCAAAAACACCACAGATATCACCGGCTTCTACTTTCTCTACTTCTTTGCGCTCGAAGCCCTCAAAAACAAAGAGGCCACGAATTTTATTTTTGGTAACGGAACCATCCTTTTTCACCAGTGCCACTTGCTGACCGTTGATCAATTCACCGCGGTGCAAACGTCCCACGGCAATCCGGCCGATGTAGCGCGAAAAGTCGAGAGAAGTCACCAACAATTGAGGATTACCTTCTTCCACCTTGGGTGGTGGTACGTGTTCCACAATTTTATCCAACAATGGAAAAATATTATCGTTTGGCGTACGCCAGTCATCATTCATCCAACCATTCTTGGCAGAGCCATATACGGTTGGAAATTCCAGCTGGTCTTCTGTTGCATCCAAATTAAACATCAGATCGAATACAGCTTCCTGGACTTCTTCAGGCGTACAGTTTTCCTTATCCACCTTGTTGACCACCACAATCGGCTTCAATCCCAACTCAATGGCTTTTTGCAAGACAAAACGAGTTTGCGGCATCGGGCCTTCAAAGGCATCCACCAGCAACAACACTCCATCGGCCATGTTCAACACCCGTTCTACTTCACCTCCAAAGTCACTGTGACCAGGGGTGTCGATGATGTTAATTTTGACATCTTTGTAGTTGATGGAAACGTTTTTGGAAAGAATGGTAATGCCACGCTCCCTTTCCAGATCATTGTGATCCAGAATCAACTCACCCGGCGTTTCGTGGTCGGCGAAAAGGCGTCCGGCCAGCAACATTTTATCAACCAAGGTCGTTTTTCCGTGGTCAACGTGGGCTATAATGGCAACATTTCTGATTTTTGTCATTATTTGTGTACTTATTACAACCCACCAAAAATCCTAATGATCTAATAATGAGTTATATACAATTAAAAATTTAGCAGTTTAATACTAAATAATATTTTACTTTCTTTAAACAGGGTGCAAAGGTAGTAGTTTTCTTGAGTAAACGGTGCTTTTCGTTGTTAACTGTAGACGTTTTTTTTACCTAGGGTCACTATTTTTGCTCCAAAAGACAAAGGTCTTCCCGAATTATCGAAAAGACCTTTGTGGCAAATTGGATATGTGCTTAAGATTGTCTAACGAAAGTCAAATCCCTGAATGAAATGGTTCTTAGTATTGGGGTTAGAAACCAGATCGACGTTCAGGGTGCAATTCTCAAAGCGTAGGTCATACGAACGCTGTATGTGACTCGGGTTTAGTGGGGATTTACGAGTAAGTTTCCAGCCAATATAGGCGCCTACTTCTTTAAATTCCGACATCAGTTCTTTGATCGCGTTTAGCACATTGTTTTGACCTTCCTGATTCAGGAGGCCAACCGTCAGTGCTAATTTAATTTTTCGAGTGTTCATTTTGAATATGAATTTTATGGGAATCTTGGATTTTTCTAGTTTTTCTTTTCCTTTACTTTTAAAACCCGATTAAAAGTGCTGATGTTGCCTGGCTTTTTTTAAAGTACTGTTAAAAAACCTTTCGAAAGTCTTAAAACGACGTTTTGCAGACTTTTCTAATTGGGTTTCAATCTCTCATACACCTATTAGTGTCATTTACCCCTAAAATGTTACCATGAAAAGAGGCTTTTTTTTAAAAAAAGTACATTTTCTTTTATTGGGTTTGCTCTAGAACTTCTACAGCAGCAGGAATGTTCGTATCAAACCGATTTCATTTACTGTACAGCTATACGTTCGCGACCAAAGTACCAATCGGATGTCGAAGAGGTCTGATTTGCAGTGCAAAGCTCTTTTGGCCCACCCGCTGTGAAGATCAAGTACATATTTGGAGGTAGTCATTCAGGCTGCAACTGCGCCCAGCGGGCTGTTTTCTTTAGTAGGTGCAAAAAAAAACCGAATCATGTTCGTGATCCGGCTACATAAAAAGTGTATGAAACTAAAAAACTAACTTAATCCACATTATCGTGAAGGAAAGAATTGCCTCCTTCCCGAATTTCGGCTTCCTCATCATCGCTGATCGACCACTTAGACAAATTGGGTTCTCCCGAATTTGGAATATCATCCAACCGAACACCCCGGCGCAAATAAGCCGGTTCACTTTCCAATTCGTTAATGGTACGAGGGTTATTGAGCTTCAAACCTTTGCCTTGGCTACGCAAAGACTCTCTACGTCGCGCTTCTTGCTCCTCCCTTCTACGGCGCTCTTCCTCTTTCTTCTCCTTGTCCTCACTCTTAATATAAGGCTCTTCATAGGAATAGCGATTGCGATCATAATGAGCACGAATATCCTCAAACTCAAAAGTATTTGAGGTAGGTTTATCCGTTTCTTCATATCCAATATCTGACAAACCGGGCTTTTTTACCGTTGGTGGCGTTGGCGTTGGCGCATCGTCATCCAATGAAACGACAATCCGGTTGCTTTCCGTCTGTTGCTTCACCGGATCATTGTGCTCAAAACCGGTGGCAATCACCGTCACGCTAATTTTCTCGCCCAAATTCTCATCGTAACAGTTCCCCCAAATCAGGTCAGTACCAAACCCTGCTTCCTCTTGCACAAATTCGGTAATCTCAAAAATTTCATCCATTGTCACCTCCTTGTTACCGGAGGTAATGTTAAGCAGAATGTGTTGAGCACCTTTGATATCATTATCTTCCAGTAGTGGAGAATGTAGCGCCTCATCCACAGCTCGGCGTGCCCGATCTTCTCCATCTGCAGAAGCAGTCCCCATGATGGCCACCCCACTGTCACGCATCACCGTATTGACGTCCTCAAAGTCCACGTTAACATGGCCGGGAACGGTAATGATCTCGGCAATGCCCTTGGCCGCAGTAGTCAGGATATTATCCGCTCGGGAGAATGCTTCAGAAATAGATAGGTTGCCGTGAATCTGTCGCAACTTATCATTAGAAATAATAATCAAGGTATCGACCTGTGACTTTAATTCTTCCAAACCTTCCAATCCCTGGCTTGCTCGACGACGTCCCTCGAAAGTAAACGGTAGCGTCACAATACCCACGGTCAGAATATCCATTTCTTTGGCCGTTTTGGCAATGATGGGTGCCGCTCCGGTCCCTGTACCACCACCCATTCCGGCGGTAATAAATAACATTTTACAGTTATTTTCCAGGTACTTGCGAACATCCTCAATGGATTCTTCACAGGCAAGTTTACCAATATTAGGTTTAGACCCTGCGCCTCTACCTTCGGTGAGGTTGGGTCCGAGTTGAATCAAAGTAGGTACCGGGCTCAGCTCCATGGCTTGTGAGTCCGTATTACAGATTGCAAAATCTACGCCGACGATACCCTGCTTGAACATGTGAGTAACAGCATTACTACCGCCCCCACCAACGCCTATCACTTTAATAATAGGGCTTTCGTCTTTTGGCAAATCGAAGATCATATCTGCTGGTTTTTGTGTGTTTTCCGCTGGCCGCAATTAGTATCAGTAAAGTACATCCAGCGTAAGTAAAAAGTATTTATAATCACTCGGAATGATCGCTGTAAGATAGTGAAAATCTATACAATGTATTGGTAACGTATGGCTTAAAATTCAGAATCGGGTTCTGCCTCAAACCACTCTTTCGTCTTCCGAAATATTTGCTCGTACCATTTATCACCATTATCTTCGACTTCCTCCTCTTTCACCGGGGTTTCCTCAACCACCGGCACTGGAATCTTACCAGCTTCATAATCTTCGATACCTTTGAGCAATAAACCGATTCCCGTAGCATAAATCGGACTCATGAGCTGCTCGCTATAGCCGTGCGCCAAGTGCTCCACCGGAATACCAATGCGCGTGCTGATGCCCGTATGAAATTCCGCCAGTTTGTCAATGTGGTTGAGCAATGCCCCTCCACCTGTCAGCACAATGCCGGCAATCAGTTTTCTTTCGTAACCTGAACGGCGAATTTCCCACACGACACAATCCAGGATTTCTTCGACCCTGGCTTGAATAATCCGCGCCAGGTTTTTCTCAGAAATTTCCTTGGGATCGCGGCCTTTCAAACCAGGAATGGTTATGATTCGATTGTCGTATACCTCATCAGACATCGCAGAGCCAAACTTCACTTTTAGCTTCTCGGCCTGATCGGTCATCACATTACACCCCTCCTTGATGTCCTTGGTGATCACATTTCCCCCAAAAGGGATGACTGCCGTATGGCGAATGATGCCGTCCTCAAAGATGGTAATATCAGTAGTCCCTCCTCCGATATCTACCAAGGCAACACCGGCTTCCTTCTCCTCTCTGCTCAATACAGAAGCAGCAGAAGCAATCGGCTCCAGGGTCATATTGGCCACTTTCAATCCGGTGCGTTCTACACAACGGTGAATGTTGTTGGAGGCCGTAATTTGACCCGTAATAATGTGGAAATTAGCTTCCAGACGAATACCTGACATTCCGATTGGGTCGGTAATACCCTGTTCATTGTCCACAGTATATTCCTGTGGAATGACGTGCAAAATTTTATCGCCTGGAGGCAACACCAACTTATACATATCGCTGATCAGCTTATCAATATCTCGCTGACTGATTTCCGTATGGTCATTGTCGCGGGTCAGAATCCCCCGATGTTGCAGGCTTTTAATGTGCTGCCCTGCAATACCAACATGAACTACTTTGAATTCAGATTTAGCATTCTTGGATGCAAAACGAGTCGCCTCGGAAATGGCCTTAACGGTTTTTTCGATGTTGGAAACAACCCCGCGCAGCACCCCTTCAGAGCCCACTTTGCCGTATCCAAGAATTTCCAATTTGCCGTGTTCATTTTTCTTACCGGCGATAGCACACACCTTTGTGGTGCCAATGTCTAGTGCGACGATAACTTCGGGTCTGTACGCGTTAGTTTCCATCATATCACTTGTTTTGGTCATTTGGGTATGGTCAGTCATGGGCCTTCCACACCCCAATCATTAAAAAATGGTTCTCTATTTACAAACTACCTGGCCATCAAACATCAAATTGATTTGGCGGTATTTTTGCCAGCCTTGATAAGGCAGGCCTTCTTGATAAAATATCTTTAAATTCTCCAATTTTTCTTCAACATTCTGGTAGCGGCCAAAGCTGATCTTTTGATTGCCTACCATAGGCACCAGGGTGATTTCGCTGCGATTGTTCACATAAATCTGTTGAATCATCGCAAAAAGAAATTCGTCAGCTCTAATGGTATTCGCCAGTTCAAAAACCTGATTCAGGACATTGTTTCTCTTTTTTCGAAAATCTGTCTCGTGGGGAGGAATGTTTCCCGTAGCCACCAGGACTCTCGCCGAAAAATGTGCTGAAAGTGGCATTTTGACACCAGATTCATCCAAATAATAATTCAAGCCGTTGTGATCAATAATGCGCAAAACCGGTAGGCGTTGCGACACTACAATGTTTACCTTGTCACGGGCATCCACATAAACATCGGCATCTAGAATAAAGGGTTCTGCTTCCAGGACCCTTTCCAAACGATCAACATCAACGCTGGATATGGGCAGGGCTTCCAATTGAAACCCAAAGCTGCGTTCAATAGCCAAGCGGATATCTTCAGGTGCCACCAATGAATGGCCATCGGGCAAGGGAGCAACATCAATTTTTACTTCCTGCACCAGGGCCGATCCTTTCTGCGTCACCGTGGAGATCACAAAACCGGCAGAAATGAACAACAGCGCTACCCAAAGGAGGCGTTTTAATGTGCCGTTTAATTCTGCATTCTTACTCATAAGGCTCCGTTTCGGTCTTCCAACCATTGGCTAATGGGTTGCACAAATCGATCAATATCGCCGGCACCCAGCGTCAGTAATACGTCAATTTTTTTATCCTGTAAGCGATCCATTAAATCGCTTTTTTTCCAAACTTCTACCTTCGGGTTCTGCATCAATTCCCGCAGCATCTCCGAATGTACGCCAGGAATCGGCAGTTCACGAGCCGGATAAATTTCCAGCAAAATCACTTCATCCAGTGCGTCTAATGACGCGGCAAAATCAGCGGCAAAATCCCGAGTCCGACTAAACAAATGCGGTTGAAAAATCCCCGTCAGCTTTCTTTCAGGAAACAATTCGCTGGCCGCATTGATGGCCGCTTTTAACTCCGAGGGATGATGGGCATAATCATCGATGTACACCACTTGATCATCCCGGTAAACCACTTCAAAGCGGCGCTGAATGCCCCGAAAGGACAATAACGCCTTGCGAATATCCGCCGGGCTTACACCCAATTGCAAAGCTACCGTGATCGCTGCCGTTGCATTTTCAATATTGTGCCGACCGGGCAGACTAAATTTCAACGCTTTGATTTCCAGCTCGGGGCTACAATAATCAAAGGTAAAATAACCGTCTTCTACCCGAATATTCTCGGCTCGGTATTGGCCTGCGTTCAGGCCAAACGTCAATACAGATGCTCTATTTTCAAATTCTGGCTGCAAATCTTCGCGCAACACTAGCTTCCCGCCCGGCTTAATGCGATTGACAAAGGCTTTAAAACCCGTTTCCAACAACTGCTCCCGGTCACCGTATATGTCCAGATGATCTGCATCCATCGACAATAAAATGGCAATATCCGGCGACAGCTGCAAAAAGGACCGGTCGTATTCATCGGCTTCCACAACGACCCATTCACCGCTACCTTCCACAAAATTGGAAGCAAAATTCCGGGCTATTCCTCCTAAAAAAGCCGAGCAAATGACCCCTCCTTCTCTTAATAAGTAGGTGGTGATCGTTGTGGTCGTGGTCTTTCCGTGAGTTCCGGCAATCGCCACGGTTTTCATGCCGCGACTGATAATGCCTAAAACTTCCGACCGCTTTTTCACCGGAAAATCATGCTCTCGAAAGTATTGCAATTCCGCATGTGCTGCAGGAACAGCCGGTGTATAGACCACCAGATCAACGCCTTCCGGAATTTGGTCAATGTCCTCGTCGTAATGAATGTGCATGCCTTCCGCTACCAGCGTTCTGGTCAGCGGTGATTCAGTTTTATCATATCCATGAACCGCCACCCCTCTTCCATTAAAATAGCGCGCCAAGGCACTCATCCCTATTCCTCCGATTCCAACAAAATAGATCAGCCGGATATCACTCAGGTTCATGCAGTCAATGATTTATTAATTTCAAAACTTCTTCAGCAATGTCGGCTGCCGCTTTCGGCCGTGCCAAGCGAAGTATATTTTCACTCAGTTTGTTCAATTTCTCTTGATTTCCAAGTAAACTCAATGCTCTATGGATCATCTCTGTCCCGGCATCACAATCAGGTAACAGCACAGCCGCTTCCTTGTCAACCAACGCTAAGGCATTCTTGGATTGATGGTCTTCTGCCACATTTGGCGAAGGAATCAATAATGCCGGTTGGCCCAACAAACACAACTCAGAAATGGTGAGTGCGCCTGCCCGACAAATGACCAGATCAGCCATTGCGTAAGCCAAATCCATGCGATCGATAAAATCGTGGATTTGCACATTGGGCAAATTCGCTGTCGCGCAATACTGAAACCGCTCAATGTAAAGCTTTCCGGCCTGCCACAAAACCTGGACTTCCGGATGCTGTGCCAGTAGCTTAGCATTGGCCGCCATGGCTTCATTGAGCGATTGTGCGCCCAGGCTTCCGCCAAATAAGCAAATGGTCGGCTTTGCAGGATCAAAACCATAGTGCTGAAATGCCGCTGCCCGATCTGCTTTCGCCACCTTCAAATCTGCCCGCACTGGATTGCCCGTGAGCCTCATTTTTTCAGCAGGAAAATATTTTTCCATCCGATCATAAGCCACACAAATCCGATTGACCTTTTTGGCCAAAAGCCGATTGGTCACTCCAGCGTAAGAATTCTGCTCCTGAATCAGGGTAGGAATGCCCATGCGGGTAGCCATATCCAAAACCGGGCCGCTGGCGAAACCACCAACACCGACCACCACCGCTGGCCGGAAGCGCCGGAGAATGACTCCAGATTTGATCAGGCTGCTCATCAGCTTGATCGGAAACATCAAATTTCGCAATGTCAATTTGCGGTGAAAACCGCTAATCCATAACCCCTTGATCGGGTATCCCGCTTTCGGGACTTTTTCCATTTCTATTTTATCCTTGGCGCCGACAAACAGGATATCGGCCTGTGGATTTATCTTTTTGATAGCATCAGCGATAGCAATGGCTGGAAACACGTGACCGCCGGTACCACCGCCACTCACAATCACTCTTACGGGTCTTTGTTCCTTCGTCGTTTCCATTTAATCTCCCACTGATTCAATGTATTTACTGACACTTAAAATGATGCCAAACGAAATACAAGTAAACAATACCGATGTCCCCCCTTTACTAATGAGCGGCAGGGCAATGCCCGTTACCGGAACCAAGTGAACAGATACCGCTATATTGGTAAATGCCTGTACCAGCAACATTATGCTCAGCCCCATGGCCAGCATAGCACCAAAGGCTTTGGGGCTTTTGGTTACCAATCTCGCTACGCGAAAGAAAAACAATACGTAGAGCGAAATCACGGCAAATCCGCCCACCAAACCAAATTCCTCACAAATGATGGCATAGATAAAATCGGCAAAGGGCGAAGGCAAATAATTCCGTTGAATACTATTGCCCGGACCAACACCAAACCACTCCCCATTGGCAATGGCAATTTTGGCCTGCACTACCTGATACCCCCCATCCGGATTATTCATAAAATCATTCGTCCGCGACACCCAGGTATCTACCCGCACAAAGTCGGGATAGAATTTCCCCAAGATGATGAGGAAAGCAAAAACGACCACCCCTAACAGGATCAATAGCAAGATGTACTGTAATGCTACGCGCCCTACAAACATCATCGTCAGACAAGTAAAGAACAACAATACTGCCGTCGATAAATCGGAGGGTGCGATCAGGCCGCAAATAATCAGCACCGGCACAATGATTGGTAAAAAAGCACTGTTGAAGTCCTTGATATAATCCTGCTTGGCTGATATGGCCCGCGCCACGTAAATAATCAAAGCCATCTTGGCAAAATCCGATGTCTGGAACGTGATGCCCACGTAAGGGACCATAATCCAGCGCTTGGCCTCATTGATATCCGCCCCATACGCGATGGTATACACCAGTAGGGGTACAGACAACAGCAACAAAATGGGCGCAGAGCGGGAATACTTCATATAATGAAGCAGGTGACACAGATAGGTCAGAAATAACCCGCCTACCAGTATGACTCCGTGTTTCAAAAGTATGGTCTCGGTGCTGCCTCCAGCACTGCGATAAGCCAGACTTCCCGTTGCACTATACACTGCCAACAAAGAGAATATAGACAGCAGAGTGAGAATGGCCCAAATGGCCCGATCACCGCGCAACTCTGAATATATTCTTGCCGCTAATGTTGACATGTAGTTTTTTTGAATATTGGTTCTTTGACAAACTCCCCGGTTTTACATCGCGGAATTTGTCAAAGACCAGAAATATTTAATACTGCTTCCCGGAACTGATCGCCCCGGTCTTCATAATTTTTAAACAAATCAAAACTGGCACACGCCGGAGATAACAAAACCACATCTCCTGCTTCGGCCATTTGTCGGCCCATTTCCGCTGCGGCCTTTGCACTGCGTACTTCTTCGATCGGTATGCCAAAACCTGCAAATGTTTTCTGCAATTTTTGGTTGTCGGCCCCCATAAAGATCAAGGCTTTCACCTTTGTGTTGATCAGGTCAAACAAAGGCTCGTAATCATTGCCTTTGTCCTGGCCGCCCACAATCCACACCACTGGTTTTTCCATGGCCTGTAGTGCATAATATACTGAATCTACATTGGTGGCTTTACTATCGTTGATGTACTCCACACCCGCAATTTCAGCGATGGGTTCCAATCGGTGCGGTACCGGCTTAAAACTGGCCAGTCCTTCCTGGATTTTTTCAGCAGGCACCTCAAGCTGCCGGGCAATATTGATGGCAAACAAAGCATTGAGGGCATTGTGCATTCCTCGCAACTGTGTGTTTTCCAAATCAAATATCTCCTCATTCACCTTCAGCAAATTACCATCAACCATCGAAGTTGAGATCCCCACCTGTTGCACCTTCAGCGGATGAGCAGCCAGATAGCTTTCGATGTGCTGATCTTCTGCGAAAAAATAAAAGTGATCCGCTGCAGTTTGATTGAGGGTAACCCGAAACTTCGAGCGAATGTAATTGTCCATTTGGTACTCATACCGATCCAGATGATCGGGGGTAATATTCAATAAGATGGAAAAATGCGGATG
The DNA here is from genome assembly GCA_964015035.1 of uncultured Saprospiraceae bacterium. Classification (GTDB taxonomy): domain Bacteria; phylum Bacteroidota; class Bacteroidia; order Chitinophagales; family Saprospiraceae; genus BQJU01. Next base: position 35,966 of record CAXHCA010000004.1, read on the forward strand.
AAAATCAACAATGCCATCCAGTTGAAAACTACTGAGTTCAAGAACCATTACTTCCACTTCCTTCTCTGCTACGTAACGCGCAAAGCTATACCCCACATTTCCCGCCATCCCCACATTTACACCCGCCTGTTCTAACAGGTGATAAAGTAGTTTGGTGGTGGTGGTTTTGCCATTGCTCCCCGTAATGCCGATCAGGGTTGAAGTGCTGTACCGCGCCGCAAATTCAATTTCGGAAATTACCGGTATGCCCTTTTTCAACAACGCCTTAACCAGCGGTGCAGTATCGGGAATCCCCGGGCTTTTGATAACCTCCCGGGCCTGTAAAATCCTTTTCTCATCGTGTTGGCCTTCCTCGTATGGAATGCCGTATTTGTCTAATTCCTTTTTAAAAGAATCTTTAATTTTTCCTCGATCAGAGACAAAAACCGACCAGCTCTTCTGTTTGGCCAGTATCGCAGCACCTACCCCACTCTCCCCTGATCCTAAAACCACAATTTCCCCTTGCATGCTTATCTGATTTTAAGGGTAATAATGGTAAACGCCGCCAGTAAAATGCCTACAATCCAAAAGCGGGTCACAATCTTCACCTCTGGCATGCCTTTCTTTTGGTAATGATGGTGTAGTGGCGACATCAGAAAAATCCTTCTGCCCTCGCCGTATTTTCTCTTGGTGTATTTGAAGTAAGTTACTTGCAATACCACCGAAAGATTTTCCATCAAAAAGATGCCACAGAACAATGGAATCAACAACTCCTTGCGGAGAATGATGGCCATAGCAGCAATAATGCCTCCCAGGGTCAAACTTCCGGTATCTCCCATAAAGACCGTAGCCGGAAAGGAGTTGTACCATAGGAAGCCCAAACAAGCTCCGAGAAAACAGGCAGCAAAAATCACCAACTCCCCCGTACCCGGCAAGTGTAGGATATTCAGGTAATTGGCAGCAATGGCATTGCCCGAAACGTAGGCAAAAATGGCCAGCGTGATGCCAATAATTCCCGAAACTCCCGTTGCCAATCCATCCAGACCATCGGTCAGGTTGGCGGCGTTGGAAACTGCCGTGACTACAAAAATGACCAACGGAATAAATAATAACCATGCCCACTTTTGGGACTTTGATTTTTCTATCGGAATGAGGTGCGCATAATCTAACCGATTGCCTTTAAAAAAAGGGACATTGGTCAGGCTGGTTTTATAATCTCCTTTCATCTCTACCAATGGCGTCATATTGCCATCAATCTGCACCAGATTTCCCGTTTCTATCTCAATGGGGTCACCAACCAATTGGTCTGCAATCCCCGATGCTTCTGCGTCTTCTAATTCCATTCTCACCACTACCTGGTCACTGGTCAGCATCACAATACTAATGATCAACCCCAAGCCCACCTGTCCAAGTATTTTAAACTTGCCATGTAAGCCATCCTTGTTTTTGCGGAATACCTTGATGTAGTCGTCCACAAACCCAATCATTCCCATCCATACCGTGGAGATGATCATGAGCAGGATGTACACATTATCCAATCGTGCCATCAACAAACACGGAATCAAGATAGCCATGATGATGATAACACCGCCCATCGTTGGGGTCCCTTGCTTTTTCTTCTGTCCGTCTAGCCCGAGATCTCTTACCGTCTCGCCAACCTGAAGCCGCTGTAAAAAGCGAATGATGCGTCCTCCAAAAATCATGGAAATGACCAGGGAAAGAATCATCGCAACACCAGCTCTAAAGGAGATATACTGGAAGAGGCGAGCTCCCTCGATGTTTACGTCAAATGTTTGGTTAATCCATTCAATTAGTTGAACTAGCATGTTGTTTTAAGTGGTTCTTTTCGTTGATAAAATTGTTTCGAACGGTTTTAACCATAGCCCGCAAATTCTTCTTTCAGAATCTGCTTATCGTCGAAGGGGTACTTCACCCCTTGAATTTCCTGATATTTTTCGTGTCCCTTTCCCGCCACCAAAATGATGTCGCTTTTTTGCGCCATACGACTGGCGGTCAAGATGGCTGACTTTCGATCTTCGATCACCAACACCTTTTGTTTGGCATAAGCCGGTATACCCGTTTCCATATCCGCTAAAATGGCTGCGGGTACTTCCGTCCGTGGATTATCAGAGGTCAAAATCACCTGATCACTGTACTCACAGGCCACTTTTGCCATCAAAGGCCGCTTAGTCTTGTCCCGATCACCACCGCAACCGATCACGGTGATCACCCGATTGCTATTTTGGCGAAGGCTCACAATGGTATCCAACACTTTCTCCAAGGCATCGGGCGTATGGGCGTAGTCAACGATGGCTGTGATCCCTCGCGCTACATCCTGCACATAATCAAAGCGACCTTCGGCCGTACGCACTTGGCTCAGCACCTGCAACACTTCCAATGGCTCCTGTCCCAGCAAAACTGCCGTGGCATAAACCGACAGGAGATTGTAGGCATTAAATTTGCCGATGAGCTGACTAAAAAATTCCCGATTGTCAAAGTCTAACAACAAGCCTGAAAGGTTGCTTTCAACAATTCTGGCTTTAAAATCGGCCACTTGGCGCAAGCTGTATTTATACACCTTGGCTACTGTGTTTTGCACCATCACGTCACCATTGCGATCATCAACATTCACCAAGGCAAATGCCGTTGCGGGCAATTCATCAAAAAAGCGCTTTTTCACTTCGATATACGCCCGAAAGGTCTTGTGGTAATCCAAGTGATCGTGCGTAATATTGGTAAAAATACCTCCTGTAAAGTGCAATCCAGCAATGCGACGTTGATCCACCGCATGAGAGCTCACTTCCATAAAGGCATAATCACATCCCGCTGCTACCATTTCCGCCAGCAGTGCATTGATGGCTACTGCATTTGGCGTAGTGTGTGTAGCAGGCAAAGCCTTGCGACCAATTTTATTTTCAATAGTGGATATCAATCCGGCTTTAAACCCTAGATCTTGAAAAAGCTGGTGCAGCAAGGTCACCGTTGTAGTCTTACCGTTGGTACCGGTAACGCCAACCAATCGCAGTTCTTCGGTCGGGTTGCCATAAAAGTTACTGGCCAGTACGCCCAGTGTCTCCGCACTATTTTGGGCCTTGATCCAAGTTACTGTTGCATCAGGCACAGCGGGTAACTCTTCAGCGACCACCACTGATGCGCCATTGGCAATTGCCTTTTCAATGTATTGATGTCCATCGACCTGTGTACCCCGCAATGCGACAAAAAGGCTTTCCTTTTTTACACCGCGAGAGTCGATATCTATTTGTCTAATTTCTTTATCCTGATCCCCTAAAATTTCTAAATAGGGTACATTTTTTAATATCGCACTAAGTTTGTGTTTCATAGTGCCTAGTTCAAGGTTAAGGTCAGGGTTTGTCCCTTCAGCGAGGTCCCCGGCAAGTGTGATTGTCTGACCACCTTCCCTACCCCCGAAATTTCAACCTTCAACCCTTTATTTTCTAATAAATACAAGGCATCTCTCAAGCCCATTCCCACTACATTAGGTATGGTTTCCTCCGGAACCGTGCGATTGTACATCATCAGGCTATCCGAGCTGGCAGCCAATGCTGTCAATTCAGTATCCGGCGCTCCATACCAATTCAGGTTTAAAAAGCTAAGTACCTGCTTCATCTCCTCCTTAAATCCAATGCTGCCCACCGGCAGGCTTCGTTCTCCCAACAGTGGTCGAGGCCCTGCGTTGATGGGTTCGTGCAATTCAATGATGCTTTCATAACATTTCTCTACAATCTCCTTAAACACCGGGCCGGCTACATCGCCACCGTAGATCCCATTCTTACGCGGTTTGTAGATCACCACCATACAAGAATATAGTGGATTTTCCGCCGGGAAATAGCCCGCAAAAGACGCTTGATACCCGCCTACCCTGGTTCCAGAGGCCAATCTTTTATAATTGACCTGCGCCGTCCCCGTTTTTCCGGCAAAACTAAACCGCTCGGAATATAATTTGTGGGCCGTTCCTCTTTCCACAACTCCCCGCAATAATTGATGCGCTTGTTCCAGCGTCCGTTTCGAAGCCAGTTCTTTTTTTATAACGGTTGGTCTGAAGGTTTCCAATGGTTTGCCAAAACGTTGGATTTCCTCCACCAACATGGGCTTCATCATGACGCCATCATTGGCCACCGCATTGTAAAAATTCAACAATTGCAACGGCGTCAATTTCATCTCATAACCCGTTGACATCCAAGGCAAGGTCAATCCACTCCACTGATCTTCATCACTATAAGCCTCCTTGATAAATGGCTTTTCCTCCCCCTGAATTCTAATATCCGTAGGTAGGTTTAGGTTAAAGTCTTTCAATCTTTCAATGAACTTGGCAGCCCCTTTATTTTCGTTGATTTTTGATGGCGTACCATAGTATTTATCCACTAGTTTGGCAATGCCCACATTTGAAGAAATCTCAAAGGCTTTGCGCACCGTGATCGTGTCTAGTCTAAAACTATACGGTGAAGCATCTTCCATCACTTCATCGTAGAACGTGGTCCTTCCATTTTCAATATCAATAGAGTCTTCCAGCGTGATGTAGTTATCCTCCAATAAAGCCATAATCGAAGCCAGCTTAAAAGTAGATCCCGGTTCGATGCCTGTACCGATGGCGTAGTTGTAGATTTCGTACCACTCCGACTTGTCTTCCAGTCTGCCTAAATTGGCGATGGCCCGAATTTTTCCGGTCTTCACTTCCATGACAATGGCTGTACCCCACTCCGCATCGTGATAGCGCATGGCTTTCATCAAGGCGCGTTCACTAATGTCCTGGATATTGATGTCCAACGTGGTCAAGATATCGTCCCCACTTTTGGGTTCGATGGAGGCCAAATCTTCAAGTGGCATCCAAAGGTCATGCGATTTATCGACTTGAATCATATCGATGGGCATGGCAAATTCGGAGCCGGGGCTTCCGCCCAATACCTCATCGAAGGTACCCTCTAATCCAATATCCTGGGCTTCTTCCCGGACATAACCGATGGTTCTACGAGCCAATACGCCAAATGGCCGCTTGCGCTCACTCCGTTTGATGGCTTTAAAGCCTCCCTGAAAGCGTCCTTTATTAAATAGCGGAAACTGTTCAATTTCCCGCTTTTCAGAATAAGACACTTTGCGTTTGATCGGAATATGCCGTTTCTTGTTGATGGTGGTATCGCGGAGGTCAAACAAATATTCGCGGTATCCGCCAACTGTGTAACTATCATCAACGTAGGTCGCCAGGCAGTAGGCCAGGGTATCCAGGTTATTGTAATAGTCATCTTCCGAAGGAGCATAAGGATCAAAATAGATATCAAAATAAGGCACCGAAGTAGCCAGCAGGCTACCATCTCTCGCCATAATATTTCCCCGTTCAGCTTCAATCGGGCGTTCCCGAATGTAGGCTTTCTCTCCTTCCATCCGCCACTTTTCCCCTTGTACTATGCTAATCTGTACCGTTTTGTAAAACAACAGAATGGATATTGGTACCACGAGGCCGAATACCAAAAAATAAACCCGATAAAGGACTTCATTTTTTACATCCATTGTTCTTATCTTCTTCCGGCCATCCCATTATGCGGGGGGCGGGCTATTCCTCTACTACAATTTTATTGGTCTCTCCACGAAACAGGTGCAAGCCATCTTCTTCTACCCGATCTTCCACGATAGATTGCATACTGTTTACCATATTTTCCGACTCCAGTGACATATAGAACCAGCGCATTTCCCGCAGTTCTTTTTGCAACATTTGGATTTTGCGCACATTGCGTTCTGCATAGTGAGAATTGGCGATGTACGTCATGGCCAAAAAACCCAGGAAGATCAGGAAGAACAAGTTCTTCAAGATAAATTCTGAGGGAAGGGAACCCAAATCTGAAAATTTGAATCCTTTTTTTTGTGCCATATTATTTATCGTTTGTTGCCCGCTTTTCACCGATGCGCAACTTGACGCTACGTGATCGGGGATTTTCCCGGAGTTCCTCCGGAGTGGGCACGATTGCCTTTTTAGTAATCAGCTGAAAAGGACGGTCTATATTGCCATAAAAATCCTTTTCTACTTTTCCTTCTATATTGCCGGTTTTCAGGAAGTATTTCACGGCCCGGTCTTCCAATGAATGGTAAGACATCACAACCAGTCTTCCTCCCGGCTTGAGCACTTCCAGGCTTTGTTCTAAAAATTCCTTCAGTGCCCCCATTTCGTCATTAACCTCGATGCGGATTGCCTGAAACACCTGTGCCAAATACCGCTGTCGCTGCCCGCGAATTAAGGGATCTATGATCGCCAAAAAATCGCCGATAGTTCGAAGCTCCGCTATATTGCGCTGTGTGACAATATGTTGTGCCAGTGTCTTCGCATTTCGGACCTCGCCATAACGGCTAAACAACGACTGCAAATCGGCTGCTGAATACTGATTCAACACCTGTGCTGCGGTCAGCGTACCTTGCTGATTCATCCGCATATCCAACTCCGCCTCATACCGAAAAGAGAATCCCCTTTCGGCCTCATCCAGCTGATGCGAAGATACGCCTAAATCAGCCAAGATGCCATCAACTTCCCGAATACCATACAATTTTAAAAACCGCTTTAGGTGGCGAAAATTATTAGGTACAAATTGGAAACGTTCATCCTCCGGCAGATTTCTCTTGGCATCCTCATCCTGATCAAAACCAATCAATTTTCCTCCGGGGCCCAATGCCTGAAGTATCAATGCAGAATGCCCGCCACCGCCAAAAGTCGCATCAACATAAATGCCACTTTCTGCAATTTGCAGGCCATCAATACAAGCATCGGCTAAGACGGGAATGTGGTAAGGCCTCATATTTGGGGAGGATTATCCAGTTTGCCCAGCACATCTTCCGCCAGATCAGAAAAGTCTGTTGGTTCTTCGTCAAGCATTCGATCATATTCTTGCTTGGCCCATATTTCAATTCTACCATTGTAGGCAGATAAAATCGCATCTCTTTCGATGCCCGCATAGTCCAATAATCGCTTTGGCAATAAAATCCGATCGGCACTATCCATAGTCATTTCTTGTGCACCTCGATAAAAGTAGCGGGCAAAATCTCGGTTCTTTTTATTGTACAAATTCAACTGATTGACTTCTGCGGAAATCTTCTTCCAAACCGCTTCCGGATAGAGCATCAAACACTTCTCAAAACCGCGGTTGACTACAAAAGTCAATTTCTCATTTTCACCCAATTGATTGATCAGTCCACTAGGCATGCGCATTCGTCCTTTGGCGTCTAACTTGCAATCATATTCTCCTAATAACTGAACAATTTCCACTTTACATTCTTATTGTGCCTTCAAATGTATAGGATTTTGACACAAATTACCACTTTTACCCACTATTTTTTAATAATATTTCCACATAAATGGTTCCAAATCAAGGAAAAATTATTTTTATCACCAAAAAATGGACACTTTTGACATTGTATTGGGTAGATATTTCCACTTATCGTGAAAAGCCGTCTTATTTTTATCGAAAAAGGGTCAATTTGGTGTGAAAAGGTGGGAAAGCGTGGCTCAGATCAACCAAAAGGAGGAAAATCAGTAGAAAAAACGCTGTTAAAAAAACTAAGATTGGCTGTTAAGAAGTAGCCTCAGCGTAAGTGTGAAAAAAGCTGCGGTAGCGCATTTGCAAAACCCCCAATACGGCTTCTTTGATGATTCCTTTTGACATTTTGGAGGTTCCTTCCAGTCGATCGGTGAAAGTAATGGGTACCTCGGCAATGCGGAATCCCAAAGAGCGGGAGGCAAATTTCATTTCAATTTGAAAGGCGTAGCCAACAAAACGGATCTTATCTAAATCAATGGCTTCCAGCACTTCGCGGCGATAACAAACAAAGCCGGCCGTTGGGTCCTTTACCGGCATAAAGGTCACGATACGCACATACAAAGACGCGCCATAAGATAGTACGATCCGGTCAAATGGCCAATTTTCCAATTGCCCACCCTTGACATATCGAGAGCCTACGGCAACATCCGCACCTCCTTTATGACAAGCCTGGTAAAGCCGTAATAAATCTTTGGGATTGTGAGAGAAATCGGCGTCCATTTCAAAGATATACTGGTATTGCCGTTCCAACCCCCAGCGAAATCCTGCAATATAAGCAGTGCCGAGTCCCTGTTTTCCGGACCTTTCCAAAATATGCAATGAATCTGAATACTGCTTTTGCTCATTTTTAACCAATTCAGCAGTTCCATCTGGTGAGCCATCGTCAACAATCAGGATGTGAAAATCATGGGGAAGGGAAAATACCGTTTCGATCATTCGAACTATGTTCTCCTTCTCATTATAGGTAGGAATTATGACTAGACTATCCGCCAAGGCTATCTTTATTGGTAACTATCAAATTTTTTGAAGCCTCAAATATAGACTAAATTTTTGGTTTCAAACCCTATGCTTTCATTAATATTATTGTCAAAAGATCCCCTCATTGTTAAATCTGCGACAGAAAAATGAGCCCGATAATTCTATTTTGCCCGCAAACTTACTAAATGGGAAAAAGAATTAGCCTTCTTCATTGCGTCCTACTGCTGGCCTTGGTGCCCTTGTCGGCTCAGGGGCCAATCAGTGGATTCATGCCATTTGCCGGACAAACGGACCTTGCGCTGAGTTACTCAGGAGAACGATTTGACACCTATCTTTTTGGGCGGGAAAAACAAGACATTAGTCTTCAAACACGCTCCTACAACCTCTTTTTAGAACACGGTCTGAGTCGACGCAGCGCTTTAGTGCTCACCATTCCCTACCTGTCTATTGATGACGAAAATAAGGGCTTACAAGATGGAAGTATCCATTTAAAATACCGCAATTACCATGATGTCTCTTCCTTGGGTGAACTCAGTTTGATCACTGGCATAGGGCTCAGTTTTCCGCTTTCGCAATACCCCACTGACACCCAAAACCCAATTGGACAGCGAGCCACCACCTTCTCCGGACGTTTTCTGGCTCAGTACAAATTCAACTCCGGTTTGTTTGTGCATCTGCAATCAGGCTTAGACTTTCGCCTCATTCCTGAAGCTCAATCTGCCATTCCATTTCTATTTCGGATGGGATATGGCGCTCCGTGGTTTTATGTAGATGGCTGGTTGGAATATTTTCACACCTTCAACAATGGCATTGATTCCAGCATTGGTGCGGGTAGTGGTTCCCGCTGGCTACGCACTGGTGGTACTTTTTTTGTGCCGGTAACCCCTTATTTTGGCTTATTTATTGGTGGCGCACTGGTCCTAAGCGGACAAAACATTGGCCTGATCCGAAGGTGGAATATAGGAGGCGTTTTAAAATTGGGCGCTACTCCTTAAACCAAGTCCTCTTCGTCCCAATTTTTGGTGTCTTTTTCTCGCTTCAGCTCTGGTAAATCGAGACGTTCTTCTTCAGGAATAACAGCCTCCGGTAAGCTGCGACCTTGCATTTTTTCCATTTCACGACGAATGGCCTTCTCTTCCCAATCTTCATCATTATTGATAAAAGGTAGTCCAAATACCGTAAAATAATGGATCATGACACTCATGCCCCAGCCTAAAAACGGGAAAATGAACCACCACTTGCCGTGGAAGGTGACCACATTGAGCAAGAACAAAAAAACCATCACCGCTAAGAAGGAGCCAAGGTGACTATAGAATCCCTTTTTAGCCGCTACCTTTTTTTTGGCTTTGCGATAATTTTCATCAGTTGTACTCATAATTATTATACCAGATCTCTGTCGTCGTAAAGTGGTTTTTTCTCCTTTATTTCTTCCAATTCCAGGAAATCCTCCTCTTCGTCTACGCCCATTTTACGCATTTCCTCCTGAATTATTTCTTCTTCCCAATCCTCGCTGAGGTAGCCATTTTTACCAAAACCATAAATCTTGAGGTATTGAGAAAAAAGGCCCATGCCCCAAAAGAACATACACATCATCCAGAGCCAGCTTCCTCCATAAAATAAAATGAAGCCCAGGAACATTAAATTAGTTACAATAAATGACCTCAAATGTTTGTGGAAGTCCAGCTTTTCCTTAACTCTTTTTTTCGCCTTTTGGCGAGATACACTTTTCATATCTAGTTAAACCTTTTCTTTGGAATATATCTATTTTGCCTTTCTTCCTCAAAAAAAAATCGACTAAACAAGGAAATTTCTCCCCCTTTGTCATTTTTGGAAAACATGCACTAAGCAGCGGATTGAGACAGATTCCGAAGCAAGCTGCCACTCAATGCGCCCAAGGCAGCAGTCAGTCCTCCCCATAACGCCGTCATAAAGATCACCATAATGGCCGGGCCGCCAAAGAGAGCTGCAATTTTTTCGGCTAGGATGCCATCATTGCCGGCATTGATTACTGCTGCATAAATGCCCCAGAGCAACATGCCCGACACCAAGCCTGCCCAGAAGCTGGATAACGGCCTTAATTTGGCTACGGCAATGACCAATGCCGCCACCACGGCCAAGCTCCACCACGGTAAAAACTGTTGAACAATAAATCCAAAGATGATGATTCCTGCTATGCTTAAAATTAGACGCATCTTACTAATTTGAAAAGGTGATACGAGATAAAATAGGTTGATCTTGGTCCTGGGCCTGCCGCATAAACCACAATTTATTGTATTCGCCATTGGCCCATTGATCAATCATCATATCATAAAAGGGACTACCTGGGTTTCCGGATTGTCCGCCGGGATAAACGCCATAGGCTTTGCCCGGTTCCTGAAGATCCACAATCATACGCCAGGACGGGCCATGTGCTCGTTTGGTGGCATTGAGGGCTTCGCCGTAACCACCTACCGCCACGTTGGTGACCGAAAATGAGGGGATTCTCGCCAAATGATTCACGCTGGTATTTTTGTAATCCCTCCAATTGAAATCTCCTTCAGGGTAATTTTCCGCAAGATCGTGTTCCATATCTTGAAAGGCTTTAGTGACCACTGTGCCGGCATTCTCCACCGTGGGCGTGCCCTGCAAGTCAAAAATGGCGTGTTCTGTGTGGTCCTTTAATAAGGCAATGAAGCGCCAGGTTTCCGGATACAAAACTTCAACGGAGTCCTCCAAGGCCACAATTTCATCAAAGGTCGAGCTGTAGGCATGATCAAACCATTCTTCAAATAACACTGGTGCTTGCCCATCCGCTTCAAAGCGGTAATCCCAATTTTTCAGCAATTGCAGGTGTTTTTTTCCTGTCTCCTGCAATTGACTTTCGTCAATTAGGGCCAATAATGCACTCAATCCTTCGCTGGCTTTCAAGCTATAATTGTTGTTTTGCAATTGCATCATATCCTCTACCGTAATATTGTCCATCTGCTCCAATTGCTGATTGAGGTAACGACCGCGGTAATCATCAAATCCGCCCAGGTAGTAATAAGGATAGCTGGAGTCGGTAGACCGTTGGTTGGCCGAAGCCACAAATCCACGTTCCGGGTTGAGAATTTGGGGAATTTGAGATTTGGGTATAAAACTCGACCAGCCCTGATCCGAATGACTTCCGTCCTGGACAAAGCGGCCTTGTTCTATTTTCCGCAAAGGAAATTTGCCCTCCACTTTGATGGCGATATCTCCATTGCGACAAGCAAAAACAAAATTTTGACCGGGGCTATCAAAATAGCTGATGGCTTCTGAGTAGTCGTTATAATTCTTGCCCTTCATCAGGCCTACAAAAGTGCCCATCTCATGGTGATCCCTTGCCGGTGGAATATCATGCACCACCCAACGCATGGCCATATCTAAATAAGGAGAATCCCCATTGTCATAGACAACAGGCCCCCATACGGTATACTTCACTTCGTCTTCAACCGGCTCTGTCCTTCCGCGTACCCCAATGACTTCTTTGCGCAAGGTGATTTTTTGTGGTTGCCCATCCAGCAAGTACGCCTCTTTGGTATCGTCTGTCCAGTCAATAGTGTACCAGTCTAGTACATCCTGCCCAACATTGGTCATCCCCCAGGCAATATTTTCATTAAAGCCAATCACAATTCCCGGTGCTCCGGGAAGACAAACCCCATAGGCATTAGCTTCCGGGCAATTGATTTGAATTTCGTACCAGATACTCGGCAAAGTCAGCGGTAGGTGTGGGTCATTACAGAGGATGGGAGCACCACTAGCCGTTTTGCTACCGGCTACTGCCCAATTATTGCTACCTATAAATTCTGACGGGTTGGGAAACATCCGGAATGGGGGTAGCTGTTGACTGATTTCGGTTCCTGCCAGGGTATCATGAAGGGCCACCGGTGCAAATGGCCAAGGAGTACCCGCTGGTATGATCGGTGATTGTTGAGGATTGGTTTCAGGATAGAGAAAGTTGAATAAATCCGCCCCCAGGATTTGCCGCATATTGGAGGATTCCAAGTCTAGGTTTCGGGAACATAGGGTTTCGGCCATACTTTTGACCAATAAAGCCGATTTGAGCGGGCTCCAGGGCTCTGGCGCATAGTTCAGCATTTTGAACTCAAGCGGATATTCGGCAGGGGTCAGCTCTGAAATACGGGCATTCACCCCTGCCACATAGGCTTCGATCCAAGGCCAATCTTTACTCTCTTTCCAAGCGGCTAAAGTATTTTCTGCCGCCCAAAGCAAGCCCTTTCTACGCTGAAGTCGATCGTGTTCAAGCAACCCTTCCCCCAGGACTTCGGCCAAGCGGCCTCCTGTGGAACGCACGGTAATATCCATTTGCCACAAGCGGTATTTAGCAGTCAGATAGCCTTCCACAAAAAAGGCATCGGTCAATGAGTTGGCAAAAACATGTGGCACTAAGCGCTCATCCATAACGACCTGCACCTCTTCTTCCAACTCATCAAAGTTCAGTGATTTAGCAGTTGCCATGGAAGTAGGCTCAGCATTCTGCCAAAAACCGCGAAAGGGATTGAAAAAATCGCCAACCGGTGGCAGTGACACGCCAAGGGGATGGTGAATGCTACCAAGATAGATAAATCCACTACAGATTAGCAAAACCAAAAGAAGCTTAGTCAATCGCATAGGCAGAGCATTTGTATTGTAAAACCTAAAGTTAGAAAAATTCTCCAAGCAAAATTTCTACCGCTTGTTTTTCTAACATTTACCGGAAAAATGTCACAAAATAATACACTTTATATATATTTTACAGCACACCGAATAGATCATCACTCTATTTAAAATGTTACAAACAAGCAAAAAAACGTAGTGAAAAAATTAAAAAGAAGATATAATGAATATACAGAAGGGATTCGTGACCCGCAATTCGGGCCTAAACTCACCTCAAATAGATGTACATACAACATTTAAAAAACTGATAATCAGACCATAACCCTAAACAAACACATAGGATAAATGATAGAAAAAAAAACATGAAATAATTGCCTTTTCCGCTAAAAGGCTTTAATATTGTAACATCTTAAAGTAGTTTTTGTGTTTATTTGTTTGGGTTAGAGACCCTTGCTTCTAGTGAGCAAGGGTTTTTTTATTAATTTCCGATGGTTTGAAGACCAAAAAAAAGCCTTTCGGAATGCTCCAAAAGGCTTTTTTTGCAAGAGAATAGCAGAAAAATTAGTTGTTGTTGAACATGCTACCTTCGTTAGTAGGTACGCCTTCAGGCTGTTCTGGCTTCTTTTCTACTTTCCCTTTGATCGTCAACACGGTATTTTCATCACTAGCATTGGTGGTCAATGTTACCCGCTTGGTGAATGGTCCAAGACGATTAGTGTCATATCTCACTTTGATCTGGCCGACTTCGCCAGGCAGAATTGGCTCTTTAGGGTAAGTAGGAACTGTACAACCGCAACTTCCTTTAGCATGTGTAATAACTAGCGGCTCCGTACCTGTGTTTGTAAAATTGAAAAAGCGATAAGGATCAGACCCCTGCTCGATGGTACCGTAATCCACTAAATCGGTTTCGAATACCATTTGTGGGCCATCTTGAGACGCGGGCTCCTCGGCTGGCGCTACGGTTTCCTGTGCGAATGCAACAAAACCAAACGCCAAAAAGAGCGCTAGTACGGACATAAACTTCTTCATCCTGTTTGTGTTTTAGTTTAAAGATATGTTTACAAATTTATGGGAATTCAAAGCAAAATAAAAGTTTTCTCTCTCCTATTTAGTTAATGAGATGTTAACCCCGGCTTTTCCCTATTTCTTGTAAGCACTCTTAAGACGACTGCCGGGTAAAAAGTCACAATTGACCAATGGCCAACCCAAAGTAGGCTCCTGCTGTGGTTACCGCCCTTAAAACAGGGCAAATTTTGAACACTAGGTCGAAGAAATTTGTTGTACTAATTTAGAGATTCCACCGAATTTTCCGTAAATTCGCAGTCGATTTTCAGAGGCAGTTGAAATTTAATTTTGTGCCTAGTGTACGGGGAAGTTCAGTAGTATTTTTTCAATTTCCACTGCCATTAAGTGTTCATCCGAAAGAAATCACCACCCTTTTTTAAAGGCTTTCAATCGGATTTTCCCTTCAACCAAACCAAATTAAGTATGGTAAAGAATTCACCAGTCGATCATCCTATTGATACCCAAAAACGATATGCCGACCTCGATCAGGCTACAATATTACGCGATTTTGAAATCTGTTGTCTGAGCCGGGAGGTCAGTATCATTGGCCGCAGGGAAGTCCTGACCGGTAAAGCGAAGTTTGGCATTCTGGGCGATGGTAAAGAAGTGCCACAGGTAGCCCTTGCTCACTTTATGAAAAAGGGAGACTTCAGATCCGGTTATTATCGGGATCAAACCTTGCTTTTTGCACTCGACCTGGCTACTGTTGAAGATTTTTTCGCCCAGCTGTATGCCGATGCCGAGAATGACCCTTTTTCCGGTGGCCGACAAATGAATGGCCATTTTGCCACCCCTCTCCTGGATGAATCCGGCAATTGGTCCAACCATCTCGATAGTATCAACATCAGTGCAGATATTTCCAGTACCGCCGGGCAAATGGCCCGGGCACTGGGTTTGGCTTTGGCCTCAAAAAAGTACCGCCACCACCCCACCCTCTCTAAAGAGACCACCTTCTCCAATCGGGGAAATGAAGTTTGTTTCTGTACCATCGGCGACGCCAGTACCTCTGAAGGCGTCTTTTGGGAAACCCTCAATGCAGCCGGTGTGCTGCAAGTACCTCTGGCCATTTCGGTTTGGGATGATGGTTATGGCATCAGTGTACCCATCGAGTACCAAACCACTAAAGGCAGCATTTCAGAAGTGACCCAGGGATTTAAAATCAACGATCAACAATCAGGAGTGGACATTTATAAGGCCAATGGATGGGATTATCCCGCTTTGGTTGACATGTACCGAAGTGGCGTTGAAAAAATCAGAGAAAGTCACACCCCAGCACTGTTTCATGTGTCCGAACTCACCCAGCCTCAGGGACACTCTACCTCGGGTTCACACGAACGTTATAAGGATCAGGAGCGATTGGAATGGGAAAGAGAACACGATTGTATCCTCAAAATGGAGCAGTGGATGCTGGAACAACAGATAGCGACACCCGATCAAATTGAAGAGATAAAACTTCGGGCCAGAGCTGAAGCCAAAGCTGCCAGAGATCGCGCTTGGAAAGCTTTTAACCACCCCACTCAGGTAAGGTTGCGAGAACTTAAACAAATTTACGACCAAATTGCGGCAGATATCCCCCAAGCCAGTCCCCTGAAAAAGGAGTTGGAGCAGAAAAGCCAACCGCTGCTCTACGAACTGGTTAAAAACGCCAGACGCATGAAAATGGCGCTACTGCCCCTCAATCATCCTGCACTAGCAGTATTGGAAGACTGGTTGGCTCAAGTAAAGAATTTGGGTTTCAAACGGTATCACACCCATTTGTATAGCTCATCTAAAAATGCAGCACTAAACGTCCCCATTATTCCGATTCAATACGATGACCAGCCCAAAAAACGCAATGGGTACGAAATATTGAATGCCTTTTTTGAGAAAGCCATGAAACGGCACCCAAATCTATTTGCCTTCGGAGAGGATGTCGGCCATATTGGAGATGTGAATCAAGGATTTGCCGGTCTGCAAGACAAATTTGGTAAACACCGAATTTTTGATACCGGTATCCGCGAGTGGACAATCATGGGGCAGGCTATTGGCATGGCCATGCGAGGATTGCGGCCCATTGCAGAGATCCAATACTTAGATTACTTAATTTATGGGCTACAACCACTGACTGACGACTTGGCGACGCTCCGCTATCGCAGCAATGGTCAACAACAGGCTCCGGCGATCATTCGTACCCGCGGCCACCGTTTGGAAGGCATTTGGCACTCTGGCTCCCCTTTGGGAATGATTTTGAATGCCCTACGGGGAATGTACGTTTTGGTGCCCAGAAACATGACCCAAGCTGCCGGATTTTACAATACCATGCTTCAGTCTGATGATCCAGCACTGATCATTGAATGCCTCAATGGATATCGCCTAAAAGAGCCGATGCCGGCTAATTTGGGAGAATATACGGTCCCATTGGGGGTACCGGAAGTTTTGCAAGAGGGTACTGACCTTACACTGGTAACCTATGGATCCTGTGTGCGAGTTGCTCAAGCGGCACTGCCCATGCTAGAGCAATATGGCATTTCTGTAGAATTGATCGATGTACAAACACTCCTTCCATTTGATTTGGAACAGCGCATTGTACACTCGCTGAAAAAAACCAACCGCATCCTCTTCTTAGATGAGGATGTACCTGGGGGAGCTACCGCCTATATGATGCAAGAGGTGCTGGAAAAACAAAAAGGTTATCGATACCTCGATTCACCACCCGTAACCCTGACCGCCAAGGCACATCGCCCTCCTTATGGCTCCGATGGTGATTATTTTACCAAACCTAATCCAGAAGACGTTTTTGAAGCGATCTACAAGATCATTTACGAAGCGGACCCCAATCGGTTGCCCGCCGCCTGGTAAGCGATGATCTATTCCATTT
This sequence comes from uncultured Saprospiraceae bacterium, assembly GCA_964015035.1. Classification (GTDB taxonomy): domain Bacteria; phylum Bacteroidota; class Bacteroidia; order Chitinophagales; family Saprospiraceae; genus BQJU01. The sequence goes on from CAXHCA010000004.1 coordinate 52,778, forward strand.
TGTGTTCTTTGGCAAATCTCCGATGTAAAATCGGGACAAGTGGTGGTCAAGGGAATCACGGGATTTGTCAAAGAACTCATTTTTTTAGTGCACATCCATGTTTGGAAATATCCATCCCACTCCCAAACATGGGCTGAAAGTGTTCCTATCACGACCATTCCTATTAGATAATGCACGACTTTTATCAACTTTTTTTATTTTGCACAAAATAAAACGATCTATGTATTTAATGCACTATTCAATAATATCCATCTATCATTCTGCAAATTTTATGTGTTTCAAATAATTCTTTGGACCGAAGCCGCACCTTAGGGAGCTACTTCGTTCTTAATTTGCTGGTTAGTTGACGAAGTTTTCGTCGACAATTTTTTAACCAAAACCCACAAAGCATGAAGTATTTTTTTACACGAGCAAGCCTTGTGCTTGTCGCACTGCTCTGCATGCAAGCGAGCAGCATTGCCCAATTTTCAGTCTCCGGAACGGTCACTGATACAGAGGGTGAACCATTAATTGGCGTTTCCATCTTAGTCAAGGGAACAACCGTTGGCACGGTCACCGACTTCGATGGAAACTATGCCCTTAACATTCCCGGTTCCAATGCACTGCTGGAGTTTTCCTACACCGGGTTTAAGCCCTTTACCAAAGAAGTTACCGCCGATGACAACAACGTGGATGTAACCATGTCAGAAGACATTGCCAACCTCGAAGAGATTGTCGTCACAGGGCTAGCTTCAACCATTAAAAGATCAAATCTTGCCAATGCAGTGGCCACCATTTCCAGTGAGGAAATTACCGGTGTGACCACCCAACAAACCCTTGATGGAGCGTTGTACGGCAAGCTACCGGGTGTAAATATTGTACAAAACAATGGTGCACCTGGAGGGGGGATTGCCATCCGCCTACGCGGAGTTTCTTCGCTCAGTGGTAATAACCAACCACTGATCATTCTTGATGGAGTTTACATTACCAATGCCGAGATTCCTTCCGGATCCCGTTTCGCTTCTGGCGCTAACGTGGGGATTGAAGAAGGTGCCTCCAATCGCCTGGCTGACATCAACCCTGATGACATTGAAAGCATTGAGGTACTGAAAGGCGCCTCAGCAGCTGCCATTTATGGTACTCGTGCCAATGCCGGAGTGATGATCATCACCACCAAACGCGGTAAAACAGGCGCAACCAAAGTAGCCTTGGAACAGGACATCGGATTCAACACCATCAGCAACAAGGTAGGCAGAAGAGTGTTCGACTCCAGAGCCGAGGTAGAAGCTGCCTTTCCTACAGAACCAAATGCCGGCGCGGAATGGGAAGCCGCAAAGGCCGCCGGTAAAATCTTCGACTATGAGGATATAATTTATGGGGAAACCGGCTTGATTTCTGAAACCCGTTTTAAGGTCTCCGGTGGAAATCAAAAAACAACCTTTTTCATAAGTGCAGGCTATCGGGACGAAGATGGCATCATTAAAAACACCGGCTTTGATCGCCTCTCAGCTCGTTTGAACATTACCCACGAGATTTCCAAATCATTTACCATTTCCACCAGCTCTAACTACATCAATAGTAATGCCAGTCGGAGTTTTACCGGTAATGAAAATGAAGGTGGCTTAAGCTATGGCTACACCCTGGCATTCACTCGTGATTACGTCGATTTATTCCCCGATGAGGATGGCAATTACCCCGACAACCCCAATTATACGGGTAACCCGCTTTTTGTGCGCGATAAAGCCAAGAATGAGGAAAACAACAGCCGCTTCATTCAGGGCGCCAAGCTGGAATGGAAAGCATTGCAACGCGATAACCAGGTGTTGCGTTTCATCCTCAATGGTGGTTTTGACATTCTCAACAATGAAACCTTTGTTTATGTACCCGAAAACCATCAAGCCCAGCGAGGTGTGACCAATGGTTTTATTGGTGTTGGTAAAAACAAGATTTCCAATTACAATTACCAATTCACCGGTAGCCATGATTTCTATACCGCCGGAAACCTGAGTTTTAGTACGCAAGCCGGTATCAGTTACCTCAATATTGACCGCGACTTTTTGCTCAATCGGACAACACAATTGATTCCACTACAAACCAATGTGTCTCAGGGTGGCGCACAAACCATTGAGCAAACGCTGGAAAATGAGGAAGAATTTGGTATCATCGCCCAGGAATCTGTCAACTGGGATGACAAGATTATCGGGACGGTTGGGGTCCGTTTTGATAAGTCGAGCCTGAATGGTGATCCTAATAAACTCTACGGCTTCCCCAGAGCGTCTTTGGCGCTGAATATTGCCAATTTTGACTTCTGGAACTCTCAACAGGTAGAGCAATTTAAGCTACGGGTAGCCTATGGTGAAACCGGCAACAGTGCTACCTACGGCTCGCTGTTTACCTCCTTGGTCAACTTGTCTGTCGGTGGCATGTCTGGTTTTGTAAATGACTTCAACCAGGGCAACCCCAACTTGGTACCGGAAACTTCATCTGAATTGGAATTTGGTGCTGACTTTACCCTTTTTGGCGGAAAAGTGGGCTTAGAAGCCACCTATTATATCCGTAAAGTAAACGACTTGCTTTACAACCGGTCATTGCCTACTTCTTCTGGTTTTACCAATGAGATCAGAAATGACCTGGACCTGGAAAACCGCGGTTTAGAGCTATCGCTTATCCTCAACCCCGTTCGCAACAACAGCTTTAACTGGTTGAGTACGTTCAATTTCTGGTTCAACAACTCTGAAATTACCCGTCTGGGTATCCCTGACGGTGATGAAGGGGAGGACATTCCAAGTTTTGTGCCCCCCAATGTAGGTTTCGGATTTGGTCTGGGTACCTTCTATATTAACGAAGGCTCGCCCATCACCGCCTTCTGGGGGAACGATGACAACGGCAATCCAACCATCACTGGTGATGCAGAAGCCGATTTCCAATTGGGTTGGTTCAACCAGTTTAAAATCGGTAAAAATCTGGACATCAATTTTATGTTGCACTGGAAGCAAGGAGGTGATGTGCTCAATTTAACACGTTTGCTCACCGATACTGGTGTCACCACTCCGAAGGAAGATGCAGATATTGAAGGATTCATTGAAGATGCTTCTTACTTGCGCTTGCGCGAAATTGGGGCTTTCTACACCATTCCGGTCAATAGTAATTTCATCAAGAACGTTCGCCTAGGGGTGTCCGGCAGAAACTTGCTGACCCTGACCAATTATAGTAGTTACGATCCGGAAACTTCTACCAAAGGAGGTACGGGCTTATCTACCGGATTGGAGGTCACACCCTTCCCATCCTCTCGTCAGGCGTATTTCCACCTTTACTTCAATTTCTAAAAACAGGAAAGTATGAAAATCTATAAAATATTAATCTTGGGACTCCTGCTAACGGTGGTATCTTGTAGCATCGACGAGCAGGTAGATCCGAATAGACCGAGTTTAAATAGCGTACTAAGCGACGCTTCCATTACTGAATTGAACCTGCTGGCGAATGGCATAGAAGGCTTCATGCGCAACGGGTATGGCACCTATGTCACCGCTACCGGAAGTATTGCCCGAGAACTGTATATCTTCGATGCAGACCCTCGTAATACAGAGGATCTACTAGGAAAAGACGGGATGCAACTCGACAACAATACGTTCTATCTGACTACTCCTTACAACAATTTTTACCGCGATATAAAGACTTGTAATATCTTGTTGGAATCGGTTGATAATACAGACATTCCATCTCAGGCCCAAAAGGATGGTTACCGCGGGTTTGCCAATACGATTAAGGCGTTTAAACTATTCCAGGTATTGACGATGTTGCATGACAATGGCATCCGCATAGAAGTGGCCGACCCCACTAATTTGGGCCCATTCGTATCCAAAGCAGACGCTTACCGTGCCATTCGCACCTTATTGGATCAGGCACAAGACCAATTGAACGGCTCTGAATTTGCCTTTCAATTATCATCTGGCTTCGCGGGCTTTGATACCCCGGCTACCTTTGCCCAATTTAATCGTGCCATCGCGGCTAAGGTTGCGCTGTATGCCGGTGACCCACAAGGGGCTTTGTCTGCATTAAACAATTCGTTTTTTGACCTGATGGGTGACTTTAAGACAGGGCCAAAAATGGTTTTTGGTACTAACGCCGGGGATCTCTTAAATCCGGTATTCAAAGCCCCTAATCAGAGTGGTGATCAGTTGGTTGTTCACAATGATGTGATCAATGATGCAGAAGCTGGAGATGATCGGCTCAACAAATTTGCGGTACGCGCCAACCAAACCAGCCAGGATGGGCTGACCGGTACCCACGAAACGCGGTTGTATGCCTCTGCTACCTCGCCGATTGACATCATCCGCAATGAGGAATTGATTTTGATCTATGCGGAAGGGTTGATCCAAACGGATATGCTAGACGACGCCGTGGATGCCCTCAATATCATTCGCAATGGCCATAACCTGCCTGATTACAGTGGTGCCATGACCAAAGACGCATTGATCGATGAAATGTTGTACAATCGTCGCTACTCCTTCTGGGGGGAAGCCCAACGCATGTTTGACCTGCGTCGCTACAACCGCTTGAATGACCAGTACCTCTCCATCGACCGGGCAGGTGATCTGATCTTTACGCAATTTCCTATTCCGCTGACAGAAGGACAATAACCCGTATCCGCCAATTCTAATTGGCTGCAATCCCCTTCCATGCAAACCGCGTGGAGGGGGATTTTTTTAAAGCAGAAAGAGTGCATGGTCTTGACCAAACATGCTCCTGCAATTCTTCCATTTAACCATTGCGTCCCCCCCCCCTTTCCAATTCCCTCCCCCTTCCTTATCTTGCGCAAAACTTACAGAGCATGTCTACACCAAACCTACTCGTTGTTGGAGAATTGAACGTCGATTTGATTTTGAATAACATTCAGGGGATGCCGCAGGTGGGCACTGAGATTGTGGCTAAGGAAATGACCTTGGCGTTGGGCAGTTCCTCTGCTATTCTGGCAGCGAACGCTGCTGCGCTGGGCATTCCGACCACTTTTTGCAGTTCGATTGGACAGGATAGTTATGGGGAATTGGTCATCCGGGAATTGAAAGCCAGCGGCGTGCAAACCCACTATATTAAAGTTTCCCCCTCCCACCCTACCGGAATCTCGGTATTGCTCAACTACGACCAGGATCGCGCTTGTGTGACTTACTGCGGTGCCATGGAACTCCTGACTATCGAAGATATCCCGTGGGCTGCGATTGATCAATTTCAACATGTTCATCTTTCCAATTTCTTTCTACAAAAGGGATTACAGCCTGATGTGATTACATTGTTCCGACGGGCTAAAGCAGCTGGACTCACCACCTCTCTTGATCTGCAATGGGACATTACCAACCGCTGGGATTTTAATTATCAGGACTGTTTGCCTTATGTAGATGTCTTTTTCCCGAACGAATCGGAATTGCTGGCCTTGACCCATTGCGATGAGCTGGAAGCAGCCATTAAACAAGTAAAGCCACTAGCCAATACCCTGGCAATCAAGCTTGGAGCAAAAGGCAGTCTGGGATTACAGAATAATGAACGGATCTCTACTGCGCCCTTTAAAGGTGACCGCTTTGCGGATGCCATCGGGGCGGGAGATTCGTTTAATGCGGGATTTTTGAAAAAATATTTGACTGGAGCGCCGTTGCAGGAATGCCTGGAATTTGGCAATTTAATGGGGGCCCTAAATACCACGGCAGCCGGAGGTACTGCGGCATTTGGGAACATCGCCAATATTGAAGAAAATGTGCGAGCCCGGTTTGGGGTAGATTTATTTTAGAGGCGTAGGTGTCGCCATGCTGTGGCTCAATAAATCTCATACTGGCGGCTGACAAACCTCAAGTCCTCAAGTTTCCCAACTCATTTCACCTTGGCCACTGAAGCTCTTCTGTACAGTCGTACCATCCAAACAAACAACAGCATCAATATGGCCAAACCAGCTAAAGTTAGAAAGAGCCATTTTAGCTGTGTACACCAACTTGCCAGAGCCACCCGTCCGGAAGTGAGGGGCTGCTCATGTATCAACAGGTACGCCACATTTAAATTTTCCAATAGATCAAAAATGCCCCCTATGATTGGTAGGGTACAGAGGTAAAACCAGGAGCGATCCAACAGATTTACTTTTTTTAAAAGCCACGCCATAAGCAGGCATAATGTAGGCACATACAACCAAGGAAAAATCAAATCTACTGGAATCTGTTTGTACAGATACAGGTCTCTTCCCTCCTGTCCTAATGTTGCAAAAAGGTTTTTCACATAAGTGACATCATAACCCGATCCTTTTTCATCAAGGATTTTCAGGCCATTTAAAAATTCCTCCAATGCGGCTATGGGAACCAGGTACATGTATAAAAAAAGCACACCGGTTAACCCCGCAAAAAGGATCAGTTGTTTACCATTCAGATGACGGATTATGAGGACTTTAAGTGGATGCATGAGGTAAAATTTATCACCGTGAAATCGCACCTAAAAATAAGCAGAATAAATGCACCATTCTTCTCAACTATGGACTAATTTGGACCACTGCTTCATCTCGTGTTCCGAAAAAGTCCCATTTTATTGGTATCTTTAGCCGCCTATCACCGAAGTTTGTTTGAAAGAAGCGATTTGCGTTTCAAACAATCTCTTCAGAACAAATCCTTAACCAGATCATTTTAATATATATGGAGAATCAAAGTGTCACGAGCACCTATGATATTCAATTGCTATCATTTGATATCGATAATACGCTAATTGATTTGCGTACCTTAGGTGGAAAATTTACCCCGATCTGGGAAAAGTACAGCAAGAGTCAGGAGACCATGCTGGCCTATAATACTGGTCGTCTTTACGATGATGTGCTTAAATTGATTAAGCAAAAAATATTACCGGAACCGACCTTTGTGATCGGCGGGGTCGGAACCCACATTTATGATTTCCGCAAGGGTGCGGTGATCAAGGAGTTTGATGAAGTTCTCGATGAGGGGTGGGACGCCAGTACGGTCGAGAAAATTGTTGGAGAGCTGCCTTACCAAATCAAGTTACAGCCTCAGAAATTTCAACATTCCTACAAAAGAAGTTACTTCCTTTATGACGCACAACCCAGCGACCTCTTAAAAATCGAAAAAACGTTCCAAGGTTCCCCCCTGGATGTCAATGTAGTCTACTCTGGAGATAAATACCTCGACATTTTACCTAAATGGGCCAATAAAGGCAACGCCTTGCAATGGTTGCTCAACTATCTCAATCTGACCACAGAACATGCCTTGGTAGCGGGAGATAGCGGTAATGATGCGGCCATGTTTACGCTAGAAAACATTAAGGGAATCGCCGTGAGTAATGCCCGTGAAGAATTGTATAAAATCACTAAATATCAACAAGTTTATCACGCGGAACATCCTCGTGATATCGGTGTGGTGGAGGGGTTGGTGTTTTACGGAATCTTCCCACAGGAAGCGCTGGAAGAGCTCAGCAAAGACGACTCTCCCCATGAAGCCTATTTCATTCAGCAGCAAACAGACCATCCAATTATTCAGGAAAAAGATGAGAAATTTGCCTTGATCAAAGAAGGTTATGACAAAGCGATCGAGGCCTTAAAAATGAACATTTCCCCCCTGGGTTTTCTAGCCTGCCCCATTGAGCACAACGAGGCCCACGGCACAGATGAGAATTACCATAGCGTATGGGCGCGAGATGGCGCCATTACCATTATCGGTTCCCTTTCCTTGATTGGAGATGAAGAGATCCATCAATGCCAAAGGCAGACCTTTCTCACTCTTTTGGAGCACCTTTCTCCCAATGGCCAGATTCCTGCCAATGTTCGCCTGTCGGATCAATCGCCAGATTATTCAGGGGTAGGAGGCATCTGTTCCATCGATAGCGGGTTATGGGTGATCATTGCTTTTCACGAATACATCAAAGTAACCGAAGATATTGACTTCCTTTCGGAACACATCTACGATTTGCAAAACATCATGAATTGGCTGAGCGCCCATGATGGCAATAATGATGCATTGTTGGAAATTCCGGAAGCAGGCGATTGGACAGATCTATTTGGCAGAAGCTATCATATCCTCTACGACGAAATTCTTTGGTATCGGGCCAACATCTGTTTTGGCCGTCTTAAAGAAATGTTGGGCGATTACGAAGCGGCTGGCGGTTACATTCGCTGGGCACAGGTGATTCGAAAAGAGATTTTGTCCAATTTCTGGCCATCTACCCAACAAAAATTATCACAATCCGTGAGTTTTGCCGAGCAGCAATTTGCCTTGGGGGACACCAAATACCTGGTGGCACAAATTACCCCTTTTGACTTTAGCTGGCGCTGTGACAGCTACGGCAATATCCTGGCATTCTTATATGATGTTATCGATGCAGATAAGGCACATCTGGCATTTCGTTTCATGCTCGGTGTTGGCATCAATGACCCCTACCCGATTCGCAATGTATACCCCGTTGTCAGTCCTGGCGACCCAGACTGGCGGGCTTATTATACGGTCAATTTGCTCAACTTGCCCAATCATTACCACAACGGCGGAATCTGGCCTTTTATCGGAGGCTTCTGGGTGCAATTTATTGACAAACTCGGGCAACGAGAAATGGCCCTCAGTGAGCTATACAAACTGGCCCTGCTCAACAAGCGAGGCATTAGTGAAGAATGGGAGTTTAACGAATGGGCACATGGCACCACCGGTAATCCAATGGGTAAAGTATACCAAGCATGGTCGGCCGCTCAATACATCGCAGCCTGCCATCAATTAAAAATTATTCCCTAGTGATTTTCCCTTTGCAGATAACAAGGGGAAACATAAAATTGAAATCAAACCTATTTGATCATGGAATCAATCCTAATGATATCGCTGCATGGATATGTAAGCGCCACCCCAGAGTTGGGTAAACCTGACACCGGCGGACAGGTCGTCTACGTATTGGAACTTGCCGATCGTTTTAGTCGGCTAGGCAAACGTGTAGACCTGATTACTCGTCAATTTGAAGACCAACCCGAATACGATAAAGTCAACGATAACTACCGCGTGTGGCGCATCCCGTTTGGCGGCAAGGAGTTCATTCGCAAGGAAGACATGCACGATCATGTAGGTCAATTTGTGACCAATACACTTGCTGCTATTCGCCGTAAAGGCAAAAAATATGACGTGGTGTATTCTCACTATTGGGACGCCGGTTGGGCCGGACAAAAAATAGCCGAGGAACTCGGTATTTCGCACGTGCATACGCCCCACTCTCTAGGCTGGTGGAAACAACACACAATGGGCAGTGATATGGATGAAAAAGAGATGGAAACCAAATACCGCTTCAAAGAGCGGATTCGAAAGGAATTTTTTGTCTACCAAATGTGTAGCCATGTCATTGCCACCACCATTCCACAGGTGGAGTTGCTAACGCAACAGTATGACATGCTACCCCGGAATTGCACCATGGTCCCTCCGGGAATCGATGAAAATCGCTTTTTTCCAGTACCTTCCCGAGAAATTCAGAAAATCCGGCTACAACACGACATGGAACCCTTTGATATTTTGACCCTGGGGCGAATGGCGCACAATAAGGGCTATGACCTATTGATCAAAGCCTTACCCACCGTATTTGAACTCAAACCCGAAGCCCGTTTGATAGCCGCCATCGGAGGTGATGGGTCGGAACAAGATAAGAAAGGGGTCAAAAAGTTGAAAGACTTGGCCAAGAAGCTAGGTGTCTCCAAAAGAATTATCTGGAAAAACTACATCGCCGATGAAGACCTGGCCAATATTTACCGCGCCGCCAGCGTTTTTGCAATGCCCTCCCGTTATGAACCTTTTGGTATGGTGGCTATTGAAGCCATGGCCTGTGGAACACCAAGTGTAGTCACGGTACACGGTGGCTTAAAAGACCTCATCGACTTTGGCAATCAAGCCCTTTTTGCCGATCCACACCGGCCCGTGGAATATGGAGCTATCTTGGCTATGCCACTGTTGTACCAAGACATCCGCAATGAATTGTCAGTGGATGGGGCGAAATTTGCCCGAAGAAATTTCGGCTGGACCGGTATCGCGAAAAAAATCCTGGAGATTTTCAGCCACTCTATCAACCGTAGAAATATCGAAACCAATATCTTCACCAATTAAACCATAAAATTCATTCCTATGCAAAAAATGGCATTGATGCTACTATTCGCGGCACTAACCTGCTGCGGCCTGATGGCTCAAACCTATGAAGTCAACCAACGGCTCACCGATGTAGAACCTGGAACTATTGGCTCTGGCGTGAGCTACGACACTTATTACCACAACGGAGAAAATGACTTCATCGTTGGTAATACCAGTACCACTCGCATTGTCGCCGGTGACAATTTTTATACAACAGTTGAGATCAACAAGGCTTATGCCGATCGGGATTATGTAGCGGCAGAAGTGTGTTATGATTTCTTTGCTTATGAGCCATCCACGATTAGGGGTATTCCGTTTAAACTAACACCTAAAGAGCCCCAAGATAACGGGGATCCAATCCTGCGGGCTTATACCTATGTGACACAAATCAGGCTATCACAACCCATTGCGGGCTCTCCCGGGCAATATCAGGTTATCTACGACTTGCCCGTTTCAAGGCCAACCACGGATGGATATCAGTGTGTGACCGCAAATTTTCCGGCGCCCTACTCCTTACCCAAGGGAACGATCGTCAATTTACGGCTAGCCATTGATAAAGAAGCTGTCATCAGAATTGATCAAATCAAATTGATGGAATAAGCCGAATTGTGCAACATCAATGTGATGTTCCATCTTATCAGAACCCTGAGTGCATGTTTGAAGCTCAGGGTTCTGTCGTTATACTTCATTTCCATCGAAACCCCAATTTGCCTTGAAGGCAAATCGTCTTATCCTTACACTAGGAGTCTAATCCCAACCGTACCCCTATCTCCATTGTATTAATTTTCGGCAAAAGTACGACTTCTGATTATCAGGTAGTTGTTGTAAGACAACTCTATTGTCCCCCAATAACAGTATTTTCACGAAGACGAGACGCCACTACGCCCAAGTAGAAGTCAATTCATCAACTGCTCGATCTTCTGAGCCACACTCCCTCGCTCGCCAAGCCGAATGATGCCAAAAACAATGGTGGGGATAAGGCTTTTGATGATGATAAAACGGGTGTTGGCCGCGACTTTGGCATCGCGTATTTTGATCAAATCAGGGAGCTCTTCCGGCGACTTTCCGGCGAGGCTTTTCGCAAATTTCCAGGCCCCTTTTCGCGTGAGCACCATACTAAAATCTACCAGGAAGTCATCTGTCTTTTTGCTCCACTGAAGAATTTTCAACAGAGTGGGCCAAATGCGTGCCAAGTCTTCCTGTACATCATTGACCAGTGAAGAGAGGATATCATTTATTTTATTAAAGTCGTGTTGCAGGTCATCAATATTGGTCCCTGCCGAGATTTCTGCCGAAGCAATGCCCAGGTCGAGATTGATATGCGCATTAATGCCCATGAGTAGATGTTGCAATACTGTCGGCCAATAATGGCTTTGTAAAACAAAAGCCGCTTTCCAGGAATCGGTTACCGGTTGCTGTTGTTGATAGGCATGATAGGCGGTCAGGTAGCGATTGGCGAAAGCCACATCCAGGCGTTCCATACGGGGGCCATCCTGAAATGCGCCCTGTTGAATGCCTTCTTTAACCTTGACCGTTACTTTATGATATAAGACGGCAAAAAAGCCCAGCGGATTATCATTTTGTTTGCATTCCGCAATGATCGCTTCCAGTCGGGCAATGACTTCATCGATGGAGGTTGCTTGCATGTGGTGGTTTTAGGCTATTGATGGTGTATTATCGGTGAATTTACCAGATTCCCCTCTTAAGCACAAATGACCTGCGTAAATAATGACAATTAGAATAAAAAATTGATGCTATTGCCACCCACCTCCCAAGGCCCGATACAATTCCACGATAGACAGCAGTTTTTGAAGTTGATCATTCACGCCATTCAACTGGGCAGAAAGCAGGTTTTGCTCAGAAGTCAGCACATCCACATAGCTGGCCGAACCATACTGCAACAATTCCTGATTGAAGGATACGGCATTTTGTAGTGTTTCCAGTTGAGTTTTCCGAATGGAGATTTTATCTTCTGCCATTTGGTAGGCATATAAGGCATTAGAGACTTCTTCACCGGCCAACAGCAGTGTTTGCTCAAAATTGGCGAAAGCTTCTGCCTGGATTGCCTGATTGGCCTTTAGTCTAGCCTCATTGGCGTGCTGATTAAAAATAGGTTGTAAAATCCCTGCGGCAAAATTGGCAAACACAGAAGTAGGATCAAAAAGATCACTGATTTGGGTTGTACCAAAACCGGCTGCTCCGGTCAAAGTCACGGTAGGATAAAAATAAGCCCGGGCAGAATTGACCAGTTCAAAGGCACTGCGAAAAGCCAGCTCTGCCTCTTGCACATCCGGTCGGTTGCTCAAAAGTTGCGAAGGCACCCCAGTTTCCAGTAGTTCACGAGGTTCCTGATCTTCCAAAGCGTTGCGCTCAATTTTTTGCGGACTTCTGGCCAGAAGAATACTCAGTGAATTTTCAATTTCTCTGATGCGCTGCTTGATATCCGGAATCAACACTTCGGCAGCATGTAGATTGGCCCGACTCTGCATCACATCGGCACCGGTCACCGTAGCTGCATCTTTGAGATATTGTACGGTTTCCACATATTTGCCCCGCGCGGCAATGGTTTGCTCCGTCACCTCCAGCTGTCGGTCGAGGGCCAATAAGGTGTAATAATTATTAGCAATATCGGCAATCAAGCGGGTTTGAACCGTGCGTCGATAGGCTTCTGAGGCCAATAAATCAGCCAAGGCAGCCTTTTTTGCACTGCGTAATTTTTTCCAAATATCCGCCTCCCAGCTTGCCGAAGTGTACAGCTGGTATTGTTGGGCAGCAAATCCTGAAGCCGCCGAAGGGGCACCAGCTAGTTCGGCAACAGCAGCAGAGGCCAATGCATTTACTTTAGGTAAAAGCGTGCCTTTTTGCTGTAGCAAATACGCTTCAGATCGCTGAATCCGAGCCGTTGCGATTTGTAAGTCAAAATTTGCCGAAAGGCCCTCCCGAATTAAATCCTGTAGTACCGGATCAGTAAATACCTCTTCCCATGGCACCTGGGCCAATGAATTGCTATCTGCCGTATCCATATCCCGATATAGATCACTTCTACTAAAGGTGGGCTGCTGGTATTCTTTAGTCACATTGCATGATGACAATGCCAGCAATGCCATGATGAAATATACAATATATTGAATGCTAGTGTTCATCTTCTATGTTATTCAATGAATTAAGGCTGAGCCGGTTGCTCAGGAGGAATATTGAAATCGGTGTATTGTTTTGGCGGTCCACTGATTTTCTCCTGTAAGCTTTGGAAAATAATGAAGAGAATGGGGATCACTAATAAGCCAAAAACGGTTCCCACCAACATGCCACCAGCGGCACCCGCACCGATAGAATGGTTGCCTACTGCGCCGGCACCGGTAGAAAGTACCAAGGGGATAATCCCAAAAATGAAGGCAAAAGAGGTCATCAAAATTGGACGTAGACGAGCCTTGGCGCCAGCCAGTGCTGCCTCTGAAATTCCCATGCCTGCTCTCCTGCGCTGTAGTGCAAATTCTACAATCAAAATGGCATTCTTAGCCAATAAACCGATCAGCATAATGAGCGAAATCTGCAGATAGATATTATTGTCCAAGCCCAACATACGGGCAAAAAGGAAACTTCCCGCCAAACCGATGGGTAGTGACAATAAAACGGAAATTGGCAGGATATAACTTTCGTACTGGGCACACAGTAGGAAATACACAAAAATCAAACACAAAAGAAAAATATAGGTCGTTTGTCCACCGGCTTTCAACTCCTCACGAGTCACCCCGGAATAATCAAAACTGTAGCCTGCCGGCAACTCTTTGGCCACCTCAGCAATGGCATTGATGGCATCCCCGGTACTGTAGCCGCTATTGGGTGCACCGGTTATACTGACCGAAGTATAGAGGTTAAACCGCTTGATCACTTCGGGGCCATAAACCCGTTCCATCGTGATAAATTCCGTGATCGGAGCCATTTCTCCGGAACCGGTACGCACAAAGATCTTGTCCAGGGTTTCTACATTGGTCCGGTACGGTAGATCCGACTGTACCATCACCCGGTACTGCTTGCCAAAACGATTAAAATTGGAAGTATAAACACCGCCGTAGTACCCTTGCATCACACTCATGATGTCACTGACAGAGATGCCCGACTCCGCTGCTCTGGCCACATTGACCGAGAGCATGTATTGCGGATAAGTCGCTTTAAAGGAGGTCGTTGCATATTGAATTTCCGGTCTCGCCTGAATCTTGCTGATGAACTCATTGGTGACCTCTCCCAGCCGCGTCACATCCCCTCCCGAACGGTCTTGCAATTCGATGGAAAATCCACTACTAAAGCCAAATCCGCGAATGGTGGGCGCACCAAAGAAGATGATTTTAGCCTCCGTAATATTGGCGATTTTGCCCCATAGCTCCCCTAATATCGACTGCATATCTCGGGTCCGCTCCGCCCAGGGGGCCAATTTAACAATCACCATCCCATAGGAGCTACCTTGACCATTGATCACACTATTTCCCGCCATTTTCAGGGTATTCATCACCCCTTCCGTATTTTTCACCAGGCTATCTACTTTGGTGGCAATGGCTTCACTCCTTTCCAAAGAAGCCGCCGGTGGCAAAGTGATATCAGCAAAGATGGTTCCCGTATCTTCAGCCGGCACAAACCCGGTTGGTGAAGTCTTCATCAGATAAACCAATAGTCCGGTAAAAAGCAGAATGCTAAAAATGGGAATCCATTTGTGTTTCACAAAAAAGGACAACATCCGACCATAGCGATTGGTGAGTCCGTCAAAGGCAATATTGAAATACCGGTAAAATCGCTGCAGAAAACTTTTCTTGCCCTCCTCTTCTGAATGCGGCTTTAAGAAAATAGCACACAAGGCCGGACTGAGGGTCAAGGCATTCACCGCCGAGATTAAAATGGCAATGGCCAGGGTGATCCCAAATTGTTGGTAAAACACCCCACTCGAACCCGTAATAAAAGTCACGGGGATGAATACCGCCGACATTACCAGGGTAATGGATATGATGGCCCCCGAAATCTCATTCATGGCCAAAATAGTTGCTTCCATCGGCGGCCGATGGGTTTCATCAATTTTGGCGTGTACCGCTTCCACCACGACGATGGCATCATCCACCACAATCCCAATGGCCAGTACCAATGCAAAAAGTGTCAGCAAGTTCAGGCTGAAGCCAAATAGGTTGAGGAAAAAGAAAGTCCCAATAATGGCAACTGGCACGGCAATGGCGGGAATCAAAGTAGAACGAAAGTCTTGCAAAAAGATAAAGACCACAATAAAGACCAGGATAAATGCCTCGATCAGGGTATGGACCACTTTCGAAATCGATTCATTCAGAAAATCATTGGCATTGACCAACTGGGCATAATGAATCCCTTCCGGGAAATTTTCTGATGCTTCATCCAAAACAGCCAAACAGTTATCAATCACCTCTTGGGCATTGGATCCTGCAGTTTGTGCCACCGCGATACCGGCGGCAACTTTTCCGTTGAAGCGAAAGGAACGGGTATAATTTTGTGAACCCAGCTCCACCCGGGCCACATCTTTCAATCGCAATAAATTGCCTTGTTCCCCGTACTTGATCAGAATATTATCAAATTCCTCCTCGGTTTTCAGCTTGCCCGTATAACGAATGACGTATTGGAAGGATTGGTCGCCATTTTGTCCAAATTGGCCAGGTGCTGCTTCAATATTTTGCTCATTAATTGCCGCAAAGATATCGCTTGGCACCAATCCGTAGGCTTTCATTACGTCCGGTTTCAGCCAAATTCGCATGGCGTAGTTTTGCTCCCCAAAAGAACGGGCGCTCCCCACGCCATTTACCCTTTTTATGGCCGGCAACAGGTTGATCTCCGCATAGTTTTGCACAAAGACCTCATCAAAGTCTTCACTATCACTATAAAGGGCGAAGATCAGAATATTATCGGTTTGTTCCTTACTAGTGGTCACCCCGGCCTGCACTACTTCCTGTGGCAGCAAACTCGTTGCCCTGGAGACCCTATTTTGCACATTCACTGCCGCCAAGTCCGGATTAGTGCCCTGTTCAAAATAGATTTGTATGGTCGCCGAGCCATTGTTGGTCGCCGAGGAAGTCATGTAAGTCATGTTTTCCACCCCATTGATTTGTTCTTCTAGGGGTATAATCACACTGTTCATCACCACATCAGCACTGGCCCCCGCATAGTTGGCGGAAACCCGCACCGTTGGTGGGGCAATTTCCGGATATTGCGAAACGGGAAGAGCAATTAACCCTAAGATACCCAGGATCACGATAATAATGGAGATCACTGTGGATAAAACCGGTCGCTGTATAAATTTCTGAAGCATTAGTTTTGTTTAAAATTTCCAATTGCAAATCAGCTCTGCGCCATTCCTCTTATTCTTGTACCGGCTTGATTTTCGCTCCCGCCTGCAAAGAATTGATTCCATCCAAAACAATGATTTCATCGGGTTGCAATCCATGCTTTACAATGAAGTCTTTGCCCGCATCATCAGGTACTACTTCGATGGCTCTTGGCTTGACCGTATCGCCTTCTTCCACCACATAGATGAATCGTTTGTTTTGTAATTCGTAGGTCGCACCTTGAGGAATCACCAATACGGAATCTTTAGGTGTGGGAATCTTGATCGTAGCGCTACTCCCACTGCGCAACAATCCATTGGGATTGTTAAAGGTGGCCCGCAAAGTTGCTGAACCGGTGGCCGAATTGATTAACCCACTCATGGCATCAATTACTCCTGGCTGATCGTATGGGCTACCATCTACCATGATCAATTGGACTTCCTGTTGTTTCTTGTCCTTTCCCGACTTCGTTCCTGTGGAAAGATTCCGAGACAAAGTCAAAAAATCCTTTTCATTGACGGCAAAATATACCCGCACCTGGCTGATATCAGATATGAAGGTTAACGGTTCGGTATTGCTGCTCCCTACCAAACTCCCAATGCGGTATGGAATGGTGCCGATGATGCCGTTGGCCGGACTCTTTACGGTGGTATAACTCAGGTTGGTCAAGGCATTCTGCAAATCAGCTTCCGCCTGTTGTAAGGCCGCTTCTGCCGATTCCTGTGCATACTGTGCCGCGGTCAGGATATATTCACTGACAATCCCCTTTTCTACCAAAGGCCGCTGCTTTTCTACCTCCATCTTGGTCGTATTGACCTTGGCCTTGGCAACAGCCACATTGGCTTTAGCCGCATTCACCTGCTGGTTGAATTCATCGGCGTTGATTTTAAACATCGGTTGGCCTTTGGACACCCGAGCTCCTTCATCGACATAAATCTCTTGCAGATAGCCGGAAACTCTGGGGCGCAACTCTACCGTTTGAATGCCTTCAACCGTAGCCGGATAGCTTTTATGGGTGACGGTAGATTGGTAAGTCAACTTCCTAACGGGATACTCTTTGAGTGGAACGCTTTTGGCCGGTTCATTGGCCTTGCTTTCACCGGCACAGGAAGCATAAAATAATGCAATGTAGGTGGCAATCACGGACATTGCGACGATTAGACGGGTTCTTCTATACATGGTCAAAAAAATTAAGTCGCAAAGGTAGAGACTCAACACCTTTTAACTAATGGATTATTTTTCCAATAATTTGGACAATTTGGAACCATACAAGAAAAATCATTATGCTAAAACTTTTAATTTAGTTTAATTTTTAGGGTTTTCTTAACAAAATTCCGCCAAATACTGTTTTATACCTATTTGGATTATTTAGAAGTACACCTCCTATAAAAGTCAATTTGATGGTTAATTGTAATATTGCAAAAGTTAATCCGGTGAAGGCCTGCTTTTCCCAAATGAAAACCAATTATTACAGGCATGAGATCTTTGAAATTCTCTGGTTTAAGGAAAACACCCGAAACGTTTGCCACAAAATCGATCATCAAAAGTACCCCATCCCCAAAAATGGGATTTTTTTACTGGGCATTGGACAGACCCATGAACTCAGAGAGGATCTAAATGGCTATTCCATTTACCTGCCCCGGAATTTCTTCCAGCAAGGCGACCATAGCAATATGAGGATCATGTTCAATCCATTTGTAAATGACCCGATGGAACCGGATGAAGCGTCATCGATACACCTCGAACGCATTCTTAGTATGATTGTACTGGAAGCTCAAACCACAAATTATCAGCCGGTAATTCATGCTTATTTAGCGGCGTTTTTGCACAAGTTATCTTTAATAAGGAAAGATTTACACATTGTTCAAGAGGATCGATCCCAACGCTTGTCGACGCTTTTTGAACTGATTGAAAAGCATCGACTAACGGAGCGTAAAACCAGCTTCTACGCCGAGAGAATCGGGTTGACTACCAAACGATTAAATGAAATTTTGAAAATTAAGGTGGGATTAACGCTAACTCAATTGTTGCACAAAATCTTGATTGCTGATGCCAAAAAGATGATCGCCAAAGGAGATCGCAGCATCAAGGAGGTTTCCTATGACTTGGGATTTAGCGAGCAGGCTTATTTTAGTCGCTTTTTTAAAAAGCAAACAGGAATGACACCGCTGGATTTCTCCAGAATTACACAAAATGACTGAGTGATTACCTCCAAACACGCACTGATCATCGGTCAAACCAAATCTACATACAAATCAAAGCTAATCTCAATGGTATCCTTTACCTTGATCAGTCCCATCATTGCAGTGGGAGGATTGATGGCAAAATCGCAGAGGTGGAGTTGCGTACCTCCGGTGATGCGAAAGCTGCGGGTATCCAACTTTGTAACCTGTACCGGCACCTTGATCGTTTCCGTTTCACAGGTGATGGTAATATCAGTGTTGGCAATAAACTGCTCTTCCACTCCGCATTCCGTTAAATCTTGACAGGTGGGACTATACACTTCCTTCAATTCGATAACGATTTCCGGGTATTGGTCTGCCAGCAAAGCTTTAGACAGATCTCTATTGATGAGTTTGCTACCACAATCCAGCCGTTCAATTTTAATTTTTAGGGAAGTATTTTGAAACTTTACTCTGGAAGTGCCAGGTACCAATTGAAAGCTCAAATCCTTGGGAGCAAACTGTTCCTTGGAAGTACAGCAAAAGGCATTGACATTAGTCTTGCCATGCACTTCCATAATACTGGTAGGACGAATTTTGTAGGTCAAGGTTTTGAATGCGACTTCCATATTAGGCATCATTGCGGTAGAGCTGGTGAGCAAAACAAAGAAAAGACCACAGAGGATCGGGTTGAAGTAGGCCGTCAGCGTTTTCATCAGTCTAAGGTTTCAAAAATCTGATAGATAAAAAAGAAGGGCTGCACATTTTTTCATGCAGCCCTTTCTATGTCTAGAATATTTAGAATCCAATTACTGCCTCAACCATGAAGCCATTGAATTTGCCATCAGCGTATCTGCTGCTTGCGGCAAAGTCTTTATACTCTTGATTAACATATTCTACTTTAGCCAAGATGTTTTTGGTGACAAACCAACCAGCACCCAATTGAATCCGGTTGATGTTGATATCCACACCACTGACATCCTCTGCACTTACGGCATTATAACGACCACCTACATATACATTCTCTTTGGCTCCAAAACGGTAAACCAAATCTGCTGCCAAGTGCGTATATTTTCTGGTATCTGCTTCGTTGGAGCTCTTACCGCTACCGGTTTCAACGATGCCGAACAACTCTAAACCTTGGTATTTTAAGAAGACATTACCCATAAACAACGTTACTTCATCTCCAAAACCTGGGTTATAACGCCCCGTACGGAAATCATCACCAGCAGCAGCACCGGGGGCAGACATTACAGAGTAGTACCGAGCTCCGCCACGGTCACCATCCAGGATGTGGTTTCTGCTGGAACTGGCCGTGTAATAAGTAGAACCAGTAATTCTAAATCTAAAGTCGTCATTAATCTGCTTGTCGTATCCCAATTTACCGAGGATAGATGGGCTTCTCTTCAATTTGTCGTCGGTTTCAGTCTTGCCAATGTCGTTTGGATCAAGGTCGGCGACATTACCGTTAATTTCGCCACCGGTCATCCCCAACATCGCGATTACGCCATTATCGCGGTAGTAAATTTCACCACCGATTTCGGTATTGAAAGCATCCACCAGGTAGTTACCTACGAAGGGATTATACATGGCATTACCATTGTCCGTTCTGCGGAAGTGAGCATCACCATAATTGACCTCCATGTGTCCTACTTTGATGGTTACTTTTTCCATCAAATCGTCGATAACTTCGCTGTTGAAGAACGGCAGCTTATCAAACTGGATATAACCACCTTTTACCCAAGCTTCAGAGTGGTGACGAGAAGACAGATAGGTCACCATATTCAACGTTACCCCATCTTCAAGTTGCACATCAATATTCAGGTTGGCCGTAGCCAAGTTGAAACCAGGTTTCAAAGCATACAATCCATTCATTATGGTTCCAGCAGTATCTGTAAAAGCGGCATTTTCGTGACTTAATGCTTGAAATTGTTGTGCAAATGCGCCACCTACCCGAACTTTAACTCCATCGAACGAAGTATTCACGTCTTTTGGGGCTTCAAAGATATTGACTCCATTTTGGTCGTAAGGACGGAAGTTGTCAATGGTGGCACGTTGCGCCAGAAGGCCAGTTGAAAAAACTAACGCTAAAATGGCTGCAAAGACTTTGGTCATTAAAATTGAGTTTTTCATAAGAAGTGATTTTAAAGGTTGTGAGGGGAAAAGTTTTTAATTAATGTTGGCTCAGTACAATTCGGAATTCAATCGTAACATCGTCACCGGTCGTCAGTGCACCCAGCAGTGCAGTTGGTGGCTCTACATTGAAATCCGTCATCTTCATTGCTTTTGATCCGGTAATTTCAATAGAACCATTATCCAGCTCCTTACCTTTGACGGTCAAATTGATTTTTTTAGTGGTGCCGGCAATAGTAAGGTTGCCTGTAGTATTGGTAGTAAACCCATTAGTGGATTTTACCAAGTTGCCAAAATCAATCAATTGATATTTGATATTGGCGTATTCATCTGCCTTCAATGCATTCCAGGTCTTTTTATCCATAATGGAACCCTTCGTGCTTTTAATCGATTTAACAGGAATCGTCACCAAGCATTCTTCAACCTCTAGCATTCCGCTATCATCGAAAGAAACTTTGGCAGTCCCGGTTACCGTCTCGGCAGAAGATTCCCAATCATGGAGATTTGAGGTACCCTTGATCTTCAGCGTGAAATCTGTATTGATCTTATAATCAAGAACCGACTTTTGTAAAATGGTGAAGGAGAAGAGGACTAATGGAAGTGTAAATAGGACAAATAAATTTTTCATTGTATTAGGATTTTGTTCTGATCTCTGACACAAAAGTATAGCAGAATTCAACCTGAAAAAGTGACCTGAATCAATAATTTCAGTGATCTTGATCACAGTAGAAAAACGAAATCAACAAACCATATAACTAATTCATTATCAGATATTTATATGCATTTTATTTAAAATAAAAATTTCATAAAAACACCCCATGACCACAATCAACAAATTGGGTGATTTAAATCAAAGAACGCAGTGAGTCATATCAGAACAACCCCCATTTAAATAGGCTTATTTTGGGAAACCATTCTCCTGAAAAGAGTCAGGCAAGCATTTTCTCATCAAAATCAATGAGCCTTGAAAAAGCATGTATATACATTCGGCGATGGCAAGGCAGAAGGCAATGCCAAAATGAAAGAATTACTGGGTGGTAAGGGTGCCAACCTTGCTGAAATGAACCTGATTGGGGTTCCAGTTCCTCCCGGCTTTACAGTGACCACCGAGGTGTGTACCTTATACAATTCTTCGGGTCGTGAGATCTGTCACAATACCATTAAAGCAGAAATCGAAGCAGGCATAGCCCACTTGGAGCGCGTCATGGGAACCACTTTTGGCCATGCAGACAATCCCCTATTGATCTCTGTGCGGTCAGGAGCCAGAGTTTCCATGCCAGGCATGATGGACACCGTGCTTAATCTCGGCCTCAATGACAAAATTGTGGAAGGGGTCAGTAAAAAAACCGGAGACGAGCGTTTTGCCTGGGATTCCTACCGCAGGTTGGTACAAATGTATGGCGATGTGGTAATGGGACTCAAACCCGAAAAGAATGAAGAAGATCCTTTTGAAGGCATCATCAGTTCCCTCAAAAAAGAAAAAGGTGTTAAGGAAGATCATGAATTGACGGTAGGCGATCTACGGGAACTGGTCCATCGCTTTAAGGGCATCATCAAAAGCAAAACCGGCCAGGAATTCCCAACCGATCCTTGGGTTCAGCTTTGGGGTGCTCTTTTCGCCGTTTTCGAAAGCTGGAACAACAGTCGTGCAGCACTGTACCGCCAACTCAACAATATTCCTGCCGACTGGGGAACCGCAGTAAATGTGCAAGCCATGGTCTACGGCAACTTGGGCAATAGCAGTGCCACCGGTGTGGCCTTTACCAGAAATGCCGCTACCGGTGAAGATATCTTCAATGGCGAATTTTTGGTCAATGCGCAAGGAGAAGACGTAGTTGCCGGTATCCGAACCCCACAGGAAGTCTCCCTGGAAGGCTCTCGTCGTTGGGCCAAGATGACCAATATATCAGAAGAGGTACGCCGTAAAAAATACCCCTCTCTAGAAGAGGTGATGCCCGCTGCTTACCAAAAATTGATTGAATACGAAACCAGGTTGGAAAACCACTATCAAGACATGCAGGATATAGAGTTTACCATTCAGGAAGGCAAACTTTGGATTCTGCAAACCCGGAGCGGGAAACGCACCGGAGCAGCCATGGTCAAAATTGCGATGGACATGCTCAAACAAGGCATGATAGATGAAAAAACAGCGATCATGCGCGTTGATCCGGCACGGATTGATGACTTATTACACCCTGTTTTTGAAGCACAAGCCCTTAAGACAGCACGCGTCGTGGCACAAGGTTTACCGGCATCGCCTGGCGCGGCAACCGGGCATATTGTCTTTTTTGCCGATGATGCGGAAGCATGGGCTGCTAAGGGCAAAGGAACCATTCTGATACGCCAGGAAACTTCCCCTGAAGACCTGCGTGGCATGCATTTGGCCAATGGTATTCTCACCACGCGTGGTGGGATGACTTCACATGCCGCTATCGTAGCCCGAGGCATGGGGAAATGTTGTATTTCCGGTGCCGGGGAATTGACCGTCGACTACAAAGCCAAGACTCTGAGCGTCAATGGATCTGTTTTCCATGAGGGCGATTGGATTTCTCTCAACGGAACGACCGGAGAAGTATACGAAGGCGAGATTGCCACCAAAGACCCAGAATTGACCGATGACCTGAAACTGCTTCTTGAATTAGCCGATAAACACGCCAAATTGGAGGTCAGAGCCAATGCCGATACCAAAATTGATGCCCTGATGGCCCGGAATTTTGGCGCTAAAGGAATCGGATTAGCCCGGACAGAACACATGTTCTTTGAAGCTGATCAGATCATTGCCATGCGGGAGATGATTCTGGCAGATGATGAAACCGGCAGACGCAAAGCCTTAGTAAAAATCCTGCCCATTCAACGTGCGGATTTTGAAGACCTCTTCGAAACCATGCATGACCTGCCGGTGACCATCCGCCTGCTCGATCCGCCATTACATGAATTCCTGCCTCATGAAAGGGAAAATCAACATGAAATGGCGATCACAATGGGCGTATCTGAAGAAGAAATTCGGGAGAAAGTGGAAGCATTGGCGGAATCCAATCCAATGTTGGGACACCGAGGATGCCGCTTGGGGATCACCTATCCGGAAATTACGGAAATCCAAACCGAGGCCATTCTGGAAGCCGCTTTGAATGTCAAAAAGAGAGGCATCCATGTCATCCCTGAAATTATGGTGCCGCTGATCGGCCGTTCTCGTGAATTTCAACAACAAGAAACCATCATTCGCAAGACAGCCGAAAGGGTCTTTGCAGCCTACAATGAGCGAATCACTTACCACGTAGGGACCATGATCGAAGTGCCAAGGGCTGCGCTTACTGCCGATCTTATCGCGGAGAGCGCCGAATTCTTCTCCTTTGGCACCAATGACCTCACACAGTTGACGTTTGGATTTTCCAGAGATGATATTGGTAAATTCTTACCCATTTACCTCAAGGAAAAGATCATCGACGCCGATCCATTCAAACAGATCGATGAAAATGGGGTCGGACGTTTGGTCCGGTTTGCGGCACAAAAAGGCCGGAAAGCCAGACCGGATATTCCACTAGGTGCCTGTGGTGAGCACGGCGGCAATCCGGAGTCTATCGACTTCTTCCACCGCGCCGGATTGAACTACGTAAGTTGTTCGCCATACCGCGTACCGATAGCACGGGTAGCTGCAGCTCAGGCCAATATTAGAAATGCTTAGAGTCTGTTTGGAGGTCGGATTTGCTGGCGAAAAGCATCATTTTTTTGATAAAACAAGGCGTTTTTTTAATGGTGTGCTTTCGCCCTTTACTTACTGAAACATTGTCGCCAAGGCTATTGTCTCTAAAGATTTTGATTGGGCTGAAACTTTCATGCATACTTACCGGGAAAACTTAGCAGAAAAAGAGCTACCTGAACACCATTAAATTTACTAAAAAACTACTCGACTTGCCACTATCCGATCGGTCTGTCAGGGCGAAATTGAAGCAAGAAATTGAACAAACCACCGCCGTAGCTAAAAAGAGCTGGCTGCTATCTCAAGTGAAATAGCAGCCAGTTTCGTCGTCTCGGAATAGCCTATTTGGCCCTCAGAAACATGATTTGTCCATGCCCGTTTTTTTTACCTTCGCTGGAAATGTAAAGATCGCCTGATGCCGTAAAGGCCATGCCTTCCGGCTGACGGTAAATCGATTTGGGTAACGGATATAAATCCTTCAAGCCCCCCTCATTAAAAATGGCTAAAAATCTTTTGCGGGACGACAACACGTATTTTTCATTGGTCCGGGGATGAATGGCAATAGCCGATGGATTGAACTTGATATCCTCTTCTTCAATAGAAGGAAATCGCTCCATAACCAGTTTTTTCATCTCATTCAAATCAATTTTGAATGCCATCTTGGGATGTGTGATCTGTGTTGGTGAAGCCGCATAAATCACCCGCTTTTCTTCATTGTCATCATTCAGATGGTCTTTACAGGCAAAATAAACGGTGTTTTCGCGCGCATTATAACAGATACCTTCCACATCCGGACAGTTTAAGGGTACGGTGACCTCACGGGCATTTCCTTCGGCATGGAGGTGACTAAAAGAAAATACCGTGCCGTCACTTCTCAGTACATAGACGGAATCTTTCTTAATAAAGATATCTTCAAAATCGCCTTCATTGGTAAACTTGATTTCGCGGGTAATCGCTCGTTTCTGCAGGTCATACTGAAATACAGTGCCCAGCTCATCTTGTACACAGAAGATTTGATGTGGTCCTGCCAAGGCAATACCCGATATTTCCCTAAGGATATCCGGCATTTCGTAACTCTTTTCCGGATTAAAAAAGTCGTATGGTGCATTTTGGTAATAGTCGGATGCGGCCCAGGGCTCTTTAGTCGCATCCAGGAAGTTAACGCCAAACTGCGTTCCAAAATTTTGTACCCATAGTATGGCGGTGATAAACAGAAGTGCTTGCATTTTCATCGTTTGTGTAGTTTTTATCTAATGCCGTTTATCGGGCAATTATTGTGTTTTGTCGCTCTTTTCCGGTTCTTGAAGGGTCCATTTTTCAACTTCAACCTCTACTCCTTCCAGTAAATCGTAGTCTACTTCGCCAATAATCGTGATCGCGATATTCTTGCCTGGAATCAGTAGCGGCAGGTCGTCGTCGTCAAATTCTACCAACAGACGCCCAGTGGCATCACTAAACCAGAAGGTATCCTCTTCATTTTCTTTTTGCTCATGAAGAAAACCCTTTATTTCTACCAAAGCATCTTTCTTGTCCAGCTTAAAAGCATGGGCTTTTACTTCCTTTACAGTATATCGCTCAATCGCGGATGAAGCTTGTTGGCTAAAGCCAGACACCGAAGTCATCAATAAGCATATTATTAAAATAATTCTCATGGCTCGATTTGTTTTTATACAAATATAGGCGCCAAATTTGGAGAGAATTTGGAGAGGCAGGCATTTTTCGAATCTACTTCCTTTTAGGATTAAATTGAAGGATAATTTTGTGGCTGTTCGCCTGAGGCAGTTCGTAGCGGATGGCATACTGGTACAGCTCACATATCTGCTTCACAATGGCCAACCCAATGCCAATATTCCCATTTTCACCTTTGGAAAACCGTTCAAATAGCTTGTTGGTTTTACCGGTAAAAGGCAGGCCACTATTTTCAATTTCCAGGGCATGAGTAGAGAGCTGAATGGAGAGATAGCCGTCCTGTACATTGTGCTTTACCGCATTTTTCAAGAGGTTATTGATCAGGATTTCGGCAAGTCCCTGATCCATATGCACCACACAGCGCTGCAAATTTTTCTTCACTGTGATTCCCCGAAGCTGGAGCGCTTCTTCGTAAAAGCCTAGGTAGTGGTCCAGTAACTTTTCCAGGTCTACATCAGTGGGGTTACTGTATTCTTCATTATTTATTTTGCTTAATAAAAGAAGGGATTTCTGCACCTGGGTCAGTCGATTGGAAGCCGTATAAATTTTCTGCAATTCAATCATTGAGGTCTCTTCGTCAGAAGCCTTATTCAGCAACTTCTCCGTATTGGCCCGAATAATTGCCAGGTGGGTTTGCAATTCGTGAGAGGCATTTTCATTAAACTCCTTATTGTGATGAAAGTCATCTGTCATCTTTTTTAAAAGCTGTTCCAAGGTGGTATTGAGTGTTTTAAACTCGTCGATCTCCGTTGATGGAAATTGAGGAATATCCGATCCGATTTTAAAGGCTTTTAAAGAGCCTAGGGTTTGATAAAAGGGTTGCCAGATTTTGGTAGTGACCTGATTTAAAATCAAAACAACAAAGAGCGCCACCAACAACATCAAACCCAAAATAATTAAGAACGTGCCTTCCATCACGTCATCTCGGCCGAGTAGCAAATGCCGCAACACAATGGTAAATGGTTCCTCATTATGAATGATGGTAAAACGCAATTCCCGGTTGGGAACCATTTCATTATCTCCCGGCTCCAACAACATAGTATCTCTAAAAAGAGGGGCATCGTATGCTACTCCAGGCAGAATATCCGCAACTTTATGAAATTCCGGTAGTGCCTTATTTTCCTGATGGTAATTGATCAACCGATCCATTTCATAAGTCAAGAATTCATCGGTTTCCTCGTAGGCAATGTATTCAATGATTTCAAAACAAAAAATGCTGCCAATGATCATTACCGGAAGCAACCAAAGAGCTGTAAGGAAATAAGTACGCTTGATTAATTTCATTGAACTTATCGAATATTGAGTTTATAACCGACTCCGTAAACCACCTTCAGTGGGTCCTGCGCACCAGCCGCTGTTATCTTCTTCCTAATGTTTTTAATATGTGAATAAATAAAGTCAAAAGAATCAGCTAAGTCCATATTATCCCCCCAAATGTGTTCGGCAATGCTTTCCCGAGTCAGTACCCGCTTGGGGTTGGAAAAGAAGAACAACAAGATGGCGTATTCACTTTTTGTCAAATCGACCTTTTCCCGACCAACGGTCACCTCGCGGGTATCGGTATTTAGAGAAATTCCTCCAAAGCTAAGCGTATTGCTGCCGGCATAATTTCGCCTGCGCAATAATGCCTTAACTCTTGCCACTAGTTCGGCCATATCAAACGGTTTGGTCATATAGTCGTCCGCACCAAGTTCCAGTCCTTCCAGTTTGTTGGTCAAGGAATTTCTGGCCGATATCACGATAATGCCGGTATCCTGGTGTTGCTTTTTAACCTCTTTGATCAAATCCAACCCCGTACCATCAGGCAAATTGATATCAACAATCAGGATGTCATATTTGTACAGATACACTTTTTCATCTGCGGTAGTAAAATCCTTCGAAGTTTCACAGACAAAACTTTCTCCTTCCAAGGCCTCAGTGATGGCTTCCAGCAATTTTAAGTTGTCTTCTACTATTAATATTTTCATCTTTCTTTGATGCTTTGACAAATTTACGGCAATGCTAAGCCCCAATTTTGGATAAATTTTGGAGTTTTTGGAGCGCTAAATTCGCAATTTTGACAGAACATCTGCCCATTTGATCCGTTTGCATGAATAAACACAAAATGAAGAATCACCAATTATCGCCATTCGCGGTCATTACCGCCACCTTTTGTACCCTTTTATTTACCGGATGTACTGAAGAGGCCGCCCGTGGCGTAGTTGCCGGTTCGGTGTTGCTGTACGCCATCGGCGGAATAATCTTGTTCCTGCTGGTCATCTTCGCCTTAGTTGACATTGCCAAAAGTAGCGTCCCTATGAGCAAAAAATTGCTCTGGATATTGGTCATCTTGGTCATTCCGTATATCGGTGCAGCCCTTTATTTGTTGATGGGCCGGGAGGGTGCCAAAGGTATCGGGTAGGTCCGCTTAGCGGGCAAAGAAGTAGAACATTTGAACCGCTTAGGAGTAACGGGGAGAAGGAGGAGTTGATGAAAAATGGCCCATTCTCCTTCCACCATTAAATCTCATAAGCCATCCTCCGTTTAAACGTTCTTCCTACTCCCCTCCCCCAAATGTTCCTTTTGAAAAACTTTGGGGGTCAATCCGGTCTTTTCCTTAAATACTTTGGTAAAAGTGGTCGGGTTGTTAAACCCCGAAGTGTAACCAATTTCCCTGACCGGAAGTTGTGCGTAAGTCGGGTCCAATAGCATCTGTCTAGCCGCTTCAAAGCGAAAGTCATTGATGTATTCCGGGAAATTTTTGCCAAGTTCCTGGTTGAGTACTTGTGACAGCTGATGCCGATTGCAATGCACCAGCTCGGCCAAATCATCCAATCGCAGACCGGAGTCAAGAAATGGCTTTTCATCGCGCATCATTTGCTTTAGCTTGCGCAAAATAGACCGGCTGGCTGCTGGCGTTAAGGTCGAATTCCGGTACTTTTTAGGGGAAAAAGTGGTAGGGTAAAGGTTGCCTGCAAATATCTCCGGTTGCCGATAGCCAAGCCAGCCGACGATGTAGATAAATGCACACATAAAAGCAGAAATCAGATAATCCCAATCGCGCCGGTAGCTATCGGTCAAGATCATGACGTAGTAACCAATGTAACTAAGGATAAATCCAAAAAACAAAAAGAAAAGGACCCTCAGCCACCGTTGGCGAACCCCCGAAAACGGATCGTCTTGCGGTCTATGCGTCTGGATAAAAACCAGCCAAAAAATCAGGCCCTGATAAATGGCTTGATAAATGATTTGTACCCAGGGCCTGGCTAAGTGTCCCGCCAAACTGATCACAGGAATACCTTGTCGATACAAATCGCCATTCTGCAACATCTCTGCTTTGGTGGCCGTATCGATCGGAATTGTGGGAAGGAGTAATAGCAAAAGTAAAAAGGCCGGCAGGAAATGTAACCAGTTGTAGACCGAAAATTTTTCATTGCTACTCACCAATTTCAGGTAGACATACATCAGTGGCGTTAGCAGGTACATGGCCAACACCGTAATGCCCCCGAGGTGAGGAAACAGCTGGATATAGTCTGTCCAATAGAGCACATATTGGAATAACATAACTGAAAAAATCAGCAACAGTGCCCCGAGTAAAAAATTGGCTTTGCGTTGCCCTCTGAACAAAACAACAAGAGCAAGAAAGAGTCCTTGACCAACTGCAATCAAAAACAGGGAGGTCCAGGTGTCGAGTGTAGGATTGAAGGTTTCCATAGCTAAGTCATCATTGACTGCCCTAAAAATAACTAATCTAACGTCATTTATGCCATCAAGGTTTGTCGGCAAAACTTCTTCTACCGCTTTCCTTATGCTAAGGGGCCCATTCCGCGCTCTAAGCGGACGCTTCTATCTCGGCGGGAATAACTTTAACGCGGAGAAGTAAAGCCAAGCTGATTGCAAAAAAGACGGCTAAGACTAATACACTGGTGCGCATGCTCCCCGTAAGGTAATCGAGGTAGCCAAAAATAAAGGTGCCCAGTACGATGGCCAGTTTTTCCAGCACATCGTAAAAGCTAAAATAAGACGTGGTATCTTGAGTAGCCGGAGGAAGTAATTTAGAATAGGTCGACCGAGAGAGCGATTGGATTCCGCCCATCACCAGGCCAACGGCAGCAGCCACCCCGTAAAACTGGGTTTGAGTATGTACCAGATAAGCCACCACACAGATGACCATCCAAATGACTAGCATAATAGCGATAGAAATTTTGTTGCCCTTCCACTCCGAAACTTTGGCAAAAAGATAAGCCCCTCCAATAGCAACCACCTGAAGTAGCAAGACAATCATAATGAGTTCGCTGGTGCCAAAGTTGAGTTCTTTTTCCGCAAAGGTAGATGCCAGAAACAAGACAGTTTGTACTCCTGCACTGTAGCAGAAAAAGGAAATGAGAAAGGACTTAATATTATTTTGGTGCTTTAGCGCCCTCCAAACCTTCTGCAATTCTTTTAGGCCTCGACCTATCAATTTGCTGCTGGGCTTCCCCTTGTCGTCTTCGGGTAAGACTCGAAAAGGAATGAGTGCAAAACCCATCCACCACAGCCCGACCATCAGAAAAGAAATGCGAACGGCCAGCGTGCTGTCTTCCGGTATTCCAACCCAACCCGGATTCATAATAATGGCCAGGTTGATCACCAACAATAAAATACTGCCCACATACCCAAAGGCAAACCCGCGAGCACTTACACTATCATAGCGGTCTTCTGTGGCAATCAGGGGAAGGTAAGCATTGTAGAAAACAAGTCCTCCCGCAAAGCCGATCAATCCCATCACAAAGCCAATAGTGCCGATCAACCACTGGGAAGCATCTTCAAAAAAGAAGAGGGAAATACAACCAATGGCGCCAAAAGTGGTGAAAAATTTGAGGAAAAACTTCTTTTTACCACCATAATCCGCAATACCCGATAAAAAGGGCGAAGCCAATGCTATGATCAAATAAGCAGCAGAAATAGTGAAGGAAAAAAAGCTGCTATTGGAGACTTCCGTACCCAATATCCCGATCTGTTCATTCGTGACTTTCACAAAATAAGGTGGAAAAATAGCGACTGTAATGACTAATGCAAAGGCAGAATTGGCCCAATCAAAAAGGGCCCAAGCGTTGATCACCTTCTTTTCATTGAGCACCACTGAGGTCTGATCAGCATTTGTTTCGTTGGAAATCTCCATAAGAATGTACAACTTGTAGTCCGCAAGATAGACAAAGTTGTTCGTATATTGTGACTACAAATGTTAACTTAAACTGATTTTCCTAATTTGGGAAACGCTGATTTTAAAATAAATTCTCCAGAATGATAATTGGGATCCTTTCCCGTGGCCCACAGCTTTATTCCACCCAAAGCATCTATCAGGCAGGATTGCGCAGGGGCCATACCATGTACATTGTGGACCATCTGCGCTGTAATCTCATTTTAAGTGAAGGCAAACCCAATGTGCTCTGTGATGACGTTCCACTGCACCGATTGGATGCCATCATTCCGCGAATTGGGGCATCGGTCACCACGCAGGGCGCAGCGGTGATCAACCATTTTGAAACCATGAAAGTGTTCACCACCGCCAAGGCCAATGCCTTACTGGAATGTCGGGATAAATTGCGTTGTCTACAACGATTGGCCCATTTTGGCGTTCCCATTCCCAAAACAGCCTTTATGGGGGCCGGACAACTACTGGGCCCTGTTATTGAATCCGTGGGAGGGCTGCCGGTCGTGATCAAATTATTGGAGAGTACCCACGGCATTGGGGTCATCTTGGCCGATACATTACGCAATGCCGAATCGACCATTGAGGCGTTTCACCGCTTGCGCGAAAAAGTCATTCTTCAGGAATTCATCCAGGAATCCGAAGGAGCAGATGTTCGGGTACTGATTGTAGCTGGCGAAGTGGTAGCAGCAATGAAACGCCAAGCCAAAACTGGAGAGTTTCGATCTAATCTACATCGGGGAGCAACTGCTTCCGTAGCCGTGTTGAGTCCTCGCGAAAAAGCTCTGGCCCTAAGAGCAGTACGCGTCATGGGCCTGGATGTGGCCGGTGTCGACATCCTTCGATCCACCCGAGGTCCGCTCATAATGGAGGTCAATGCCTCTCCCGGCTTAGAAGGCATTGAAAATATCACCGGCGTTGATATTGCCGGAAAAATCATCAACTTTATTGAGCAGCAATTAGCAATTGATTCATAGGCAATCTTAACCATAACACCCACTCCATGTCGAAACCGACAGAACAAAAAGACCTGATCATTCACAACCAAACCATTGCTCCCGGGGAACGGGAGATTATTCGTATTCCGGTGGGGCAGCTCCCTGCCGGGGGACAAATCAGCATTCGGGCACACGTTTTTCGCAGCAGTCAACCCGGACCGGTCATGTTGGTCATGGGTGGAGTACACGGAGACGAAATCAACGGGGTAGAAATTGTCCGGAGGGCCATCGAAAGGGGCTACTTTGATCAGCTGTTGCGAGGCAGTGTCATTGCCATTCCTCTGTTGAACATATATGGGTTTATCAACTTTTCCAGAGATGTACCCGACGGGAAAGACGTCAACCGTAGCTTCCCCGGTAATTTTAAGGGGTCACTTGCCTCAAGAGTGGCTCGTACCGTAACCAAAAAAATTCTACCCAGTATTGATTTTGGAGTAGATTGTCATACTGGAGGACGCAGTCTCTACAACTACCCACAAATCCGTTTTTCCAAAGATGACGCCCCCAGTGAAGCTTTGGCTACCGCCTTTGGTGCTCCTTGTCTGATCGCCTCTCGCCCCATTAGCAAGTCATTGCGGAAAGTCGCCCTAGAAGAAGGTAAGCCCATCATCGTTTACGAAGGTGGCGAAAGTTTACGGTACGACGGGCTGGCCATCCAAAAAGGGCTAGAAGGCATCAAGCGGTTGATGCAAGACCAAAAAATGGTCAAAGGATCACCGGCGCCCACGGAAAGCTGGATGTTCAAAAAATCAAGTTGGATCCGCGCCGATCGGGCGGGCTTATTTGAATGGACCAAGTGCTCCGGCAATATGGTGCAAAAAGGAGAACCCCTTGGCATTATCAAAGATCCACAGGCACAAAAACCACCAAGTAGGATCTATGCCCCGCACACCGGTTTTTTGATCGGTCAAAACAACGCTCCGGTGGTCAGTCAGGGAGATGCCTTATTTCATTTGGCAATACTGTAATCTTTTTGAATCTTTTTTTATTATTATGGGTTTCCATAACATACCCATAATCCAATTCTTTGGAACAAAATATACCTAAAGTACACCCACTTCCCATTCGCATTCAAATGGCCTACGCCTGTGGCATGCTGGGTTGGTCTATCCTGACCAATATCATTGCGGTCATGTTGATCTACCTCTACCTGCCTCCTAATAATTCCGGGTTATCACCACTCATTCCTCAAATTACGGTTTGGGGGATTTTCACCCTGATGTCGTTGATTGTCGCCAGCGGCCGACTACTAGACGCCTTTACCGATCCGTTGATTGCCTATTGGAGTGACCAACTCAACCACAAAAAAGGGCGGCGCATCCCGTTTATGGCCGTAGCCGTCATTCCCAGCGTGGCCTTTTGCATTGGCATGTTTATTCCCCTGGTGCAAGATGAAAGCTTCACCAATGTGTGGTGGCTCACCGGCATGCAAGTCGGTTTCTATCTTTTTATGACGGCCTACATTGTCCCCTTCAATGCACTATTGCCGGAATTGGCCCCCGATAGCGACACCAAAATAAAATTGTCTACCTGGTTGTCTTTTGCCTTTGTCTTAGGGGTGATCGTTTCCTCTCAGACTCCCGGGTTAGCCGACCTTCTACAACATCATTTCTCCTTCAACGAAAGGGACAATGCCATGCAATCTGCCATTGGTTTCCAGGTCCTTTTTGGAGGAATTTTCTTAACGATTCCACTTTTAACCCTCAATGAAAAAAAGTATTGCATTGGGCGTCCGACTACGATTCCTCTTCGGGTCGCCTTGCGGCAAATCATCACCAATCGCAATTTTCTGCTTTTCATTCTTGCAGACTTTGCCTATTTCGTCTCTTTAACGATCATTAGTAGTAGTTTGCTCTATCTGTTGCGGGTCCTACTAGGCCTTGAAGAATACATTGGAGGGCAGGTGATGGGGGTACTGGTATTGGTCTCCCTGCTATTTTACCCGATCGTGGTGCGTCTGGCGCGCACCGTAGGCATGAAGTGGTTGATCTTTGGCTCACTACTAATTCAGGGCATTCTCCTGGGATTCATCTACTTCTTTGGGCGACTCCCCTTTTCACCGGAAACTCAGATCTTTGGTTTTGCCATTTTAAGTGCTGTGCCTGCTGCCTTTCTGGGCATCTTACCCTACGCCATCATTGCAGAACTGGCAGAGGCCGATACCCGGCGAACCGGACAGCAAAAAGAAGCCATGTACTTTGCAGTGCGCAATTTCTCCACCAAATTGGGGCAAACCATCGGTATCATGACCTTTGCGATACTCACTTTATTTGGTAAAGACCCCGGTAACGATCTGGGAATCAGACTGGCAGGTGTCTTCGCCAGTATTTTGTGCATTCTGGCGGCGTTGCTCTTTACCCAATTTAATGAGTCTGCCATTCATGCCCCCAAAAGTGATCAGGAAAAAATCAACAATTAAGCCTATCTTTAAAGCCCATGCAAGATTACATCACCATTGCCACTTTTCACAACAGCTATCAATTAGATCTCTTCAAGAGCCAGCTACAATCGGAAGGTATTCCCTTTTTTGTGCGGGATGAACGCATCCTGCAAGTGGACCCCATTGAGTCTTATGCCTATGGTGGAGCCAAATTACAGGTACCTCCGGATTATCTCGAAACGGTGAGGGAAATGCTTGAAGAAGCCGGCATCCTCACACCACAGGACCGCATTAAGACCCTAGGCATCCTACAGCCCGTTGATCAACTAGCGGCCCGGGTTCCAATTATTAAAGTATTTAGCCCGGAAACTCGCGTTTTCCTATTGTTGTCAATGGTTATGGTCGCCCTATTTATGTTGCTCGTTTTCATCCTTATCTAGCAGGACACTCTGACTTTCTCCGTACTTTTTACCAAAAAGTCTGACAGATTTCCTATTTTAAGCTGCCAAATCGTACTAATCATCAATCTGCCGCGAATTTTTTTCGCACCAATCTACATTCTCCTAAGAACTTATCACCAGACGACAAGAGCTTTTTTTTATTTATTAACCAATCAAGTGTTAATTATGATGCGTTATTTACTACTACTATTTTTTTGCGTCTTGACAACAGGCGTAATGGCTCAGCCGGCCAATGATGACTGTGCTGATGCCATTTCGGTGACCCTTGACGTCACCTACGATTTCACCACCGTCGATGCAACTACCGATGGGCCTAAACACCCATCTGCCAGCTGTTTTGGAGTTGACAACGACTCTATTCCACATGATGTATGGTACACGTTCACCTCCCCTATTTCCGGAGAAATTAGGTGGTCCAATTGTGGCACAGCGGACTATGACTCTCGAATCGTGGTCTATCAGTCTGGAGTAGGTTGCTCCGCAGGCCCTGATGATTTTCTGGAGTGCAACGACGATGGTCCGACCGCTTGTTCAGCAGAGTTTTTCACCTCTGAACTCACCTTTATAGCCGTTGCCGGAGAAACCTACCTGCTCCGGATAGGGGGCTATGCTGACGAAGATGGTATTGCCGAAGGATCTGGCACCTTTATCCTGGAAGAAACGGAAGGAGGCCCTCCTAACAACCTGTGTAACAATGCCATTGAGATTACCTTGGGCGAAGACCAGGATTTTACCACGATTGAAGCAACCACAGATGGGCCGGACCACCCCGACAACCCCTGTTTTGGTTTTGGGAGCATTACCGCTACTAACGATATCTGGTATACTTTTACTCCAGACTTTACCGGTGCCGTACAATGGGCGACTTGCAACCAAATCAACTTCGATTCTCGTTTGGCGGTTTACGGCCCCAATGTATCCTGCCCGGTGGCAGATGAAGACCTGTATACCTGCAATGACGATGGCGCCGGCTGTGACAACTACTCTTCCCAACTGACTTTTGAGGTAGAGGCCGGACAAACTTACCTAATGAGATTGGGAGGTTTCGGTGGTGAGCAGGGTTTGGGAACTTTTGATCTAATCGAGGTGACCCCACCTATGCCACCCGCCAATGACCTTTGCGATGCTGCTGAAGATGCTTACATCATTACCCGAGAGGTGGCAGATAACTTTGAAGATTTGATAAGTGGAACTACCCAGGACGGTTCCTTTGAATCAGAAGGATATGTCTACCCAATCTGCCTGACAAATCAAAATGGCGGGGAATTTTCCGATGTATGGTATACTTTCAATACCCTGGGCAATGAATTCCTGGAATTGCGCTTATTATTGGCCAATGACATTCCTACTTCTGCCTTCTTTATGGATGTTTTTGCCTCCTGCGATGAGATGGTTGATACCTCTGTTGTATTGGGAAGCTGTTTGAGCGTTACCCAAGACAATCAACTCGCCGTAGATACGTTGACCGGCTTTGAAATGAATTCACAATTGTTTATTCGGGTCACCACCCGCCTGACTTCTGATGCTCCCGGTGATTTTGCCTTCCAGATTGTCGGAGATGTTGTTTCCGGTGTAAATGATCTGACATTTTTGCATGAGCTCTCTTTCTTCCCCAATCCAGTTTCAGAAATGGCAACGCTCCAATTGGGGCTTGAAGAGAGTCGCACCGTGACCGCCACAATCCTGAACACCTTGGGGCAAGAGGTCAAAGCCAAATACCTCGGAACCTTGGCTAGTGGCTCACATCGTGTGGAAATGAATCTGCAAGATTTGCAACCGGGCATTTATCTGCTGAACATCAGTGATGGTTCCCGGCAACAGAATTTGAAATTTATTAAGCAATAAGCACTTTTTTGACCCTCTGCCCGACTTATAAAACAGTCGGGCAGATTTCAGAACTTGTCATCAATCACAATCGGGTGATTTGATTTACCGGATGGAACGTGTTAGAGTCCTAGCCCTTCCAGTTCCATCCAGCAATCAATTACAAAACGGGTGATTTCAAATTATTTAGCCGTTTCCGTTTGGAATACGGTTGTGGTCGGGTTGATTTGTCGGTTTACGTACTTGCTCATCGGTGCGAATATTGCCATCTACCAGCTCAATTATCCGAGTGCCGTAGCCAGCATTTTTTTCAGAGTGCGTTACCTGAATAATGGTCACTCCTTCCTCATTAAGTTCCTGAAAGAGATCCATGATTTCTTCTCCCTGCTTGCTGTGTAGATTTCCGGTAGGCTCGTCGGCCAATAAAAGTCGTGGTTTGTGAATGACGGCACGGGCAACGCCCACCAGCTGCTGTTGTCCCCCGGAAAGCTGATCGGGGAATAAATCCTTTTTCGCGACAATGCGGAACCGATCCAGAATATCGGCTACAATGCTTTTGCGATCCTTGCCTTTTACATTGCGATACAGCAAAGGCGTTTCTATATTTTCATAAACCGTAAGATCATCAATGAGGTGATAAGCCTGAAAAACAAACCCCATATACTGCTTGTGAATATCATGGCGCTTGCGCTCATTGAGACGATGTACCGGTTCATCCAGAAAAAAGTACTCGCCACCAGTAGGAGATTCCAACATACCAATCATATTCAGCAAGGTCGTTTTACCCGCACCACTCGGTCCCATAATGGTCACAAATTCCCCCGGCTGAATAGTCAGGTTCACCTGGTTGAGAATCCAGGTTCTATTGAGTCCTGTCCGTACTGATTTCTCGATGTCATTTAATTGGATCATTGATAGCTTTTTTTATTAGCGGACCAACATCTATGCCACTTATTGTAAATAACTAAAAATCAAACACTTAAAAGTCACGCAAATTAATAAATGCTTCCTTATTTTGTTCGTTTTCGAACAGAAAGTGTTCATAATCGAACATTTTTCATGACACTATTCGTTCCGAAGCGCTTTTACCGGATTGATCGAAGCGGCTTTTATGGTTTGCAGACTGATAGTCAAAAGTGCAATACTTACGGATAAAAAAGCCGCTACCAGGAAGATCCACCAAGAAAGTTCGATGCGACTCACAAAGCCTTCCAGCCAATCGTGCATCACCCACCAGGCAATCGGTGCAGCAATCGCAAATCCAATAACGACCAGCTGCAAAAATTCGCCAGACAGGAGGGTGGATAATTGGGAAACCGAAGCGCCCATCACTTTGCGAATACCAATCTCTTTGGTGCGCTGTTGGGCGGTAAAGGTGGCTAAACCAAAAAGCCCCAGACAAGAAATAAAAATGGAAAGAATGGCAAATAAGCGAGACAATGCCCCCACCCTTGCCTCCGTACGATACAGTTTTTCATATTCCTTATCGACGAAGGAGAACTCAAAGGGATAAGCAGGATTTTGGGCGGTAAACACGCCTTCTATTTGGCTCAGCGTTTGCTGGATATCATCGGTGTGCAACCGCGCATAGATATAATTCTTCCAGGGGCGGTAATACAAGATAACCGGCTCTTGCTCAATGTGTAGCGAACTGGTTCTGAAGTTTTTCACCAACCCGATGACTTGGCCTGCTTCTCCGTGGAGTTCAATCCTTTCTCCTACCGGGTTTTCCAATCCCATCATTTGAGCGGCTCTTTCATTGATCAGAAAATTAGTGGAATCTGCCGGATATGCTGCTGAAAAATCGCGACCGTCGACTAGTGCGGCGCCAATGGTCTCCAAGAAGTCTAGCTCGACGGGAATGGTTTGGAATAGGATATCGGCTTCGGGGTCCTTACCCGGCCAGCTGACCGATGCGGTATTATTGCCCCAGCTATAGACCAACCCATTGGAGGCCGATACGGCTTCTACCCCGGGCAATTGGGTCAATTCATTTTTTACCACCTCATATTTATCCCATAGCGTACCCGTTACCGGAACATAAATCAGGTTTTCCTTTTGAAACCCCAGGTTTTGGTGGCGGATGTGGTTCATTTGTAAATAGATCACCAAAGTGCCAATGATCAAAAAAGTAGCAATCGCAAACTGGGTCACGACCAACCCCTTGCGAAACCACTGTGCCCCTCGCCCTTGCTTATTCACTTTATTGAAAATTTCAATGGGCTGAAATTTTGACAAAAAGAACGCCGGATAACTCCCTGCTAAAAAGCCAGCGATTAAGGTAATACCCAAAAGCAAACCCCAAAGTCCTGGATTTGAAATATCCAATTGAATATGGGCATCAAAAAGCTCGTTAAATCGGGGCAAACTCGCCTGTACCAAGACCACTGCAAAAAAACCGGAGATCAAACTCAACATCAGTGACTCCCCCAGAAACTGGCGGATCAACATGCCGCGGGTCGCGCCCGAAACCCGGCGAATGCCCACCTCTTTGGTACGGGTGCTGGCGCGGGCCGTGGAAAGGTTCATAAAATTGATACAGGCAATAAGCATGATAAATAATGCGATCAAAGCAAACAATCGTACATAGGTGATGCGCCCCCCACCTTGATAGATGCCATCCTTATAATCATGACGCAGATAGATATCGGTAAGCCCCTGAAAGAGTAGGTCTGTATTGTCCTGATCCGATACCGTTTTGAGGTAATCTTTGAGCTCGGGCACCTCGTTTAGATTAGGTGCCTGAGGAGTGGCCATCAGAAAGGTTCGAATGCCATTGCTGTTCCAGTTTTCCAGCCATTCGTTTTTCTTCTCGTATTCTTTAAAAGAGATCAAAAAGTCAAATTGTAAGGAAGAATTATCGGGAACATTGGCCAACACGCCGGCAATTTGCATATCCTGTTGATTGTCCACCCGAATGGTCTGCCCTACTACTTCTGTATGACCAAAGAATTTTTCGGCCATTCTTGCTGTAATCAATATTTTTCCCGGTTCTTCTAATGCCTCCGGTCCAACACCTGTCAATACCGGAAAATTGAAAATTCGCAGGAAGTCCGGATCCACAAAATACCCTTCCTCATTGAAGACTTTATTGTCGACTTTGAAAAGCTGCTGATCGCCCCAGCTAACTCGGCTACTTAAAGCAATTTCAGGGCGATTCTCTTTGAGGGAAGCCGCCAGTTTTCCCGGCGTTGCAGAAACGGTCAGTACAAAACCATCAGTGTAATATTGATTCTCTAAAATGCGGTAAATTCGTTCCCCATTGGGGTGAAAATTGTTATAGGAATATTGTTCCAGAATCCAAAGCGTAATCAGCATCACACAGGCCAGTCCGATGGTTAATCCCATCAGATTCACCAGGGTGTACAGTTTGTTTTTATAGAGATTTCTCAGGCTCGTCAGCAAATAATTCTTAATCATATTCAAGAACGTTAATAATTTTCACAATACAGAATATCAATAAAGTTACTCATCCCGAAGCGCCTCAATCGGATTTGTCAGGGCTGCACGTACCGATTGTACACTTAGTGTGATGATGGCAATTAGAACTGAAATGCCTCCTGCCAGAGGAATACTCCACCAGGGAAAATCGATGCTATAAGCATAAGTTTGTAGCCATTGTTTCATCAGCCACCAACCCAATGGGGCCGCAATGACAATGGCCAAGGTGACTAAAACGATGAATTCTTTAGAAATCAAGGTCACAATATTAGCCACCGTAGCGCCGAGTACTTTGCGAATGCCAATCTCTTTGGTCCGCTGGCTAGTCACGAGTACAACAATGCCAAATAGGCCCATACAAGAGAGTACAATTGCGAGTACAGCAGACGTTGTGAATAATTTGGCGACAGCCTCCTCTCCCCGGTATTGGCGCTGGTTGTTTTCATCCAAAAAGGTGGCTTGAAATAAGGCCTCAGGATACAATTTTTTCCAGGTTTTTTCAAGGGTCACCATAGCAGAGCGATTATCCACCCGCACAAAAACATAACCCAAACGAAAATCGCCATTGGGCTGACTTAAAACCAGAGAGAGCGGTTCCATAGCCTCGTTCAAGGGCAAAAAGTGGTAGTCCTTCACTACACCTACTATCTTTCGGTCGGGCCCAAGGTCCAATACTTTACCTATGGGCGAATCGTCGCCCAACTGCCGGGCAAATGTCTCATTGATGATGATGGCCTCTGTCGTATCTGTTGCATACTCCGGAGAAAACGCCCGGCCTTCTACCAGGGGAATATCCAGCGTTTTAAAATAGTCGTAATCGACCACTGCCCAATGGGTATGCAGTAAACGATCGCCTTGAGAAAAACCCATTACGGAACGGGAACGCGAGCCGTCTTTTCCCAATCCCAGATTGCCATAGCTGCCGGTGATGCTCTTAACGGAAGGATTGGCCGCCAACTCGTTGCGTAAGCGTTGTAAAACCTGGTCACTTTGCAATTCATTACCAATCGGAATACTGATCACGTCTTCTTTGGAAAAACCCAATGGTTTGGAACGCAAAAAGTCAATTTGATTCCAAACAATTAAAGTACAGATGATTAGCAACACAGAAAGGGTAAACTGTAGTAAAACCAACACATTACGGAGTTTTCCAGGTTTCTGAAAATTGGTACTCCCCTTCAATACGGAGGCAGGTTGAAAGCGTGAAAGGACGAATGCCGGATAACTTCCGCCCACCAGTCCCACAAAGGCAAGGATAGTGGCAATGGCCAAGATCACTTGTGGATTGTAAAGGTTGATCGATTGACGAAACAATTGGTTGTAGTCAGCAATGACAATTTGTGCTAGGATTAAACCCAGCAATAAGGCCATCACAATCAGCAAACCTACTTCTCCAAAAAATTGCCACACCAATTGGCTTTTGGTGGCACCGAGTACCTTGCGAACACCAACTTCCCGTGCCCTGCTGAGGGACGTTCCAATGGTCAGGTTAACGAAGTTAATACAAACGATCACCAGGATAAAGATCGCTATAATCAAGAGGCCAATCGGCAGGCTTTTGCTCATGCCACTACCGCTAATTTCTGTATCAAAATGCAGATCGGCAAGGGGCAATAACTTCAACTGGTATACTTCCCCATCAGGGCCGGGTTGAGCTCCGTCCTTTTCGAGCAATTCTACTTCCTCGTTGAGGTATTTATCTACGACTCCTTTAAACCTGCGCTCCGCTTCTTGCTTTGTCATCGTGGGTGGCAACTGCACAAAGATGCCCAGAAATTGGTTGTCAAAATTGTCTTTACTGCGTTGGTAGTCCGGATGATTTTCGATACGGGTAATCAATTGATAACTTAGCGAAGAATTGTCGGGCCGATCCTCAATCACGCCGCTGACTGCCATCTCATACGACTTGCCGCCCAGGTTGATAGACACTATCTTGCCTAAGGGGTCCTCTGCACCAAAAAGCTTGGCTGCCGTTTTCTCATCAATCACTACCGTATTTAGGTTGGCCAAGGCTTGGCCGCGAGAGCCTTTCAGCAGCTGAAAGGAAAACATGTCAAAGAAATTTGCGTCCGTAAAGCGGATATTGGCATCAAAGACATTTTCTCCTTCCTTCAGGGTTGCAGGCGTACTGGTCCAGCGCATCACATGTTCTAACTCTGGAATTTCACTATCTAGTGCAGGCTTTAAGGGACTGGCTACCGTAGTCCCCTTTGAAAGGCCATCTGAGTGATAATTGACCTCATACACCTGATAAATACGGTCGCCATTTTCATGGAAATTATCAAAGGTAAATTGATAAAAGACCGTCAATAACAGCAATAGGGAAGCGCCCATTGCTACCGACAGCCCCAGGATATTAATGGCTGAAAAAAGTCGTCGCTTAAAAATATTCCGGAAAGCAAGCTTTAGATTATTGAAAATCATCTTTTGTGTGAAGGTTTTATCTACCAATCAATATTCCCGGACATAAACATCCCAGGCCAACTCTGTTCAAACGCAAAGCCAACAATGACAACCAGTAATCAAGCAGCTAATTACAATCGTGCCGCCTTAGAAAGTAAGTTTTCGGTAACAACCTGTCCGTCAAGCATGCGAATGATGCGATTGCCAAATTCAGCACAAAACTGGGAGTGGGTCACCATGATGATGGTTGCCCCCTCATCGTTGAGGTGAACCAGGGTTTTCATCACGTCATTACCATTGGCACTATCCAGGTTACCGGTAGGCTCATCCGCCAAGATGATCTTGGGGTTATTGACAATGGCACGCCCCACTGCCACCCGCTGCTGTTGTCCACCAGACAACTGTTGGGGAAAGTGATTGCGGCGATGCATCATATTCATCTTCTCCAGAACTTCTTCCACCCGATTTTTCCGATCGCGAGACCCCACTTTGGTATAGATCAATGGCAATTCCACGTTTTCAAAAACCGTCAATTCGTCAATCAGGTTAAAGCTCTGGAAGATAAAACCTATATTGTTCTTACGCAACATAGACCGTTGACGCTCAGAGTATTTAGATACTTCATGGTCCAGAAAATGGTAAGATCCTCCACTGGGATTATCAATCAATCCGAGGATATTGAGCAAGGTAGATTTTCCACAACCGGAAGGCCCCATAATGGAGACAAACTCCCCCTGATTGATGGTGATGTCTACCTCATTAAGGGCTGTGGTTTCCACGTCTTCGGTGCGATACACCTTTTTCAGTTTTTCAGTCCGAATCATAATGTTAAAGCTTGTTGTTTGGTGGCTTCTTAAACGGTGCCTTGATTAAAAAAGTGATTTCGGGTACCCAATGATTGGGCCAAGTCGGGCTTTTACAACAAAACAGGTAACAGTCCGAGTAATAATATAATGACAATATCTAAAATCAATCGCTGCATAAGATCGGGTTTTTCTGGAAATTTGAGACTATTTCAATACCAATTCGTCCTTATCACCATAATTTTCATAGCTGGAAACAATCACGATTTCACCGTCATTCAATCCTTCAATGACTTCGTAATAATTGGGATTCTGCCGACCAACGACGATATTGCGCTTACGGGCTGCCGATCCATCCTCATTGAGCACATAGACCCACTTTCCACCGGTAGACTGGTAAAAACCGCCTTTAGCCAAGAGGCGCGCCTGGCTATCATCACTTAAAGAAAGCTTCAGAGAAATAGTTTGCCCGCGCTTGATATTATCAGGGCTACCTCCGACAAAGACCATATCTACCTCAAAAGAACCATTGATGACCTCTGGATAGATGCGGTGAATGCGCAGGGTATAATCTTGCCCATTCATGGTAAAATTGCCCTCCTGCTGAGGGAATATCCGGGAAATATAAAACTCGTCAATCCTTGCCCTAATCTTATAATTATCCAGAATATCGATCTGAGCAATGCGGTCTCCTCGGTTAATCAACTCCCCAAGTTCCGTATTCAGGGAAGAAAGTTGACCACTAATCGGAGCCCGCACAATCAGGTTGTCCAAACTGTTGCGGGCAAATGCCAAGTTGCGTTGCATCAAATCCAGCGTAGTATTCATCTGATTGGCCTGCATTAGCTGAAACAGCGAATCCTTTTCAATAGTAGCCTGTAGTAGTTTATTTCTACGCAAAAGGTGGCGGTATTCATCCGTCGTTTCCTGAAATTCTACCTGAGAGATGACGCTATCCTGATACAGGTTTTCACTCCGGGCGGCTCTCTTACTTAATAGATCGATGCGATAAGTCACGTCCAATGCCTCTTCTTTAAGATTGAGGCTCTGCTGTTCCATCAAGATACTCGTTTGCCGAATATCATTGATTTGATTGACAATTTGCGCCTCCTGATTAAGGACGTTTAGTTGCAGATCCAGGTTGGAAAGTCGCATGATCTGTTGGTCCTTTTCTACAAAGGCGCCATTTTCTACAAAAATCTCTTCTACTTTACCACTTTCTACGGCATCGAGGTAAACCGTTTTGATCGGTTCTACCACTCCAAATAAGGTAATGTACTCCTTAAATACC
This sequence comes from uncultured Saprospiraceae bacterium, assembly GCA_964015035.1. GTDB lineage: Bacteria > Bacteroidota > Bacteroidia > Chitinophagales > Saprospiraceae > BQJU01. Next base: position 97,656 of record CAXHCA010000004.1, read on the forward strand.
CCAGAATGTACAGTATCAACCAGTAGTCGTTCTCTTTCAACATTCAGGCGGGAAACTCCAGCATCGCGGTACATCATAAATAAGAAAGCCAGTACCCCAATCCCCAACACACCAAGGCCGATGCGCTGCCAGGTAAAGGTCTTTCTTTCAATTTTACGGTCCATTGTCATATTCAAAAAAAATTGTCGAAATGTAAAAATTCGGGTGATTTCTTATTTAAGAAACAGCAATGGGCATGCCATGTTTTTCAAACAACTGATTAACAAGCATTTAATCACAATCAACAATTCCTTACATTGCGTAAAAATGTTCAAATGTGAACATTCAGTGTTCAATTTCGAACACTGCGAACGCAACTATTTTGATAAGTTTGTATCTTTAGTAATGAGAATTGCTAACAACCGATGCCACATCTCAATTCATAAAAATGAAACAAGAAGCCCGGATTCTAATTGTTGATGATGAAGAGGATATCTTACTCAGCATGCAGCTGTACCTGTCTCAGCATTTTGAGCGGATAGATACAGAGAGCAACCCCTACCAATTACCCCGACTATTGCGCAATCAAGAATACGACCTCATCCTGCTGGACATGAATTTTAAGAAAGGAGACACCAGTGGCGAGGATGGCATGATGTGGTTAAAGAAAATCATGGAACTCAAACCCAATGCCAGTGTGATCATGATTACGGCCTATGCCGATGTCAAAACCGCGGTAACGGCTGTCAAAGTGGGTGCTGTAGATTTCATTGAAAAGCCGTGGAGGAATGAAAAATTGTTAACCACCATCTTTGCAGCCCTCGAATTGAGTCGTTCTCGCAAACAGGTAGAACAACTGGAGAAAAAGCAGCAAATACTCACCAGCGAACTGGATCAGGGATTTGGCGATATCATCGGCACTTCATCGGCTATGAAGCAGGTGTTCGGCATCATTGAAAAGGTGGCAAAGACAGATGCCAATGTCTTGATTCTCGGGGAAAATGGAACGGGTAAAGAACTCATTGCCCGCGCCATTCATCGGCAGTCTCAACGCGCCAAATCGGTGTTTATCAGTGTAGACCTGGGCGCTATCCCGGAAACCTTGTTTGAGAGCGAACTTTTTGGACACAAAAAAGGGGCTTTTACCGATGCTCGCGAAGATCGTACGGGACGCTTCGAAGTGGCCACTGGAGGCAGTCTTTTTCTGGATGAAATAGGCAACTTATCCCTACCCTTGCAGGCCAAGTTGCTGACCGTATTGCAAAACCGGCAAATAAGGAAGGTGGGGTCCAACGAGTTCACCCCCGTGGATATTCGCCTGATTTGTGCCACCAACATGCCGCTATATGAAATGGTCAATGAAAATGGTTTCCGTCAGGATTTGCTGTACCGTATCAACACCGTTGAAATCAAGTTGCCTCCCTTGCGGGAACGCCGAGAGGACATCCCCATTCTGGTAGATCACTACCGTAATCTCTACTGCAAAAAATACCAGAAGCCGCCCTTACAAATCCAGAGCCAAACCATGAAAGCCCTGCAAAGCTATGAATGGCCGGGCAACATTCGGGAGCTCCGCCACGCGGTGGAAAGGGCGGTCATTTTAAGTGAAACCGAGGAACTGGAGATATCCGATTTTATCCTGCAATCCCGGGAACAAAATGGCAAAGCCGAACAAGGGTTCAACAATTATAACCTAGCCGAAATCGAAGCCTGGGCGGTGAGAAAGGCACTCACGAAGCATGCCGGAAATATTTCCAAAGCAGCTGAAGAACTCGGACTCACCCGCGCGGCGCTCTACCGCCGGATGGCCAAATACGACCTCTAAACCAAGTAAAAAGACCGCCAGGTTCTCCTCACATCAAGTTTACCCAAATGTTATACAATTTTAAGATCAATATTCTCATTAGACTCGGCATTCTGTTGCTGCTGGTTGGCATTATGGTCTTCAGTTTTTATCGGGAGTTTTTTCTGACTACGGGTTTTACCGGAATGCTATTGATCGCAACGGTCGTCAGTCTCTTCTACTATGTAGATCAGACCAATCGCGACCTGGCCCTGTTCTTTGAAAGCATCAATTACAACGACTTTACCACCACCTCTTCGGCACGCCATAAGGGGGAATCTTTTGGAGAATTGTACGATGGATTTAACTTGATCAATCGAAAATTTCAGGACATCCGTGCAGAAAAAGAAGCCAACCACCAGTTTTTACAAACGGTAGTAGAACACGTAGATATTGGCTTGCTTTGCCTCGATGATCAAGGTGAGGTGGTTTTATTGAACAAAGCCCTACAAAAACTGATTCATAAATCCTACCTCGTCAATGTGAACAGCCTGGAAAAGGTAGATGCCAATTTATTCCATACCATTCAACACATTCAGGCTGGTCAACGGGAATTGATTAAGATCAATATCGACAATAAGCTTTTGCAATTGGCGGTGCAAGCCGTGGAATTAAACATGAATCGCCAGCATTTACGACTGATCTCTTTTCAGAATATTCAAAGTGAATTGGAAGAGCAGGAACTACGTGCCTGGCAAAAGCTGATACGCATTCTGACGCACGAAATCATGAATTCCGTGGCACCTATCGCCTCTTTGAGCTCTACGCTACATGATGTGATTGGTCAAAAGGAAGAAATAGAAGTGGATACCTTGAAGATGGTGCGCAACTCGCTGAGTGTCATACAGCGAAGGAGTGAAGGGTTGTTAAACTTTACCGAAACCTACCGTAGTTTAACTCGTATTCCACCGCCTAATTTCCAATTGATCAATGGCAATCAGATGATGGAAGAACTCGCTACCCTTTTCCTTGCAGAAACAGAGGCCAAGCACATTCCGTTAAAGCTACACCTGCCCGCTAGCTCTCCCACTTTCCAAGGCGACCCCAATCTGTTGCAACAAGTATTGATCAACTTGATTAAGAACGCCATGGATGCGGTGAAAGACAAAGGTGAAGAAGGTCAGGTGGATATCCACCTGCAACAAACCGTTGGCAGCAAAATTCTCATTCAGGTCATCGACAACGGCAAGGGGATCTCTCCCGATATGTTAGAGCAAATCTTTGTGCCTTTTTTCACCACAAAATCCGAAGGTTCAGGGATTGGCCTAAGTCTCTCTCGCCAAATCATGCAATTGCACAAAGGCAGTATTGAAGTACAATCTGTAGAGGAGGAAGGAACTGTCGTAACCCTTACCCTCTAACAAGTTGGGCTATAACGTAAATTTGACGGGTAAATTAAACTGAACCGCTACTTTTTGATTCCGTTGCATTCCCGGTGTCCAACGCAAGCCTTTGGCATTCATATCCGTAATCAATTTCAGCGCCGCCTGCCCACAACCATGACCAATATCGCGGTTGATCCTGGCATTGGAAATGGTGCCATCTGGCCTGACGATAAACCGAATCACCACGACGCCTTCCACCCCATTCTTTCTGGCCTCAGCAGGATATACCAAGTTTTGTGCAATATATTGATTCAACTCCTCTTTGGCACATCTCTTTTTTGCCTTTAAATCTCCATAGTCCTCGCAGCCCGGAAAACGAGGCATTTCTTCTACCACGACAAATACTTCATCCGTTGATGGCTGGGCCAGTGCGGCAATGGAACATCCGGTAAAAAAAAGAAAAATCAAACACTTCTTCATGATGATTAATTTATTTCGTTCTTTGACAAACTTCGTGGTCAAGCTAAAATAGAAATTGTCTAAGAGCATATTTAAAATCTTGCTAAGATATTTATATTTTAAATATATTTTGTAACTACGAACTACTGAATGTATGTTTGGAGGTGGTGCTTTAGCAGCGAAAATAGCCGAAAAGGGGTTCCAAAATCCCGGTTTTACCGGGACTGAATGGCTTGCCCGAATATACTTCAGGGACTACCTCCAAACATGCACTAAGCTCAATTTCCAAATAGGGCCAATCCTTTATTTTTTCCTGATTGGCTTCTAGATTGGTATTAAAAATGGACTGAAGCTTATTGCCTGCCATATCTTTCAGATCAACGCTGACAAAAAAAAAGCCGTATTCCATGGTCGTGGAATACGGCAGAAAAGCTTTACTTCCGTATCGTCCAGGCCCTGCTTATGAACAGCCCAGACAAATATGTAGCGTGAAACGTTAACTCTTTAAGTACTCAATTACTTTACAATCAGTTCTTGATAGATTGTTTTCACAGGTGTTTTCATTCTTACAGTATAAGCCCCTGCTTGCAAGTTCGATAAGTCATAACGACGCTCTACTTTCAGTTGGTTGCGGAATGCTTCAGTAAAAAGCTCCTCTCCGTTGATATCCAGAATAGCGACCTCAACATTACCTAAGGTCTTATTCAATACAGATACATCAACGTAGTTCTCATTCTGACGAATCACTGGCAGGAAAAACTCTTGACGATTGTTTTCATCAATCTCTACCGTTTTTTCCTTTACCTGTAGTGTTTGCTGATATACACGGGTAGGTGTCGTTACGACTAACGTGTAGTTGCCACTTGGCAGGTTTTCCAGGTTCAACGTCTTCAAAAAGTTGCTTTCCACAGATTGCTCAAATAGGATGACATTGTTTTGATCAATAATTTCCATTTTCACTGAGGTCCCTCCGCTATTCACTTCCAGGTTGACCTTTTTAGCATTGGTCACTTCCGTTACTTTGAAAGAAGGTGCTACGTTACCGGCCACAGCCATCGTAGTCAATGTCATTAAAACTAAAGCACTTAAAATCAATTTTCTCATGGTCTTCATAATAACAGTCTTTTAATTTCTTAAATGATGATGTTCGGTGATTACGAGGACAAAGGTAAGAGCAAAGGCCATGCTGCACTACGATAGATTTAACCAATATTGATACTATTTTAACCCAATCTACAATTATGCATCAAAACAAAATCAATATGCTATCAGTTTTCAAAATTTTATTCTAAAACGCGAATAATCACAAAAGGAGTTTTGGTGCAAATCGTACGCTTTCCAATGATTATTCTGAATTGGAAAACCACTAAAAAAGAGCGCCCCAAAGGCCGTTTTTTCCGTTTATCGATAAAAAAGGCAGTAAAAATGCCTTTGAGGCCTATTGATAGAGGCTTTGCCCCTTTCTATCGAACTCGCCTTGTAAAACGTGACTTATTCAATCTTTCCCTTGATCTTTGTGATAAATGATCACCTGATAATTATGAAAACGCATCTTCAAATTTTAACATTCGCCTTATTCGCCATTTTACTGGGCACCTCCTGTAGGCCCCAGGAAACCAAATTGAAAACCACCCTATTTGAAACATTTGAGCAGGAGGACTATGTCAATCTTGAGCTCACCGCCGATTGGGCTAGCGTTTTAGCCGGTAAAGAGGAGGAGCAAAAATTTGTAGCATCTATTCAGTGGTTGGCCTCCAACGGGAGTACCCAACAGATGCCCATCCAATTGGAGCGTCGCGGAAAGACACGCTTGAATCACTGCAATTTTCCTCCTTTAAAACTCATTTTCGACCGAGATAGCCTAACGAACAATGCAATCGGTGGTGGCCGCAAGTTGAAATTGGTCACCCATTGTAATGGTGATGAAGCACTAGTACTCCGCGAATACCTGGCTTATCAGATGTATCAACAGCTGACCGATAAAAGTTTTCGCGTGCAATTGGCCAAAATCACCTATATCGACGCTTCAGGGCAAGCTTCTACAGAAACCCACTGGGGGTTCCTCCTCGAAAATCACCACGATTTGGCAGAGCGTTTGGATGCAAAGCTGTTAAAGACAAAAACGGCTAGTCTGCGCACCATCGATAGTGAACAATACCGCACCATGGCCTTATTTCAGTATATGATTGGCAATACCGATTGGAATATG
>CAXHCA010000005.1:0-95574 GCA_964015035.1 uncultured Saprospiraceae bacterium
TCAACTGGCAATCAATCAATTGAATCATACAAATTCGTGTAAATCTCTGCTTTTTACGCACTTTTGGAGTGTTTTTTTCTCTAAAAACCGCTGTTAAGATAGCTATTTCTTAATAATTTTTCCGGTACTTTTTTAATTATTTGCACACTTCTAAGCTTTCTTTCGAGGTGTCCACCCTTCCCAAAAATTCCGTAATTTTACGTCAAAATCAAATTATATGCACGCTGAAATTCAAACGGAGAAGGGCACGATGAAAGTAGAATTCTACGAGGAGGATGCCCCGGGAACGGTTAAAAACTTTTTGGATTTGTCGAAGAAGGGCTTTTATGATGGGCTGACTTTCCATCGGGTGATTCCCAATTTTGTGATCCAGGGCGGTTGCCCGAATGGGGATGGCCGAGGTGGTCCGGGCTATAAAATTCCTTGTGAATTGGACGGCGACAACCAATTTCACGACCGGGGGGTACTGTCTATGGCACATGCTGGCCGCAATACGGGTGGCTCTCAGTTTTTCATCTGCCATAGCCGCGATAATACGGCACACCTCGACCGCAACCATACTTGTTTTGGTCGGGTATTTGAGGGGTTGGATGTGATAGATCAGATCCGTGAGGGAGATAAGATTGAGCAAATTGTGATCGTAGAATAGCGGTTGGAGAAAGGCAGGGACCTCGCGTGAGGGATAGAAACGGCTACGACCGCAGGGAGTAATAGTGGATAGCCCGACCCGACGCAGGAGGGGCACGCCCAAACCCAATATTGGGGATAGGTTGCATGACGTATCCCCAGCATTTTTTTTGTTTCGCGCCGCTACCCAAACGCGGGGCTGTCTAATTATCTTATCCTTAAAGCGTGTTTGGAGGTCAAACTTTGGGCTGCAAATATGCTCTTACACAAGGGGACGAAATCATAACGGCCTCCATGATACCATCCCTACCTACTAAATGCTACAGCCATGCGCTATTTTTTCCATATTGGTTATCAAGGAGCTCAATACCGGGGCTGGCAACGACAATTGGGGGTGATCAGTATTCAGGAGATGCTGGAGCAGACGATTAGTCAGGTATTGAAGAAACCCGTGAGTTGTATCGGTTGTGGCCGAACGGATGCCGGGGTGCATGCCAATCAATACTTCTTTCACCTCGATATCAATCAGGAACTGGACTTTGATCTGCGGTTTGTTTTGAATAAATCATTGCCGAAGGATATCGCCATCTTTGAGATCATTCCTGTTGCCGACAAGGCGCATACACAGTTTGATGCCACGGCCCGCACCTATCACTACTTTTTTCACATCATCAAAGATCCTTTTCTGGCCGATCTCAGTGCCTGGTATCCGCTACCAGGCCTCAATTTGGAAGGGATGCAAGAGGCAGTGGATTTGCTGCCACGCTACCAGGACTTTCGCTCTTTTTGCAAAACGCCGGATAAACACAATACCACCATTTGTACCGTCACCTCCGCTAGTTTAATGGCTGATGCGGATCAACAAAACTTTTGTTTTCACATTACCGCCAACCGCTTTTTGCGGGGTATGATTCGGCTCATTGTGGGCAACTTGTTGGAAATTGGTCAGGGCAAATTGTCGGTCGCCACTTTTGAAGCTTATCTACAAGGAAAAGCAAAGCCAAAGTTTACGAATTATGCCTATCCGCAGGGATTATATTTGACAAAAGTCACTTATCCTTATCTAGACATCCCCGCTCGGAAAGAATTGCCCGCTGCACTTAAAGACCTCCGCGAAATTTGATATCTTGAGACTTAATAAACTATAACAGACAAAATCAAATCATGAAAAACTTCTTGTTATTTCTCTGCCTGAGCTGGGCTACTATTGCCATAGCCCAAACCAAATCCATCAAAAATTCGCCACCGTTGGCTCCAGCTACTCCGGAAAGTGTGGGCATTTCCCCGGAGCGATTGGCCCGCATCGATGCGATGTGTGAAGAGGCAATAGCCGAAGGGCAGGTGCCGGGTATTGTGGCTCTCATTGCCCGTAAGGGAAAAATTGTTTACCACAAAGCCTTTGGTAAAGCCGATAATGCGTCCAATCGGGCAATGAAGACCGATGATATTTTTCGCATTGCTTCACAAAGCAAAGCCATCACCTCTACGGCGGTGATGATGCTCTGGGAGGAAGGTAAATTTCGCCTTGACGATCCCATTTCTAAATATATTCCGGAGTTCAAAAACCCACAGGTCCTCAAAAGTTTTCAATATAAGGATACCTCTTACACCACGGTGCCCGCCAATAAGGAAATTACCATTCGCCACCTGCTCACGCATACTTCGGGCTTGGGCTACGGGGCCATTGATCGGGACGAGCGCTTCAAAATGATGTATTACAAGGCGGGTATCACAGACCTCTTTACCACCGAAGCAATTAGCATTGAGGAGAGTGTAAAAAAGCTGGCCAAGCTACCGCTCCACCACAATCCGGGCGAAGCATATACTTATAGTGAAGGCTTGGATGTGCTGGGCTATTTCATCGAAATTATTTCGGGTATGCCCTTTGACGAGTTTTTGCGCAAGCGGATTTTTGATCCACTGGGCATGGATGACACCTGGTTTTACCTGCCAGACAATAAAGCCAGCCGCCTAGTACCCGTACAACATAAAGTGGATGGCCAATGGGAACGTTATCCTGTTACTTTCTACGATACGGACTACCCGATCAAGGGCGCAAAACGTTTCTTTTCCGGTGGTGCAGGCTTGTCGAGTACCGCAAAAGACTATGCCACTTTTCTGCAAATGTACCTCAATGGCGGCGAGCTCAACGGTGTCCGGATACTCAGCCGGACCACTGTGCAAACCATGATGGGCAATCAAACGGGAGACCTCTTTCGAGGGGTTGAAAAATATTATGGGCTTTCATTCGGCATTGTGACCCCAGCGGGACAAGCCCATGGTGGGATAGGCAGTACGGGCACCTTCGATTGGGGCGGCTACTTCAATACCCAATATTTTGCCGATCCTCAAGAGGAGCTCATTGGTATCATCATGAAACAGACCCAGGGACGAACCGGGGATCAAACCAGTTGGAAGTTCCGACAGTTGGTCTTCCAAACGGTGGATGACTGAGTAAGAGAGGGGGAATGGCTCTTTCGTATGGGCAATTATCGCAGTAAACTGACACTACCGGAATACACTTCTACCAGGCCATCCAGAAATAGGACTTCTGCCAGATAGACGTACACGCCGTTATCTAGTGGTTTGCCTGCAAAAGTGCCATTCCACCCCGTGCTGAGATTGTTGGGGTCGAGATCAGTACCCTCGTAAACCAGGCCTCCCCAGCGGTCAAAAATGACCAATCGCTGAATGGACTGTACGTTGGGTTCCTGGCCGTAGACCGTGAACCGATCATTGACCCCGTCATCATTCGGGCTAAAGGCGTTGGGGAAATAAACCCGACGCTCTTTTCGCACCTCAATCAACAGGGTGTCGGTGGCGATGCACTCATCGGCAAAGACAGCGGTGAGGGTAAAAGTATCCGAGTTGAGTGGATACCAGGCCGGGCGCAAGCAGTCAGCGCCTATGCAGTCAATTTGCTCGGGGTGATTCCAGGTAAGGCTTTGGAACGGGCCATTGACCAGGGCATTTACCTGCACCAGATCGCCGAGGGCAATGGATAAGTCGGGGCCAACATCCACTATATAAGGTGGAGGGGCATTGATGGTCAATATTTCCTGAAAAGTACACCCAAAGCGATCCGTGATCAAAAGCTCATAATTTCCCGCCGGTAAATCGGTATACCCTATTATGGAATCTTCCGGTTGAAGCGTTAGTTGGACCTCCAGTGGAGGATATCCGTTGGAGATATTGCCCAACTCAATGGCTCCATCCTGAGTGTTGAAGCAAGACAAATCCATCACGCTGGTTTCGGCATCAATTAAGCCATCATCGATAAAACTGAGGTTTAGCGTCACAATGCTGTCACATCCCAGGGAGGACAATAAACTGTCGACATAGAGGCCACTCTGAGTATAGGTGTTGTCTCCCAATTGGTAGGTCAATCCGTCACACAGGGTATCGTTGTATTGGTAAAACTTAGGCACCACGTACACCACCTTGATATTGGAGATGACCCGACATTTGGTGTTTTGCAAATTGGATGAACCGTTGGCCAGTAGGTAGCGGTAGTAATAATAGCCTGTACTGAGGTTGGTATGGGTAAAAATGCTATCCGTTTCGCCGGGAAGGTTTTGCCAGGTCAAGCCTTCATCATTACTAAATTGCCATTGAAAAGCAGGATCATCGTATTGGTCACCAACCACGGTAGCTTCCAGGTTGATGGGGTCACCGTCTTCGCAGATATTGGCGATGTTGGTAGGCAAGATTAATGCTTCCGGTCCACAGGGACGGAAAGAGATGTTATCGATTGCCAGGTCATTGCCGATGCCGCCCGGTGCATTATTCCGCAAGGAAAGCTGCACACTGGTTTGCCCGGGACCGGTCACAAAGGTAAAGCCGTAGGTGTGCCACTGTTCGTCTTGGGAAATTGCGCCCGTGGTAAACTGCTGCACCCCATCGATCAGGAAAGATACGTTCGGCTTGATATGGTCAGTGACATTGGTGCGAATCAGGTTGATGACATCAGCTGTAAATTCGTAGAGGGTGTTGTCGCACAAGCCTTCCACCAACTGATCATAGAATAATCCCGGTGTAAAATCAGCATTGACCACCATCATATAACCGTTAGGCTCCGAACCATTGTCAGGAATAGCCAGCCAGGCAGGAAAAGACCCCGGCCAGCCACCACTATAATTGGTAATGGTGTAGGCGCCATCGGCGGGTGGGGGCGAAGCCGTATAGCTGTAGCCCGGAGCAATACCTGGGTTGGTTGGCAATACATTGGGGATTCCAGTACCAAAATCTCCATCGGTGAAGATGTTTTCGCCTAGATTACCGGTACAGATATCAGATTGGCTAACCCCCGAAAAGGGCATAGCGATTAATACTATGAGAAAGATTGTTTTAAGCATTTTGTCACGCGTAATAGTTAACTTCCAAGGTAACTAAATTCGAAGGCAGTCACAATTTACCGGGAAGTTATTCAAAACTTGGTCAAGTATGCTACGATTTTTTAGCGGTTGCCATCCCACCAAGATTGGAGGGGGGCGGGCCGGTGTAGACCGGCAATAGAAGGGGACTTTAGAACAATAGCCGACTAACTCCAAAAATGCATTGGGGAAAAACCGTTTAACTGACACCTTTTGTGAAGGAACTTTGTTTCATTTGTAAATGATACCGGGCATTGCTTCCCTTTTATGGGTTCTTCCCGTATTATAAACATCCCTTTTTTAATCTAATTCAATATCTTATGAAACAGAAAATTCTACTGCTTTCCCTGGTCGTAAGCTTATTTGGCCTTGACTTGTCGGCCCAAGTCGCTAAGAAGGTGGTTGTGGAACATTTTACCAATACTCGTTGCGGTATCTGTGCCAGCCGCAATCCTAGTTTCTATAATAATTTAGGAAACCACCCCAATATTCTGCACCTGTCCATTCACCCAAGCTCCCCTTACAGTAACTGTTTGTTGTATCAACACAATCCTACTGAAAATGACGGGCGCACCAATTATTACGGGGTTTATGGTTCTACACCCCGCCTGGTCATTCAAGGAAATACGATTTCAAGTGGAAGTAATTACAGCGTACCGGAGCTTTTTGATCCCTATGAAGGCCTGTCGTCGCCGGTATCTATTGCATTCCAGGAAGTAGGGCTGACCAATAATAATGAGGTTCGGGTAAAAATGACCATCAAGACCGAAGCTGATCATAGCCTCGGCGACCTGAAGCTGTTTGTCGCATTGGCGGAAGACACCTTGTTTTACAATGCCCCCAATGGTGAGGACATACAGTTTGACGTTTTCCGTAAGGCCATGACCGCGGTTGATGGTGATAATGTCATCCTGCCCGCTTTGGGAGAAACCATAAATTTTACTTTTTCTGTACCGCAGCACGGCGAGTGGATTCCTTCGCGCATATACCCCATTGCGATCTTACAAGAAGCCGAAAATAAAGCTGTGGTGCAATCTGCTGCCGGCCCCACGGCCATACCGGTCAATACCACCGGGCTTGCTGAGGTTACCCAAGAGGTCATCAACTTCTATCCCAATCCGGTCAATGATCTGCTCTACTTACAATCCGATCAAATCCTGTCCGGAAAAGCCGGCATCTATAATCACCTTGGCCAATTGTTGGAAACGATTGAATTGGAAACTACTCGTGAAATGGATATGAACCGGTATGCTTCCGGTATTTATTTTGTAAAATTTAATCACAAGGGAAAAGCATTGGTGCAAAAAGTGATCAAGGAATAACCCTTTGACGATAAAAATTAAAGCGCCCATCTGGAATTAATCCCAGATGGGCTTACTTAGCAAAATTGTTCACTCATGGAGATAAAATCTCCTTCTACATCATGTTAAACTATCGTCTGTTCTCCAAACTTCACGGGGGACAAGTTGTCCATTTCTTCATCGGTATATAATTTAGACTGGATCAAAAAGCGCAGTCCGAGCGGGATTTCCAGAGAAAAACTCGCACCTCGTCCTTTGACCACATCTACGGTGAGTTGGGTGTGTTTCCAATACTCAAACTGATCTTTCGACATATAGAAATCACAGCGGTGAATGGTACCCAGGTAGACATCTGACTGATCCAGTATCAATTCTCCTTTGGCAAAACACATGGGCGAAGACCCATCGCAGCAGCCGCCGCTTTGGTGAAACATCAGTTCCCCGTGCTGGTCGCGCAATTGATCAATGACTTTCTGTGCTGCCTTTGTTACTTTCACACGTTCGATCATGGTTTTAGAAAAATCCAAGTGCCTTCTTGTCGTAGGAGATCAGCATATTCTTGGTTTGACGATAATGTGCCAGCATCATTTTGTGCGTTTCCCGACCAATACCAGATTTTTTATAGCCACCAAATGGCGCATGTGCAGGATAAGCGTGGTAGCAGTTGACCCATACCCGACCAGCTTTCACCTGGCGGGAAATTTGGTAAGCTTGATGGGTGTCGCGAGTCCAAACGCCGGCCCCCAGTCCATAAAGGGTGTCATTGGCAATTTCCACTGCTTCGGCTTCATCTTTAAAGGTCGTGACACAAACCACTGGCCCAAAGATTTCCTCCTGGAAAACCCGCATTTTATTGTTGCCTTTCAGGATGGTCGGTTGAATGTAATATCCACCTTCCAGTCCGTCATTATAGGCGGCTTCTCCTCCGGTGAGCACTTCACAACCCTCTTCTTTACCAATTTTGATATAATTCAAGATTTTCTCATACTGATCGTTGGAAGCCTGAGCGCCCATCATTGTATCGGCATCCAATGGGTGCCCCAATTTGATGGCTTTGGTTCGCTCCACCACCCGCTCGATGAACCGGTCGAAGATGCTTTCCTGGACCAGCATTCGGGACGGGCAGGTACAAACTTCGCCCTGATTGAGTGCAAACATCACGGCCCCTTCCAGGCATTTGTCGAAGAATTCATCATCGGCATCCATTACACTTTCAAAGAAAATATTAGGTGATTTTCCGCCCAGCTCCAGGGTTACCGGAATGATGTTTTTAGAGGCGTATTGCATGATCAACTGGCCTGTGGTAGTTTCACCGGTGAAGGCCACCTTGTTGATGCGTGGATTGGTAGCCAGTGGTTTTCCCGCTTCGATGCCAAAGCCGTTGACTACATTTAAGACCCCTGCAGGCAAGATATCTTCAATCAATTCCATCAGAATCAAAATACCTACCGGAGTCTGTTCCGCTGGTTTCAGGATCACACAGTTGCCCGCTGCCAATGCGGGTGCTACCTTCCAGGCCGCCATTAATAGTGGAAAATTCCAGGGAATGATCTGTCCAACTACACCAAGCGGTTCGGGTACGTTCATAGAAATGGTATTGGCGTCCAGCTCGCTCATTGAGCCTTCTTCCGCGCGGATCACGCCCGCAAAATAGCGAAAGTGATCGATGGCCAAAGGTAAGTCTGCCGCGCGAGTCTCCCGGATGGCCTTGCCATTGTCCCAGGTTTCGGCCCGAGCCAAGACTTCCAGGTTTTCCTCCATCACCGCAGCTATTTTCAGTAATAAATTACTGCGGTAGGCAGCCGCGGAATTGTTCCATTCCGGAGCCGCTGCCCAGGCGGCATCGAGGGCCAATTCGATATCTTCTTCCGTTGAGCGGGCAATTTTGGTAAAGCTTTTTCCGTCTACCGGAGAGATATTATCGAAGTATTGTGCCCGTACCGGAGGGGTCCATTTACCACCGATGAAATTTTCATATTGGTCTTTGAAAGTAGGCCGATCCACAAGGTTTCTGACCGTTGTTAATACATCACTCATAAGTTGTTCAGCTTTCTGGTTAAGGAATAATTTTACAGTTTTCCCAATCTCCCATTTTTATATTGGAGTATTTGAGACGAGGCAAAACTATCTATCAAAAGCGAAGTCAATCTGACGGATTCTGCTAAAAAGGTGAACAATTCTTGCAAAGGAGTCCTGTAAGCCGAACTAACGACATGATTTATTTGATTTTTTTGAGAAAAAACTCATCTTTATTTGGCAATTGAGCGATAATGCAGAAATTTGTTTCATATGCAATTACCCGATAATTTTCTGAGAGGCCGGAGGTTGGAAACACTGGTGGAGAACCAGACTTCCTATACGCTAAAGAATGCAGCGATGCATGTGTTTGAAACCCACCAGGTGGCTGAACGGGTGCTGTTACAATTTAAGCAACCGGTATTGGCCAGTATGTTTCAGGGTAAAAAGGTGATGCATTTGCGCCATCACCAATCGTTTGACTTTTTGCCGGGAGAGTCCCTCGTCTTACCAGCTGATGAAGTGATGTGTATCGATTTTCCGGAGGCGCACATGAGCAATCCCACTCGGTGCTTGGCTATGGCTATTTCTGAAGAAAAGATTCGGGAGACCATCATGTTGATGAATGAAGCCATGCCCAAAGCGGAAGGTAGAGAATGGCTATTTATGGATTATAATTTTCATTTTACGAATGATGCCGGCATCTACCAGATCATTCAGCGATTGTTGTTTCTTTTTACCGAAGACCACCCCTCCAAAGATCTCTTTGTCGATTTTACGCTGCGCGAATTGATTGTGCGCATCCTGCAAGCGGATTCCAAAAAGATTTATACCGAAAAGGCCTTAAGTCTGAGTAGCAATAACCGCCTGGCGTTCATCATCCAATACATTCGCGACAACCTGAGCAAGCCGTTGACCATTGAGGAATTGAGTCAAAAAGCCTATATGAGTGATTCCAATTTTCACCGGGTTTTCAAAAATGAATTAGGTGTTTCTCCCATTGATTTTATCAATAACGAACGCATCAAATTGGCGGCAAGCCTGCTGCAAGACCCGAAGAAAAAAGTGAAAGAGGTGTATATGGAATGTGGTTTTGAAAGTCGTTCGTATTTCAACCGCGTGTTTAAACGCAAAAAAAATCTTTCCCCAAAGGCTTACCAACTCAAGCTTACGCAAAAGGGAACATAGCGATCTCAATTGGCATCACCAATTCTTTCCGTTTCCCACTTCGCCTGACTATCTTCGTAGTCAAGTTTAATTTATGTCATCCTACTCCACACATCGCATTGCAGCAATCATTGGCGGGCGGCTCCTGCCAACCGATGGACCAGACTATCCTGTAGCACAATTATTGTATGACAGTCGGCAGGTGATTTTTCCTAAAACGGCTTTATTTTTTGCTTTACGGGGGCCTCAGCAAGACGGCCACCAATTTATTCCAGCGGCTTACCAAGCGGGGGTGCGAAGTTTTGTGGTGGCAAAAGAAATTTCGGCAGCAGATTATCCAGATGCTTGTTTTATCCAGGTGGAGGAGGTCTTGAATGCCTTGCAACATTTGGCGAAAGCCCACCGGCAACAATTTGACATCCCCGTTATCGGTATTACGGGTAGCAACGGGAAGACAATCATTAAAGAATGGCTATTTCAGCTGCTACGCGAAGATTATAGCATTGTAAAAAGTCCGAAGAGTTTCAATTCCCAATTGGGGGTGCCACTTTCTGTTTGGCAAATGCAACCGCAGCACCAGTTAGCCATTTTTGAGGCGGGCATTTCCACGAGTGGAGAGATGCAGCGGCTGGCGCCAATGATTGATTGTACGATTGGCATTTTTACTAATATCGGGGAAGCGCACCGCGAAGGTTTTCCCAGCGAAGTCAGTAAAATTGAAGAAAAGTTGCAGCTTTTTGATCATACAAAAATCCTGATTTACTGCCGCGATCATCAAGCGCTGCACGAAGCCATTCAGGCCAAAGCCCTTCCCTGTCTAAATTGGTCCATGTATGGGGACGCGGACTTGCAAATTAC
Organism: uncultured Saprospiraceae bacterium; assembly: GCA_964015035.1. GTDB lineage: Bacteria > Bacteroidota > Bacteroidia > Chitinophagales > Saprospiraceae > BQJU01. The sequence goes on from CAXHCA010000005.1 coordinate 10,343, forward strand.
GGCAGTAGACAACATCGGACAGCAAACAAAACTGGAAGCCCTCTACCAAGGAAAACTTCAGAAAATCCAAATCCCTTTCAACGAGGCAACTGCCATCGAAAATGCCATCCACTGTTGGGCCACAATGCTTTACCTTCAGGTAAATTCCGAAAACATTGCCGCCCGAATGGCACAACTGGATGCCCTGGCGATGCGCCTGGAGCAAAAAGAGGGGATTAACAATTGTATTCTGATCAATGACAGCTACAATGCCGATTTGACCTCCCTGACCATGGCGATGCAGTTTTTGCAGCAGCAAAAGAAGGGCTTGAAACGCACCTTGATCCTTTCCGATATTTTGCAAAGTGGCCTGAGCGATGAAGTGCTATATGGTCGGATTGCTCAGCTATGCACCGAAATCGGTATTGATCGGCTAGTGGGAATTGGTACCTGCGTGGGGCAAATTGATGCCCTATTGCCCACGGTTATCGAACGGGATTTCTTTAAGGATACAGCGTCCTTTCTTGAGCGATTGCCGCAGCTTCATTTTCAAGAAGAAATCATTCTGCTCAAAGGTGCCCGCCCCTTTGGCTTTGAAGCCATCGCCGAACGTCTATCCCGACAAGTACACCGCACGAGATTGGAGGTCAACCTGAATAGCTTGGCACACAACCTACGTGTTTTTCGTAAATATTTACACCCCAATACCCAATTGATGGTTATGGTCAAGGCGGCGGCCTACGGAAGTGGCAGCCTGGAAATTGCCCGAGCGCTAGAGTTTCATCGGGTTGATTACTTGGGCGTGGCCTACGCCGATGAAGGGGTCGAATTGCGCCGCGGAGGCATTCATTTGCCGATTATGGTGCTCAACCCCGAACCGGCAGCCTATGATGCATTGCTGCGCTACCAATTGGAACCCGAGGTGTATAGCTTGACGCAATTGCGAGAACTGGCTCATTTTTGCCAAAGCCGCGGGAGTAATTTGGCCATTCACCTCAAACTCGATACGGGCATGCACCGATTGGGCTTTGAGCCACCCCATTTACAAATGCTTTGCGACATCCTGCATCGCCATCCGCAGTTGAAGGTTCGATCCGTTTTTTCCCATTTGGCGGCCAGCGAAGCAGTAGCGCATGACGAATTCACCCATTTGCAAGTCCAGCGTTTTGAAGAAGGCTACCAAACGATTGTAGCGCGTCTGGGATATGCCCCTTTCCGGCACATCCTCAATTCGTCAGGCATTCTGCGGTTTTCACAATACCAGATGGAAATCGTGCGTTTGGGCATTGGCTTGTACGGGGTTGGCGAAGCCGATGATCAAATTAAGCCAGTCATGCATTTAAAGGCAACCGTCTCCCAAATCAAAATCGTGGCTGCGGAAGAAACCGTAGGTTATGGTCGTCGCGGACATTTGCCCAAAGGCGGTAAAATTGCCACGGTCAGCATCGGCTACGCCGATGGACTGTCACGTCAAGCCGGAAATGGCCGGTTCAGTCTGCTCATCCGCGGACAAGAAGCACCGATCGTTGGTAATGTGTGCATGGACATGTGTATGGTCGATATAACCCATATTCCGAAAGTTCAAGAAGGTGATGAAGTGATCGTCTTTGGTGAATACCCCAGGGTAGAAATTTTGGCGAAAGCCTTGCGGACGATACCCTACGAGGTCTTTACCAATATTTCTCCAAGGGTGAAGCGGGTGTATGTGCGGGAATGAGCAAACGGCGGCGGTTTATGAGGGGTTGAGATAATTGAGAGAAGGGGAGGTTTTTACGCAAGCTCCCCCTTGATCAATTTTTAGTTAATCAAAGCAGATTGTGGAGCCTAAATCCTAGATCCCAACACCTAATGCCTGACGCCCGGGCCTGATTTATTATCGGCTGTAGTATTAAGGAAATGCTAAAACCCGTGAAAACACTCTCAAAATTGCTAATTTTGCGGTGCTTAAAAAAAAAGGACTTCTTTTTGCATAAAAAAACGATCAAACAATCATGGTAAAGCGAATCATCATAGTACTCGTTGCTGTCATCGGCATAGCGGCAGCAGCAATGGCTCAGGAAGACCAGCGCGAACTCTTTTCAGTAGAAGGCAATCCTGTTGCTGTGTCAGAATTTGTATACATCTACAGCAAGACCAACGGGGAAACGGCGGACTTTTCGAGGAAATCACTGGAGGAATACCTCGATCTTTACGTCAAGTTTAAATTAAAGGTGCAAAAGGCCAAGGATATGCAGCTTGATACCATTAAGCAACTTCAGCAGGAATTGGCGGGGTATCGCAAGCAATTGGCCGACTCCTACCTTATTGATAAAAGCTTGATTGATGAGCTGGTAAAGGAAGCTTACGATCGTATTCAGCAAGATGTGGATATTAGTCATATCCTCATCGCCGTAGCACCGGATGCATTGCCGTCGGATACATTAGCGGCCTACCGCAAGGCCGAAAGTGCTATGAAGCGCATTGAAGAAGGAGTGGCTTTTGCATCGGTCGCCAAGGAGGTATCGGCAGATAAATCGGTACAGCGCAATGAAGGGCATGTCGGTTTTGTCACGGCATTATTGCCCAATGGTTTTTACAACTTGGAAGCGGCGGCTTACACCGCGCCAGTAAATAAACTGGTTGGCCCCATTCGGACCGCAGCCGGTTACCATATTCTGAAAGTACACGGGCGCCGTCCGGCACGGGGTGAATTGGAAGCGGCGCACATTTTGGTGCGCAAGAACGACAAAAATCCAGATGCCGCTAAAGCAAAAATTGACAGCATCTATCAATTGTTGAAAAGCGGAATGGGTTTTGAAGACGTTGCCAAGGCGGTTTCTGAAGATGGCCGCACCTCTGCTAATGGCGGTTACATCGGCTTTTTTGGCATCAATCGCTACGAAAAGTCTTTTGAAGATGCCGCTTTTGCCCTAAAAGAGGACGGCAACTACTCCGAGCCGTTTCAAACCAGTGCGGGCTGGCATATCGTGAAGCGAATTAGTCACAAGGGCATACAACCTTTTAATATCGAAAAGAGTCGTTTAGGTGGTAAAATTCGCAGAGATGCCCGTTTTGAAGATGCGCGTTTGCAAATGCTGGACCGCATCAAGAACAATAGTAACTTCAAGGAGCACCCAGCTGTACTAGAGGAATTTGCCAGTACATTGACCGATACTTTCCTCACGTTCCGCTGGAGAGCACCAAAGGAAAAATCAACAAAAGTGTTGTTTACTCTGGGTAAAGACTATAAAGCTACACTAGGAGATTTCACCGATTATTTGGGTAGTGCTTCCCGCCAGCGCCTAAAAATGGGCCGGGGTGGCAAGATTGAAGATGCGGTGAATCAATTGTATGCCAGTTTTGTCAATGACGAGATATTGAGATACGAAGAGAGCCAGTTGGAAAACAAATATCCTGAATTCAAATCGCTGATGCGAGAATATGAAGAGGGCATTTTGTTGTTTGAAGCCACCAAGCGTTTGGTTTGGGACAAAGCTTCTCAGGACTCGGTGGGATTGGAAGCCTTTTTTGATAAAAGACTGGTGAATAAGTACAAGTGGAAGGAACGTGCCCAAACAAGCGTTTATCGTGTTGGTGGTCGCTTTAAAGATCAGGCCCAGGCAATTTACGACTACGCGAAAAAGCATAGCGCAGACGAAGTAAAGGCCAAATTCAACACCGATAGTACCACCGTAGTCACTGTTGAATCGGTAAACTATGAGAAGGGGCGTAACCCAGATTTGAAGACGATGACCTGGAAGAAGGGGGAATTGTCAAAAATGGAAGAGCTACCACGTAGTGAGGCGACGAAATTTTACAAAATTGAAGCCATTCTTCCTGCCGGACCCAAAACGCTGAAAGAAGCAAGAGGCTATGCAGTAGCTGATTACCAGGATCACTTGGAGAAAGAATGGGTGGAAGCTTTACGCAAAGAATATAAAGTGAAAATTAATAAGCCCGTTTTTGAGAGCTTAATCAAAAAATAAGTCGCGGCTAAGATGAAGATGGGGATGAAATTTAGTGGTTTTTTGTTGCTCTTGGTCTTGGTGATTGCGGCATGCCAATCAGCGGATGACAATTCGGAAAATGACCGCCTGTTGGCCAAGGTGCAAAATAAGTCTTTGTACCTTTCGGAAATGGATGGCATGTTCCCGACCGGCACTACAGGTGAGGACAGTTCGCTGATTATTAATGCGTATGTGTCGCGTTGGATCAAGGATGCGCTAATGCTTTCCGAAGCAGAGCGCAATATTCCCAGCGACCTCAACATCGACAAACTGGTACGCGATTACCGAGCTTCCTTGATCCGCCACAACTACGAACAGATCATTGTTGAGCAACGGCTCGACTCTACTGTTTCGCAGGCGGAATTGACTGAGTTTTACGAAAAAAACAAGGAGCAATACCAGCTGGAGACGCCAATTATTCGCTGTTATTTTATCAAAGTTCCGGTCCCGGTACCCGAGCAGGATAAATTGCGGCGTTTGTGGAATAGTAATTCAATGGGGGCTTTTCACAATCTTTCAAAATACTGTGAAGAGCATGCCGTGGCCCATTTGCTGGAAGATAGCGTGTGGTACAATGTGGAGAAGATTGCCATGGATTTGCCCAAAGGCACCCTCACCGCTGATAATGTGGGTTCTAAAAAAGAATTCACCCAGCGGGATAGCAAGTACCAGTATTACTTTCGGTTATTTGAGTTGAAAAAACGCAAGGATATCGCCCCGCTTTCCTATATTCAGGACCAGGCCCGCAAGGTAATCCTGCACAACCGCAAGATTAAACTGCTGGAAAAGGCCAAGGAAGAACTGTATGACCGGGAGTCGAGGCGGGACAATATCCAGGTTTTTGTGGAGTAAGTTAGACGCATAAAATATATCAATAGATGAAACAATTAGTCGTAACAATAGCATTTTCAATGGTGGCCTTGTTGGGGTATACCCAACGGCAGATCATTGACAAGGTGGTCGCCACGGTGGGCGGGGAATTGATCCTGCTTTCCGAGGTCGAAGAACAGTTTGCGTTGATGGAAGCCCAAAGTGGGGTGTTACCAGAAAATGCCCGTTGTGAGATCATGAATAGCCTGCTGGTCAACAAACTACTCCTCAATCAAGCTAAGCTGGACAGTGTGGTGGTGGCCGATGAAGAAGTAGAAGACCAATTGAATGCCCGTATTGATCGCATCCTGACCTATATGAATGGTGATGTGAGCCAATTTGAGGCATATTATGGCCAATCTATCGGTGAGGTTAAAGCCCAATTTCGGGAAGACCTGCGCAACCAGATTTTGGTGGAGCGTATGCGCGGACAAATCATGGCCGGCATCACGGTGACGCCCTCAGAGGTGAAAAAGTTTTTTGCAAAAATCCCGGTGGATAGTTTGCCTTATTTTAGCTCGGAGGTAGAAGTTGGGGAAATCGTGTACAAACCCAAAGTGAATGACGAGGAACGGCAAAAGGCGGTGACTAAGCTAGAGGATATCCGGCGGCAAATTTTGGAAGAGGGTGCCTCTTTTGAGGAATTGGCTAAGAAATTTTCTCAGGATGGTTCCGCCAGAATTGGCGGTGACCTGGGCTGGGCCAAACGGGGGAAATTTGTACCTGAATTTGAGGCGGCGGCCTACAAACTTGACAAGGATGAAATCTCTCCGGTGGTAGAAACTGAGTTTGGTTTTCACCTGATTCAAATGTTGGAGCGCCGGGGTAATTCCATCCACACGCGCCACATTCTCGTTCGTCCGGAGATTACGGACAATGACTTGGAATTGGCCCGCATGCACCTCGATTCCGTGCGCATGTTGATCGAGTCTGATTCCATTACCTTTTCGCAGGCAGTAAAGATCTATTCTGATAAAGATGCCCAGAGTTACAACAACGACGGCCGCATTGTCAATCCGAATACCGGCAATACCTTCTTCGAAATCGGCGACTTGGACGCGGATGTTTATTTCGCGGTAGACACACTGCAGATTAATGAAGTATCTGCCCCCTTTGAATTCAATACGCCTACGGGCGAATCTCATTTCCGGATTGTGCAACTTCAGTCGCGCACCGATCCGCATAAAGCCAATCTTAAGCAAGATTATTCTAAGATTCAACAGGCCGCTATCCAGGCCAAGCAAAGCGAATTTGTTGAAGAGTGGGTCCTGCAAAAAATCGATGCCACCTTCATCGCGCTGGACCGTCTGTACGACGATTGCCCCGGTCTCGAAGCTTGGCAACAGCGGCGGCTTCGCCCCTAATCATACCGGCTGAAATTGAAGACAAAATCCTCAAACGGGCGGCTTCGCCTTTTTGGGGATTTTTTTTATTTTGGGGAACGTAAAGAAATTTGATTGCCTTTCCGATAAGGAAATTAACTCAAGAGCTCAACAGTACCTAATTCCGAAAGCAATGAAAGCCTTAAAAATGATCAAGGCAGAACGAGAGAAAGTCCATAAACCTTAAGATGACGATGCCCCATGTCCGTGTAAAAATCACAAGGTCAGATCTCCACTCCTGGTTCAAAAGACAAAAATTCAAAGTCGCTGATTTTGAAAAGGGCCACCAGTACATCACCACCCGGTGGAAGGAACAGCCCATTCGCTTCAAGCTGACTCAACGTGATGGGTTTGATACTTTTTACAAAGAAGCTTTTGGCGGATCATTGGTGGTATTTGAAGTTTCCCTAAAGGGAAAGGAGCTGAGTTATCACGGCTATTGCCCAATCTGGTTGTTTGGAATATGGACGCTAAAGTGGTCGTTTAAAAAGGAGGCCGGGCGATTGTTCAAATATCGCGAAGAAGGAGCATTGGAGGAGAAGCGGTTCCTGCAATTTTTGGCCCGTTGAAGCGAGCAGTAAATGACGGAGTTATCCAATGTACAAGTCAGCCTGGAAATCCAAAAAAAATCAGGGCATACCCAACGGATATACCCTAATGATTTCTTTGCTAATGAGATGACAACTGTCTTAGTTCACAAAGCGGTACCCAACGGCCAAACGGCCGATAAAATCAAAGTTAACCAGTGGAATGTCTGCTACATCTTCAGAGAAACCGTCATTGGTTTTGATGTTGTCAGTAATGGATCTTCCCAATCCAAAACCTATTTCAAAAACGACGTTTTTCCTGGAGACCCATTTGTAGCCAGTCAACAGACCTACCGCCAATCTGGTGCGGGTAAAGCTGTCAGAGTCATCGCCATTTTCAACGGTGTATTTGCCCCCTCTGAAACGGAGGTAGGCACCAGCATAGAAGCGGTCGGCACCATCTCTAGGTCCAAAGTAGTACTTACCGGCACCCATCAAACCGGTGCTAAAGGTTTTGTACTTGTCACCATCTCCCAAGTCGAGGCTCAAGAAGTCGATAAAAGGGCTTCCCTCCACACCGAAATCATCGCTGACGACAAATTCTACATTGGCAGATACTCTGGAAAATAGCAAACCTACGGGGTTAATTTTTACTTCTATTTGTGCAGTGGCCACTTGGGTGAAAATTGCGGTAAACAAGAGCGCGAAAAAAATTGATTTGGTTTTCATAAAATAGAGTTTAGGTAAAGAAATATGGTCTTCATACAAGAGCTGAATTATTCTAATAAATAGATATCATCAGACTCTCTATGGTTAGTACCTACAAAGAAAAGGGTGCCCCTAAAAAGGTCCAAATTATTAACTTATTTGTAACTAAAACATGGCGAACTTAACAAAATAATCACATATTTGATGGCTTTTAGTGCATGTATGGAGGTAGTCTCAACTGAGCACGCTGGTATTCATCAATTCTTCTATCTCTTCCACCTCAACAGGAATGTGTTTCATCAAATCAATAGGGTCGGTATCGGTCACCAGAATATCGTTTTCCAGGCGGATGCCGATGTTTTCCTGGGGCACATAAATCCCCGGTTCGCAAGTAAAGACCATACCCGCTAAAATTGGATCATACCGGTTGGACAGGTCGTGCACATCCAGCCCTAAATGATGGGAGGTGCCGTGCATGAAGTATTTTTTGTAAGCGGGATAAGCCGGATCCTGATTTTTGATATCCGTTTTGGTGATTAGTTTAAGGTTGACTAGCTCTGCTTCCATCATCTTGCCCACCTCGCGGTGGTACTCTTCGATGGTATTGCCGGGTACCAGCATGGCTTGCGCCCCTCTCATTACACGTAATACCGCTTCATACACCTCGCGTTGGCGTGGGGTAAACTGTCCACTTACGGGAATGGTACGGGTCATATCGGAGGCATAATTGGCGTATTCTGCCCCAAAATCGAGCAACAGCAAATCTCCCTCATGGCAAGGTTGGTCGTTTTGGCTATAGTGCAACACGCAGGCATTCTTCCCACTGGCAATAATGGGATGGTAGGCATGCCCATTGGCCCGATTGCGAATAAATTCGTGGGTAATCTCGGCCTCTATTTCAAATTCCATACGCCCGGGCTGCACAAACTCCAACACCCGATGAAAGGCCTTGCCGGTAATCGTAATGGCGTGTTTGATGATTTCTACCTCATAGGGCGATTTGATCATCATCAATTTTTTCAAGATCGGTTGGGCGCGGTGGTATTTATGTGCGGGGTATTGGTCCATTAATTTGCGCGTTTCCCGTAGGTCGCGGGAAGGCACATCGGAGTGAAAGCGGTCGTTTTCGTTGAGGTTAACGTAGACCCGCTTTGCCAGGAGGATGAGTTCGCGCAGGATGTTTTCCATTTCATCCAGCCAATAAATGCGCTCAATGCCCGATATTCGACGAGCTTCTTCTTTGGTGTATTTGTGGCCTTCCCAAGTAGCCAAATAGTCATTGGTGCGCTGGATAAAGGCCACTTCTTGAAATCCCTCCTTAATACAATCGGGAAACAGCACCACGATCGTTTCCGGCTGGTCCAATCCACTGAGGTAGAAGAGTCCGGAATTTTGACGAAAGTCATAAAACGTATCTCCATTGCGGGGCATCAAATCATTGGAATGAAAAATGGCAATAGAGTCAGAAGTCATTTTGCGCGCAAAGCGCTTGCGGTTGAGTTTAAAAAGTTCGGAGCTTAGCGGTTCGTATTTCATCATTCTAACTTTTTCTTATGTTCATGGATATCAATTTCTATTATTTCTGCCAGTAAAAATCAGGGGAAGCCACCCACAGGCAGACTTCCCCCTTTATTTTTGCAGATGATAACAGACGTAATTTACAATTTCTGGTCTATTTCTTGCAATTCTTCTTCATCATATTCTCCAAACCAGGATTTCAACTGCTGCCGGGCAGTAGTCCTCACTTCTTTGTCGATATAGGCAGAAATGGTCACCAAGCCGAAACTCAGGACACCGATATCATCGGTATATCCCAGAATCGGACTGAGGTCCGGAATTGCGTCGAAAGGGGTCAGGAAGTATCCTAAGGTTCCCAGGACGATATTCTTGGCCCAAGTCGGCGTTTCTTTCCGCCGATAGGCATAAAACAGCAGCAGGACCATATACACCACCTTCAGGCCTGCCTGGCGGGCGTATTGGCTTAGTTTTTGCCATAGTTTGCCTTCCGAAAAACGGCTGGTATATTGCTTTATTTTATCGAACATTAGTTTCTATTGTGTTTCAAAAATAATCGATTTCTTCACTTACCCAAGCATTCCTCACCTTATTTAACAGCTTTAGACGATAAAATACTGACTTGGGCACTTCAATTTCCGATCAACGCTGCCAATTATTCGTCAAAAGTTCCGCCACAGCACCCGCTACTTCCAGCCCGGCATTACGCCCGGTGCCCGCAAAAATGAGGACCTCTCCCGCATATAATTTCACATCTACGGTAGATTGCATGCTCTCATTCACTTTACCGGTCATATTTCCCGAAAGGGGAGAAACCAATTCGCCGCCTCCTTCCTGATGCGCAATGATTTCCAATCGATGCTTTCGGTCTTTAAACCCAAGTAATACTGTTTTGTCTTCCATTTTGGCGTACCTTTTTGCGCCGGTATAGGTAGCAAAGCGATAGAGTTGATCACCGTATAAAAAACCGACAATACAGCCGATGAAATGACTGCCGATCCACGGAATATTGGCCACCGAAGCCATCAATGAAACGGGCCGATCGGCATCGAAATGGTTGGTTTGGGTCCAAATCCAGGAACTGGGAAAGGAGTGCCCCCAATCTTTTTCGATATAGCCTTTACCACCGGTAAAATCAACTATTTGGCCATGTACTTCCAGGCTTCCTTGCAATTCATGGTGCACACTCACTACGCCGTGATAACACTCCATAAAGGGCACAAAAGAGTACCAGCCCATGATCCCCGGAGCGCCCCACATCTTGGGCCAGGGATGTGGATTTTTAATTTTCAAATGCCCTTTCAACTCCGGTAATTGCAGCTGCAAATCAGTCGCAGAAAAGTGGTTGCTCGCCAGATCAACCGCAAAATATTGGTCCGAAGGCTGAAAATCGGCCACCTTAAAATTGTGGTAGCTCGCTTTAGATTTTTTGCCGTCCAGAACTTGAATAAAGGAATGATGCTGACCATCCAGTCCACGGGAAAGGCCGGGAATAACGGCAAAAACATACTGCTCGGTAGGATCGACGATTTTGAAATACCAACCTTCAAAGTAGTTTTGGGTTTTCCCCCAACCGTGAAACATATCGGGGTTCCAGAGGGCGCGCCAGCGACGTTGTAAGTCTTGGATATTGGGCAAAACGAGGTGGATTTAGTGGCTTGAAATATATTGTTCTTTGGGCGCCGCGCTATTGGAGATGTTTATCTCCCCATGTGTACCAACAACACTGAAATATCTGCCGGAGAAACGCCACTAATGCGACTAGCCTGCCCGATAGTACGCGGCTTGATGCGGGCCAGTTTTTCACGGGCTTCTTTCGACAGCGACACCAACTGTTGATAGTCAAAATCTGAATGTAGGTTGACCTCTTCCAAGCGGTTCATCTTGTCTACCATTTCCTGTTCTTTCTGGATGTACCCTTCGTATTTGAGGTTAATTTCGGCCAATTCCAGGAATTCTTGATCATAGGCCTCGAGGAATTGATCCAATTCCGGCAATGCGGACCGCAAATCAGCAAGTCCGATATGCGGGCGCAGCAATACTCCTTTTAACTTCACCTTTTGTTTGAGGGGAGAAGAATTTTTACTAGCCAAAAAGCCATTCAAATCATCTGGCCCCACGCTATAGTCTTCCAAAAACCGCTCTACCGCTTTGGCTGCAGCTACTTTGCTGTTGACCCGCTCAATCCGCTCTTCCATGCCGCGAATGCCTAGTGCATGGGCCAGTGGAGTGAGGCGCGTATCGGCATTATCCTGACGTAGCAGGATGCGGTATTCTGCCCGAGAAGTAAACATGCGGTATGGCTCCTTAGTGCCTTTATTCACCAAATCATCGATCAATACACCGATGTAGGCTTCGGAGCGTTTTAGGATAAATGGCGCTTCCTCTTTCACCGAAAGGTGTGCATTAATGCCCGCCATCAGCCCCTGACAAGCCGCCTCCTCGTAGCCGGTGGTCCCGTTGATTTGTCCGGCAAAAAACAGTCCTTTCACCAAGTGTGTTTCCAGGGAAAGCTGCAATTGCGTAGGTGGAAAAAAGTCATATTCGATGGCATACCCCGGGCGGAACATTTTCATGTTTTCAAACCCCGGCACCTGACGTAATGCCTTATATTGGACATCTTCAGGAAGGGAAGAAGAAAAGCCGTTGACATAGATTTCGCAAGTATTCCAACCTTCTGGTTCAACAAACAACTGGTGGCGATCCCGATCCGCAAAACGGTCGATTTTATCTTCAATAGAAGGGCAATAACGAGGGCCTAATCCACGAATGCGGCCGTTAAACATCGGCGAACGATCAAAGCCCGTGCGCAATAAGTCGTGTACCTCCGGATTGGTATACACGATGTGGCAAGGCAATTGACGTTTTAGTTTTGGTGTATCCGTATAGGAAAATTTACTTGGATTTTCGTCGCCCAATTGGACCTCCATCACATCCCAATTCAAGGTACGGCCATCCACACGGGGCGGCGTACCCGTCTTCATACGACCGGATTCAAAACCTAGTTCAACCAATTGCTCGGTGATGCCTTTTGCCGCCTTTTCACCAGCGCGACCACCTCCAAATTGCTTCTCGCCAATGTGGATCAGCCCGTTGAGGAAGGTCCCGTTGGTCAATACGACGGCCTTTCCTTCAATGTTCAAACCCATACCGGTGCGTACTCCTTTCGCTCGACCGTCTTTGACTACAATTCCGGTAATCATCTCCTGCCAGAAGTCGATATTGGGGTGGGCTTCTAACATTTCGCGCCACTTGGCGGCAAACAACATCCGGTCGCTCTGTGCCCGTGGACTCCACATCGCCGGCCCTTTCGACAGATTGAGCATGCGAAACTGCAACATGGTATGATCTGTTACGATCCCGGAATATCCGCCCAATGCATCCACTTCGCGTACGATCTGCCCCTTGGCCACCCCTCCCATCGCCGGATTACAAGACATCTGCGCGATGGTGTTCATATTCATGGTCGCCAATAATACCTTGGATCCCATATTCGCTGCCGCCACTGCTGCCTCACATCCGGCATGACCGGCACCCACCACTATGACATCGTATGTTGGAAACATATTATCTTACCTATTTTATTTCGTTGACCACTTTCGCCGTCAAAGAAGGTTGATTCTCAATAAAAAGAGTGCAAAATTACGCTTTTTCTCTATTAATTGCTTGAATTTCTAGTCATTAACAATGAGCGAGCGGCTGAGGTTCCCAATGGGGTTTGTGCCCGCGAAGACCGTATTGATTCTGAGAAGGTGCCTCGTGGCGACCAAAATTTTTTCCCCCTCCTGTAAATCCTGTCCAAAAAAGCAGCCGCCTAAAGACACAAGGCATCACCTGATCGGCCCTGATTTTCCCCGTGGCGGGACTCGTGTGTAGTTCATAAAATACCGGGTTGGAAACCCTCCAATCGTATGGGGGGCGAAGTTGAAAACATTCGATCATCGGTGGCTTGATCATCGGTTCTGGAAATTTAAAACCACTTGTTTGCAAACTAAAATAAATCGCCCGAACATCTTCCCTCCGAAATTAGTAAATTTGTCACTTAATAAGAATACTATGCGCCAATTACTGGAAACAGAGCAAAAAGCGCTCGAGATCAACCTTGATGACGGCATCTACGGCACCTTTGCCGAAATCGGTGCGGGGCAGGAAGTCGCCCGTTATTTTTTTCAGGTAGGAGCCGCGGCAGGCACCATTGCAAAAACCATGTCCGCTTACGACAAGGTTTATTCCGACCACATCTATGGCCCCGAACCCAGTGGCCGTTATGTTTGTGAATCGCGGCTCTACAAGATGCTCGACCACGAATACGAATTGATGCACTCCCGCCTACAAAATGAACGGCTGGATACCAATTTTTTTGTTTTTGCCGATACAGTATCGGCCATCAATTACCAACGGACCATCAAAGGCAACGGCTGGCTAGGCATCCGCTTTCAACTTGATCCGGATGGAGAAGCGAATGACATCGTATTGCATGTGCGAATGCTAGACAACGACAACCAGTTGCAACAGCAAGCCATTGGTATTTTGGGCGTCAACATGATCTATGGTTGCTTCCACTACAATCAAGACCTAGAGGTTTTTGTACAATCCCTGATGGATAGCCTGCGCGGACGGGTGAAAATCGATATGATCCGGATCACTGGACCGGATTTTGAACACATTGACAACCGATTGCTGAGTTTGTGGTTGGTCAAACATCGTCTGACAGAAGTGGCGATGTTTGGACCGGATGGCCGCAATCTGCATGCCTCAGAATTCTTGTACAAACGCAATGTGCTGGTGGTTCGAGGCAGCTACCGCCCGGTGACATTGGTCAACCAAGACATGATCAAAACCAGCTACCAGCAATTTCGCAACGAGCCGGATGTAGATGCCAAAAAGACCTTTTTGCTCACCGAGATTACGATGGACAACCTGCGTATGGAAGGCGAACTGGACGAGCGCGATTTCCTCGACCGGGCCGAATTGCTCAATACTCTGGGACATACTGTGGTGATCTCCGATTGTGAGCAACATCAGAAATTGATCGGTTATCTGTCGGATTACCGGGTGCAGCAATTGGGACTGGTCGTCGGCGTGCGGCCCCTATTGGACATGATCAATGCGAAATACTTCGAAAACATGGACGGCCGGTTATTGGCTGCCTTTGGGGAACTGTTTACCCGCAATGTCAAGTTGTATGTCTATCCTGCCATGCAGGAAGGTAGTGCCGAACTGATGACGGCTCAAAACCTACCTATTCCCGAAGGCGTGAAATTTTTGTACCGCCACCTACTCGACAATCGGCAGATTGTGGACGTAGAGGATTTTAATGCAGATCAACTACACATCTTCTCCAAGCAAGTGCTGGCCATGTTGCGCAACGGAGAAAGTGATTGGGAGAACATGGTGCCTCCTAAAGTGGCCAAATTGATTAAGGAAAAATACCTCTTTGGTTATCCGTGCGAAATACTGGAGTTTGAATACTAAAATATCCCTATGAAATATCTTATGCTTTGTCTGGCGTTGATCACCATCGCCTGTGGTAATTCGGAGCAGGCGACAGCCCGGCAAGAAGTTGAACAAACACCATCCACTGCCGAAAAGGCGGAAGCCATTGCCATCGACAGTAGTTTCACCATTGACTATATCACTGGTCATTTTGATCCGGCTACGCATCCGGATTTTACGCGTATTGAAGACCAGTACACGGATAAAAAGGGGGTGTATTTAAGGAAAGACACCTACGAGGCCTTTTTGAAGATGTACGCTGCCGCGAAAAAAGACGGCGTCAGGCTTTTAATCCGCTCCGCTACCCGCAATTTTGATTACCAAAAACGCATTTGGGAATCGAAATGGGAAGGCAAACAGCAACTTGAAGCCGGTGAAACAGCCCCCAATGCCTACCCTGACCCAAAAGAGCGGGCACTGGCTATCTTGCGGTACAGCTCCATGCCCGGCACCTCCCGACACCACTGGGGGACGGATATGGATTTGAATGCCTTTAGCAATGCCTACTTTGAAAAAGGAGAAGGCAAAAAGATTTACGACTGGCTGACTGCCCATGCGGCTGAATATGGGTTTTGCCAACCTTATAGCGCGGGGCGCCCGTATGGCTACAACGAAGAGCGCTGGCACTGGTCGTACCTGCCGGTAGCCAAACAACTAACCTATCTGGCTAAAACCCAGCTCAAAGACGAAAACATCAAGGGCTTCAAAGGAGACGAAGCGGCAACGGACATTGGCGTGGTGGAAAAGTATGTACTGGGCATTAATGAAGCTTGTTTGTGAAAATAACAGCTATTTGAGCAAGCCCCAAGGCGTCATCCTCACGCTGGATCATTTAACACCAATTTGTAACCAACTCCACGAATGTTAGCAATTTTCACACTTGGATCAGCTTCGAGCTTTTTCCGCAGCTTCGAGATGAAAACATCCAATGTTCTGCCCATATAATCGCCTTCGTCTCCCCAAACTGTTTTCATGATCACCTCCCGTGCAAGGGTCGTATTGGCAGAGGAGCGTAATAAAGCAAGGAGATCGGCTTCTTTGCTGGTTAGCTCAATGCTATCTTGATCAAGCGAAAGCTTCATATTTTTTTTATCGAACTGGTAGTCTCCGATCGCAATGATATTCGGATTGGGTTTGGCGTTGCGCTTTCCCGGCCAAAAAAAATGCCCCAGGCTAAAGAAAAGCAGCAAGACAAATATCCCTGCGCCGAGGCTAAAATACGGGATGTTTTTGGGGGGGTAGGCAGTAGCAACTTGCAATGATGCCCTCCCGGGCGCTGATGTATCCAAAATGGTGAATAAAAGACGATAACAAGCTTTAGGCTGCATTCTTGGCCCACATGGAATTACATCGGCACTCAGTGAATTCCCAACCAAATAACTATAGACAATCTCACAGGAGGCACAATTTTCCACTTCCACCAAATAGTTACTGGCTATTTTGGTATCCATCAGCACACATTCAATGGTTTCCACCAATTCATCTGGTTTGAATTGAAAACCGGATTCAAATGCAATGCGGTAGCGATCCTCTACTTTTTCAATGGGTAGTACCCGTGACGTGCTATCGCCGGAATTGAGCAGCATTTGATGCCCAATCATCCGCATCAATACTTTGTTCTGCCGGTCGTCTTTGGCGTCCCGGACATTGCCTTCTGCGGCGAGACAGAGGGTACTTGCCAAAAGCAAAAAAATCGTGCTTAAATGTTTGAAACCCATGCTGCAAATCTAAACGAATCTGCTGCACTTTGAAGTGTTTTACATTGGATTTTACACTAATTTACACTAGTTAAAACCTCTGACCGATCCTCAAGCCTGCCTTTGAAAAAAATCATGCTCAGGGTAAGATTCTCTTTTTGGTAGCAATAGATAATAAAAACCAAAAAAGAACTATGAGTTCGTAATTGAGGGTGCAAAATTAGTAGCCAGACAACTTGGCGCGAACGTGCTGGTGATTACGGAGATAGAAACGCCCGAAGAAAATAATGCTGGGTTTGCACTTAAAGCAGATATGTATAGAGATATAGACCATAAAGGAGAAGCAAGCACAACTCCACTCAAGAGCAAGTGATTTAAACTTGAGAAATTCTAAGTGCTCATCGAAGAAATTGGTAGTTTCTTTAATGCATTCTATTTTTCGTATTTTTATCACCTTATCAACCAGAATTATGATGCGATATTTTTTAGGCTGCTGCCTATTGTTGTTTATTTCAACCAGCGCGCTTTTTTGTCAACAAACCAATCAAGCCCTTTTGGACTCTCGGGAAGTGCCTTTTGAAATGGTTAAAAATGCCATTATCGTACCCGTCAAAATAAACGGAATCTCTTACCGGTTTGTCTTGGATACCGGAGGGGTCTTTATGATCTCCAGGAAATTACAAGAACAAGGCAATTTTGTGGTTACCGACTCCATCAGTATTTCCGATATCAATAAACAGGAGCAGGTTTTTGAAAAAGTTCTCATTGAGGAAGCCTCTATTGGTGAGTTGAGTTTAAAGGATCGAGAAGCCATTGTGCTTTTTGATAACCAATCCTACCCCAATAGTTGTTTTGAAACCGATGGAATGATCGGGCGAGACTTCTTCGGAGGGATGATCTTACAATTTGACTATGATAATAAGGTCATACGGTTAACCGAAGATGAATCGGTTTTTGACCTGGATCAGGAGCATCGAACCAAAATGAAAATCAGCGAAAGAGGAATTGCTGATGTGTTACTCAATATCAACGGCAAGAACCAATACATCGAGTTTGATTCCGGCTCTGGCGATTTTTTTAGCTATCAAGCGAAAAAGGCCAAACGGTTGCGCGTGAAATCTAAAGCAGACAAACTCGAATATGAGGGCATTTTTTCCTTCGGGGTCAGCAGCAGCAATCTCATCGAATCAAGTACCCGATACAAGGCAAAAGTGTACAACCTGACCATGGGCAGCACCACTTTTGAAAACTTTTACAGCGACTTCACCAAACCGACTGCGCCCCGAATTGGTGCCAGTATTTTGTATCATGGAAAGGTGACGGTTGATTATAAAAACCTTTGGTTTTATTTTGAGCCATACCCTACTCAGTTCAAACCGACAACCCTGAGCACCTTCGGATTTGATATCGTGTACCTCCAAGAGCAATATTTGATCAAATGGGTTTTAAAAGGCTCCGTAGCCGAACAAGAAGGCCTTAAATTTGGCCTTAAGATCAAATCTATTGATGGGACTCCTATTGCTGAAATCATAAAGGGTTGCGAAACGTATATCAACGGTTACGCCTTTCAGGAAAAGGAAAGCGTTGTTCTTGAATATTACGATCCCAAAGGAACGCTCAAGACCATGACCTTGCATAAAACCCAATATGAATAACCCCCGTATTTCTAAAAAAAAACATGCACTTAACGCTGCGAACCAGTAAATGAAAAACACAAATCTAAAATAATGACGAAGCAAATTAATAGAATCCCATCTGCTCAATCCTTTTTTGGGGACAAACCTGACACCCTCCTGCAATTTGTTAAACACACGCTCTGCTTAAATTGATCAGCACTTTTAGAAAATAGTTTTACCTTAGATTTATGAGTAAAATTGAAATCCGCACGGTGGATGTGGTGGAATACAGAATGCCCCTGCGGGAAGGGGGCTCGCTGCCGGCGATTGTGATGGCCGACGACGACTTCCCCTATGTGTTGAAATTTCGGGGCGCCGGACAGGGCAAGAAGGCCCTGATCGCCGAATTGATCGGTGGAGAACTGGCCCGGGCCATGGGCCTGAAGGTGCCGGAATTGGTGTTTATGAACCTGGACGATTCCTTTAGCAAAACCGAACCGGATGAAGAAATTCAGGACTTGCTGAAATTCAGTGTCGGACTCAACATGGGCTTACATTTTCTATCTGGGGCCATCACTTACGATCCGCTGGTGCCGATTGGCGAAAGCCGGTATGTCTCGAAGATCGTGCTATTGGATAGTATCATTACCAATATTGACCGGACGGCAAAAAACACGAATCTGCTGAACTGGAAAAATGAACTGTGGCTCATCGACCACGGAGCAAGTTTGTATTTTCACCACAACTGGGCCAATTGGGAGTCGCACCTCGATCGTACCTTTCCGAACGTCAAGGATCACGTCCTACTCAAACGAGCCGATCATTTGGCGGAAGCCGCAGCGGAAATCAAGGATTTAATCAGCGAAGCCAAGATTGAGGAGATTATTGCGTTGATTCCGGAAGATTGGTTGTTGGAGGAATCCAACCCACTGACCCCGCAGGAAATGCGGGCCGCTTATGTGCGCTTTTTGAATACCAAATTGGCCAATATCGATTCACTAGCCAAAGAAGCGGAAAATGCCAGATAGAGTAACCTACGAATTTGCGGTGATCCGGGTGGTGCCCCGGGTGGAGCGCGAAGAGTTTCTCAACGTGGGGGTGATGCTGTTTTCCAAACGCAAAAAATACCTGGGTATTCGCTATAAGATTGATGAAGTCAGGCTGACCCACTTCTCTCCCGATATTGACCTCGATTTGATCAAAAACCACCTGCATGCCTGGGAATTGGTTTGTCAAGGCGGCCCGGATGCCGGTCCGATCGGTCAGTTTGATTTGCCATCCCGCTTTCGCTGGCTCACCGCAGCACGGAGTACCATCATTCAAAGCTCTAAAACCCATCCGGGGAGGTGCACTGACCCGGAGCAAGTACTGGAAGGGTTGTTTGAACGGTATGTCGGGGAATAATGGTGGGTTTATTTATGAAACGATGTATCTATACCGGTCTACTTTTCTGGGGAGCTTTTTATTTCTGTTCATTTCTGACAATAGTTCGGTGAAAATTAAGAGCATATTTGGAGCGGATTCTATTTGAAAACGGGCTTTATAATACCGACCAAACAATCATTTCATAAATGATGATATCTTGATCTTGATAAAGCCACTTGAGTTGCCTTTTGTCGATCTTTTTTAAATCGACTTTGCCATCATATTTTTTGGGTTGTCCCCGACCTTTAGTTTTTGGGCCATGGTATAGATATTTCAAATTGGCATCACAACGTAGTTTTGAGATAATACGCAGATCGGTCAATGCACTGACAGGGTCAACGAATGATTGTTTAGCAAAATAATCGTCTACGGCCAGGTAAGTTGATAGCGAAGCTAATTTCTCCCAGCGATCAATAATGACTTGGACATAGTGATCGTGGATCGTTGCAGTTGGCAACTTCAACAGCCTACGTTTACACGATTGGTAATCCGTACACGGCCTCGTAAGGAGAATAATCATCCCTTATGCTCCTTCAAAAGCTTCCTTTTGTTTTTCCCATAGAAAAGTAATATTTTCACGGGGTGGAAATACTACCTCCAATCAGGTACTAAAACCCTAACCATGGTTGAAACCATTGCTGAAAGCAACTTTTATCTGCTCGACGGTAATTTGAGTGTCGCTGATGCTGCCGTTGCCGTTGCGAATGCTCCTTACTACTATATCCTGATCGACCGCGAAGATGCCGGCGATCATTTCTACTACTTTTATTCCCAGGAAGAATTACTCAACAGACTCTCCCGGCTACCCAAACCCGTTCCCGTAAAATTGGCCATGCAACTCCACTTGGAGCAGCCCCTGCCCACCTTACCCTTTGATGCACCGTTGTCAGCCAGGGTGGAGGAATGTTATGCGATCCTCAAGGGAGACGAGGTGGTTGGACTGATTTATGATAAAGAAGTAGCCGAAGCATCACCGCCGCCGCCACCTGCACCTTCGGTGCCCGGTAGCGACAAAGGGACTTCCCGAGGTGGCGCAACCATTGAAGAGGAAACAGTCGAAACCTTCGAAGCATACCCCAGTATCAGCGATCCAGGCATTGTCAAGCCGGATCAGACCTTCAAGGTTTTTGTGGGCTTCAGCTCGGAAAAAGACGAAAGCCTGGAAGAAGGAGAAATCATCGTCATCGACCGGCCGGATGAAGATATCCCGGCTAAGGTGTCCCTGATGGTGACCGGGGGTAAGGTCGCCGATAAGGACAATCGCGCCAAGCCGATTATGCTGGATCCAGACGCTCAAACCTCGTTTACAATAACGGTCAACAGCAATGCCACGGAGGTTAATATCATAGCCATGTACCGCTACAATAAACGCATCGTTGGCAATGCACAGCGCGTTATTCCGGTGAAACAGGCCGCCGCACCAGCTCCGACTCCAGCTGAAACTCCGGCTCCAGACCAGGGCAAACGCTGCCAATTGTCCATTGCCAGCGCCAGTTTTGAGCAGGCGCAACCTGATCTCACCATTGTCATACGGCAGGACCGCAGTGCTCAGCAATTGGTTTGGGAAATTGATGCCCCGGAACTGGATCTACTGGAAAAGGCGACCACCCCAATTGCCGATGCGCGGGCTTTCGCCAAACGCATTGGCTCCGAACTCAAGGCCGAAGATTTTAAGGATGCCCTGGCCAATAATATTTTGGTAACCCTGGGAGAGTCCATTGCCGACCTCTTGCCGGATGCCTTCTTTACGGCCCTGCACGGCGTGCATGAGGCTATTAACCGAACGCCACGTCTATTGTTGTTAACCGATGAAGCCTATATTCCCTGGGAACTGGCTTACGGAAAAAGGCTTACCGTAGACGACAATCATCCGCGTTTTTTGGGGGCACAAGTAATCATGGGCCGCTGGTGGCTGCACGAACGAGTCGTCACGCCGCCTCCATCTGGGTTGAAAATATTGCAGCTTTCCGCCATAGCGGCCAATTATAATGCACTGGTGGCGAGAGTGGCCAAATTGCCTGAAGCTCTTGAAGAAAAGGCTTTTCTGGAAAAAGAATTTAAAGCCACCAGTATTCCCGCTACGGTAGATGGAGTGCTGGGGATGACCATGACGCAACCGGTAGAAGGAAACCTGGTGCATATGGCCCTGCACGGACACAGCGACTCCGTCTTTAATGAGCAAAAACTGATCTTGGAAGACGGCAAAGGATTAAATCCCAATGCCATGTTTGGTCCTTATGATTGCGGTGATCAACCGGCCATTTCCTTTATGTTTCTCAATGCCTGTCAGGTAGGTACGGCGGGAGAAACCCTAGGGCAGGCCAGTGGATTTCCAGGGATATTGCTGAAAAAAGGCATGTTGGGTTTCATCGCACCATTGTGGGAAGTACATGATGTGGCCGCTCGTGAATTTGCGGAGACCTTTTATCAAGAAACGCTTAACAATAAAAAGCCTGTTGCCGAAGTACTGCTAGACCTTCGCCGTAAGTATGACTTTAAGGAATCACTGACCCCATTGGCCTATCTCTATTATGGTCATCCGGGGTTGGTATTAGATTATAAACACTAATAAACTAAACTGAAACATCATGGGTAAGGAAA
The DNA here is from genome assembly GCA_964015035.1 of uncultured Saprospiraceae bacterium. Lineage (GTDB taxonomy): Bacteria > Bacteroidota > Bacteroidia > Chitinophagales > Saprospiraceae > BQJU01. The sequence continues at coordinate 32,145 of CAXHCA010000005.1, forward strand.
CTCCATTAGCCGGAAGTATTGAACCCATCAAAATATCTTCCAGTGAATTCACGCTGCATTGTCCGGGTATGCACGGTATGGTCAAGGAAATGGAAACCGATAAATCCACTACCCGAGGGCCTGGCGTAGAGGACCCTATGCATAAAATGGTGATGGAGTCGGCGAAGGACAATGATATCATCCTGTTTAATCAATTTGAAATTGAGATCGAAAAGGATGATCTAAAAGACGCTCCGGAAACGCAGACCCGGGCGGCCGGAGTCACCCGTACAACAGAGATGGGAGAACCGGCGATGGTGCTTTCCGCGCCAAAGCTCGAAGAAAATATGGCCTCTGCGGTACTGTATACCGATGAAGACGGGGAGTCGCGCTGGGTCTTTCCCGAAGAGAAAAACCCTCGGGATAAATTCACCTTTTTGCTGCCGCGTGAAGGTGCGCCACCTCTCCCCACAGATGGATCTACCGTGCGCGGGGTCATTACCAAAGGCATTCGGCGGGTAGTCAAGGTGTTTGCCTGGCTAACGGATGAAATCGTCGGCGCGGGGGCTTTGATTCTGGTCAAAAACTGGGAAAGTAAAAAACGACCTTACACTTTAAATTCTGTGTTAGCCGATCGGGATGATGCACCGGTTGATTGGGACAAGATATCCGGAGAGCGATCTCTGTTGCTCATTCACGGCACCTTTTCTACTTGGCAGTCGGCTTTTGACGGTTTGCGCAGGAGTAAAACCTGGTTTCCGCAAATGCAGGAGTTTTACGGCAACCGCATATTTGCTTTTAATCATCCCAGTTTGCACCAGACGCCGGCAGAAAATGTCAAAACCTTGATGGAAATGCTGCCCGATGGGGTTGAATTGGATATCGACATTATTACGCACAGTCGGGGAGGTCTGGTCGGTCGAGAAATGTGTGAAAGACTGGCGGATATTGACCCTTTTGGTCGGAAGGTGGCCATCAAAAAGGCCATTTTTGTGGCGGGCCCACACCTTGGTACCACCTTACTGAATAAAGATCATATACTGACACTGATCGATACCTACACCAACATGCTCACCAATTTACCCGATAATCCGGCGACGATTATCATGGAAGCAATTGTCAATCTGGTGAAGATTATTGGAGGCGGGGCGATTGAAGGATTACCGGGTTTACAGTCTATGGTGCCTGATGGTGATTATATCAAGCGCCTGAATGGTACGCCTCCTATCGATACCACTTATTACGCCATAGGGGCTAAGTATGCACCCCATGACGAAAAGTTGCTACAACGCTTTGGCAAACGTCTGTTGATGAAAGTGCTGGCCAAGATATTTGAAGAGGATAGTGATATGGTAGTGCCTACTATGGGGTCTTTTGATACCCTACTCGGTAACGGGGGCTTTCCCATTCCGGAAGACCGGCAGAAATTGTATCAAATGGATGACGATATCAACCACATTACCTTCTTTGAACACGATGTAGTGAATCGGCAGTTGTTTAATTGGTTGTCATCATAAGTCACATTCACTAATGCACGGCCCATGCAAAACCTCATTTTTTGGATTTTTATCTTGGCTACGGCAGTGCAATTGTTCTTTTGGGGAGGGGTGTTTTCCAGGTTGGCCCGGTATTTGGTAAAAAAAAATAAAAAATCTGAGGCCACTCATTTTCCCGGAGTTTCAGTAGTGATTTGCGCCCGCAATGAAGCGGAAAATCTGAAAAAAAACCTTCCCGGCATCCTCCAACAGGATTATCCTTTGTTTGAAGTTATCGTCGTAAATGACGATTCAAATGATGAAACCTGGAAAATTCTTTTGGATTTTCAAACAAAAAATCCGATCTTACACCCTGTAAACGTCACAGAAAAGTTGTTGCCCGGAAAAAAGGCAGCATTGACAAAGGGCATCGAAGCCGCCCGTCATGAAATCATATTACTCACCGACGCAGATTGTCGGCCTACAAGTAAGGAATGGATTTTTAAAATGCAATCCGCACTTAAAGGCAAAATTCAAATCGGTTTAGGTTATGGTCCGTATTTTTCTAAGAAAGGCTTCCTGAATACTTTTATACGCTTTGAGACTGTTTACGCGGCTATCCAATACCAATCCTTCACATTAATGCGAATGCCCTACATGGGTGTAGGGCGAAATTTAGTTTATCGCAAGTCTTTGTTTGCAAAAGCAAATGGCTTTCGAAAACATGCTCATCTTGCGTCCGGTGATGATGATTTATTCATTAATGCCGTTGCTAATGGGCATAATACTACTGTTATATTAGATCCAGCCACTTTTGTGTTTTCCGAAGCCAAAAGCAGCTGGAGAGACTACTACTACCAAAAATCGAGACACTTAACTACTGGTAGCCATTATCGGCTCCGCCACCAATTGGCACTGGGCGCACTTGCAGCCAGCCATTTTGGGCATTACGCCGGCGCGATAATTCTACTTGGGTTAGGAGTCAGCCCTCAGGCAATTTGTATATGGTATTTGGTGAGAATCCTAGTAGTAGTCGCAGTGTATGCAGGCATCCTATCCAAACTCAAGGCAGTTGATCTGCTTCCCTGGATCCCTTTTCTAGACTTATTTTATCTGCTCTACTACTTGGCATTTACACCGGCTTTATTAACAACCGGCAATCAAAGAAAATGGAAGTAGTAGCCAAAAACGTATTATCAAAAAAGGCCCACGCCGATTATGAATTGGTAAAAAAGGCCGTACAAGGCGATCAAAGAGCGTATGCTTCACTGATGAATCGTTACCAAACCTCGATTTATCACCTGATGTTGAAAATGGTCAACGATCGCGAAGACGCCAATGACCTCACCATTGAGGCTTTTGGTAAGGCTTTTCTTAAACTCCCCAGCTACGTACCGCGCTACGCTTTTAGTACCTGGTTGTTTAAGATTGCTATCAATAATTGCATCGATTACGTGCGTAAAAAGCGCATGTTGACCTACTCTATCGATGATCCGATCGAACCGGATAGCGAGCAGGATTACAGCAGTAGCTTGCGGGCCAAAGTGCTCAACCCGGAAGAGGAAGTGATTCGCAAGCAACGGGTCAAATTGATGAGACAAGTATTAACCAAACTCAGTAATAAGTACCGTCTGATGATCGAGCTGCGCTTTTTTGAAGAGCTCAGCTATGAAGAAATATCCAACGAGTTGAATATTCCACTCGGAACGGTAAAAGCTCAATTGTTTCGGGCCAAAGAAATGCTCTACGAATTGTTGCAACAGCCAGGTGCCAGTGCCTATCTGGAAACAACAAGACGTCGGACAGGAACAGCCTGATTGTTTTTACGATTTAGTCGTAAGCCCAAAAGTTATCCTAATTAATATTAAGCTTTAGTTTCAACAAGTTCACATTCGATAGGAGTCTTCTTCTCAGAGAAGGCTCCTATTTTTTGTAGTACTTTGCTAATTTTGCAGGAAAAAGTTATGAAAGCAACCTTTGCCAATTTTTTTCTGCTCATTAGTGCCTTCTTGTGTTTATTCACTTCCTGTGGCCCCACAGCGGATGCACCAAACAGCAATCGCGATGATCAACTAGCTGCTATCAATGCGTTGGAACAAAAATTGCGTGCTCAAAAAGACGTCAAATTGGATACGGCTTCCGCCAATGCGCTGATCGAGCAGAGCATGGATTTTGTCACCACTTACCCCAGTGATTCTTTGTCCGGCGATATCTTATTCAAAGCTGCCGATGTATCAAGAGGCGTAGGGCATTACCAACAAGCTATTGAGATGTGGGACCGTTTTTATCGCGAATATCCTACCCACGACAAAGTGCCCATTTCCCTCTTTCTGAAGGCATTTACCGCAGATAAAGATTTGAAAGATGTCGGATTGGCTATTTCCTCTTACGAACGATTCCTACTAAAATATCCGGATCATCCGGTGGCCAAGGATGCCCGTTTTTTACTGGAAATCCTGCAAAACGATCAATCGCCGGAGGAGCTGATCAAACAGTTTGAAAAGAATAATCCGGGAGATGAATAATGCTTTTGTTACTAAAGCGTTAAAGTTGACCAGACTGGCCGGAAGGGAGGACATGCGCCCGCTAGATTTTGGTTATCTTGCAGGTTAATGTAATTCGTACCTGACAATTGGGAGATTACCTTCTAAAAAGACTTGCCTTTCGGCCAATGTTACGGCTGTTGTCAGTACCGAAAGAACTAAAATAAAAGACCTCATTATGAAAAATTTGATTTTAACCTCACTTATATTATTCATCGGATTGGTTAATGCTAAGGCTCAAGGGATTGAGTTTTTCCACGGCACGTGGGAAGAAGCGGTGGCCAAAGCGCAGAAAGAAGAAAAAGTCATTTTTGTGGATGCCTACGCCAGTTGGTGCGGACCGTGCAAGCGCATGGCCGCCAATGTGTTTCCACAGCCGGAAGTGGGCGAATTTTTTAATAAAAACTTCGTTTGCCTCAAGCTGGATATGGAGAAAGATCCGGTAGGGGTGCGGTTTCGTCAAAAATATCCCGTTTCGGCATTTCCTACCCTTTATTTCATCGATTACAATGAAGAAGTGGTGCAGGTGGTTCGCGGTGCTCAACAGGCTGATGCCTTGATCAAATTGGGGGAGAGTGTGTTGGGAAAAGTAGACCGTAGTGGCGAATTTTCGGAGGCTTACGAAAATGGCGACCGCAACCCGGAATTGGTGTACAACTACGTTAAAGCCCTCAACCGGGCAGGAAAGTCCAGTCTGAAAATTGCCAATGACTACCTACGCGATCAGGAAGACCTGACCACGGAGCAAAACCTCAAATTTATCCTGGAAGCGACTACCGAAGCCGATTCGCGAATTTTTGCATTGATGATTGAAAATCGCAAGTCCATTGAAGCCCTGATGGGCAAAGAAGCAGTACAGGAAAAAATTATGCAAGCTTGTCAGGCCACTGCACAAAAAGGCATCGAGTTTGAAAGTAAGGACCTGATTGACGAAGCCATCGGCAAGATGAAAAAGCATTATCCTGCGGAAGCGGAAGTTTTTGCCATCAAGACCCAGATGTCCTTTTGCCTGGAATGCCAAGATGCTAAAGAATACGTTGACGCTTGTAAGGATTACGCCAAGAAGGTAGTCAACAACGATCCGGAGCACTTGGACAAATTGGCCATCACCCTGCTCAAGAAATTTGGCGATGATGACAAGGCGATGAAAACGGCAGAAAAATTTGCCGAAAAGGCAGCAAAAGACAGCAATCGCTACGAATATTACATCACCTATGCCGATATTTTGAAGAAAAACGGCAAGCAGAAAGATGCATTGGATGCCGCTAATAGATCACTGGAACTTGCTCGGGAGCAAGGGCCCAATGCCGTGCGGATGGTGGAAGGTTTTATTCAGCGCATTCAAGGGTAATCAGAATTTCGCCATTTAAATCCTCATTCGGTTGGGCAACTAATCGAAAGGACGACGTGTTGTTCAAAAAAAAATAACCATAATGAAACTCAAATTAATTGTATTGTTGCAGATCCTGTTCATCGGAAATATGATGGCTCAGGGAGGGATCAAATTTTCGGAAGGGTCGTGGAACGATATTTTGGCGAAGGCTAAAGCGGAAAACCGCATTATCTTCATGGATGCCTATACGACCTGGTGTGGCCCTTGTAAAATGATGGCGCAAAATTCCTTTCCGGAAAGATCGGTAGGGGATTATTTTAACGCCCAATTTGTCAACGTAAAAATTGACATGGAGAAAGGAGAAGGCCTGCAAATCGCGCAGGATTATCAGGTAAGAGCTTATCCCACACTGCTTTTTATCAATGGAGATGGCGAGCTGGTACACCGTGGCGTGGGCTACCGTGGCCCTGATGAATTGCTGGCTTTGGGCAAAATTGCCGCCGATCCAAAATCAAATATGCTCGGAATGGCAGAGACCTATAAAAGTGGTGATTACCAGCCGGATTTTTTACGCCGCTATGCATTGGCGAAAGCCGAAATGATGGACGGGAGCCATGAAGAAATTGCGGATGCCTATTTGGAAACACAAAAAGATTGGAATACCGAGCAAAATCGCGAGTTCATCTATACCATGATTGATGATGCCGAGGGAAAAAAGTTTGACTATCTGGTAGAAAACCGGGCGGCTTTCGCCCAACAATTTGGCAAAGCAGCAGTGATCAATCGCATTCAGGCGTTGATTTTGCGCAAGGCATTTTCCAATGCCACAGAAATGCCGGCACTAGAGGAAATTGATGCTTTATTTGCGAAAGCATATCCTGAAGTGGCGCCTCAATTGTCGGCTAGTTTTAGAATGAACTACTACCAGCAGGTGGGCGATATGGACAACTTTGCCAAAGCAGCTATCAACTACTTCGACAAATATCCCTCTGATGATTTGATGGAGTTGAATAATGCTTCTTGGGCCTTTTTTGAGAGTGTCAATGACATGAAGCAGCTGAAAAAGGCCGTAAAATGGGCGGAAAAGTCGGTCAAAATTGATAAACAATATTTCAATCTGGATACGTTGGCCGCGCTGTATTTTAAAACCGGACAACAGAAAAAGGGGCTCAAAACAGCCAATGAGGCCATTGAGTTGGCGAAAGCCAATGATGAGGATTATTCCGGTACCGAGGTATTGATTGAGATGTATACAAAATAATATTTAATGGCAGAACAGGAAAAAGTAAGCCGTACGGACGTCAATACTTTGGGCGAATTTGGACTGATTGACCACTTGACCAAGGAGGCTCGGAGAGAAAATCCGTCTACACTGAAAGGTGTTGGCGATGATGCGGCAGTGATTGATAATGGAGCTCACTTGACGGTGGTGTCCACAGATATGTTGGTAGAAGGCATTCATTTTGATTTGATGTATACCCCACTGAAACATTTGGGCTATAAATCGGTAGTGGTCAACCTTTCTGACATCTATGCAATGAATGCGACGCCCAAGCAGGTAACCGTGTCCATGGCTTTGTCCAACCGGTTTTCGGTTGAGGCGCTGGAAGAACTGTACGCCGGTATTCATGCTGCTTGCGAACGCTACGGTGTGGATTTGGTGGGGGGAGATACAACCTCTTCACCCAAGGGGCTCTATCTCAGTATCACAGCCATTGGGCAAGTGAAAAAGGAGAAGGTCGTGTACCGCAATACTGCCCGCGTAGGCGATTTGGTGTGTATTACCGGTAATTTGGGAGCGGCGTACTTGGGGTTGCAATTGTTGGAACGCGAACGTCAGGTGTACCTGGCCGATCCCAATATGAAACCCGATTTGGAAAACCAAGATTTTCTGGTGGGCCGATTGCTCAAGCCGGAGGCGCGGCAGGACATTATCGATATGTTTGCCAAAAACAAACTGGTGCCTACGTCTATGATCGATATTTCGGATGGACTGGCGTCGGAATTGTATCATATTTGCCAGCAGTCGGGGGTGGGGGCCTTCATTGAGGAAAGTGGTGTGCCCATTCACCCTGATGCCCAGCAGATGGCCATCAAGTTTAAACTAGACCCGATCACTTGTGCGTTGAGTGGTGGAGAAGATTACGAGCTTTTATTTACTATACGGCCAAACGATGTGGAGAAAATTCGATATTTGCCAGACATTTACATCGCCGGAGAGATCGTGAAAGCGTCGGATGGCATCAAATTGCATACCACCGGGGGGAATATCCACGATATCACGGCTCAAGGGTGGAAACATTTTAACCCCGGAAACAAGGGGTAATGAATCTCAATATATTACAATCGTAAGTTCATGAAAAGAATATTTTTCCTGCTCATCGTTGGAGTGCTGCTTTTTCAATCCTGTAAAGAAGACCCCAAACCGGAAAAAGAGAAGAAGCAACTGCCCGTTCCTAAATTTGAGCGGGATTCGGCTTATGCCTATGTGGAAAAGCAAGTGGCTTTTGGGCCAAGAGTGGTGAATTCAGAAGGGCATAAAGCCACCAAAGAATGGTTGGTCAATAAATTCAAAGACTTTGGAGCCAAGGTGATTGAGCAGGATTTTCAAGCCAAAGCCTACACGGGGGAAATACTAAATGGCACTAATATCATTGCACAATACAACCCGGAAGCACGCAGCCGGATTGTACTGTCAGCCCACTGGGATACCCGCCACATTGCCGATTCACCGCTGAGCAAGGAACGCCAAAATGAACCGATACTGGGCGCCGATGACGGGGCGAGCGGCGTCGGTGTTTTGTTGGAAATTGCCCGTCAATTGCAAGCCAACCCAATAGACCTTGGTGTCGATATTGTCCTTTTTGATGCCGAAGATTACGGCGAAAGCCGGGAGCAATACGCCAATGCTGCGGAAGAGCGCGAGAGCCTTTATTCCTGGGCCTTGGGATCGCAACACTGGGCAAAAAATGTACACGCCTCAGGCATTCAATATGGAATTTTGCTGGATATGGTTGGGGCTAAAGGGGCCCGTTTCCCTAAAGAAGCTTATTCCATGCAGTTTGCACCGGAGGTGGTGGATAAAGTTTGGAAATTGGCCAACCAAATGGGATATGGCAATTATTTTCACAATGCAGCGGGCGGCGGCGTCACCGATGACCACGTCTTTGTGAATAACATAGCGGGTATCAAAATGATCGACATTATTAATTTACCGATTGATTCTGACAATAAAGGCTTCGGTTCTCACTGGCACACCCACAATGACGATCTTGATGTGATTGATAAACGCAGTTTGCGGGCGGTGGGACAGGTGCTGCTGGCCGTGATCTACCGGGAAGCGGCGGGGACTTTATAAACCAATAGACCAATAAGATCTGCCATGACCACTGATACCACCATTTTAAATTACATCAACGGTAACTTACAACCGCCACTATCCGGCAATTATCTTGATAATTATGATCCCTCTACGGGACAGGTATACAGCCAGATCCCAGATTCGGGTCAGGACGATGTGCAACAGGCCGTAGAGGCAGCCAAAAAGGCCTTTCCGCATTGGTCGTCCTGTGGAACACAGGAACGGTCGCGTATCATGGTGCGTATTGCCGATTTGATTGCAGAAAATCTGGATGCTTTTGCGAAAGCAGAAAGCCAGGATAATGGCAAGCCGGTATGGTTGTCTTCCAGTGTTGATATTCCCCGTGCTGAGGCCAATTTTCGTTTTTTTGCCACCGCAATTTTGCATTTTAGCAGTGAAGCCCATCGCATGGAAGGGGTAGCGATCAATTATACCATTCGCCAACCGATTGGTGTGGTTGGATGTATTTCGCCCTGGAATTTGCCTTTGTATTTATTTACCTGGAAAATAGCGCCTGCCCTGGCAACGGGCAACTGCGTGGTAGCCAAACCTTCCGAATTGACGCCAATGACGGCCTTTTTGCTGTCTAAAGTGTGTCAAGAAGCCGGACTGCCAGCTGGCGTATTAAATATTGTGCACGGCTTGGGCGGTAATACCGGGCAAGCCATTGTCGAACATCCGGAAATTAAAGCCATTTCCTTTACCGGAGGTACACAAACCGGAAAGAGCATTGCCGCGACGGCAGCGCCTATGTTTAAAAAGCTTTCGCTGGAATTGGGTGGTAAAAATCCCAATATCATCTTTGCCGACTGCGATTTTGAGGAGATGATGGATGCCACCATGCGGTCTTCTTTTGCGAATAATGGCCAGATCTGTCTATGTGGTTCCAGGATTTATATTGAGCGCCCTATTTACGAGCGGTTTCGTGATGAATTGGTCAAAAGAACCCGGGCCTTAAAAGTGGGAGATCCACTGAGCGAAGGTTCTGACCTTGGGGCCTTGGTTTCCAAAGCACACCTGGAAAAAGTCAAATCCTACCTCACGCTGGCTCAGCAGGAAGGGGGCAAAATACTCTGTGGCGGAGCCGCAATTGATCATCGGGAAGAACGCCTGCGCAGTGGTTATTATCTTAGTCCGGCGGTGATAGAAGGCCTACCCATCGGTTGTCGGACCAATCAGGAAGAAATTTTCGGACCTGTAGTCACCATCGCTCCTTTTGATAGCGAAGAAGAAGCCATCGCGTTGGCCAATGGCACCGTCTATGGCCTGGCCTCCACGCTTTGGACCAGCAATTTACAACGCGCCACTCGTGTAGCGGAACAGTTGCAGGCCGGGATTGTGTGGGTCAACTGCTGGATGCTTCGAGATCTGCGCACCCCATTTGGAGGTGTTAAAAACTCTGGTGTGGGTCGCGAAGGAGGATTGGAGGCGTTCCGCTTCTTCACCGAGGCCAAGAATGTGTGTTTGAAGTATTGAGGGCAGGCTTAGACTCCAAATTGTCCCATTTCCCAAATATCCCTATCTTTGCAACCAAATTAAAAATTCCGATGGCTACGCCAAAGACAGTTGCCTTTTACACGCTGGGTTGCAAGCTCAATTATTCTGAAACATCGTCGATCGGGCGCTTGTTTGAGGATGCAGGGTATGGAGAAGTGAAGTTTGACGAAGGGGCGGATATCTACGTGATCAACACCTGCTCTGTCACCGATTTTGCCGATAAGAAATGTCGCAATATCGTGCGGAAAGCGCTGCGGCACAATGCCCAGGCGTTTGTGGTTGTGATTGGTTGTTACGCCCAACTGAAACCGGAAGAAATCTCCAATATCTCCGGGGTTGATCTGGTGCTCGGTGCAGCCGAGAAATTCCGCATTCTGGAATACATTGATGACCTCAGCAAATCGCCCGATAAAGGTATGGTGAGGGCCGGGGAGGTGACTGAAGCGAAGGACTTTATCAATGCTTTTTCCTTTGGTGATCGGACCCGATCGTTTCTTAAAGTACAGGATGGCTGCAATTATAAATGTACCTTTTGTACCATCCCGCTAGCCCGAGGTAAGAGCCGTAGCGATACCGTTGAAAATGTGGTGGCTAATGCCAAAAAAATTGCCGCATTAGGGGTGAAAGAGATTGTGCTGACCGGGGTCAATATTGGCGACTTTGGCAATGGCACGGAAGTGATAGAAGGCGTCAGACCTCGGAAAGAAGCTCTTTTCATCGACCTGATCCGGGCATTGGATGAGGTAGCAGGTATCGAACGGTTCCGGATCTCTTCCATCGAGCCCAATTTGTGTACCGATGAAATTATCGAATTTGTAGCCCAATCCAAGCGGTTTGTTCCCCATTTTCACATGCCATTGCAGTCTGGAAATAACCGACAATTGCAACAAATGCGCCGTCGCTACAAGCGTGAATTGTATGCCTCTCGCGTGGCAAAGATCAAGGAATTGATGCCGCATTGCTGCATCGGTGTGGATACCATTGTCGGATTTCCCGGAGAGACCGAAGAAGATTTCTTGGAGTCCTACCGCTTTATCAACGAACTGGACATTTCCTACCTGCACGTCTTTACCTATTCGGAACGTCCCAATACGCCTGCGGTAGAAATGGAGGGCAAAGTCCCTATGCAGGAGCGCCGTCGCCGCAACGAAATGCTGAATATTCTAAGTGACAAAAAGCGGCGACATTTTTATAGCCAGCACCTGGGAGAAGAACGCATTGTTTTGTTTGAACACAGTAAAACTCCGGGATTAATGTCCGGATTTACCGACAACTACGTCAAAGTCGAGCTGCCATTGGACGAAAGTCTACTCAACAAACTGGCTCCCGTTACCCTTCAGGATATCAACGATCAGGGATTGGTGAATGCCGTGCTGTGTGATGTTAAAGTCACTACCTAAACGACTTATCCCGCCAAAGTTTTTGCCCTTGTTCAAGCGCCTCCGGCTTGCCCACATCCAGCCAGATGTCCGCATCGTGGCGATAGGCTTGGATAACTTCTTTTTGTGCGGCCTCGAGATACACATCAATGATGGAAAAAACCTCCTGATCTGGAAAGTAACGAAATAGATTGGGATGGATCACGTGAATGCCGCTAAAGGAAAGGGGCGTTTGCACATCGGCATAGCGGCTGATTTTTTGTTCTCCCGTCTTCATGTTTTGCCAGCCACAAAGGGTCTGGTTTTGATCAAATAGTAGCTTGCGGGAGCTCTCCCGGTCTCTCACGGCCAGAGTGGCGATGGCGTCAGTACCTAATTGCTGTTGATATAAAGCTGCCAAATCAATATTGGTTAAGATGTCGGCATTGTATACCAAAAAAGGGCCGTCTTGTAAAAACCAAGCGGCTTTTTTTAAGCCGCCTCCAGTATCCAATAGTTGATCTCGTTCGTCGGAAATTTCGAGGTGAATGCCAAAATGATCCTTAGCTTCGAGAAAGTCGATGATCTGTTGTCCGAAGTGGTGAATGTTGATGATTACCTCTCGAAAGCCGTGATGAATTAGCTTTTGAAGGGCAATTTCCAGCAATGGAATGCCATTGACCTCAACCAGAGCCTTTGGTTTGTTGTTGGTTAATGGACGTAATCGGGTGCCGAGGCCGGCAGCAAAGATCATGGCCTTCATGAATTGATGCTTTTTGTGAAACTTGGTAGCCAAAAGTCTTACTTTTACACGCATGATCCAAAGTATACTGGTTAAAATTTTATTAGCCCCCCTATCCTTGCTTTACGGTTTTGGCGTAAGCCTGCGCGATTTTTTCTATCGACAGGGATTGTTGAAGTCGATAGAATTTAATGTGCCAACCATCTCTGTGGGTAATCTTTCTGTAGGAGGGGCTGGAAAAACGCCTCATATAGAATACCTCATCCGCTTGTTGCAAGACTACCTGGAAGTAGCTACACTTAGTCGGGGGTACAAACGCAAAACAAAGGGATATCTGGAGGTTCATCCACGCATGACGGCCGAGCAGGCCGGAGATGAACCCTTGCAGTTTAAGCGCAAGTTCCCGGAAATTATGGTGACTGTTTCCGAAAGTCGCACCTTTGCTGTTCCGCAGATTATGATGGCGCGACCCGACACACAGGTGGTATTGCTTGATGACGCCTTTCAACACCGCTCTATTAAACCGGGGTTGAATGTGTTACTCACCCAGTTTAGTGAGCCTTTTACCCGGGATTACCTGCTGCCTTCGGGGCGCTTGCGCGAATGGCGTTCTGCCTACGAGCGGGCCGATATCGTTATCGTTTCCAAATGCCCATTTGAAGTCAGTGAGGCAGAGAAACAGGCCTTGATTGAGGAGATTAAGCCGTTGCCGCACCAACAGATTTATTTCTCTTATTACGATTATACCCGGCCCTATTACATTATCAATCCCAATTATGTGACAGACCTGCAAGCGGATTGGGATGTGCTGTTGATCTGTGCTATTGCGCGAACCGATTATTTGGTGGATTACCTGGAGCAAAAGGTAAACAGTGTGAAGGTGTTGGAATACGAAGATCACCACTTTTTTGAAAAGTCTGATGTAGCCCATCTCAAGGCGGTTTTTGACAATATTGAATCGGAGAAAAAGCTGATCATTACCACGGAAAAGGACGCTATGCGATTAGAGTTGCACCGGGCTTTTTTGGTTGAAAACCGAATGCCTATATTTGCTATACCGGTGGACGTGAAGTTCCACTTTGGCGAAGGCGAGAAATTTGATGAAAACATCAAAGATTTTCTGTTAAACTTTAAAGTCTGATTTTGAATCCATTGCTTAGAGGCATCTACCGATTTTTAAAATTACTGACCCGGTTAATTCTGGCTATTTTTTATCCAGATACTACTATTATCAATGGAGAGCGATTGGTTTTTCGCAATCCGGCCATTGTGGTCAGCAATCATCCAAACACCTTGATTGATGCGGTGCGAACAGCCTCCCTGGTTAAGCGGCAGGTATTCTTTTTGGCCAATTGGGGCTTGTTTAAAACGCCTTTTCAAAACTGGTTTTTCAATACCTTTTACTGCATTCCCATTAAGCGGCCACAGGATGTAAGCAGTGGTGTGGTACTCAAAAATGATGATGCTTTTGATCGCTGCGACGAGCACCTGGGCAATGGCGGGGTCCTTTATATTGCTCCGGAAGGCACCAGCTTTATTGAACGACGGTTGCGGCCTATTAAAACCGGCACGGCCCGTATTGCGTTAAGCGCTGAAGACAAAAAAGACTTCAATCTCGACCTCTCCATTTTACCGGTGGGGCTGACTTATTCGGATAGTCACCTTTCGGGAACCCGGTTGGTGGTAAATGTAGGAGAACCCATTTCCCTCAAACCTTTCGCCGAGGATTATCGAAAAGACACTTTTGGCACTGTGCGCAAGCTTACTGCGCTGCTGGAGGAACGCATGAAGGGGCTGTTGTTGCAATCTCGCAATGATGAAGAAGATGCGCTATTGCGAAAGCTGGAACGCATTCTTTCTTCCGAGAATCGAAGTGGGACCTGGCTGTTTTACAAAAGCCAGGCGCTGCTGACCATGATCCAATCAGCGGAAAAAGCCACCTTGGACCGATTGCGTACCACAACCCATCAATATTTTGGCAAGCTGCGCTTTTACCATCTTGAGGATGAGGTTATTGCCGAAGCCACCGGTTACCGAAGTGGGGCGCCTCTCATTTTTCGATTGATGGGGCTGGTTATTGGTGCTCCGCTCTTTTTATATGGACTGGTCAATAATTTTTTGGCGGCCTTTACCCCGGTACTGATTGCCAATAAAGTCAATTTGTACATTGGTTATATGTCTACGGTGAAAGTCCTGAGCGGAATTTTGTCTTTCCCTTTGTTCTACTATATACAGTGCAAGGTATTCATGGCGCTATTTCCAGAAATTGGAGTTGGGTGGTACCTGCTTAGTTTGCCCATCAGTGGCTTTTTTGCACGCCGCTATTGGAAGTGGGCCAAAATTGTGATCTCCGCCCTGCGTTGGGATTTACTGGATGAGTCGATCAGAGAACAGATGAGTAACTGGCGCCGGGAGCTACGGGAATTTGAAGGATAATTGGCATTTTATACTGTTAGCATTACGTTAAAGTTGAAATTGGCACGATTCTAGTAAAACAATTATAGGCAAAAAGAAGTATATTTATTGTCCAGTAAATTTGAAATTTGTTGTAAGAACTTTTTCAAAAAGGTGTTGGGTGCCGGAAATGCATCATCTACCCCCAAGCGGGAGATCTTTGGATCCCCGTAGACTAATCCGACCTCCATTGACGTTAACATTATTAGATTTTTGAATCAATAAATGCCCTTGCGAGATTTGGAGTAAAATAAAAATAGCATGCTAAATTTTTCGCTCCCAAGGGAATTAAAAAAGAAAATTATGAAGTTCAGAGGAGCCATCTTTTTTTCGCTCATAGCAGTTGTCCTTACTGTAGCGGCTTACTATCCCAAAGTAAATAGCCAGGAAAAAGAATCCATCTTAGTGAGAACGATCCTTCGTGGATTGGAGCAATTGCACTATCAGCCGCAAAAAATTGATGATAAGTTTTCTGAGAAAGTATACAATATGTATCTCAATCAATTGGATAGCGGCAAGCGGTTTTTGACGCAGGAAGATATTGATCAACTGGAGAAATTCAAGTACGATATCGATGAGGAGTCCAATGCAGGTACATATGAATTTTTTGACCTTTCTCTGAGTTTGGTAGAAGCGGGTATGAAGAAGACTCAGGCTTACTACCGCGAAATTCTCTCCCATCCATTCGATTTTTCTGAAAAAGAAGAAATTCAAATGGATGGTGAAAAAAGATCATTTGCCAAAGATGATAAAGAATTGAAGGCCTTCTGGGAAAAATACTTGAAATACGAGGTGTTGACCAAGTATGTTGATAAATTGGAAAGTCAAAAGGATATAGGTGAAGGAGAAGAGCGGAAATCAGAAGAAGTTTTGGAAGAGGAATCTCGCAAAGAAATACTTGAGATGTTTGATAATTGGTATGAGCGTCTCAGCAAGTTGAAGCGGGAAGACCGCCTGAGCTACTACCTCAATACGCTGACCAGTACTTTTGATCCTCACACGAATTATTTCAAGCCGATTGATAAAGAAAACTTCAACATTCGCTTCAGCGGCCGTTTGGAAGGTATTGGTGCTCGCTTGATGAGTGATGGAGACTATACTAAAGTTTCTGATATCGTAGTAGGTGGCCCAGCCTGGAAGGGCAAAGAACTGGAAGCCAACGATATAATCATGAAGGTGAAACAAGAAGACGGAGAAGCGGTAGACATCAAAAATATGGTGTTGGATGACGTCGTTTCCCAGATTCGTGGTGACAAAGGAACAACGGTTACCCTTACGGTGAAAAAGATAGATGGTACCATACAAGATATTTCTATCGTTCGTGAAGTTGTCATCATCGATGAGCGTTTTGCCCGTTCATTAATTCTTGATGGCAGCGGTGAAAACGAAAAAATTGGGTACATCTATCTGCCTAGTTTCTACGCCGATTTCGAAAATGAAGACGGCCGGAATTGTTCAGAAGATGTGAAGAAAGAGATCGAAAAACTAAAAGCAGAAAAAGTCGATGGTATTATCCTGGATCTGCGGAATAATGGTGGGGGCTCTCTGCGCGATGTGGTAGAAATGTCCGGATATTTTATCGAAAAGGGACCAATTGTGCAAGTGAAGTCTCGTCGGGATAAAGCGCAGGTATTGATGGATGTTGATCCTCGGGTACAATACGATGGCCCCTTAGCGGTCATGGTAAATTCATATAGTGCTTCTGCTTCCGAAATTTTGGCGGCTGCTCTGCAGGATTACGGACGTGCTGTAATTGTAGGAAGCAAGTCGACCTTTGGTAAAGGAACGGTACAGCGATTTGTAGACCTGGACCGCACCATTAACGGTTTGGACGAAGTCAAGCCACTCGGTGAGGTGAAACTGACCATGCAAAAATTCTACCGAATCAACGGAGGGTCTACTCAGTTGAAAGGGGTTATTCCTGATATCATTCTTCCAGATAATTATCACTACATCAAAACCGGTGAAAAGGAAGAAGATTATCCAATGGAATGGTCAGAAATTGAGCCCGTGAAGTTTAGCCAGAATGTCAATATCGTGAAAAATTTGGATAAGCTGCGTAAGCGCAGTGAGCAGCGTCTGAAAAACAACGGGACCTTCCAGAAAATTCTGGAAAACGCTAAGCGTTTGCAAACCAAAATGGAGGAGTCCGTTTATCCATTGTCTCTAGAGGAATACCAGGAGATGGAACGCCGCCAGAAGAAAGAAGCCGATGAATTTAAAGGGATGTTTGATGAAGTAGTGCTTTCAGGAGTTTCCAACCTGGAAGTTGACCTTCCTCTGATCAATGCAGATGAGTCAAAGCAAGCTCGTAACGAAGATTTGATGGCCACTCTTTCAAAAGACGTTTACGTAAAAGAAACATTGAACATCATGCACGATATGATTAAGCAATAATCCCTTCGAGAGGCATGCTTCGCAAGGGGGCAATTCGGACATTAATTCGGATTGCCCCTTTGTCGTTTGAGATGGAGCGCTTATCTAAGTGCATGTTTGGAGGTAGTCCCTGAAGTATATTCGGGCAAGCTATTCCGTCCCGGTAAAACCGGGATTTTGGAGCCTCTTTTCGACTATTTTTTCGTCCATCTCGGCTGAGCCGAGACGGGCTCAAAAATGAGCCTTGCGAGAACCCAATATCTGCAATTTTCGCTGCTGAAGCGCCACCTCCAAACATGCACTAAACAACTTTACTCCGATCCAGGGCATCGATTTTTTCCAGAATCCAGTTTTTATCTGCCAGGGCCTGGCATTCATGCACTTTGTTGCGGACTTTTTCAATGGCTTGCTGGTTGTATGGATCGATATTAGCCAGTTTACGGATGAAACGCAGCACGTTGAGGTACTGCCGCCGGACATCTTTTGAGATTAACCGGTTGCGCTGCAGGTAGATGCGAAAGCTATCCACCAGAGAATCAAGGGCAAGGTATTCAGCCTGCTCGTAGTAGGTCTTGAGCAACATCAGTTTGCTGCCTAGCGCGTAGACTACATCGTCGTATTCGACTTCTCGGAGTTGCGCAATCACTTCAGGATACTTTTTTTGATGAAAATACACCTTGGCCAGGTTGTACGTCAGCGCATTTTCACGGTTATCATCCGGCAGGTAATCCGTATTGGTTTTAATGAAATGTTCCACCCAGTCGAAAGCCTTGACATAGAGCGCCACGGTGATGATGTTTTTGTAGTCCTGGCTGTCTAGCTTGCCATTCGCAGTGAGAATTTCTTCCTTAATCAGGGTTTGAAATAGTTGAAACAATTCCACAAGGTATTCCGAATGCCCTTTATTGATTCGGGAGTCAATACAGTAATTTTTCAGGTAGATATAAAGCGTGTTAAGCTCTTCTTTCGAAAAATGTTGTTGCTGTGCTTTTAGGTAGTCTCGCAGATTGTGGAAATGGCTTTCGTCCTCTTCATCACGCAACATCTTTAATACGAGCAGGTAGGCTTGTAAAGGCGGTTCTTGAATGTATTTAGAGCCTTCAAGGAAATGGATGAACCCAGGGATAGTCCGGATCTCTGTTTCAATGGGTAAGAACTTCCGGTATCCCAAAATGTCGCAGAGATATTTTAGCTTTTGCAAAAAGTAAAAACAATCCAGGTGAAAATCTGCTTGTTCCAGCTCGCCAAAATTAGATAATTTTTTACCTGATGCCTCCAGCGTGCGGTGGGTCAGGTCAGATACGGCATAGTTGAAAAAATGATAATCGGTATCCTTCAGGGCCGATGTATCCGACAGGGCATTTTTTACCTTTTGGGCAGTGCTGTGAAAATATTTATCTAGTTTTCGTTCTTTGAGAATATGTAATTGCTCCAAACCGGGAAGAAAAACTTGTTTTTTACTGCGTTGAAGTTGGAGAAAATTCATACCGTGCTGGGTTAGCTCAGAGCATATACGGCGCAGGTAGTTGTCGTCGTAAGGCTGATTTTTTTTAAGTTTTTTCCATGCTTCCCGCTTGCTCAATACCTTTTTAGGTGGCTCATTTTCGGGCTCAGTATGCAAATATACTGTTTCAACCAGGTCAAACAGATCAATGAGTTCCGCGTTTTCGTTAAAATAGGGGGAATTCAGGTATTTTCGAAAGTGCTTTCGTTCTAGTCGGGAACAGGTATCCAGTAGGGTAATCAGTTTTTTGCTTGGCATGACTCACTAGTTGCAATTAGATTAAAAACAAAGTAATTTTACAATGGAATTTAAAATGTTGAAATTCAATATTTTATCCAAAATGGGTTTTATTGTTTTTCCGACAATTTACAAAAAATGTATTTGACCAAATGCCTCTATCGTTGGATTTTTGTAATGTCTTAAACCATTTCGCGTCATGAAAAATAGCTGCATTTTTACGCTGGTCAGTTTCTTTTGTTGTATTGCGGGTCCTCAGTTTGTGTTCGCACAGTGCATAGACGAAGACCAGATCGACCTGAGTGCGCCCTGTACTGCCGATCCCGATCCAGTATGTGGATGCGATGGTCAGACCTACATCAATGCCTGTCAGGCCAAAAATTGGTATGGTGTTACGGAATGGACACAGGGGCCTTGTGTTACCAATGAATGTGAGGCCGATTTTATTTTTGCCTACTTGCTGAACCAGGAAGTTTTGTTTTACAATAATTCTGTCAATTACACCAATCACGAATGGCATATTGAGGGGCAAACGCTCTATTCTGATGCGGATGGGGTGCTGCATTATACTTTTTCCAATACGGCTCCCTCCCTGGTTTGTCTCACGATTTTCAATGATGAGGGGTGTGAGGATACGGAATGTATTTTTGTTTACCCCAATGCACCAGAAGAGATGTGTAACATCAGCGACTGTGTGTGGCCGGGTGATGCCAATGGCAACTGGCACCCCAATAATTACGATTTGCTCAATATTGGGTTGGCATTCAACTCGACGGGGCCAGCACGGCCTTTTTTCCCAAACCCGGATGATCATATTGCCTGGGCGCCTAACTATTCCGATGCCTGGGGGGATGATGTGAGTGGTATCGATTTTAAGCACTTTGATTGTGATGGCAATGGTTTGGTGAACGAAGAAGATATTGAAGCCATTTACCACAACTACGATGCGGAAGTCAATACCGCTACTAACCCGGAAGAGGACGCTCCGCTACTTTGGCTGGATTTTGCCGATGATTTAATCAATATCGACCTGAACAGCCCGGCAGAAATCGAAATTACGGCCACTTTACGGATCGGCAATGCCGCTAATCCGGTGTCCAACCTCCACGGGTTGGCCTTTACGATTGGGTTCCCTGATACTCTGGTCTATCCCGGGACAACCACGTTCAATTATATTGGTACATCCTTTTTCGGTTACAATTACGATGTGTTGACCGTTAGCCGCGAAGTTTCCGATTTTTTTCCTGGCCGCTTTGATGCTGCCCTGAGCCGTAAATCCGGGCAAGGCATTAATGGTAGTGGCGCCTTGGCGGAAATCAATTTCATCGTTAATTCCGATATCATTGGAGGACGCGCTGTTCCGGAAACTCCGTTTGATGTGGTTCTCGACAATGTGATTATGATCAATTCGGATGGTGATACACTTTCCTATAACCTGCCGATAGAACCGGCAACCGTGATTTTTCTCAATTCCGGTGTTTCAGATGTCGATTCGCCCGATTTACATCGAGAATTGCGGGTATTCCCCAATCCGGTCCAAGATCTGCTCACTATTGAAAGTCTCCATACTCCGCTGGAAGCTATCCGTGTATTCAATCATCTAGGTCAGTCCGTTTTTCAGCAAATCGATCCAGCCCTAACCACTCATATTCGTACGGAAGGCTGGGGGGCTGGCGTTTACCTGCTGGAAGCCATCAGTAACGGTAGGCGGGTGACCAAGAAGGTGATGGTGGAATAAATTATAGATTTGGAGCCCGGAATTTTGGCCTGTATTGAGCTGCCGCACCGCTGGGGCGGAAATACACATCGATATTATTGGCTACAGAGATGGCATTCCGGCTGGAACGCGATAGGGATTTGGAATGGCTGTGCTGCAACTTCGGCCTGATCCTCTGTTTACTTATTCTTCTCTGACCCCTAGCGGATGACTCTGGCCAGTGGGGCGTCAACCGCATTGCGCTGCGTAGCAGCGACACCAGACCAGATCATTCATGGAAATCTACATAAAGTCATCATTTGTAGACATAGACAATAGCTCATTTGAGAAAGGAGGAGTAATTTTGTGCAGGGGTTAGATTTGAGTTGAGGCTGGGGAGGCGGCGAGCGTTTGTGTTTGGGAGCAGATCGCGTAAGTGGGCTGGAGGACCACCTGTAAAGGTGGGTGTCGGCTTGGCCGATACGGAGCGCAGCGAACTCAGGAAGCACGCGGCCCCGACGGAGCCATAGCGGAGAAGGGGATACGCCCAAATTTAACAGACTCCTAATGGGATTCTACACATTTTGGTTGCCGTATTTCTTACCTTTAGTCCCGAATCAAAGAGCTTACATCATGATGCTACACACCTATCGATTTTATGCAGTGCTTGGCTTATTGCTGGGCCTTGGGGTTGCGTGCAGTTCGACGCAATACACACTAGATACCTTGCCGGAACGGCAACTTTACTTTGGGAGTGGAGGTGGATTTGCGGGAACGACTACCGAATATATGCTGCTGGACAATGGGCAGTTGTTTCGGAATGATCCCAAGGGGTATACCCCGCTAGAACCCGCCAAGGCCGGGGAGGCACGTCGGGCATTTAAGCAGTTTTACAAGATGAAACTAGATACCCTGAGCTACAATGAACCGGGTAACCTGTATTACTTTATCCGGATGAAGGATGAGGGGGCAACCTACGAAATCACCTGGGGGAGCAACAAGGATTTACCCAATGACAATATTGAGACTTACTACCAGAGGCTAAATCAGATTATCAATCCGTAGTACCGATAAGTATACTTCAAAAATTCATCATCTATGAAAAACAGTTATGTCCTTATGATTATAGTGGGTTTGTTGTTTTGCCTCAATGGGCGAGCGCAGCGAAGCAAACCGGCATTTCCCCCGAAAACGGAACCAACCCACTTTAAAGCAGAAGATTTTGTGCCCAACCCAAGGATACTCAAGGGGGTTCCAGTGGCGGCGCGGCCACTACCGAGCACACTATCTTATCAAGGGGTAGATCTGACAACGATCCCCGGCGCGGCGGTGCCACGCATGGAAGTAGTGGCTAAAGATGACCACGGGCTACCCATCTTTATTCGCGGTAAACTGGCGGAAAAACATCGCCAACTGCCCATTGAGGAGCAGGCTTATCTCTTTTTGGAAACGGTTAGTCATTTGACGAAAGTAAAAAATGCGCGTAGCGAATGGCAGGTAAAAGAAATGCATACCGATAATGTGGGGTTTACCCATCTTCGCATGCAGCAGGTGTACAAGGGGATACCCATTTACGGTAGCGAGATCCAACTGCATGCCCGCAATGGGGTGGTACAAACCTTCAACGGCCGCTACTATGCCACGCCACAATTGGAAAACCTGACGCCGCAACTGGATGAAGAAAATGCCCGGTTGTTGGTGAATGCTGATCTGGAAAACCTGACCAATGTGCGCGAGCTGAGCGATTGGGAGAAACAATTTACGGTGGACGCACATGCTGCGCTGACCATCTATTGCGATCCAAAACAAGATGATGCACCAGTATTGGCTTGGCAAATTGAGGCCGTACCTAATTTGCTGGAACATTGGACCTATTTTGTCAATGCCGAGACGGGAGCAATTCTCCATCAACGGAAAAACACCTGTTCCTTTAGTCCACATCATTTGTATTACCCACAAGCCGATGTCTGTGCACCGGAGGTACATTTGGAAACCCCCAATCGGCTATCCATGGCGTCATCTTCAATGTTGCCTCCTGGCCCTACTACGGCTACGGCGTTGGATTTGAAAGGTGAAACCCGGACGATCAATGTTTATGATGATAACGGCACCTACGTGCTGCTCGACGCAGGGCGGCAGATGTTTGATGCCTCTTCTTCGATACCGGATGATATGCGCGGGGCGATTTTGACGGTGACGGCCATGGGAACGCATCCTGCCAACAATGACTTTGGGGCAGAATATATCCTTTCGGGGAATAACCAATGGAATGTACCTGGGGCCGTGAGTGCCCATTATCATGCCGGATTGTGTTATGAATATTACCGGCAAACGCATACGCGCAATTCTATCAATGGACAGGGCGGCAACATTGTTTCCTTTATAAATGTATCTGAAACGGATGGCAATAATATGGACAATGCCTTTTGGAATGGCCAGGCGATGTTTTACGGGGAAGGCAATCAATATTTTGGCAGTCCGCTGCAAAAGTCATTGGATACGGGCGGCCATGAGATGACTCACGGGGTGGTGCAAAATACCGCCAATCTGGTGTATGAAGGCCAGTCGGGCGCGCTGAATGAAAGTTTTGCCGATGTTTTTGGCGTGCTGATTGATCCGGTCAACTGGCAATTGGGCGAGGATATTGTGAATAATTCTTTTTACCCCTCCGGCGCCTTGCGTGATATGTCGAACCCGAATCAGGGAGGCACTGGCCTGAGTTCGCCCGGTTGGCAGCCAGCCCACATGAATGAGTACCAAAACTTACCCAATACCCAACAGGGTGATAATGGTGGGGTGCACATTAATAGTGGAATTCCCAATCATGCCTTTTATCTGTATGCGAATAGTGTGGGGTTGGCCAAAGCGGGTGCGACTTATTATCGGGCGTTGAGTGAATATTTGACCTTCAATTCTCAATTTATCGATGCGCGGTTAGCAGTGGTTCAGGCAGCAACGGACCTGTATGGCGGTAATTCTTCAGAAGTAAATGCGGCCAAATCGGCTTTTGATCAGGTGGGAATTAATAATGGGTCGGGCACGAGTGGTCCTACCGATTTAGAAATCAATCCTGGTTCTGATTTTATTCTGGCAACAGATGCCAACCTGGATGGCCTCTACCTCTATGATTTTAATGCGGTTCCACAAATTTCTACTAGTTCCATTATTAGTCGGCCCAGTGTGTCGGATGATGGCTCTCTGATTGTTTTTGTGGCTGATGATAATACCTTGCGGTATATGGAGTATAATCCAGGAGTGGGGGGCTATGAGGAGTTTTATTTGGAAAATAATCCGCAAACCATCTGGCGGAATGCCGCCATTTCTAAAGATGGTAGCAAACTAGCTGCCCTGACCACAGATAACGACAATTTCATTTTCATTTTTGATTTTAATACCGGGCAGGGACTCACCTTTGAGTTGTACAATCCGACCTCCGCACAAGGGGTCTCTACCGGTGATGTACAATATGCCGATTTCATCGAATGGGATTATTCCGGCGAGCGTATCCTTTATGATGCTTATAATGTCTTGGAATCCGATTTTGGCAATACCAGTGATTACTGGGACATCGGAATGTTACGGGTTTGGGATAATGGCGCTAACGATTTTGATGACGGTTTTATCTTCAAAATTTTTAATGGCCTGCCCGATAATACTAGTGTAGGAAACCCCACTTTTGCCAAAAACAGTCCGTTGGTCGTTGCGCTGGATTTTATCGGTGATGCACAGAGTTTTTCAGATTTTACCATTCTAGGGGTAGATTTATTGGCTGGTGATGTAGGGGAAATTTACCAAATGGACAATTTGGGGTATCCCAATTATTCGGTCAACGATCAGCAGTTGATTTTTGATGTTGAGAATTTTAGCAATGGCAATAATCTGGAGTTCATTAACCTGAATGCGGATAAGATTACCTCCAATGGTAGTCCACAGGTCATTTTGCAAGGAGGTAAATGGGGCGTATGGTTTGCCACTGGCGAGCGTGAACTGGTGGGGACAAAAGATCCATCTGGATTGAATGAGCAAATGTTGGTGATGCCCAACCCGGTGAAAGATGCCGCGACTTTACGCTTTATTGCTGAACAAAATGGCCTAGCTCAGATTGAAGTTTTTGACCTGCTGGGACAACATTTGCAGCAACAACAGGAGGTGGTGGTGCCTGGTGAAAATCAGCTTGAATTGAACTTGATGAATTTACCTGCGGGTACTTACTGGGTGCGCTTGAGTATGAATGGCGCAACGGGAACGGTGAGTGTGGTGAAGGAGTAGAGAGGCGGCATGCCGAGCAACCTTAGGTGTATGAAAAGGAATCGCCTATCTGGCGGTTTTATTTGAGTGCATGTTTGGAGGTAGTCAATCAGTCCCGGTAAAACCGGGATTTTGATACCTCTTTTTGGCTGTTTTTTCGTCCGTCTCGGCTGAGCCGAGATGCACTCAAAAATGAGCCTTGCGAGAACCCAAAATCTGCAATTTTCGCGGCTAAAGCACCACCTCCAAACAAGCACTTACAATCCGGGGCACTGGCATCAAGGATTCGGAGGACGAATAGGAATATACTCCGGAGTGCGGCCTACTTGATGTTTTTATCCATTAAACTCCCGCCAAAAATCCAGTAAAATCAGTCTCTCTGGCTTTTTTTTAAAAAAAATCTCAAAAAAAGTGATTTTTCATGATGACCTTTTTGATTTCCTGCGATACAGGGGTAAATAATCAAAAATAAAAAACCATAGATCATGAAAATCACGAAGCTTATTTCTTACAGCGTTTTGGTTGTAGTTATTGCCGCTTATGCCGCCTTTAGTACTGAAGAATATGGAATGGAGGATGGGTACTACGCCGAAGATGGTTATTATGAGGAATACGGCAATGACGGATATGCAGCAGAAAATTACAATAATGAACAAGGCAGTGCCTATCAAGAGCAAAACAGCTACCAGGCTCAGCCGGTAGCCAATAGAACCTCCCGCAGTAATGGTGGTGGCCGTGTGGTTGAGCATGCCATTAAAGATCCTAAAACCGGAATGGTTTCTTGTACGTTACCATTGCCTTCCAATTGGAAAGTAGGCTCCAATGGCATCAGCAGTCCTAACGGTTCGGTGGTGAGAGATCAGAAGGGAGCGATGTATACAGAGCAGATGCGCCGGGTAAATTCCATTGATCAGATCATTCAGCAGGATGTGATTCCCAATATTCGCCAGAATGGCGGACAGGTGTTGGGGTCTTTTGATCTGCCGGAAGTGTCGCGTCGGGATCAGCAAAACTACGCCATGTACTGGCAAGCTATGCCTGCGCAAAATATTCATCAGGCGAAAGCTATTGAAGCAAAGGATGCACAGGGCAATCCCAACCTGATTGTGATCCATTTCACCCTTACTCGCTCACAGTATGGCAATATGGCTTTCTATTACGGCAATGTGATGACTTCCAATGCCGCAGCCTATGAGCAGGATAAAAAAGCTCTTTTATACGGCTTGGCCAATATGAAATTGAATCCTCAGCAGGTGGCCGTACACAACAGAAATGAGCAGCAGAAATCTCAGGCAAGTTGGAGTGCCCACAACCAGAAAATGCGCGCCAATCAGGCCAATTTTGATGCCTGGAACAAAACCCACCAGGAAACTTATAATGCCATCAACAAAGCGTCTATGGACAGCTACTGGGCCAGAAGCAATTCCTCTGACAGAATGCATGACAAAGTGGTAGACGGAATCTGGGAGCGTCAGAATGCTATTGATCCCTACAATGGCCAACAGGTAAAGGTGGATGCCGGATACAACAATTACTATATGAACAACTACAACGAATACATTGGTACGGATGATGAATTCTACAAGCCAAATATGGATCCCAATGTAAACAACACGGAATGGAGAGCCGTCGAGGACGGTGGATATTGATAAATGTAATTTCCCTCGCAAGGACGCTTAGAGGAAAGGCTTTTAGGCGTCTTTGCGAGTTTTTTTGCTCTGGTGACTTTTACCCTTTTAGCTTGAGTGCTTGGCGGCCAATTTTTGATCTTCAATTAAGCACTGAAATCGCTTTTGGATATCTCACTGTGCGGGCCTATATTTGAGAGGAAAGTGTGTTACACAAAAACCTCATAAGCATTAGTCCGTGACCGACCAGGAAATATTTGAAGGCATCGCTCGCAAAGACAATCAGACCTTTTTATTCCTTTATCAGGAACATCAGGGCCAGATTTTGCGAATGGTGCAAAAGAACAGTGGAAATGAAGCCGACGCGCACGATATCTTTCAGGAAGGATTGGTGGCACTCTGGACGAATATTTCACGAGGTAAATTTGTGCAAAAAGACAATGCCAAGATTTCGACTTACCTGTATACGTTGTGCCGGAACATCTGGATTAGCCGTTTGAGAAAAAGAAAAAATATACTATCGATCGATAAGCGCCCACATCTGGAGGTAGCGGCGGAAGTGGATGAAATGGAGGCGCAATACGACCAGATTGCGATGCTGGAAAATCAATTTGCCAAACTCGGCGATGCCTGCAGGAAGATCTTGACGCTTTTTTATTATCAAAAAGCCGCCCTGAAGGAGATTGCGGAGCTTATGCAGATCACGGAGAAGACCGCCAAAAACACCAAATATCGCTGTATGCAAAATTTGCGTACCATTTATGAAACAGAAACTCAAGGACAATGAAAGAGGAATTAATGGAGCGGATCGAAGCTTTCCTGGACGGTAAAATCAGTCGGGAGGAATTGCAACGGGACGCCGATGCCTTGGGGGAAACGGATTTGCAGGAAAAAATCACATGGTTTACAAATACCCAAACGGCCATTGAAGCGGCAGGCTTGCGCAACCAATTGCAAGATATTTTACCCAAACCTCAACATAAAGAAGCCAAGGTAGTCAGGTTTACCCGCAACCGCTGGACATGGGCTATTGCGGCTTCTCTGCTTTTACTAGTGGTGGCCTATTGGGGCGTCAACAACTTTTCCAACCCTGGCCTTTACGCCGAATATGAATACGTTGATCCGGGCTTGCCCGTGTTGATGAGCCAGTCGGACGACTACCAACTCTACGATGCATTGACTTATTATAGTGAAGGCAATTATGCGGTAGCAGAAGAAAAATTACTACAAATTGAGGAACAATCTCCAGCGAGCGATACACTGGTTTATTATTTGGGGGCCAGTCAGCTCTACCAGGGAAAAACCACTGCTGCCGAAGGGAATTTGTCTAAGGTGGCCAATGTTGAAAATTCTAAGTTTGTACAGCGAGCAGAATGGCTCCTGATCCTGGTGGCATTAAAGGAACAGCATATGGAAAAGGCCAAACAATTATTGCAGCAAATCCTGGCTACACCGGATCACGAATTTTTGCAACAGGCCCAAAGTTTACAAAAAGAGTTGGGGGAATGACGGTTGTTTTTCCACATCAACTGGTCTTGAAGTTTTGGTCTTGTTGCCTGTGTTTACTTCTGCCTATTATTGGCTACAGCCAAAAACCGCAAGAACTACTAGAAAATGCTATCGGCTATTATAAATCGGATCAACTTGATTCGGCCCGCCATTTTTACCAACTTGCTTATCAAACAACGGATGCCGACATTCAACTGCAAGCGGTAGAAGGGTTGGTTAAAGTGGCGATACTGAAAGCGGAGTTGGGAAGAGCAGATTCCCTACTTCAAATTGGTGATGACTTGATCGAAAATAAAACGGTTGGCCCAGCCGCTATTTGTGAATTTGAAACTGCCAGAGGGGAGTATTATCGAAGTAATTCGCAATTTGAAAAAGCACTCGCCCAACACCGGGCGGTGATTCAGAAAAGTGCCGATCTGGAAGGAGGCGAAGTGATTCACGCTTATGCTTTGTATTATACCGGGCTTACTTTTGAGCGTTTAGGAACTTATGATTCCAGTTTGATCTATGTCAATCGGGCTTATCAAATCTTTCGGGAACAACTGGATACGACGAGTCTTGAATTTAGTGGTATCTACAACGGTCTGGGGGTGTGTCATTATCGCGCCAATCGGCTGGAAGAGGCCAAATTTTTTTACCTAAAATCTAAGGCCATTGCTGAAGAAAAACTGGGGCCGGTTTCCAGTGATTTGGCGATGTGTTTGAATAACCTTTCGTCCATATTTCGGGCGGAAGAAAATTACCAACAAGCCATTCAGTATAGCGAGCAGGCGCTAAAAATTTCGCGGGCACTCAAAGACGAAGCCAGTATCTCCAGTGCCTATTATGCCTTGGGGGTTTACCATTATTTTATGGGCGATTACGGTCGAACGAAAGATTATATGGAAGCCTGCATTGCCATTCGCGAACGGTTGTACGATGCCAATCACTATTCTCTGATCGGACCGTATGAAGTGTTGGGGATTGCGGAAGAAGAATCGGGTAATTATCAGCAAACACTTTATTGTTTGAGGAAGGTACGGAGAAAAATCAAGGCCAATTATGGGCCGGGAAGCCTGGTGGAGGGGTTTAATTATGAAAATACGGCCATCTGTTTCAAAACGGTAAACCAATTGGATTCAGCATTGCATTACATCCAGTTGGCCAGTCAAATTATCCCCGTGCTAGCTCCCGAAAATGACTATTCTGTCGGCGTGCACTACTTCAATTATGGCAATATTTTGTACCTGCAGGGGAAACTGGAAAAAGCCGAACAGATGGTGGAGAAATCCATGGCCATTTATCAAGCCGTTGGGTTGGACCACACTACGGAATATGCTCAGAATTTAACGTTGCAAGGACTAATTGCTGCGGAACAGGCTAACTGGACAAAGGCCGATCAACTGTTTCAGATGGCGTTGGAAATCGTTCGTTTACCATCGGGTGCGTTGGAAGGCGAGGGGTATCAAATGAGACCAAATACCCTTAGTGTGTTGCACGAATATTTGCAATACTTGATCACCAAATATCAAGCTGATGTAGCGCCAGGAGTTTTGAAACAATTTGAAAAATTTTCGGCCATTTACCTCGATCTTTCCGATGATTTTAGAAAGCAATTTCACGATCCCTATACCAAAAGTGTATTGATCAAGGATAATGCCACAGTGTACAAAAGAATCATTGGCTTTTATCAACAGTTGTATCGAAAAACCGGGCATGAAAAATACCTGAAAGCGGTCTATCAATTTTCAGAAAATGGGCGCACCTGTCTGCTACGCGATTTGCAGGATGATAAAATTAAATCCTATGCCGGAATCCCGGATTCTGTGGTGCAAAAGGAACTGGCTTTGAAAAATGAGCTGACCCGCCTGAATCAACAATTGCTAGAAAATCCGGCGTCGGACACAGTGAAGAGAGCCCTGTTTGCCAGCAAGGAGGCTTTTAATGCGCACCTAGACCAAACCTTAAAAGCTTATCCCAAATATTACGACCTGAAATTCAATTCCAAAATTCCGGATTTAGCCGCGGTTCAAGCCCAATTAGACCAAAGGGCGCTGATTGAATATCTCGAAGATGATACAGCCTATTATGCGCTGGTTATTCAGCTGGATGCCGCGGAATTACTTCATTTGGGTAACCGACAAAAGATCAATGAAACCGTGGCGGACTGGAAGCGAGCTTTGGTGTCACAAGAGAAAAAGCAGCTCGATCAAACGGGAAGGATCTTGTATCAAAAACTATGGCAGCCGCTGGCCGAAAAACTGTCTGGGGAGCGCGTCATCATTATTCCTTCGGGAACTTTATTTTACCTCAATTTTGAAACTTTGCCGACCGGCAATGCAAGTGCCCCTTTTCTGATTTATGACTACAACATTTCCTATGCGCTTTCCATTAATGTGTTGTTGTCAAAAGTACCCCAAAGCAGCAAAAAAGGGTTGCTGGCAGTGGTGCCGGGTTTTGAGGATGACATTAAGCTGGCTTATCGCAATCAGCGGGACACGATAGAGCCAATTGACGACAATTTTCTCCATACCATCCGTCAACCTTGGTCATTGAAGTTGGCCAATAGTTTGAAACAAAAATTTGACAATCAGGCGTATATCGGGCTACAGGCCACGGAATCCAATCTCAAAAAGAATATTCATAAGGGCCGTATCTTATATTTTGGCACTCACGCCATTGCCAATGCCTCGGATCCACTACGCTCCAAGCTGGTATTGGCCAAAGAGGCAGGTGCGCAAGAGGAGGATGGTTATTTGCATGCTTATGAATTGTATGGCTTGCCGCTGGAGGCGGAATTGGCGGTGCTCAATGCCTGTGAAAGTGGTCTGGGAGAATTGCAAGAAGGCGAGGGAATGATTTCTTTGGCCTACAGCATTCACTACGCCGGTTGTCCAAGCACCGTAATGTCCTTGTGGAAAGTGGATGAAAAAGTGAGCACTCAGATCACTGAAAAATTTCTGGATTATCTGGCAGACGGGTATACCAAAAGTGGAGCATTGCGCCAGGCCAAGCTGGACTACCTCGGGTCAGCCAATGCAGTTCTGCAACATCCTTTCTTTTGGGGAGGCATGGTTTTGATGGGACAGGATGGTGTAGTATCGTTTCAGCGCAGGTGGCCAAAACGGCTCTGGTTTGCAGGACTTGGCTTTTTGTTGCTAGTAGTAGGCATTTGGGCAGCGCGAAGAGTGCGCTAGGAAGATTATCGCGCCGGATATTCTACATAATTGCGGGGTGTTTCATAAAGCCGTACACCCACCTCATAGCGATCATCCAGGTGCGTGGTGAGGATTTGCCAAATGACGTAACAAATGTGCTCGGCAGTAGGGTTGAGGTTTTTAAATTCTTCGGTGTCCAGATTGAGGTTTTTGTGGTCAAAGCGCAATTCCACTTCTCGATAAATCAAATCCTTCAATATCTTTAAATCGATGAGAAAACCCGTTTCAGGGTCCACCTCTCCCGACACCCTCACTTCCAAATCATAATTATGGCCATGGTAATTGGGGCTATTGCAAAGACCAAAAACTTCGCGGTTTTTCTCATCACTCCAAGCGGGGTTATGCAAGCGGTGGGCGGCATTGAAGTGGGCCTTTCTGTAAATGGAAACTCTCATAGATCATCGTTTATCACGCAACAAAATTACATGGGGTTTGGTTTGCACCAAATTGGGTAATAACGCTATTTCCTGTTTTGAGAAACCTCCCCGGTATAAAATCGGGATCAAACTAAAACGTGAGGCGCAAACAACCACCGGAGGTGGCGATTTGCATTTTTGAATGGTCTTCTAACCACAAGATTGGTCGAAAACCATCTATTCACGAATTAATTGCCCAACAATCTATCTACTGAGGTGGTTTTGTCTTATTTGGGTTTTTGAAGATTAAACCTGTTTTTATTTTATAAAGTGGTTTTTTTATAAAACATTTCTTATATTTTCGCTTTATATACTTAGGGCTTCCTGAGTGGTCTCTTTTGAGCAAGTTTTAAGCTTCTTTTACGCAACAAAATACAATTGCCTATGCAACTTACCGGTAAGCATACCTTCAGTGCTTCAGCTTCTACTATATGGAAAATGTTGATGGATGCCGATACCCTCGCAGAGATTACACCGGGCATTACCAGACTGGAACCTACTGGAGAGGACCAATACAAAGCCATTGCCGATGTCAAAATGGGACCGGTGAAAGGTTCTTTTTCCGGTGATCTGGAAGTGGCCGAAAAAGAAGAACCCAAGCGATTTTTACTCAAAGTAAAACAGAACAGCAAAATTGGTAATGTTGCTGCTGACGTGAGCATTGAGTTAAATGAACTTTCCGCAGAAGAGACTGAATTATCATTTAGTGGTGATGCTCGCTTGTCGGGGCTACTGGCTCGTACAGGCAACCGCGTAATGTCGGGGGTAGCCAATACCCTGAGCAAGCAGTTCTTTGAGGCCATGGAAGAGAAAATTAAGCAATAAATTTTTGTCACCTTATCAAATAGATTGAAACTCATGACGATTAAAATTACCCTAACCGTTAATGGGGAAACTCGCAGCCACGAGGTAGAACCAAGGCTTTTGTTGTCGCACTTCCTGCGCGACACGCTGGGCCTGACGGGAACCCATATCGGATGCGATACCAGCAATTGTGGGGCCTGTACCGTAATGGTAGATGGCAAAGCCGCAAAATCGTGCACCCTATTGGCAGTGCAGGCCGATGGCGCCAACATAACGACCATCGAAGGTCTGGCTCAAAATGGCAACTTACATCCACTTCAAGAAGGATTTAAAGAACAGCATGGTCTGCAGTGTGGGTTTTGCACGCCTGGCATGATCATGACTGCAGCCGACTTGCTAGATCGCAATCCACATCCGAGTGAAAAGGAAATCCGCGAAGCTTTGGAGGGCAATTTCTGTCGCTGTACCGGTTATCACAATATTGTGAAAGCCATCCAGCACGCTGCGGAACATGCACAAAGTGTTTAGCATTTGTAAACTTCTAAAAAAAAACAACCCTTATGACATTCATAGGAAAATCTGTAAAGCGTGTTGAAGACAAACGCTTTATTACAGGTAAGGGAAATTATACGGATGATATTGTCCTGCCGGGCATGCTCCACGCCTACATCATTCGTAGTCCTTATGCCCACGCCAATATTCTTAGTATAGATACCTCCGAAGCGACTTCCATGGAAGGAGTCGTTGCCATTTATACAGGAAAGGATTTGGCCGGCGTCAATGGTGTACCTTGCGGCTGGCAAATCAATTTCAAAAATGGTGATACGATGAAGGAACCTCCTCACCCACTGATCGTGGCGGATAAGGTGCGCCATCAGGGAGATTCTGTCGCCATTGTCATTGCTGAAACCCGCGAGCAAGCCCGTGATGCCGCCGATGCCGTTGAAA
Organism: uncultured Saprospiraceae bacterium; assembly: GCA_964015035.1. Lineage (GTDB taxonomy): Bacteria > Bacteroidota > Bacteroidia > Chitinophagales > Saprospiraceae > BQJU01. The sequence goes on from CAXHCA010000005.1 coordinate 65,450, forward strand.
TTGAGTATGAAGAACTACCGGCAGTCGTCAATGCCAAAGCGGCCACCGAAGCAGGGGCGCCTTTAGTGCATGATGATGCACCCAATAATATATGCTTTGATTGGGAACTTGGAAACCCCAAAGCAGAAGTGGATGAGGCCATGAATAACGCCCATCACATCACCAAACTGGAGTTTGTCAACCAGCGGGTGATTCCCAATGCCATCGAGCCGCGGGCGGCGATTGGTAGTTTTGATACCACTAGTGAAAAATATACCCTCTATACTACTTCCCAGAATCCGCACTTGACCCGCCTGTTGTTGTGTGCTTTTGTTTTGGGCATCCCCGAACACAAAGTACGGGTTGTTGCACCTGATGTTGGGGGTGGGTTTGGCAGTAAAATTTTCCATTATCTGGAAGAAGCATTAGTGATTTGGTGTTCTCAAAAATTGGGTCAGCCCGTAAAGTGGACGGCCGAACGTAGTGAGAGTTTCATTACTGATGCCCACGGTCGCGATCACATCACAAAGGCCGAGATGGGCTTTGATAAGGAAGGCAAAATTGTTGGACTACGCGTCAATACCTTTGCCAATTTAGGGGCCTATCTTTCTACCTTTGCGCCCGCTGTTCCCACGTGGTTGCATGGCACGCTCTTGCAAGGATTGTATACTACGCCCAAGATTCACATTGATTTGGTGGGCGTTTTTACACATACTACAGCTGTTGATGCCTACCGTGGTGCAGGCCGTCCGGAAGCTACATATTTGCTAGAGCGATTACTGGATACCGCAGCGTTGGAAATGAACGTTGATCCTGCGGAATTGCGATTAAAGAATTTTATACCACCATTTGATGGGGTTAAGGAACCCGGTTACCAAACCCAAGTGGCTCTGCAATACGACAGTGGCAACTACCACGGGGTATTGGAGAAGGCGTTGGAAAAGGTAGATTATAAAAATTTCCGTAAGGAACAAGAGGCAGCCCGTAAGGAAGGCCGCTTGCTCGGCATTGGATTTTCTACTTATATCGAAGCATGTGGTATTGCTCCTTCTGCGGTGGTTGGTGCCCTGGGGGCTCGTGCCGGCTTATACGAATCGGCGCAAGTACGGGTACAGCCTACGGGTAAGGTCAGTGTCTACTCTGGATCTCACTCACACGGGCAAGGACACGAAACGACTTTTGCACAGGTTGTGGCTGACAAATTTGGCATCCCGATGGAGGATGTAGATATTATACATGGCGACTCCGATGCCGTAGCCTTCGGAATGGGAACTTACGGTTCTCGCAGTTTGGCCGTAGGCGGTAGTGCCATCGTTAAGAGTATCGAGAAGGTCATCGAGAAAGGAAGTAAAATTGCGGCGCACAAATTGGAGGCATCGGTGGATGATCTTGAGTTTGCCAATGGAAAATGGACGGTGAAAGGAACGGATAAGAGTGTTGGGTTTGGCGATGTGGCGTTGACGGCCTATGTGCCGCACGACTATCCGGAAGGTCTGGAGCCGGGTATGGACTTTGCCAGTTTCTATGATCCGACCAACTTTACTTATCCCTTCGGGGCACACATTGCTGTGGTAGAAGTAGATAAGGATACCGGAAAAGTGACCTTGAAACGTTTCATCGCAGTTGATGATGTGGGAAATGTGATCAATCCGATGATCGTGGACGGGCAGATTCACGGTGGAATTGCGCAAGGCGTTGGGCAGGCTCTGTTTGAAGGTGCCATTTACGATGAAAACGGCCAGTTGACCAATGGTTCGTACATGGACTACACGATGCCAAGGGCAGATGATTTTCCCTCATTTGAAATAGATCGTCAGGTGACCCCTTGTCCGCACAATCCACTGGGTGTGAAAGGTGCCGGTGAAGCCGGAACGATTGGCTCTACCCCTGCTGTAGTGAATGCGGTAATGGATGCTTTGTCTCCATTTGGGATAAAAGACATTCAAATGCCGTTGACTTCTGAGCGGGTGTGGAGAGCGATGAATGAATAAAATGGTTTGCTTTTGATGACCATTTACTCAAAAATTTAAAATCTAAAAAAATGATTCCAGCTGAATTCTCATATCACCGGGCAAACTCTGTGGATGAAGTTATTTCCCTGCTCTCGGAGCACGGCGATGACGCCAAATTGCTGTCAGGTGGCCACAGTTTGATTCCAGCCATGAAAATGCGTCTGAACCAGCCCGGCATGTTGATCGATATCGGAAGATTATCCGAATTACAAGGCATCAAACACGAAAAGGATATGCTTGTGATTGGTGCTAATACGACTCATGGAGCCATTGCTCACTCCAAAACGGTGCAGCAACAATTGCCAATTTTGGCGGAAGCCGCTGAACTAATTGGCGACGTGCAAGTGCGCAACCGGGGGACTATTGGCGGAAGCCTAGCCCATGCCGATCCATCTGCCGATTGGCCAGCCGTCATGATTGCAACCAATGCTTCGATTGTCCTCAAAGGCCCTGATGGCGAGCGTACTATTGCGGCCGAGGATTTTTTCACCGGCTTCTACATGACCGAGCTGGCGGAAAATGAAATCATCACCCACATTGAGGTGCCGGTAGCCGGTAAAAATACGAAGACCAGCTACCAGAAATTTATGCAACCCGCTTCCCGTTTTGCCATTGTAGGTTGTGCGGTGGTACTGACCAGTTCGGGTGGCCAATGTGAGGATGTTCGGGTAGCCTTCACCGGTGTTTCTGATGGCGCATTTAGGGATAAAGGTGTTGAAGCAGCCTTGAAGGGGAAAGCCCTCAATGCAGAAAATATCGAGGCCGCAGCGGCAAAAGCTGCAGCGGGAATGAGCATTTTGAGCGATCATTTCGCCTCCGAAGAATATCGTCAGCATCTAGCACGGGTTTATGCCAAAAGGGCATTAACCGCTACTGCTGGGTAGTTATTGAGCTACTTAGACCAATCTCGTGATTGGTGTAAGTACTGTTATTATTAGGAAATGATTTGAAATTTGGGTTCGGAATGATCTGTTTCGGACCCAAATTGTTTTACTTAGCACTATGATCCAGAATAAAGAACTCAATAAGATACAGCAACTACTGGAAGCGCAGGGTTATATCACCGAATCTTCGATTGTGATGTCCATTTTTCTGGCTAAGACTTTGCAAAAGCCACTGCTGATTGAAGGCCCGGCGGGAGTAGGAAAGACAGAGATTGCCAAGGTGATGGCCCGTGCCTTGGATACCGACTTGATTCGCTTGCAGTGTTATGAAGGACTAGATGCGACCCATGCACTCTACGAGTGGAATTATCAGCAGCAATTGCTGCATCTAAAAATGGAAGAACAGACTTCGAAAAGTGTAGAAGAGAAAGAAAAGACCATTTTTAGTGATAAATTCTTGCTCAAGCGGCCGTTATTGCAAGCCATTACCCACCACAAAGCGCCGGTGTTACTCATTGACGAAATTGACCGTTCGGATGAGGAGTTTGAAAGCTTTTTTTTGGAAGTACTCTCTGATTGGCAAATCAGTATTCCGGAAATCGGTACGATCAAAGCGACCCATATCCCTCAAGTGATTGTTACCAGTAATCGCGTGCGGGAATTATCCGAAGCCCTGCGGCGGCGGTGTTTGTATTTATGGATTGATTATCCCACTTTTGAAAAGGAATTGCAAATTGTACTAAGTAAAGTGCCTGGCGTAGATCAACGGTTGGGGACTCAAATTTGTGCTTTTATGGTTGAATTGCGGCAGATGAAATTGGAAAAAGTACCCGGCGTAGCTGAAACCCTGGATTGGGCTCAAGCTCTTGCTGCGCTACACATAGACCATCTTGATAAGGAAATTGTAGCATCCACCCTCGGTATCATCCTCAAAGACTGGCAGGATGTGCGACAAGCGCAGTTGTCACTGACCGAATTATTTGAAAAAGTAGGGGCCATCTCCAAATTTGAGAATCTTTAATCCTCCCCCCCATGTTTCTTCCATCCCCAGCGTTCCTTCCATTTATTCTTAAACGCTGCGCGTTCCTCCTCGCTCATGTTCATCCATTTTTCTTTCCAAATTTTCTTTTTAGCGTGTATGGGATGGGTTCCCCGGGGGCCAAAACGGAAACCGCCGAAAAGGATACGAGATAAAATAAGTAGTCCGACGGCTTGCCAAAAGGTCAGGGGGTTAACGCCAACCACTTCCGGCAAGATAGCATTCCAGAGTGACATCACTATAAAGCCAAAAAGGGCCCCAAATGCCACTCCAACGACCAGAAAGAATAAGACTTTGTCGGGGCGGAATTTTCTTTGGTGATGCATTTTATTGGGAAACATAACGTTTTGTTTTACGATTCTAAAAATTCGAGGTACAACCATTGCAATTGCTTGCGCAGGTGCTGTACGGCATAACGCTTACGCGAAATCAGGGTTTTGATGTTTTCGCCGGTGCGATCTGCAATTTCCTGGAAGGTTTGATCTTCCAATTCATTCCAGACAAAGACCTGGCGTTGGGCTTCCGGCAGTTCTTCCAAGGCGGCAAAAAGCTCTTCCCAGAATAACTCTTTCAGGTTTTCCATTTCCGGGTCTTGGCTGTCGGCCAACAGGATTTCTCTAAACAAAAGATCGCCTTCCTCGTCTTCGTAGGCATAATCCTCCAAAAGGTCGGGTTTTCGTTTTCGATAGCTATCGGTCACCTTATTGCGCGCTACCCGAAACAACCAACCGCTAACCTGTTCGATCGGTTCGGCGTCAATGACTTTGCTGAACTGGTACCACACCTCTTGTAGGATATCCTCTGCATCGGCCTGCGTCGACACCCTGCCGCGGATAAACCGGGACAGCCGCTGGCCATATTCTCTCATGGCACCTACAACCGTTTTATCACGCTGTGTGGTCATTGGTGTTGACATATTAATCCTTTGTCAGGAAGACGATTGTTTCCGAAAATTACTTTAGAAAGCTACAACTTTTTTGTAAAAAAATGCGATCTATGAAAAAATGATTGGTATGAACCCTATCGAAGAAGCTAGAAACTGTAACATTTGTGCCCAATATTTGCCGCACGGCACCAATCCTGTTTTTACCGTGCATCCGGCTGCGAAAATACTGATCATTGGGCAGGCACCGGGACGTAAGGTTCACGAAAGTGGGATTCCCTGGGATGATGCCAGTGGCAAACGCCTACGCCATTGGCTGGGGGTAGATGAAGCAACGTTCTACAATCCGGCAGACTTTTCGATTCTGCCGATGGGTTTTTGTTATCCCGGTACCGGTAAATCCGGTGACCTGCCGCCTCGACCGGAATGTGCGCCGCAGTGGCATGAAGTGTTGATCAAAATGATGCCAGGTATTCGACTAACGCTTTTATTTGGGCAATATGCACAGGCTCGCTATCTCGGAGAGCACCGCCGTAAAAACCTGACGGAGACGGTGAGAAATTGGCAGGAGTTTGTGCCTGATTATTTGCCTTTGCCGCATCCTTCTCCGCGCAATCAGATTTGGGAGCGGAGAAATCCCTGGTTTGCGGTGGAGGTATTGCCTTATTTGCGGCGGGTGGTTGAAGAGGCATTGGCGGGTTAAAGAGGCTGAGGGTTATCAGAGCATATTTGGAGGTAATCACTCAGTTCCGGTAAAACCGGGGTTTTGGAATCTCACTTCGGCTATTTTTTTATCCGTCTCGGCTGAGCCGAGATGCATTTCAAAAAACGCCTTGTTTGCCAAAAAAAATGATGCTTGTCGCCAGCAAATCCGACCTCCAAACATGCTCTCAGGCACAAGGTATCTCAACCTTAGATTGGGAAAATCGAGACCTTGACAAGGCAAATTTTTCGATCTTTAAACAAAGGTTTGATATTGAAAACTAGAGCGGCTTTTGTTTTTCGATAGCTGCCGCGTAAGCGGGCTGGAGGGCCACCTGATAAGGTGGGTATCGGTTGAGCCGATACGGAGCAAAGCGAACCCCGGAAGCACGCGACCCGCAGGGATACGCCCAAAATCACTTCTTTGAAATTACGGCTTTGATGTTTTTCCATTCTAGCCATCCAATGATGCCTAAATAACCTGCCATCAACCCCGTGTTGATCAATAAAACTTGCCACAATATTTGCGGACGAACCCATAAACTAAGGGCATAAATGGCGAGTGCCAAGACGATGTAAAAGACCATCTTGTGGATGGGGTAGGGTACGGGATAATACCGCTGACCGATGAGGTAGCTGCTGATCGTCATAAAACCAAAACAGGCCACCGCGGCCCAGGCAGCACCGAGATAGCCGATGCGAGGAATCAGCAGGTAGTTGAGAACCAATACGATAATGGCCCCGCCGGTAGAGATGTAGGCGCCAAATTTGGTTTGATCGGTGAGCTTGTACCAGATGGAAAAGCTGTAATAAATGCCCAGAAACAAATAGGCCAACAGGAGCAACGGGACGATATTTAATCCACTGCGGAAAGAGGGCGCAATGAGGTATTGGATCAAATCGAGATAGAGCAGGATGCCGAGCATGGCCATGCTACCGACCAGTGCAAATGCCTGCCCAACGCGTGCATAAATCAATGGCGAATCAGCCCGGTCGGAGTGGCGGAAGAAGAAGGGCTCGGCAGCAAATTTGAAGGCCTGAGTAAAGAGATTCATCAATACTGCAATCTTAATGCAGGCATTGTAAATGCCGAGTTGTACCAGATTTTCTTCCAAGGTGCCGGGCAACCATTCTTTGAGCAGGTAACGATCGGCCAACTGGCTGAACATGCCGGTGATGCCGACAATAACCAAGGGGAAAGCATAGCGGAACATACGCCGCCATAAAGCCGGATCGAAGCGTAGTTTGATGCGGAAATAGGTGGGCAGTAGCAAGATCAACGTAACACCGCTGGCAATGAGATTGGCGATAAAAACATAGTCGAGCTTGCGAGCAGGATCGTAGAGTGCTGCAAAATTGGCATGACCCTGATCGATTAAATACGGGCATAATTCCAGGAAAAAGAGCAACATGCCCGCATTCACCAGGATATTGATCACCTTCAAAAAGGCAAAACGCAAGGGCCGATTTTCCAGCCGCAGCCGCGCAAACGGAATGGCGACCAAGACGTCAAAGGCAATGATAAACGCAAAAAAGACCACGTAAATGCGATCTTCTGCGGTGGTGAGAATGGCCGCGATGTCGGAAGCAAAGAACAGCAGTAGCAACACAAACCCTGCGGTACTAATCAGTAAGGAAACAGAGGCTGTAGAAAAGGCATTGGGCCGATCTTCATTGCGGTGACCAAAGCGAAAAAAGGCCGTTTCCATGCCATAAGTCAGCAAGACCAGGAGCAGCGCCGAAAAAGCGTACATCAGTCCGTGAATGCCGTATTCTCCTTGGTCATCGGCAAATACTCGGGTGAGATAAGGCGTAACAATAATATAGTTGAGCAACCGGTTGAGGATGTTACTCACGCCATAAATGGCTGTTTCCTTGGCTAAACTCCTGATTAGCGACATTTTCGATAGTGTTAAACCGAATCAATAAGCTAAATTCGGGCAAAAGTGCCATAAAGCTGACAAAAATTTTATGCCTCACCAAATTAGTGCTAATTTGGCGAAAATTTTTTTGTTAATCACGCACGAAAAGAGCATCGACTTCGCTTGAAATAGGGTGCATTACTTTGGGAAAACCAACGAATTATGATCAATGTTGAGTTGCTAAAAAAAATTTGTGAAACACCGGGAGCTCCGGGATTTGAGCAGCGCATTCGCGAACTGGTGGTACGCGAGGTACGGCCACTGGTCGATGAGCTGTCTATCGATAACATGGGCAATGTAATTGCCGTAAAAAGGGGAAAAGCACGCAAGAAAGCGATGGTTGCGGCTCACATGGATGAGATTTCCTTTGTGGTAACCTATATTGATGATGATGGCTTTTTGCGCTTTCATACGCTGGGCGGGTTTGATCCAAAGACCCTCACCTCACAACGGGTGATCGTGCACGGCCGGAAAGATGTAATCGGGGTAATGGGGTGTAAACCTATCCACCTGATGAAACCCGAGGAGCGTAGCAAGCAGATGCCTATTTCAGAATATTTTATCGATTTGGGCATGAGTAAGGAGGCCGTTAAAGAGATTGTCAGCATTGGTGATCCGGTGACGCGGGAGCGGGGGTTGATTGAAATGGGAGATTGTGTCAATAGCAAATCGCTAGATAATCGCGTTTCGGTCTTCATTTTGCTGGAAACGTTGCGAGCACTAAAAGATGAAACGGTGCCCTATGATATCTATGGCGTCTTTACGGTACAGGAAGAGGTGGGGTTGCGTGGTGCGATTTCTGCGGCTCACTTTATTGATCCGGATTTTGGATTTGGACTTGACGTGACCATTGCCTTTGATGTACCCGGTGCGCAGGGGCACGAGGTGGTCACCAAGCTGGGGCACGGGGCGGCCATCAAAATTATGGACGGATCGGTTATTTCGGATTACCGCATGGTGAGCTATATGAAACAGGTGGCCAATGAACATCAGATCAAATGGCAACCCGAAATACTGCCTGCGGGTGGCACCGATACCGCCGGCATCCAGCGGTATGGTAAGAAAGGAGCCATCTCCGGAGCCATTTCTATTCCCTTGCGGAATATGCACCAAACTATAGAAATGGCCAATAAAGAGGATATCAGGCATTGTATTGATTTGCTTAAGGTGAGCCTAAGTCAACTGGATAAGTACAATTGGGAGTTTGCAGAATTGCCGCAGGAAGACAATGATTGGGGGTAATTCCTAACCACCAGGCAATTGAACCAAAAATAACAGACTATGTGGAAAGAAGAGCACGATCAGTTGAAAGCAACCTTTGCGTTTGAAAATTTTGTACAGGCATTTGCCTTTATGACAGAAGTGGCCTTTCATGCTGAAAAGCAGGGGCATCATCCAAACTGGAGCAATGTGTACAATACCGTGGAATTTGCCCTCAATACGCACGATGCAGGAGGCAAGGTGACGGATAAAGACCGGAAATTGGCCAAGGCGATAGATGGGGTGTATGAAAAGTTTGGAGGAGGGAAAGTTTAAGAGAAAGGGCAATGGAGGATAAGTGTTTTCATGGATAGGATAAAGCCAAATCCAATATATTTTGAGCGGCACTGCTCAATAAAATCGAGCTGCCGTCAGGGGTTACTACTTCTTTCTAACCGAAGAGGGTGGGTATAAAAAAAAGCCCGCCCACATCCGCCAGGCCGCCAGGAGCTTGCGTACAGCTTGCGCATCAGCACAGAGCTGTCAGGGTAGGATGCGATGGGGCATCTACAGAATCGCCGGCGAAGCTTATAAGGTCAATGACATTGCAATATAATAAAAAAAGTTTAATTTTAGATAAATTAAAAACATTTTTTGTAAAATATTTGTGCGTGCTAAATATCCAATCCAAATTGCCCCATACCGGAACCACCATCTTTACGGTGATGTCAGCTTTGGCCAATGAATATGGAGCCATCAACCTTTCTCAGGGGTTCCCCAATTTTCCTTCTTCCACCCGGTTAACGGAATTGGTTGCACATTATATGCGAGAGGGCTACAATCAATACGCTCCAATGGCGGGCGTGCCCGTCTTGCGGATGCAACTGGCTGCCAAAATTCAGCAGATGTATCAGATTGCCGTTAATCCCGAAGAAGAAATTACCATTACCGCTGGAGCAACGCAAGGATTATTTACAGCCATTGCGGCTTTTATCAAGTCCGGAGACGAGGTCATTATCATCGAACCGGCTTATGATTCCTATGCACCATCGATTCAAGTGATGGGGGCAAAAGTCGTCCCCTATCAACTTAGCGCACCCGATTATCGCATCGATTGGGAGGCTTTCGCCCAATTGATCACATCGGACACCCGCATGATCATCATCAATACACCACACAATCCTACAGGGAGCATTCTCGATAAATCAGACTTGCAGCAATTGGATCAATTGACCCGCGACACGGAAATTCTGGTCTTGAGCGATGAAGTGTACGAGCACCTGGTTTATGATGGGGAAGAGCACCAAAGCGTCTTGCGCTTTCCCGAATTGCGCAAGCGTAGCCTCGCCGTCTATTCCTTTGGTAAAACCTTTCACAATACGGGATGGAAAATTGGCTACTGTGTGGCACCACCCGAATTGATGATCGAATTCCGTAAGGTGCACCAATTTAATGTCTTTTCCGTCAATACACCTGTGCAGTATGCTTTGGCCGAATTTCTGACAACTCCGGAAGAATACCTGGAGTTATCCCAATTCTTTCAGCAAAAAAGAGATTTTTTCCTGTCTAAAATGCAGGGTAGTTCTTTAAAGCCCTTATCCTGTCGCGGCACTTATTTTCATCTCTTCGACTACAGTGCGATCAGCGATTTGCCTGAACATGAATTTGCGGTTTGGATGACCAAATATGTAGGCGTGGCCGCCATTCCGGTAGCTGCTTTTTATGGTCAGCAAAAAAGCGATCAGATCATCCGCTTGTGTTTTGCGAAAACAGAAGAAACCCTCGAAAAGGCAGCTGTTTTACTGCAAAAGCTCTAATTGAAGCATTTCAATAGTGACTTTTTATTAAATTTAACATCTAAACTCATACATACTAGAGAAATACTTTCCTGTTCTTTTTTCTTACATATATATATTTGTTATGTGTTGCATGACAATTAAGGATAGCCAATTAATCAAAACTTAATACCAATCGTTATGAATTTTGACTTAGACAAAATCTCGGAAATGTTGATTGAATATGTCCCGAGAGTTGCAGGAGCCTTATTGACGCTGCTCATTGGCTTTTGGATCATCGGCCGTTTGACCAGTTACCTGAGAAAAGTATTGGAAAGGCGCGATATTGACCCCACTATTCGGCCCTTTTTATTATCGCTGGTTAATGTAGGACTAAAAATATTGGTACTGCTGAGCGTAGCCAATCAGTTTGGGATCGAAACCACTTCCTTTATCGCCATTTTTGGTGCGTTGGCTTTTGCCGTTGGTCTGGCGTTACAAGGTAGTTTGGGGCATTTTGCAAGTGGGGTATTGTTACTCGTTTTCAAACCTTATAAAGTGGGGGACTTGGTCGAGATAGGCGGAGGTAAAACCGGAACAGTGAAGGAAATCCAGGTATTTAACACCATATTATTGACGCTCGACAATAAGAAGATTATCGTACCGAATGGTGTGGTGACAGATAATGTGATTACCAATATTTCCGGACAAGATATCATCGGAGTAGAATTGACTTTCGGTATTGGGTACAACGACAGCATTGACAAGGCCCGCGAAATTATCTTACAGGTGGGCAACGATTGTCCTTATATTTTGGATGATCCCAAACAAGCGGTAGTCGTTGCAGAACTGGGTGACAGCTCGGTGAATTTGGCTACCCGCCCCTTTTGCAAAAGTGAGGATTATTGGGCAACCTACTTTTATATGCAGGAGCATGTGAAGAAACAATTTGATCAAGGTGGTGTGAGCATCCCATTCCCACAGATGGATGTGCACATGGACAAATAAACAAGTTTTTATTGGTGGCGCTGTTTGGTGGCTTTAATTTTTCCCAAACAGCGCCTTTAATAGGATATTGTAATAAACATCGTCTATTCTTAAATCGATCGATTTTTTTTGCGACGATTGTGAACTATTTCTAGCTCATTCCTTTATAGAGGGGAACACAAATCAACCTTTATGAATATAGAGCTTATTCTCGAACAAATCCAGGCCTTTCTGGCCACTTACGCACTGAAAGCCATTGGTGCAATTATCACCTTAATTATTGGTTTCTGGGTCATCGGTTACCTGACTCGTTTGATCAAGAAGGGCATGGAAAAACGCCATATTGAGGTGTCTCTTCGCAGCTTTCTGGGATCCATCGTCGGTATTGGTTTAAAGGCACTGCTGATCTTGAGTGTCGCCAGCATGTTTGGGGTAGAAGTAACCTCCTTCATTGCCATTTTTAGTGCTTTGGCCTTTGCCGTAGGACTAGCATTGCAGGGAAATCTAGCCAATTTTGCCAGTGGTGTCATTATATTAATTTTCAAATTTTACAAAGTAGGCGATTTTATTGAGGCGCAGGGCCACTCCGGGACCGTAAAGGAAATCCAGATATTCCATACCGTCTTACTTGCACTCGACAACCGCATCATCATTATTCCCAATGGTGCAATGACCAGTGGGCCTATCCAAAATTATACGGCACAAGGCGAACGTAGACATGACCTCACTGTAGGCATTGGCTACGATGACGATATTGACAAAGCCAAGCAAATCATCACACAAGTTGTTGAAAACCTGCCCGATATTGAACACGAATTAGGCTATGATATTTTTGTAAAAGGCCTGGGCGACAGCTCCGTAAATTTTGCCGTAAGGTTTGTGGCCAAGAACGATTTCTTCTGGCCCGCATATAAGCTTTTCTGGGAACAGATCAAGAAAGAATTTGACAAAAATGGCATTGGTATTCCATTTCCACAAATGGATGTTCATTTGAAAAAAGAGGAAGTGGAAGTAGAAAAAAAGGTGTGAATTTTTAAAATCCCTTGGTTCGATATGAAAATCAACAAAGTTTACGATAACTTTAAGGGTAGTTTTAAACAGACCCAACGCCATGGAAAACGAGGACCAACCGGATTTTAAACCATCGACCCCAAGCAAATTCCAGCAATGGCTGGACAATCTGCAACAAGAAAGTTGGCAGCTGGAATTACTCGTTTCGGGCTTTGCCATTTTTTTGATTTTGGCGGCGTATGAACCACTACAAGAATTGGGACGCTCCGTAAGGTATCTTTCCCTCAGTATCACTCGCAATTTTCTTCTCAACGGTCCCTTTACCATCATTATGCTCAGTTGGATATTTTTTCTCTTCAACCTGCTGTTGCATGTGGTGTTGAGAGGGTTGTGGATCAGTACACTTGGTTTGCGCTATGTATCCGGAGACATTGATTATGCTCGGCTGGGGTATACCCAACGTTTTCGAACTATGTTGGAAAAGCGAATAGGAACTTTCGATCAGTACATCGAACGGTTGGAAAAATTGTGTAGCGTCGTTTTTGCTTTTACTTTTCTCACCTTTTTTGTATTTCTCTCCTTTGGCCTGTATTTTCTGGTCTTGGGCCTGATGGTTAACGCAATTAATGCCTTGGGACTCTGGGGAGTCCCCTCCTCAGTCTTTAAAATACTTTTGATCCTTTTCGTCATCTTTTACTTCGCAGCAGGATTGCTTTATATGGTGGACTTCCTTACATTAGGTTGGTTGAAGCGTAAATCCTGGGCCACTAGGTGGTATTTTCCCATTTATCGAGTGATGAGCTGGATCAGTCTTTCCTTTATCTATCGGCCAATTTATTACAATTTGGTAGACAACCGATTTGGAAGGAAGGTTGGTTTTCTCCTGGTGCCTTATATCGTCTTGATTATGCTGTTGAGTAGTCTGTATTTTGAAACACATGACTATTTTCCCAAAAATCAAAGCGAGGCCATCACCTTTTACAGAAATAATTATGATGATTCTCGAGACGAAGACATTTTGGTCACTTATCCATCGATCTCCTCCCAGTACATCAGCAATGGATTTTTGGACGTCTTTATCCCGTATCTCCCCGTACAGGATGATCGCACTCTCAGACTCATTTGTCCGGATTTTACCCCTATAAAATCAACCAAGCTGAAGAGTGATATCATCATCATCAATGATGACGCAATAGATCAGAAGACTAAGGTAGATTCTTCTTTTTTATGTTTAAAACAACTGTCACGTGTTTACATCAATGACAGTTTATTTCACGACATTGATGCTTTGCTATTCGAACACCCCAGCCGACAGGAACGGGGGTTAAGGGCTACGTTTGATGTGGCCTACCTGCCACGTGGCAAACATTTGTTGAGAGTAGAAAAACAAAGGCGCTACCAAGGTGATTCTCCGGTAGTAGATAGCTTGTTTTGGGCCCCCATTACTACTATTCCGTTTTGGATGGAGTAAGGAACAGCAGGTAGTGGCGAGATGCCGGAAGTCAGATCGAGACAACAGTGCATCATCAACCAAAACTTTCCCGAACGGCCTGCCCCTCCTCTACTCCGGTCCAGGGTCTGTTACCACTCGTACAAATAATTATACTTCACGGTGATGTTATAAAAGTTGAACGGCATATCGGCAACAGTGGTGTTTTGCAATTCACTCTTTGGGGTTTTGCCGGTGATGTTATAGGCAAATTCAAGCGCAAAACTGCTGATTTGCACGCCTAATCGTGGTGATACGGCCAGGTTAAAGCTGCTTTCTGAAGGGATGGTAGAGCTATTACCTGTTCCGTCCGATACTGTGATTTCCGGGGTCGAAATTTGGCCCAAGCCTAATCCCAATCCGACGTAAGGTTGCACAGTACCGTTCGTCAAGAAATATTCTCCTTTTGCCAGATAGAGGGTGGCTCCGTACGCAGAGACGCCAAATAATCCACCATCATTACCAAAAGCAATGGCATTGCCATTGTATTCCAATCCAGCGGCCAGCTGATCGGTGAAGAAATATTTGCCTTCCAAAAGGTATTGTAACCCAAAGGAGCCGTCTTTCCCCAAATCACCGGTCAATTTTGCTGCACCCAATCCACCGCCGATGGCAATTTTTTGGGCATTGACATTTACGCCGAGTAAGAGTCCAAACATCAGTAAAGTACACGTCATTACGTTTTTCATTGTAGGTGTATTTTGGTTTAACAATCAAGTTCAATTTTTCATTGCATCAGCGTGAAAAAGGTAATCAGGCAAAAATGATTTTAGAGGTAAGGCTTTGGTAATCAGGTGAAAAAAGTGTAAATTGGAGAACCAAAAGATCAAACCAGATGAAAGCGATAACCATTCTTCAGGGAGTACACCCGTGCTCAGATCCGGATGCTACTTGTAGGCAATGTCTTGCCGCTTTTCAATTGCACCAAGAAATGAGAGCATGTTTGGAGGTCAACCTTTGGGCTGCAAAACAGCACTTTTTCGATGACACATCGTTCTTTTTTTATCCGTCTCGGCTCAGCCGAGATGCATTTCAAAAAACGCCTTGTTTCATCAAAAAAATGATGCTTTTCGTCAGCAAATCCAACCTCCAAGCATCCTCTGAGAGCGTAACAGAAGTTAATAGCAGAAGCCTATGACACCAGATTTTACGAAAGATGATCTCACCGGATGGATTGCCTCGGGAAAGGAAAATGAAGCGATGGATGCGTTGCTGAAAATTGCCAAATACCAATCTCGTGAGATACAAAGCCTTATTTTTTTGACTTCTAACAAATACCGGAAGTTGCGACAGCAGTTGGCATTGGGCAGTATCTCCAGGGATAATGCGGGGGTGCTTTCTTCTGAAATCAATCAGAATCTGCTGAACATCATCGATCAGATCCGCTTGGAGGAGATTACTGAAAAAGAAGTCCAAAAACAGTTGGCTCGGGAGAAACGCAAGCAGACTGCCTGGCCATTGCTGCTCAGCCTGGCCGGGATCTTGGTGTTGGTGTTGGTGATGCTGTTTATGCAGGATCGATTGGGGCATGAAGAAACCGTGCAAATGCCAGAAAATCAATTGGTGCAATGGCGTGGAAACTGGGAGCAGGTTGTGGAAAT
Organism: uncultured Saprospiraceae bacterium; assembly: GCA_964015035.1. GTDB lineage: Bacteria > Bacteroidota > Bacteroidia > Chitinophagales > Saprospiraceae > BQJU01. The sequence continues at coordinate 80,934 of CAXHCA010000005.1, forward strand.
CGGTCCCGGGAAAGAAGTGGGAGGCCCGTTGACTTTTGAGGTGCACGAGCAGGAAATTAAAGGCATTGCTCAACCTACTTACGCCAACGGAGTAATGACCAAGAATCGTTTATACAACATCGTTTTTACCCAAAACGGGAAGGTCCTCAAGGGAAAATGGAAGTACGAGGAAGTGCTGAATGGACCGGAAGGCAATTTTGAGTTTACCCTGAGCAAAGACCAACAATCTTTTACCGGTACCTACTACAGCGTCGATAACCCCAACGCTATATTTAAATGGTCAGGCAGGAGGAAGTAGCGGGTGTATCTTTCTTACCCGGACTCTTCGTTCCTGATCTTCATTTCATCACCAAACCCTTTTAAAATGAAACAACCATTAAACCATTTGAAACATTTGTTCATTTCATGCTTGTTGCTCAGCAGTACCATACAAACGGTGCAGGGCCAGGAGTTTTACCGACCGTTGGACACGCTGGACATGTCCTTTTTTATTTCGGGAATTGCTGCCAATATTTTACCCAAAGACCGGGTAGAAATATTGACATACAGTTCGATCAATTCCTATTGGTTGGCCATTCATCAATCCCCCCTGGAGTCACCGGTGCGGGACCGGTTGAGAGTTACCCAATTTACAACCAATGTAGAAGGCTATTTTGGCTTTTCAAATAGTCAGCGTTGGGACCTGGGATTGCGCTTGCAGTATGCGCGCTATCGGTTGGACAATGAAGCGCGCAGTTCCCCGTTTCGGGTGTTTGAAAACCTTGAAAATCCACCGTTGGAGAATGGATTGGATCAAAACTACCATGGGTTGACGGGGGTTGGCCTCCGAGCCAGAGTATTGCCAATTGCCAGTGTGCCCTCTTTGACCATAAATGCGGGCTATACGGTGGCCAGCGTTAAGTCGGAGGAGAAACAACAGCGCCTGAATGCGCAGCGGGATATCCTTGATCTGGGCATTGCGTATTTTATTGACCTCAATCCCAATAACTATTACTATTTTTTGGCCAACACTTCAGCCTACCTGCCTAGCGAGACCTTAAATCAGTCTCTTTATAGCAGCAGTGTCAGTTTTTTTATGGTACACTTGGCTTTTGGCCAAAAACTGGTGCTGTATCCTGGATTGTCCTATCATCTGACCTATAAGCCGCCGACCTATGGGAATGGTTTTTTGGTGAAAACCAACGAGCAGTTGTTGGCTTTTGGAGGAATTCAATACCAACCCAGTTCGAATTTTAATATTAGCCTGAGCCTGGCTTATCCTCTGGTCTGGAAGGACAATAACCTACTGGTGGAGCAGGTCGGGAATAGCTATAGTTATGCGAGTTTAGGTTTGCGCGTTTTGTTGTAATAGGCAGAAGCTGAAATCGACTAAATCAGTAGTGCTAAAAAAAGAAATGGGGCTAGAATTTCTAGCCCCATTTTCTTTGCTATCCGCTTATTCATTTCGAAATAAAATCAGTTGCCTCCCTGTTGTTTGGGAAGTAATCAACATGAAAGTTCGCTTTTCCTGGTTATCATGACCACAAGGAGAAGATATACTATATCCACCAGGCAGTTGGCTATAGTCGATAAATTCGCCAATAAATGTTTCCTTGCCCAGGCCTTTTTCCGTGCGATCGATTTCAAATTGGATAAAATTGTTGAACTTGTCAATCACTCCGGTCACCGGATTGTTGTGGAAAAGATCGTCGTCTGTAGAGCCATTGCACCCGGCACTGAATTCCAGAGAACTGCCATTACCGACCATGGGTGGAGTTGTGGGGTCACCGGGCACCAGTTGGACGGATTCCTCCTTCACCATTCCTCCACTGCCGTCCGGCACAAAGATAGAATCGGGTTGAAACCAAATACAATATTCCGGATTGTTGGGACTAAACCAGGCATTAAAAATATTGGCAGGGGGAGCTACCGGAGGACTCGGAATTACTATGAGCGGCGGGGCCGGAGTAATGTACAAGGGGTTATGTGAAAAAAAACTTTCCTCTTTAACACTAAGGTTCGATAGCGGAATTTGCCCCCCACAGTCGGGATCTTCCACAAACAATGAGACATCTCCCAGCACATCATCCGGTAAAGTGGCGATGATTCCGATATCTGCGATAAATCTGGTTTCTAGGGGAATATTTTCACTCCTGCCCGCTACGCTGCGTTGGAGGTAAATATCCCGATCGGCCAAGAAGTTGATGGGTTGCGTTTTGATCAACATTTCACTACTCGCAGGTTTCACGGTGGTGTCTATTTCTGCATCAATACCGGCGTAGGTCTCGCAATCAGGATTGCAAGAGAAGAGCATCCCCATTAAGGAGACAAACAGCAATAATGGTGTCCTTGTCTTAATCATTATTAAAGGTTTTGGAGTTAAGTAAATTTCTTTTCAGGGATAAGCGTCGGTTTTTTCTCTGTTCGGTGATAGGCCGGAGGGCGGATGTATTGCAAGGGCTTATAAATGATCGGCCAATTGTTGGATGACCTTTTGGCTATCTTTTTCCAGCTTATTTGTCATCGGACTGAGGGATGAAAGCATGGTAATTCCGATTTTTTGTGCTTTGTTCAAATTCCGATTTTGTAGAAAATTGGTCATTTCATTCATCGCAGGTTTGAGTTTCTCACGATGGATTTGCACCAGTAAAAAATCAAAAACACCGCGAAGGTCATTGCTTAATGACGGTGGTTTCCAGTACCGCTCTACACCCTCGAGATAAGCTTGATGATGGTTATTGATGTTGATAAAGGCCTTGCTGTAGCGGGCAATCGTTGCATTGTAACTTTGTGCATAATTGCTATTGGAAAAATACTGCTTCACCTGGGGCAGAATTTCTTGTAGATCTTTCAATGCAATTAGATAATTGGCCAGGCTGGAGGAGATGTCATCAAAGTGTGTTTTTTGCCGCAAATATTGTTCTTCCAAGGCTGCAAAAAGCTTGTGGGTAAGGTCGTCTACCTGGCGGTTGAGATGCTGTAATTGTTGTTGATTTCGCAGCAGAGAATCCTGCAACCTTTGATTAGATTGCTGTTCATTTGCCACCTTTTGTCGTAGTGATTCTATCGCTTTTTCGTAGGAAAGTTTCTGGTTTTCGTAGTACGCAATGGTGTCTAGCATGGTCCGCCCCAAGGCATTGATTTGATGTAGGGAGAGCTGGTTTTTGGCCTTTAGACGATCAATTTGTTTTGTTAAATCCTCCAACTCTTTCTCCAGAACCACTGGTGTTTGTGGCCCCACCACCACTATTTCCATTTCCACTATTTCGACCTCCAAGGCAGGAGCGTTTTGCAAAGTGGCGTTAAGCTCGGCAGGCATATCCAATAGCCCTTCATGGGGAATGATAATGCGGTAATCTCTGGGACGGATCTCTAGTTTTAGTTCACTGTTTTTTAGTGCGAGTTTAAAGGAAAAATGACCATTCTGTTCTGTTTGGAGCTCGCTTTGAAAAACGCCATTCTCATAAATATAGACCTGGACTCCGGGTACTCCCCGGCGCTGGTCATCTACCTGTTCCATCAATTGGCCGCGAATTTCTATGATACCGGAAGGTTGTTGTGCAAGCACAAACAAAGGCAGGCATAGTCCGAGTAGGACCAAGGGGGGGCAATGGGTTTTCATTGAGTGTCTGTTTGAGGTTGAACCATTCAAAGTTAATGTATTTTCAGGTCATTTTCAATAGTTTATGATTCTCAGGGCGTAATGAGAAGGTCGTTCTGGTTAGATTGTTTTAAACGGGGCAAATGTTAACTGACCCCTTAGTGCATCTTTGGAGCTAATCATTCAGTTCCGGTAAAACCGGGATTTTGGAAGCTCTTTTCGGCTGTTTTTTCGTCCGTCTCGGCTCAGCCGAGATGCACTCAAAAATGAGCCTCGGGAGAGCCCAAAACCTGCTCTAAAGCGCTACCTCCAAACATGCACTTAGCAGAAATGTTGCCGTTGGTTAAACTAACCCCTCGACCAAAGGTTATTTAAACATATTTCCTTCGAGAAACTGTTTTATAGCAATTTCTGAAAAACAGCAGCAAAATACGCCATGGATTCCCTCACACAGATTACGTTGGGCGCCGCCGTAGGTGAAGTCGTCCTCGGCCGTAAAGCCGGCAATCGCGCCATGCTTTGGGGCGCCATCGGCGGCACCATTCCCGACCTGGATGTGCTCGCCAATTTTTCGGCCGACGAAATCAGCGCACTGGCTTTTCACCGAGCCATTACCCATTCTGCCGCCTTTGCCATCGTCGCGCCCATCGCATTGGGGTGGCTAGTGCATCGCATCTACCAAAGCCGAGAAAATACGGGTTTGCGAAAGCAAATTCCCTGGGATATAGCCAAAGTATGGTTGTTTCTGCTCACCCTGATCGGGTTGGGCAGTATAGTTATGCCCATTCCCATTGGCACTACGGTGCTTATCGCCCTGACGATTAGTACAGGCATTCTCTTATTCCCGTTGGTCATCTACTGGCGGGAGCTTTATCGAAAGACGCCCAGTCGCAACGAAAATCCCCACTGGAAGTCCTGGTCGTTGTTGTTTTTCTGGGCCATCTTCACCCATCCGGTACTGGATTGTTGCACCACCTATGGCACCCAATTCTTCAGGCCCTTTTTCGATTATCGGGTGGCCTTCAGCAATATATCGGTTGTCGATCCCATTTATACGGTACCTTTTTTAATCTGTGTTATCATTGCCTCGCGCTACTGGCGGGAGAGAAAGTGGCGTAGGTACATCAATTACCTCGGCATCGGGTTGAGCAGCGCCTATATGTTGTTCACCTTCGTCAATAAATGGCAGGTAGATCGCGTATTTGAACAATCCTTGCAGGCCCAGTCCATTCCTTATCATCGCTTTATGACCACGCCGACTATTTTTAACAATGTGCTGTGGCAGGGGGTTGCGGAAGGTGATTCTGCTTATTATCAGGCCAGTTATTCCATCTTCGATAACCCGCCTGATATTCCCGTTTTCACCGTTATTCCGAAAGGCCATGAGTTGCTAAAAGGTCATGAGGAGGAAAGGCATATTAAGATTCTGAAGTGGTTTTCGGATGGCTACTATTGCGTAGATCAGCGAGCTGACGGCACCCTGCAATTCAGTGATATGCGTTTTGGTGGCTTTGAAGCCGCGCCCGGCACACGGCCCGATTTTGTATTTAAATTTTACTTGACCGAAGAAGATGGCAAATTGCAGGCCGCTCAAAGCAGAGATACACCCGAAAATATGAACGAAGCCTTCGCTTCACTGTGGGACCGGATGATGGGCCACAAAATACCATCAATACAACAAAGCGAAGGAAAATAATAATTTGGGCGTGCCCCCTCCCAAGGTCGGGGTCGCTACGTTCCATAGCTCTCTCTGTCGAGATCGGCACTACGTGCCCCCGGCTGGGCCGGGGCTATTGCACATCGCTCACGCAGCGCATCGTTACCAGTTATCGCCATCCAATAAGTCGCCCAGTCCGCCGAGTACACTACCTTCTCCTTTCGACTTTCCACCGTATTTGCGAGAAGCAGAAACAACTCGATCCGCCAAGCGGCTGAAAGGCAATGATTGAATCCAGACCTTGCCCGGACCTTCCAAACGGGCATAGAATAACCCTTCACCACCAAATAGCATATTTTTAACTCCTTTGATCATTTCAATATCGTAGTCGACATATTTAGTGAAGCCCACTAAACAACCGGTATCGACCCGTAACACTTCCCCGATTTGTAGCTCTTTTTCTATGATATTACCACCGGCATGTAAGAAAGCCATGCCATCACCTTCCACCTTTTGCATGATAAAGCCTTCACCACCAAAGAAGCCACGACCGAGTTTTTTGGAAAATTCAATCCCTACTGAGACACCTTGTGCCGCACAAAGAAATGCATCCTTCTGACAGATAATCTTGCCTTCGAGGTCACTCAAATCCAGCGGCACAATCCGTCCGGGATAAGGAGATGCAAAGGATACCCTTTTCTTCCCTTGCCCAACGTGGGTAAAGGCCGTCATAAAAAGACTTTCCCCCGTCAGTAATCGTTTTCCCGCTGAAAAAACCTTCCCCCAAATGCCACCGCCGTCTTGGCCGCTACCATCACCAAAGATGGTTTTCATTTCCACACCATCGTCCATCATCATAAAGGAACTGGCTTCGGCAATGACCGTCTCATAAGGGTCGAGTTCAACTTCTACAAATTGCATTTCTTCTCCATAGATCTGATAATCGATCTCGTGTGCGTTCATTGTTTATTATGGTTTGAATTAAAGAATACCCCAAATTGAGCAATTGCCGAAGAAATGCCAAAAAAAATCGACGGAACAACATTTTTTCAACTGAAAAAATGCCTAACCAAAAAATTGAATGCATGTTTGGAGATGGTGCTTTAGCAGCGAAAATTGCAGGTTTGGGGTTCTCCCAAGGCTCATTTTTGAGTACATCTCGGCTCAGCCGAGATGTACTCAAAAATAGCCAAAAAGAGGTTCCAAATCCCAGTTTTACCGGGACTGAATAGCTTGCCCGAATATACTTCAGGGACTACCTCCAAACGGGCCCTGAACCAACCCCGCCAGCTTATGTCCTTTATATACGCCATTTTTTTAATGCTACATACTTAATCTTTCTAAACTGCCTCCCTCGTCTTCTTCGCCTAAACCGTCTCCGCTAAACTACTTCGATTTATTCCCTGTTTTCCTTATCTTTCCCCAATGAAAAAGACCTTATGGCTTTGCATGTTGGCGGTATTTACGGTCAGCTTGATGGGCCAAACCAGTTATACCCCGGAAACGGTTCCGGATCCCAAGCAGAACGGCGGCGGTTACGTCAGCGATCCGGCCAATTATTTGCAACCGGGAGAGGTGCAGCAGCTCAATCAGATGATTGGTAGCTTGGAGGGAAATTCCACGGCTCAAGTGGCGGTGGTAATCTTGCCATCCATCGGCCAGGAAGTACCAAAAGATTTTGCCACCCGTTTGTTTCAGCGGTGGGGCATTGGCCAATCGGGAAAGGACAATGGCTTGTTATTGCTGGTAGTGATGGACCAGCGGCGGACTGAATTTGAAACTGGTTACGGTATGGAGGCCGTGTTACCCGATATCATCTGCTACCGGATTTTGATGGAGGAATTAATCCCCCAATTTCAAGCAGGTAACTACGGCGCCGGCGTGGTGGCCGCCATTGCCCGGGTGAAGACCCTGTTGGAAAACCCCGAAGTGTTGGCCGAGATTAAAGCCGAATCGGAGCCCAAATATTATCCTTTCTTTGGTCTCAAAATCCCGCCTTGGATCTATTGGTATGGAGTGATTGCCCTGCTTTTTGGCCTTGGAGTAGTCGTTTGGATCACCGTAACCCTTGCCAATAAAGAAGAATTGTACGACAAGTATCGCCATGTGCGCTACGTGCATAGCTTCATCTTCATTATTCTCTTCCCGCTTCCTTATCTGTTGATCTATTTTGGAGTGAAAATGGTCTTGAATCGACTCCGAAATCAACCGCGTTTCAGCAAAGTTAATGGCCAGCCGATGCGTAAACTAACTGAAGCCGAAGAGGATGACTATTTGGATAAAGGCCAGATAGCCGAAGAGATGGTTGGTTCCGTTGATTATGATGTTTGGGTGACGGAAGACTTGGAAGACATCGTCATTTTGCCTTACAAAAAGCGCTTTAGCCAATATTCCACCTGTCCAAAATGTAAATTCAAGACCTATCATCACGCGCAGACGAGAACCTTGCGTCACGCTACCCAATACAGTACCGGTGAAAAAGAACGGTTGCACGAGTGCAAGAACTGCAATTACATGCATCGGCAGCGCATTACCATTCCGCGGATATCCTCTTCCGGTGGAGGATCTGGTGGTGGCAGCGGTGGCGGCGGCGGTTGGGGTGGTGGTTCCTCTGGTGGCGGCGGTGGCGGTGCTAGTTGGTAAAAAAGCCCGCGTTTATAGCGGTATTCGATTACTTTGGAGCATGTTTGTAGTGGATTCTATTTGAAAATCAGCAGATTAGGGTTTTGGCTAAGAGGTCAAATATGAGTCTCGGCTGAGAGCAGAGGTGAATATTTTAGCTCAACGCCAGGTTCCTAAAATGTTGGTTTTCAGCAGGAGCAAGCTCCAAACAAGCACTTAGGCTTTCCTTTCGTATTCATTCAGTGAAAAGGCGAAGGCGTGTTGGGCGTCTGCTTCGTGGTAATCAGATTTTACTTTTTTCCAAACATTCCAATTGATTGGCGGGAAGAAGGCATCCCCGCTGAAGGTATGGTGTACAATGGTCAGATACAGGTAATTAGCTTTGTCGATCGTTTGTTCGAAGATCGAGCCTCCACCCAGGATAAAAAACTCTTTTTCATCCTTCAGTTTGGCGAAAGCCTCATCCAGTGTTTTTGCCAGCTCGCAGTGGTCACACAGTTCCAGTTCTTTTTTAGAGGTGACAATAATATTGCGGTAATTAGAGATCAACGCATCCTCTGCCTGGTAGCTTTTCCTGCCCATGATAAATGCTTTTCCGGCCGTCACCTCCCGAAAATTTTTCCAATCATCCGGCAAATGCCATGGCAAGTGATTGTGGTTACCAATCACCCGGTTCTCGCTCATTGCCGCAATCAGGGAAATGCGTTGCATAAAATTATTTAATGTTGATACCCTTTTTGACCAAAGGGAGGTATTCAGGATGTCGCTTAATATATGCAGCAATATACGGACAAAGGGGCGTCACTTCCAAACCTTCCGCCTTGGCAAATTCGAGGGCCGTCTTAGCCAGCTGGGCACCAATGCCCTGTCCTTCCAGTGCTGGCGGCACTTCTGTGTGGGTAAAGATGATGCTTTTTTTGAGCGCAATATATTCGGCTACCGCGGTAAATTGGTCAATGGTCACTTCAAAGCGTTTCCGCTCCGGGTTGTTGATTACCTTGATGTCAGTTGGCTTAATGGTCATGAGTGTGCTTTTAGAAATGGAACAAAAAAAGGAGGAAATTGGTTGGGGCGTGGGGGGGGCGGTATTGAGTGTGAAGGTTTATTTCAGCGATTGAGTCCATTTTACAGGAGGCTTCCTTCCAGATAATTTCTTAAAATTTCACTCTCTACATCACCCAGTTGATCTTTGATCATTTCCTTGATTAGTTTCCAGTTTTTTGTAGCAACCGCTAAATCCTTGATGAGCGCCAGCATACTTTTGGCTTCTTTGATGGAGGAAATGGCCAAGGCGTTATTTTCCAATTTTGAAAGGGTTTGCCAATGGTCAGCAAATTTGGGTGGAAGCGATTGACTTCTATGCTCGAGGGTATAGCGGGCATCACTCAAAATGTACCAAACAATATCTCGGTCACGAAGGGTTAATCGCAGCTTTTCGAGGTCAAAATCGACCTGCTGAACGTCCTGGAGATAGATCAATTCCTCTAGGAGCAGATGAGCGTTGAGGTACAATCCTTTTTCGATTTTTTCTAATTGAGGTAAGTCTTTTTGGAAGGAAATGGCAAGTGTTGTTTTAAATAACTGGTCTTTGCTGGCTTTGCTATTACTATTGGCGGCATTAGGCTGCATCCAATCATAGATCTCATCTTCTGAATACCCCTTGTAAAAGAGGCTTAAAGCTATTCTCCTGCCCAGTAAAATGAAATATCGGAACTTTGCCAGATGATCCTCTTCGGTTTGCCCGGCAGTATCTTTGATCGTGATGGTGAAGCCGGTTTCTTCTCTGGGACTAGTTCCTTCGATGCAGTGAGTCACAAATTCAGAAGTTTGCTGATTGATGTTGTCTTCGGTCGTGCGATAATCTAGTGCGAACAGGTGGATTCTATAGAAGTCAGCGAGAGGCTTAAAGAAGCGTTTGGTTGGTTTATTCCAAGCGGATAGATTAGGTCTACTACGCGCTCTAAAGAAAAAATCGTCGCCTGCTTCTCTGATTTTCCGGCAGAACAGGTTTAAGGCGCCATCGGAACTCAATATATCATTTTTATATTCAATAGAAATATTGCCCTGGAAATTTCGAGCCAGATGAACCAGTAGGCTTTTTGCAGAAGTAACGGAAAAAAGGGCAATTTGATTCGAGTATCCAGTCCGGATTTCTCTGATTAGATCATATCCCTGATAAGGTTGCCATATTTCAGAATCAGGTTCTTTTAAGCGGATATCACAAACTAATGCGGTAAAGTGATTTACACCGCTATCTTCTTTTAAAAGTTCTAATACTTCTTTCCCGGAAGTAGTCGTGACATATTGGATGTTATTGCGTTTAAATGCGGCAACAAAAATAGCTGCTACGGGAGGCTCATCTTCCACAAGCAGGACTTTCCAGGGGGTAAGTAACTTGGGCTGATTAGCTTCATCCTCTTCATCGTAAGGAGCCAAGTTAATAATTTCCGGTGCGAGTTCTTCCACTACTTCATAAAGCGGTTTCTTTTCTTCCTCAATGTTTTTCTTAAAGAGTAATCTTAGTGCTTGGTGGATTCGCTCAAGTTGGCCTTTTTCTTCGGGTAAAATTTCTTCCAAATTTGCAAAGTATTGCCGACTGATTTGAGAAACGTGTTTCAATTTCTTTTCATGAGAGATTTTTGTCAATCCATAAAGTTCATTTTTAAAATCATGCATCAGTGATCGTACCAGGGCTCTGATGCTTAATAGACTCATATTAATGTCTTCCCATTGCTCCGGCGTTAATTTACCGGCGACAATTTCCTTCTTGTTTTCTTTTGTAATTGGAAGGGTTACTACTTTGTGGAACATACTGGCCCGCAAAAGAGAGAACTGAGGATCATTAAAGTAAAAATGACTGGGTGGTTGCAAGGTGGGGAAATAGATATAGGCCACCAAGCCATGTCTCCGCAAAACCTTTGCTATCCGGAAACCTCTGTATTGTGTAGGATACCAATCTTGCCAGGTAAGCTCCGGCTGTATTATGCAAAGGTTGTATTGTTTTATCTTGTTTTCTTTTAACAGTAGAGAGAGTTCTTTTTCATTTGTGATTAGTGTGGTTTTGGATGCTTGACTAATGACATCTATAATTTTTTTGAAGGTATCAAGGTATTGATTAGTACAAATGAGTAACACTTGGTCCATACATACGACTATTTGAAAATCACAGCTGATAGCTTTTTTAAAGCCTGATTGTATTGTTCATTATCCATGCCAATTGGTGGGGTGTCATTTTTGACCATTTCTTTAACCATTGCTTTGAAATTTGACCACGGTTGCCCATATCTTATGAATTTGTTATCATTTTCTTGAAAGAATTTATTCCAGTCAAAGTCTTTTTTGGGAGCGAGCAAAATATCGTGAAAAACATCTGTCAAAAATTCCAGCTCAGCGCTGTAGTGAGGAGAACATAAAAAACGGGGTGGATTTCCTCCTTTTATTGCAAATTGAATTAAGTCCTGTGATTCCTGAGCATTTAAGGCACCAGAGTTTCCCATAATACTTCTTTGAATTTGCAATTCATCTTGGGGCACTCTGGGGTCATTGCCTTCCCCTCCACTATACCATATACGCATTTTACTGCGTACTAGGGGCATCATGTCAATATCCCCTCCATGGATGAGTGTTAGATCGAAAATCATATTTTGATCAGGGATTTTTTCCCAGATGCCTTTTTCTATTTCATCACTTTCAATGAGTTTATCCTTGCAATTGAATAGGTAGATTTTGGCATAAGGGCGTAGTGCCTTCACCAGTGCTTTACGGCGAGGACCTTGATTTCCATCTACAATAATTACGTTAGGCAATACTTCGCCCAAACCTGAGGATGATTCCGTTTTCATTTTCATCTCCTGCTGCATGAATGTTTAAGCTAAAAGGCGGTCCCCAAAAGGGTTCCCGATCTCTTTGAGGGGCATCGCAATAGTTCGCTCGATCAATATAATCAAATATTTTGCGACTGGTATCGCCGCCGCCTTGATTTTTATGATTTAAATAGCGTTTCCCATATTCTAATTGCATTTTATGAAATAACCCATCGGGGTATATATCCAAATGAAAAGCCAGACCATCTTTATTCAGCTTTAATCTTCGGAGCAAATCCTCCCCGCGGTCTTGGGGGCGGGTGGATTTGAAAACATGAGTCATCATATTAAACAAAGCCTGGCCTGTTTTACGTAAAGACGCATTGCTTTGTGGGGGGGTGATCATCGAATAGCGGGCAATTTGGTTGTTGTATCCAATGCCTTTTATGGCTTCTATGAATTTTTCATCTGCTCGATCCTCTTCTGTAGCAAAGGTTTGTCGATAGGCCGCCCAGGCAAAAAATAAAACAGCCAGCAGGCTGAAGCTACGGCTCCCTTCGCTACTCCCCTCTTGATTATCCTTTGCTTTTGTGCCCATAATCTTGAGGCATTCACAAATGCTGCTTCCATTGGCAAAAAAGCCGTGTTCATTTTTTAGTTCGAAAGTCTCGACAAATTCCTGCGGATCATAATTTAATAATTTGATTAAAAACCCCAATTGAATGGGCATATTCCACTCGGTATTCCACCGTTTTTTTTCTATGTAATAATCCAATTTTGACGGGGTGTCGTTTTCCCAGTTATGGGTTTCATGTTGATCAAATTGAGCCATGTTTTCAAAGAAATCCTGCAATGTAAAATGGTTTTTTTCAAAGTGTTTCTTCCATTGGGCATCACTTTGGATAATCACCTCGTGGCAGTCGTTGACCTTGTTATTTTGAAAAGCCCATTCTCCGGAAGTGAGAATTCTGGAATCCCCTTCTTTAATGACCTGCTTGGTTGCTGCTGGATGCGCACGCCCGGTTATGATAGTAACAATGCCTTGATAAGACTTTTCCGACAGCAAATAGTTCTTTAAGTATTCGGCAAGCTCCGCATCCAACTCAGAAGTACTGCCCAAAGTAGGCAACTCCACATCTACCAGAAATATGACTTTTTCTGATGTCGCTCCGCGGAGCGATTGGAAGAACTCCGGTCGGGTGGTACAAGGAATGAACTTGATTCTTCCACTTATCTGTTTATTGCAGTCCTTGGGGCAAACAAAGTCGTCAACAGTGTATATAGCATCGCCATTCAGTTCGCGACTGGAAATGAAAAAGGGATTAAAGGGGACTTTTTTTACCGGCCAAAGCCACCAAACTTCTTCGGAGGAAAACAATTGTAAAATATAGCCAATCAATATCCTGGCTTTCTCTTGATCATCCTCAATGAGGATCCATTTTCGAATTTTCTTTTTCATTGCTCTGGTTTTTATAATGTTCGTGGAAACCTTTTTTAAAGGTAAAGGCAATTTTGTCATGAAGTTGGAGTTTAGATGTTTTGAAATAGGTCATCAAAAGGTATGCGGAAACTGGTTTCCCAGAGGTCTTCTTCCTCCTTAAGTTGAACAACTTGCAGCCACTTCTCCTTTCGCATTCGGACGGGTTCGTTTGCAACATCAAATCCTCCGAAATTTTCCAAAACACCATGCAAGTGTTCGATACAACTTTCTAAAACAGGTTTAGTGCCAAGGCTTTCTTTTGCCTTTTTGTTTACCTCTTGATAGTTTGCAGGATTGACAAATACGAATCGGAGAAAATTTAATTCAGCTTTATCCTTTCCTCTTTCCAACCGACAATAAAAAGGGCCGGTCGCGTGTTCGAAAATGTTGGTAAGGCAAGCTAAAAGTAATCTAAGTAATGTGTTTTGTTCCCATACTAAGTCATCGTTTTTTTGCGCGTTTTTTAATTGGATACTATCCGGGTGAACATTGCTGAAGCGGGTGTCGAAAGCTAAGTTGATTTCTCGGGTTTTATCATTGACTGCACGATGAAATGCGTCCTCATAAATCATAATTTGATCAATAGCTCGGGGCTTAGATGCTCCCTTGAATTCCTCCCCAATGTGCATGGTACAGGCCAGGCTGGCACTTTTTTCAATTAATTTTTGCAATGAAAAATCTTTAATAGGGAAAATATGTTCCTCCCTACGGCCAGACCATACTCGGAGCAATAAAGACCAGACATTAAAAATATCTGGAGTATGGATGATATTCCAATTTAAGATCTTTTGTTTGTCATAATTGGTACCTGATGGAAATAAAGAGGATGTAAATTCTGCAAAATCATCTGCTTTTTCTTTGAAGATATCGGAGACCTTTAAATTTGAGCGCTCAAAGATATTGTCAGTGATTTTCGACAATTCATGGCTAAAAGCCTTGATGTATTCCATGAAATTGTGCCGACTAATTTCTCGACGGATGAGTTGGCCGTAGAACAGCTGATCAATAATTGGCCGGGCCAATATTGAAAAAAATTCTCGTAGTCGAAAAATATGAATATAAGCTTCATCAGATAGATTCCGGTGCAAATGTTCTGCTTTCGCATTTTTCAGGAATTCCAATTCTGGAAATATCCTCCACATTGGCCTTAAAGTTAATATGACAAACACGACTGCCGAGGATTGGTTTTTCTGTCCGGTAACGTCGCTTAATTTTATTTCATTTTCTTTGGATTGCCATGTACTTAGTACTAAATGTTCTTTGGGGCGATGGATTTCTCCTGCGGTGAGTTCATAGAAGTAAGGAAGGATTGGGAAACGGCTAGTCTTGTGTAGTTTAGCTAAAAGGGTAATAGCCTTCTCTTGATCTGTTGAACGATTGTAATTTAATTCTTTAAATAAAAAGCTACGAAACACCCGATTTAGACACTCTCCTAGTTGATATCGCTCTCTTAATCTGTCTCTTATACACATCTCCGAGCCCACGAGACGACATCTCAT